>CAZENK010000007.1:0-66931 GCA_964513585.1 uncultured Bifidobacterium sp. | reverse complement strand
GTGATGGCCTCGTACAAGGGTGAGTATCCCTTGCATTCGGTCGACGCGAAGAAGCTCCAGTAGTCGGCCAGCGTTTCTCTCTGGGTCTGTTCCTTGGTCATTGGCGCTTGATCTCCGACACAACACCACCGGCAACGCGCACGATGTCAGCAGGCGCCGCACCGAAGTTGTCGTTCCACGTCCCGGCTGCGGCCCAGACTTCGTCGTATTGCAACAAGTCCGGGTCCACGAACACGCGAAGTTGGGTTGTGTGACCAAAGGGAGGCACACCGCCGATCGGGAACCCTGTAGCCGCGCGTACCGCATCGGCATCGACCCGCGAGCATTTCGCTCCGCCCGCGGCCGCGGCCAGTTTCTTCTCGTCCAGTTGGTTCGACCCGCTGACCAGCGCCATCACGATCTCGTCATCCACCCCGAACACGAGCGACTTCACGATCTGGCCGACCTCCACCCCGATCGCATTCGCGGCGTCCTGGGCTGTCTTGGTTCCTTCAGGAAACTGGCGGACTTCGATCTCGAGTCCGGCGGCCCGGGCAGCCCCGACCACTCTCACGACATTGGGGTGAAACTTCTTCTCTTCGTCCGGCATGCGATTGCAAGGCTACGCACCTGCCCTACACTTCTTCTCAACGAAGGGGAGTATCCCGAGACCGAAGTGTCGTCATCACGGTCGAAAGGCCCGGCACACGGGGGCGAAAGCCCGGGAGAGACCTTCGGCAAGTCAAGCAACCACTGCCGAAGGAAGACACGATGAAGTGCCCCCACTGCTCCACAGCCCTGATGATGACAGATCGCCAGGGAATCGAGATCGACTACTGCCCGGACTGCCGTGGCGTGTGGCTCGACCGCGGTGAACTTGACAAGCTCATCGAGCGGGCATCCGGCCCGGCCAAGTCGTCAAAGCGTGACGATGATGACGACGACTACAAGCGCGTGAAGTACGTGCCGTACCCCGCAAAGAAGAAGAAAATGTCGAGCATGCTCGGCGACATCTTCGATTTCTGACATCACCGACATTCAACTCACCGACAGAACGGAGAAGCTGAGATGTTCAAGAACACAGCCAAGACCACGATTCTTCTCGCAGCGCTCGGCGGCCTGATCGTCGGCGTGGCCTCCCTGCTCGGCGGGGGCAGCTCCGGCGCCGTCATGATCGGCCTGGTGCTCGCCCTCGTGATGGTCGGGGGCTCGTACTGGTTCAGCGACCGGTTGGCGTTGTCGTCGGCCCGTGCACAGGTCATCACCGAGGCCGACCACCCCGAGTTCTACGGCATGGTGCGCGACCTGGCGACCAGGGCGGGCATGCCCATGCCCCGCGTGGCCGTGTCACCGAGCGAACAGCCGAACGCATTCGCGACCGGCCGTGGCCCCAACAACGCAGTCGTGTGCGCGACGCGCGGCCTGCTGCAGTCGTTGTCGCGCGACGAGGTCGAGGGCGTGATGGCTCACGAACTCATGCACGTGCGCAACCGTGACATCCTGATCGGCTCGGTGGCCGCGGCGGTGTCCACCGCCATCTCGGCGATCGCACAGATGGCCATGTTCGCGACAATGTTCGCCGGCTCGCGCGACGACGAGGACCGTGCGAACCCGTTCGCCGTGCTCTTGGTGTCGTTGCTCGCCCCTCTCGCGGCGAGCCTGATCCAGATGGCAATCAGCCGCAGCCGTGAGTTCGAGGCCGACCGCGGTGCGGCCGAGCTTCTCGGCAACGGCGAACCCCTCGCCCGCGCTCTCGAGAAGATCGAGGCCATGGCGGCCCGGGTTCCGATGCAGGTGGCGCCCGCCCAGGCGCAGGCCTACATCCACAATCCGCTCGCAGAGATGCACGCGCGTCGCGGCAGCGGCGTCGATGTCTCGCGCCTGTTCTCCACGCACCCGGCGACCGATGAGCGCATCCGTCGCCTTCGCTCGATGAGCTTCTAGTCCTCTGCCTCGGCAGGGCCACTGAAACAGAACAGCGCCGCCCCAACCAGAGAGACAAGGCCGGCCACCAGGTACGGGGTGTCATAGTTGCCCGATGCATCGCGTATCGAACCGATGAGAATCGGCCCGATGGCGGTGCCTGTCAGCGACACCAGACCCGACCGGGCAGAGATACGGGCATAGTCCTTCACACCGAACCGCTGTGCAATCAGCAGTGACTGCATCATCAGCACGTTGCCCACCATTGCGCCGAACAGCCCGATCGCCAGGAACAGCGCAACCGTGTTGTGCATCTGGCCCACCAGGATGATCGCGCTGCCCTGCACCACCGCGATGAACACCATGAACTTGGCGAGGGGGAACCTCGGGATCACCCGCCCGCCCACGAGGCGGAACACCACGCTCGCACCCGACAGAACTGAGGTCGCGAGCGCTGCGGTCTCTTTCGTGGTGCGCTCCTCCACCAGTTTCACGATCTGCTGGATCGCCCCGACCTGGCTGCCCATGACCAGCACGTACCCAATAGTGACCACCCAGAAGAAACGCGTGCGCACCGCAACGTTCATCGGCGTGCCGGGCATCTCCATGATGTGGTTCTCGGGCCGCGGCTCACCGTCGGGCATCCAGTTCAGCGCGCCCGGCTCGCCGCGGATCAACAGGAACGCGGGCACGCTCATGCCCACCAGCCACAGCAACGCGAGCACCGGTGCGGCACCGCTCATCTTCTGCGAGTCGATCAACGACTTGATGAGCGGCGACAGCACGATGCCACCCACCGACAGGCCCGAGCTCGCCGCGGCGATTGCCGACGCCCGCTTGGTGTGGAACCAGCGTGTGACAACGGTGGTCGCAAGCGTGAGCCCGCTCGACGACCATGCGATTGCGAACACGCCGTAGACCACGAACAGGTGCCACTGCTGCTGCACGTGACCGAGACCGAGCAGCGACACCGCACCCAGCACTGCTCCGCCGTAGGCAATGTGCCTCACGTCGTGTCTTGCGATCAGCCGGGCGACCACCACGTTCCACACGCCGCCCACGAGGAAGAAGAACGTGGTCGCGATCGACAGCGACGACACCTTCCAGTCGGGGTTCTCGTTGCTGAAGGCATTGAGGTACACCGACATGCCGTAGAAGCCGAGAGCCGACCCGAAGAAAAGGATGACGAAGCACCCGCCGACGACCCACCATCCGGGGAACCTGTCGCGCGGGGCGAGGTACACCCGTGTGTCGCTCTGCGCGCGCGTCTCCCCCACTTGCGTCACCCTAGACCAGGGTGTGAATCAACGATGAAGCGAGACCGTCAGACGAATGCTGCGTAGCCGTCGCGCTCGAGCACGTCGGCCAGTTCCGGCCCGCCCGTCTTCACGATGCGTCCTGCCGCGAGAATGTGCACCACATCGGGCTTCAGCTCCTCGAGAAGGCGAACGTAGTGCGTGATCGCGAGCACGCCGAGGTTGATCTCGGTGGTGGCGGCCTCCACGCGTCGCGCGCAGTCACGCAGTGCGTCGATGTCGAGACCCGAGTCGAGTTCGTCGAGGATCGCGATCTTCGGCTCGAGCACACCGAGCTGCAGTGTCTCGTTGCGCTTCTTCTCGCCGCCCGAAAGGTCCACGTTCATTGCGCGTGACACCAGGGCCGTGTCGAAGTTGATGCGCGACGCTTCGCCGGCGATTCTCGTCGCCAGGCCGTCGCCCGACTTCCCGCGCGCACGGAGAGCCTCGTCCAGAACCTCGTCCACGTGCACACCGGGAACCTCCGTCGGGTACTGCATCACGAGATGCAGACCGGCAGTGGCGCGCTGCCAAGTGGGCAGCGACAGGATGTCGACCCCGTCGAGCGTGACCGAACCCGCGGTCACGGTGTACCCGGGCTTGCCCATGATCACCGCGGACAGCGTCGACTTGCCGGCGCCGTTCGGGCCCATGATCGCGTGCACCTCGCCGGAGTTCACGGTCAGGTCGATGCCGCGCAGGATCTCCTTGCCGGCGACCTCGGCACACAGGCCCTCGATCTTCAACGTGCTCATTGTGTGTCCTCCTGTGCCGAGACGACCACGTCGCCGTTCACGATGTCGGCGCGGTACACGCGCACGGGCTGGGTCGCCGGCAGAGTGTCGGGCTCGCCGGTCTCGAGGCTGAAGGCGCTGCCGTGCTTGATGCACTCGATCTGCTTGGTCTCGCACCACACCACACCGTCGGACAGCGACACGTCGGCGTGACTGCAGCGGTCGGCGATTGCGAACACGTCGTCGTCGATGCGCACCACCGCAACGGCTACGCCTTCGACCATGACCCGCCGGGCCACGCACGGCTCGAGTTCGGCGAACTTACCGATGTTGGTGCTCATGACAGGTCCCCCTCGCGACGCAGCTTCTCGGCGATCTGGGCCTCGAGGTCGGAGGTGTCGATGCGGTGCGGGAGGCGCTCCAGCACGTCCTTGAAGAAGCCGAAGACCACCAGGCGTTCGGCGACCTGCGGCGGCACACCACGGCTCTCGAGATAGAAGCGCTGGTCCTCGTCGATCGAACCGACGGTGCTGGCATGGCTGCACTTGACCTCGTTCGTCTCGATCTCCAGGTTCGGCACGCTCTCGGCCCACGCACCGGCGCCGAGCGTCAGGTTGCGGTTCGTCTGGAAGGCCTCGGACTTCGACGCGTTCTTCTCGATGCGGATGAGACCGGTGTACACGCTGCGCGCAGAGCCACCGATTGCCCCCTTGAACAGAAGGTCACTGTATGTGCGCGGTGCCTCGTGGCGCTGGAGGGTGCGGAAGTCGTGCATCTGCGTGCCGCTCGCGAAGTACAGCGCGAGCTGCTGCGCATTGGCGCCGCTCTCGACCAGGCGTGCCTCAGCACGCACGCGCGCGTAGTCGCCCCCGAGGGCGATTGTGTTCAGTCGCGTGTTCGAGTCGCGGTGCCCGACCGTCTGCTGGTGACCGATCATCCACGTGCGCAGACCCAACTGGTTGATGCCCACGTAGTTCACCGTGGCACCGGCGGCAGCGCGCACCTCGAGAACAGGGCACACCAACGACACCACGTCGTCGCCCGACACGAAACGCTCCACCACGGTCACTTCGCCCGGGCCCTCGGTGTCGATCACCAGTCGCGGGTACGCAACGATGCCGTCGGCCTCGAGATGGTGCGTCACGGTGATTACCGCGTCGGAATGCACGCCCTTCGGCACGACGATCGTGGTCTCCACACCGTTGGCAAGGTTCATCTCCGCGAACACGTCGGCCGGCGTCTTCATCGCGATGCCCGCGCGCGATGCCGTCTGCAGGAACGCATCTGCGCCGGTGACCTCGGTGCGCACGGCGCCCGGTGCAAAGCGGGACATGTCGAGGTCGCCGATCCGGCTGTAACGCCAGATCTCTTCGTCGGCGCTCGGGAGGGCGATTGTTGAGGTCATGGGGGGACTCTGTTCTCTTACTTCTTCTTCTTGCGCCACCAGCGGCGCTTCCTGTTTCGTTCGTTGTTCACGTCCTCCAGCACCTTCGCGCCGATGGAGTTGATGATGTCCTCTGCCGCGTCGAGCACCGCGGCGGCCGAACCATCGTCGAGACCCGGCACCTCGGGCGGTGTCGGCGGGGCGATCGCGGTTCCGTGAACCCACGCCACATCGGCCAGCCTCCGCTCGTAACGGGGACACTCGTCAGGGCAGCGCCACGGTGCCTCGGGTGCGAGATCAAGGTTGCACTTGCGGACGGCGTCACCGTTGGCGTACGTGCGGCTCTCGTAGTGCTTGCATTCCGTTCGCATTGGCATGGCGATGAACCTGGCGGCGCATCAGCCGACCGAGCCCTCCATCTGCAGTTCGATGAGGCGGCTCCATTCCACTGCGTACTCCATGGGGAGAGTGCGGGTCACCGGCTCGATGAAGCCGTTCACCACCATGCTCATGGCCTGCTCCTGCGAGAGTCCGCGGCTCATCAGGTAGAACAGCTGCTCGTCGGCGATCTTCGAGACCGTGGCCTCGTGGCCGATTTCTGCGTCCTTCTCGCCGACTTCCATGTACGGCAGCGTGCGGCTCTCGCTCTCGCCGTCGAGAATCAGCGCGTCGCACTGCACGTGGCTCTTGCACCCGTACGCACCCTCATCGACACGCACCAGACCGCGGTAGGTGGTGATGCCACCGTCCTTGCTGATCGACTTCGACACGATCTTCGATGTGGTCTCGGGGGCCGCGTGCACCATCTTTGCGCCGGCATCCTGGTGCTGACCGGCGCCTGCATAGGCGACCGACAGAACCTCGCCCGTGGCCTTCGGCCCCACCAGGTACACGCTCGGGTACTTCATGGTGAGCTTCGAACCGATGTTGCCGTCGATCCACTCCATGTGGCCCTCGGCCTCGACGCGTGCGCGCTTGGTGACCAGGTTGTACACGTTGGGTGACCAGTTCTGGATGGTGGTGTAGGTGACGTGTGCACGCGGCTTCACCACGATCTCGACGACCGCAGAGTGCAGCGAGTCGCTCGTGTACACCGGCGCCGAGCAACCCTCGATGTAGTGCACCTTCGAGCCCTCGTCGGCGATGATGAGCGTGCGCTCGAACTGACCGGCGTTCTCGGAGTTGATGCGGAAGTACGCCTGGAGAGGCATCTCGCACTCGACGCCCGGCGGCACGTAGATGAACGAGCCACCCGACCACACGGCCGTGTTCAGTGCCGAGAACTTGTTGTCGCCGGGGGGAATCACGGTGCCGAAGTACTTCTTGACGAGGTCGGGGTACTCGCGCAGGGCGGTGTCCATGTCGCAGAACAGGATTCCCTGCTCCTCGAGGTCCTCGCGGTTGCGGTGGAACACGACCTCTGATTCGTACTGTGCGGTGACACCGGCCAGGTACTTGCGCTCTGCCTCGGGGATGCCGAGCTTCTCGTACGTCGCCTTCATCTGCTCGGGCAGGTCGTCCCACTCGTCGACCTGTGCCGTGGCGGGCTTCAGGTAGTAGTAGATGTCCTGGAAGTCGATGTCGGGCATGTTGTCGGCGAACCACGGTGCCATCGGCTTGCGGTCGAAGATGCCGAGGCTGCGCAGGCGCAACTGGGTCATCCAGCGCGGCTCACCCTTCCACCACGAGATCTGCTCGACCACCCGGTCGCTCAGACCCTTTTCCGGCTCGAATGCGTATTCAACTTCGTCGCTCCAGCCGAGGCTGTACTTGCTGAGATCGAGATCGAATGAAGTCACGGGGAGTGTCCTTTTTGGGGCGGTACCACCCCGACGGATGCCGGGGTATTTGCACTACGGCCATAGTAACAATTCCCATCCCGAGAACCCACCCGACGGGGCCGGGAACCCCATACAGGTAGCGTCATTTCCCTCATGGAACGTTTCGGTCTCGTCGGTCTGCCCAATGCGGGGAAGTCATCCCTTTACAACGCCCTGACCGGGGGTGGGGCCCTGGCGGCCCCCTACGCCTTCGCCACCAAGGACCCGAACATCGGGGTGGCCAAGGTGCCCGACCATCGCCTGCTCGCTCTCGCCGAGATGTCGAAGTCGAAGAACGTGGTCCACGCATCCGTGCAGGTGGTCGACATCGGCGGCCTGGTCGAGGGTGCGAGCAAGGGTGAGGGTCTCGGGAACAAGTTCCTCGCGAACATCCGTGAGGTCGATGCGATCGTGTACGTGCTGCGCGCCTTCAAGGACGACGACGTCCCCGGCCCGGACGACCCGCTCGAGCACCTGCGTGTGGTCGAGCTCGAGCTCGCGCTCGCCGATCTCGAGACCGTGGAGACCCGGCTCAACCGCGTGAAGAAGACCGCGCGCGTCGACAAGACCAACCAGGAAGAGGCCGAGGTGCTGCAGCGCGCCTACGACGCACTCGCCGACGGCCTGCCGATCTACCGATCGAACCTGTCGAAGGACGACCGCGAGGCTCTGGCCCCGCACTTCCTGCTCACGAACCGCCGCGTGCTCGCGGTGGTCAACGTCGGCGAGAACGAACTCGACACCATCCCCGCCATGGAGGCTCGCGTGCGCGGCGAGCTGTGCCCGCCCGGGTCAGTGCAGGAGAACGACATCGAGGTGCTCGGCATGAGCGTGCAGATCGAGGCCGAAGCCGCACAGCTGCCCGACGAGGACCGCGCCGAGATGCTCGAGGCACTCGGGCTCGGCGAGGGCGCCCTCGCGAAGATGGTGCGCTCGGCGTACCACGTGCTCGGCCTGCGCACCTACTTCACCACGGGCGAGAAGGAATCGCGGGCGTGGACATTCCACGCGGGCGACAAGGCGCCGGTGTGCGCCGGCAAGATCCACTCCGACATCCAGCGCGGTTTCATCCGCGCCGAGGTCATCCACTGGGACGAACTCGTGGAACTCGGGTCGTGGAACGCGGCGAAGGACGTCGGCAAGATCCGGTCAGAGGGCAAGGACTACGAGTTCGTTGACGGGGACGTGACCGAGTTCAGATTTAACGTGTGACCATGACGAACGCGTCGCCGTTGCACGGATCGGCACCCGTCTGGCTGGTGAGCCAGGGTCGCGTGCTCGCGTCCGCCCGGCGCGCCACCACCCGCTCCGCGAGACGTCGGGGTCTCATCGGCGCAGACACAGTCGGCGAACCGCTCGTGCTCGAGCCGTGCAACTGGGTGCACACCGTCGGCATGCGCACGGCGATCGACGTGGTGTACGTGCAGGCCGACAACGTGGTGATCGCCACCGCGCACATGCGCCCCTGGCGGGTCGGGCCGGTCACGCGCAGGGCGCGATTCGTGATCGAGGCCGCACCGGGCACCGTCGAGCGCTGGAACATCAAGCCGGGCGACACGATCGAGATCCGGGATGCCCATGACTGAAGCTGTGTCGTCGGTGGTGCGACCGGGTCTGTGGCTCGTGGCCACCCCGATCGGCAACATGGACGACGTCTCCCCCCGTGCCGTCTCCGTGCTGCACGCCGCCGATGCGATCTGCTGCGAGGACACCCGCCACAGCGGCACGTTGCTGAAGCGCCTCGGCGTGTCGCCGAAGCGGCTCATCGTGGCGAACGAGCACACCGAGCACGACGCCATCGACGAGGTCATGCAGTTGCTCGCTGCCAACTCGGTGGTTGCCGTCATCACCGATGCCGGCACCCCCGCAGTCAGCGACCCGGGCGAACGGCTCGTGAGCGCGGCGGTCGCCGCGGGCCACACCGTGCACTCCACACCCGGGCCCGTTGCCTTCGTGGTGGCCGCTGCGGTCAGCGGGCTGCCGACCGCACGCATCGCATTCGACGGTTTCCTGCCCCGCTCCGGTGCGGAACGTCGCGAGCGCATCACCGAGGTCGCGCGCGAACGACGCACCACGGTCCTCTACGAGGCACCGCACCGGCTTGCACGGACCCTCGACGAACTGGCCGATGCCTGTGGCGGCGACCGCAGAATCGTGCTCGCGCGAGAGCTCACGAAGATGCACGAGGAGATCTGGCGCGGCACGCTCGCCGAGGCGGTCGAGCGTTGCGGCCGGGTCGAGCCCCGCGGCGAGTACGCAATCGTGATCGCGCCCCACACTGTCGACACCGCCGACGTGACCGACGAGGACATCCGTCGCGAACTCGACCAGCGGACGGCACGCGGCCTCAGCAGGCGCGACGCGATCGACGAGGTCACCACGGCCCTCGGCGTGCCGCGCAACCGCGTCTATACACTCGCCATCACACCATGACCGACAGACGCACCGCCGCATTCTTCGACCTCGACCGCACGCTCATCGCGGGGTCGTCGGCGTTCGTGTTCGCCCGCGCCGCCCGTGACGCGGGGTACATACGCATCCTCGACTTCATTCCCGATGTGGTCCGCGCGCTCCGTTTCCGCTTCATCGGATCGAGTGACGAATCCACGGTCAACGTGCGCGACCGCATCCTCGCAGGAGTGGGCGGCATGAAGCAGTCGGACCTTGTCGGCCTGAACGAACTCGTGCTGCCCGAGTTGCTCGGTTTGATCCGGCCCGAGGCACGGGCCCTGCTCGAGCAGCATCATGCAGCGGGCCGCGAGACATGGATCGTGTCGGCCTCGCCGATCGAGATCGTGGAGCCGCTCGCCACCGCCCTCGGGATGACCGGGGGCATCGGCACGCGGGGCGCGGTCGAGAACGGCGTGTACACCGGGCAGCTCGACGGCCCGTTCTGTTACGGCGAGGGCAAGGCCGAGGCGATCTCGTTGCTCGCGAGCGAACGCAACATCGATCTCGGGAACTCGTGGTCGTACTCCGACAGCATGAGCGACGTGCCGATGATGGAACTCGTCGGCCACGCCGTGGCGGTGAACCCGGATGCCGAACTCGCCGCACTCGCCCGCCGCAAGGGCTGGCCGGTGGTCGTGTTCGCACAGAGATCGAAGATGCTGATCCGCCGGTCGAGCACGATCACGTTCACGCTGCTCGCCATGATCGCCTCGTATGCGCTCGGCATGCGTCGCGGCCGTCTTCGCTGATTGCTGCGTTCCGCTACTGCTGGGCGAGCGGTGCCAACGCGAGCTGCCTGCTCATCGCAACGACCCGACCCGTCGAGTCCCACATCACACCGTCTTCCTCCCAGTAGCCACCCTGCACCACGGTGCTGGTGAACTCACACGCAATCGGGCCGGCGGCCGGAACTGCGCGCACGTGTGCCGTGAACTCGATGGTGGGCACCCACCCCTGCACGCCGTACAGATTGAACATCACCGGCGGGAACGCGTCAGCCGCGAGCAGGAGAGCAAGCGTGTCCACGGGCCGGCCGTCGGCGAAGGCGAACCACCCGCGCACCCGCGCGGTTCCGCTCGGTTCGTTGCGAGCGAACCCAGTGTCGTCCGGGTGCAGTCGCATGTCGAGCCGGGATGACAGACCCATCGGCACGCCCGTGTTCTGCGGCCGCGGCATGCAGTCGTCGAACGCGGGCAGGTCGACCATCGGCCGCACGGAGTGCTGCTTGCCCGACTCTGCATCGATGTCGCCGAACGTGCCGATGCTGCGCACCAGGTCCCTTCCGTCACGCACCAGGCGCCCCGTCACCGTCGCGAGCCGGCGCCCCGCCTTCACGACCTCAGCATGGGTGCGCGCCTCACCGGCAGGTGCGGGTGCCAGGTAGTGCATGGAAACCGACAACGGGTGTGCGCGACCGCTCTCAGCCCGCATGGCGTTCGCGACGAGAGCCAACAGGTAGCCACCGTTCGCGTTGCCGTTGATGTCCCAGCGGTCCTCCACCGGCGTGTCGTACACGCCGTCTCCCGACGGCACTGCGGCAACTGCGCGATCGAACTCGAATGACATTCGGACAAGCGTATGGAATCACCGTGCGGGAAAACGAACCGTCAACGGCGCCTGCCGTGCCGTAGCCTGAACGAGTGGGCAAGTACTACCTGACGACACCTATTTACTACGTCAACGCGCGTCCGCACCTGGGCCATGCCTACACCACGATCGTCGGCGATGCTCTCGCACGCTGGCACCGACTGCTGGGCGACGACGTTCACTTCCTCACCGGCACCGACGAGCACGGTCTGAAGATCCAGCAGGCTGCCGAGGCCGCGGGCACCACCCCGCAGGAGTTCACCGACTCGATCGCACCGCTGTTCCGGCAGGCATGGGAGCGGCTCAACATCTCCCACGACGATTTCATCCGCACCACCGAGGCACGTCACCGTGCAGGGGTCGAGAAACTGCTGCAGGCCTGCTACGACGCAGGCGACATCGAGCTCGACACATACGAGGGTCTGTACTGCGTGGCATGCGAGGCGTACTTCACCGAGGACGACCTCGACGGCGGCAACTGCCCCATCCACAAGCGCCCGGTCGAGCAGGTGCAGGAGGAGAACTACTTCTTCCGGCTCTCCCGTTTCGAGCAGCGACTCATTGATTGGTATGCCTCGCACCCGGGTGCAGTGGTGCCCGAGCACCGCGTGAACGAGGTGCTCGGGTTCATAAAGCAGGGCCTGCAGGACTTCTCGGTCAGCCGGAAGTCGCTCACGTGGGGGATTCCCCTGCCCTTCGACACCTCGCACGTTGCGTACGTGTGGTTCGACGCCCTCGCCAACTACATCACCGCTATCGGGTACGGCACGGACGACGAGAACTTCAGGAAGTGGTGGCCGGTGAACCATCACCTGATCGGCAAGGACATCATCCGTTTCCACAACGTGTACTGGCCGGCGATGCTGATGTCGGCGGGCATCGAGCCGCCGCTCGGCTGGGCCGTGGGCGGATGGTTGCTCGTGGGCGGCGAGAAGATGTCCAAGACATCCGGCAACGTGGTGAACCCCCTCGACCTCGTCGACGAGATCGGTGTCGACGGGTTCCGCTACTACGTCCTCGCCGACACTGCGTACGGGAACGACGGCGACTTCACGTACGAGGGCCTGATCAGTCGTTACAACTCCGACCTCGCGAACAACCTCGGAAACCTCGCCGCTCGCGTCGCGACAGTCGTCGGCAAGAAGTGCGACGGCAAGGGAACCGCACCGTCACCCGACAGTCCGCTTGCGCCGCTCGCCGCGCAGGCAGTTGCCGACACGGCCGCGCACTGGCAGAACGTGCAGCCGTCACGGGCACTCGAGTCCACGTGGCAGCTGATCCGTGCGACCAACGCACACCTCGAGAACAACGAGCCGTGGAAGGCCGAGCCCGGTGCGCACGTCGATGCGATCATGGGTGACGCACTCGAGGCACTCCGCATCATCACGATCCTCGCTTTCCCCGCCATGCCCGACACCGCCAGGGAGATCTGGCGACGCATCGGCATGACGACAGACATCGAGCAGTGCCGGGTGCCGCACGACGTGCAGTGGGGCCTGTACACCCCGGGCAACACCGTCGAGAAGGGTGACCCGCTGTTCCCCCGCCGCACGGCACCATGAGTCACGCACGCGGGTGGGTCGACACCCACTGTCACATCCACGACGACAAGATGGCGTTCGACCCGCTCGAGTCGCTCACACGCGCGCGCGAGGCCGGCGTCGAACGGTTCGTGGTGATCGGGTGCGACGAACAGACCTGCCGGCAGGCCCTCGACATCGCACATGACAACAACGACGTGTGGGCCACGGTCGGTCTGCACCCGCACGACGCGACCCAGGGCGTCGACTCGATCGTTCCGTTCATCGGCGCCGACCGCGTCGTCGGCATCGGCGAGTGCGGCCTCGACTACTACTACGAGCACTCCCCGCGCGACGTGCAGATGCGCGCCTTTGCCGAGCAGATCGCACTCGCACACGAACACGACCTGACTCTCGTCATCCACACGCGCGACGCATGGCAGGACACCTTCGACGTGCTCGATGCCGAGGGCATGCCCGCCAGCACGATCATCCACTGCTTCACCGGCGGGCCCGACGAGGCGCGGCAGTGTCTCGACCGCGGCGCCATGCTGTCGTTCAGCGGCATCGTCACGTTCAAGAACGCCGCCGAACTGCGCGAGGCCGCCGTGTTGTGCCCGCCCGACCGCATCCTCGTCGAGACCGACAGCCCGTTCCTTGCCCCCGTGCCGCACCGCGGGCGACCGAACGAGCCGGCCCATGTGGGCATCGTGGGCACCGCAATCGCCGATCTGCGCGGTGTCGACCCCCAGTCGTTCGCGGATCTCACCACGGCGAACGCCCTGCGGGCGTTCCCACGCATACATTCGTAGGCGCATGGATCTCTCGCGCATCGACAAGAACCGCATCACGGTTGCAATCGTGACGACAGTGCTCGTTCTGACCGTGGGCTTCATGGCGTCGGGCCGCTCGCAGGACGACCCGGGCCAGGTCATCCAGGCGACCACCACGACCTTCGACCTCGGTTTCGCCACCGACGACACCGCTGATGCACCGGCAAACCTCGAGGGTCCCGTGAGCGCCGACCCGAACGGCCAGGGGCAGATCGCATACCCCGCAGACAACTACGGCCAGATGGCACGCGGTGCTGCATCGTTCAAGCGTTTCCCCCTGTCGGCCAAGACGGGCTGCGTGACAGGGCTCGCACCGCTCGGCGCAGAGATCACCGTGCGCAACCTGAACAACGGCCTGAAGACCAAGTGCCTCAACGTGAACATCATCCTCAACACCTCGGGTGCATTCGACATCACACTCGATGCGTCGGTGTTCGAGAAGATCGCGGAACTCGTTGACGCCCCGATACCAGTCGAGTTGACCTGGTGACCCTCTCGCGCGGGGACGCATCGCGTCAGCTCGAGGACGCCGGCCTGCGCGCCAAGCGTGCGCTCGGGCAGAACTTCGTGGTCGACGCGAACACGGTGCGCCGCATCGCACGGCTCGCCCGGGTCGACGCATCGTCGCGCGTGATCGAGATCGGCGCGGGGCTCGGGTCGCTGACTCTCGCGCTCGCCGAGACCGGTGCCGACATCATCGCTGTCGAGGTCGATGACGCCCTGGTTCCGTTGCTCACCGAGAACGTGGCGGGCGCCGACAACGTGCGCATCGTGCATGCCGACGCGATGAAGGTGAACTGGCAGGAACTGCTCGCAGGGCACGACTCGTGGACCCTCGTGGCGAACCTGCCGTACAACGTCGCCACGCCGCTCGTTGCCGACATCCTCGACTTCGTGCCGCAGGTGACGCGGCTGCTGGTCATGGTGCAGAAGGAGGTCGGCGAGAGGTTCTGTGCCGCACCCTCGACCGAGGCCTACGGGGCACTCACGGTGAAGGTGGCGTTCCATGCGCGGGCGGAGATCGTCGGCCTCGTCCCCGCATCGGTGTTCCTGCCGCGACCGAACGTCGAGTCGGCACTCGTCGAGATCACACGACACGAACAGGTGACCGACACGGCGATCGACCGTCGTCACCTGTTCTCCCTCGTGAAGGCCGGGTTCGCAAAGCGGCGCAAGATGCTGCGCGGCGCACTTGCCGGGCGAGTCGATGCCGGTCAGTTCGAGGCCGCCGGAATCGCGCCCACTGCACGCGCCGAGGAACTCTCCGTGCACGACTGGATCCGGCTCGCGAACCAGGTGGAGGTCACCGGGTGACGCGCGTCGAGGCACCGGCGAAGCTCACCACCTCGCTCACGGTCACCGGCGTGCGCGACGACGGCTACCACACGATCGATGCAGAGATGGTTGCCCTCGCCCTCGCTGATGTGATCGAGATCGAGGAGTCAGAGAGCACCAAGATCGTCGTCACCGGCCCGTTCGCCGACGGAGTGCCCACCGACGAGTCGAACCTGGTGCACCGGGCGCTCGCACTTGTCGGTCGCAGCGCACGCGTCACCATCGACAAGCGCATTCCGCACGGCGGTGGCCTCGGCGGTGGCTCGACGGATGCTGCTGCGATACTGCGATGGGCCGGCCACACCGATGCAACGGCTGCGGCCACGATCGGTGCCGACGTGCCGTTCTCCCTTGTCGGCGGTCGCGCACGCGTCACCGGCATCGGCGAGGTCGTGGCTCCGCTCGCCCACGAACCGCGCGACATCACCCTCTTCATCCCCGCACTCCACGTGTCGACCCCGCTCGTGTACCGCACATGGGACCAGATGGGCGGCCCCCGCGGGGACAACGGGAACGACCTGGAGCCCGCAGCGCTGCAGGCAGTCCCGGCTCTCGGTCAGTGGCGCGACCGCATTGCGGCTGCCTACGGCACCAGACCACGCCTCGCCGGCTCCGGCGCCACGTGGTTCGCCGACGGCCACCTGTCGGGCGAATCGGTCGACGGACTCGTGGTGGTACACACGACAACGCGCCCCGATGCGGGGCGCGTTGCCATAGAGAACGTGTAGTTGTCGGCTACTTGCGACGCTGGTGGCGCGTGCGGCGGAGCATCTTCTTGTGCTTCTTCTTGCGCATGCGCTTGCGACGCTTCTTGACGAGTGAACCCATAAGACCTTGAAACCTACCGTCACAATCGGGAAAACAGAAAATCCGCTACCGTTGATTTTGCTTTCCGGGATCGTCCAATTGGCAGGACATCTGGTTTTGGTCCAGAGAATAGGGGTTCGAGTCCTCTTCCCGGAACCAGCGAGTCACCCGACCGACTCCCGGGCCGTCCCACCGATTCGGACCCCCGCATTCTCCCCGTCGCTCCACAGACGAGCCACAGGCGGCCGCGTTCTACACTTGCCCCATGAGCATTCGTTCCATGGAGAAGGTCACGACGAAGCGATTGTCGCTCTTCACGGGACGCACCCACCCCGTCCTTGCCCAGGAGGTCGCAGGCCACCTCAATGTGGAGCTCGGTGACGCCAACATCGTGCAGTTCGCCAACGGAGAGATCCGCCCCCGGTTCGCCGACAGCATCCGCGGCGGCGACGTGTTCGTCATGCAGTCGCACTTCGGCACCGATGCCGGCTCGATCAACGACTCGATCATGGAGCAACTGATCATGATCGACGCCGCACAGCGCGCATCAGCAAAGCGCATCACCGCGGTGTGCCCGTTCTACGGCTACGCCCGCCAGGACCGCAAGGCCGAGGGCCGCGAACCGATCACCGCACGGTTGATCTCCGACATGTTCAAGGCTGCCGGTGCAACACGCATGGTCTCGATCGACCTGCACAGCAGCCAGATCCAGGGCTTCTTCTCCGGCCCTGTCGACCATCTCACCGCCATGCCCGTGCTCGAGCAGTACGTGCGCCAGCATGCCGAGCAGGACCTCGTGATCGTGTCGCCCGATGCGGGCCGTGTGAAGGTCGCCGAGCGGTTCGCACAGCACCTGTCGGACAAGAACGCCGACGTTGCCTTCATCAACAAGCGCCGCCCGAAGGGCACCCAGAACGTCGCGATCGCCAAGGAGGTCATCGGCGACATCGACGGGCGACTGTGCATCCTCACCGACGACATGATCGACACTGGCGGCACCATCGTGTCGGCGGCCGAGCTGCTGCTCGACCGCGGGGCCAAGGAGGTCTGGGCGATGGCGACCCACGGCGTGCTGTCTGACCCGGCCGTCGAGCGGCTCTCGAACTCCCCCATCTCCCGGGTCGTGCTCACGAACACCCTTCCGATCCCCGACGGGAAACTGTTCGACAAGTGCGAGGTGCTGTCGGTGGCCAAGATCATCGCCGACGCCCTGTCGGCGGTGTTCGACGAGACCAGCGTCTCCGAGCTCTTCAACGGCGAAAACCAGTCCTGACAGCCCCCGACCCGGGCCCAGGGGGCCCTGCGGGGGCTATTTCGGGCTCCGGGTGGCAGTCCACGGCATTGGGCATAGACTCGCTAGCCGTGTCGAATACAGCAACTCTCTCCGCCGAAACAGGTCGCGTAACGGGCAGCGCAGCATCACGTCGTCTGCGCGCCGCCGACCGCATCCCCGCAGTCCTCTACGGCCACGGCATGCAGCCGCTGTCGCTCTCGGTCGCACGTCGTGACCTGCGCGTCGCGCTGTCCGGCCCTGCCGGCCAGAACACCATCCTGTCGCTGAACGTCGACGGCAAGTCCTACAACGCGATCGTCAAGGAGATGCAGCGCCACCCCGTGCGCCGCAATGTCGCACACGTCGACTTCGTGCAGATCGACCTGTCGGAAGAGATCACGGTCCAGGTGCCCGTCAACCTCACCGGGACCGCAAAGGCAGTTGTCTCGGCCGGCGGTCTCGTCGACCCCGCTGTCGACAGCCTCGAGGTGCGCAGCACCCCGGCGAACGTGCCGAACGAGATTCTCATTGACATCACCGACATGACCCCCGACAGCGTCGTGCGTCTCTCCGACATTGCGATGCCCGCTGGCGTCACCGCACTCGGTGATCCCGACATGCCGGTCGTGACCGTGCTCATGTCGCGCGCCGCAACCGAGGCAGCACAGGCCGCAGCAGCCGCTGAGGGCGCAGCCGAAACCCCCGAAGCAGCAAGCTGAACCCACGACCGTGAGGTCGTGAGGAACCGGGTCATCCCATGTTGCGTCGTTCTGCTCCCCGCTCCGGCGACATGCAGCGCACGCTGATCGTCGGCCTCGGCAACCCCGGGAAGAAGTACGCGCGCACCCGCCACAACGTGGGCACAGACGCGTTGCTCGTGTTCGCCGAGCGTCACCGTGCAGCCTTCAAGGTCGGTCGCGACCGTGCGCAGGTGGCCGAGTTCAAGGTGGCAGACGAGCCGGTCGTGGCGGCGATCCCCACCACCTACATGAACGAATCGGGCGAGGCCGTCGGCGCACTCGCGCGTCGCTTCAAGATCGAGCCCGCGCGCATCATCATCGTGCACGACGAGCTCGACCTGGCGCCGGGTGTGGTGCGCATCAAGGTGGGCGGCGGACTCGCGGGCCACAACGGACTGAAATCCGTGTCGCAGCACCTGCGCACCGATGACTACGTGCGCGTGCGCATCGGCGTGGGGAAACCCCAGTCGAAGGACCACGGTGCCGACCACGTGCTCTCGTCGATCCCTGCGGCAGAGCGAAAGGTGCTCGATGTGGCGGTCGAGACCGCAGTCGATGCAATCGAACGGATCCTGGCAGCCGGCGCACCGGCCGCAATGCAGGAATTCAACGCACGGTGAGCGCTTCACCTGCCGGGGCGCCCCTGCTCGCCGGTCTCGCCGATGTAGTTGCGAACGAGCCCGGTCTCGACCTGATCGCGGGCCAGCGCAATGCGGTCATCGCCGTTCCCGAGACCGCACGCGCGGCCGTGCTTGCCGCGATCACCCGCGCCAACCCACGCCGCCCCGTGGTCGTTGCCGTGCCCACCGGCACCGTGGCGAACGAAGTGGCCGAGGACCTGTGTGCCTTCATCGACCGTTCCGCGGTCGAGGTCTTCCCGGCATGGGAGACACTCCCGTTCGAGCGGGTGAGCCCGGCGGTGCATACGATGGGCGCTCGGTCCCGGGTGCTGTGGCGCCTGCGCGAACCGGGCGAACAACCGACCGTCATCGTTGCGAGCACGCGTGCACTGCTGCAGAAACTGGCGCCCGGCGCCACCGCGGTCGAGCCGATACGCATCTCCGTCGGTGACCGCATCGACATCGACGCGCTGTGCGGGCAGCTCGTCCACTTCGGGTACCGCCGCGAGACCGTGGTCGAGCACCGCGGAGAGTTCGCACGGCGCGGCGCGATCGTCGACATCTTCCCGAGCACGGGCGACGAGCCGGTGCGCATCGACATGTGGGGCGACGACGTAGACCGTCTCACCGGGTTCACCGTGGCCGACCAGCGCAGCACGGTCGACCTCGCCACCACGCTCGTGTTCCCCGCACGCGAACTGCTCTATGTCGACGGTGTGCGCGAGCGTGCGGCGTCGCTCGTGTCCGCCGAGCCCTGGGGGCGCGAGCAGTGGGAACGACTTGCAGAGGGACAGATCTTCGACGGCATGGAGAGCTGGCTGCCGTGGCTCACGGACCACGACGAACTTCTCACCGACCACATCGGCGATGACGCGGTGGTTGTGCTCGTGGAGCCGAGGCGCATGATCGACCGCGCGCGCGACCTGCTCGCCGAGGAGGACGACCTGGCACGCGCGCTCGCCACAACGTGGGCGCGCGACGCAGACATCGCATTCCCCCGTCTGCACGTCGACACCGACCGCCTGCTCTCGGGCGACCTCAAGGTGCCCACGGTGTCGTTGATCCCGTCGGCCGAGGCTCTCGACGGGCCGTCGGTGCCGGCATCGGGCTGGGGGAACATCACGCACGATGCGTCGTCGTTCGCGCGACGGCTGAACGAGATGCTCGCAGAGAAGTGGCGGGTTGTCGTCGCCGCGAACACCGCGGAGTCGGTGCCCCGGCTGGTCGATCTGCTGCGGTCGCTCGGCGTCGACTTCACCGCTGTCGACGACCCCGACACCATCGCCCGGCCCGGTGCATGGGTCACGGTGGCGCCGCAGTCCCACGGCGTGTCGTTGCCCAACTGCCGCGTTGCGGTTGTCACCGAGACCGAGCTGAGCGGGCGCCGCCGCACGCGCCGCGGGCGCACCACACGCGGGCGTTCATCGGGTACCACCTTCGAGGACCTCCAGCCCGGTGGCTACGTGGTGCACGCACACCACGGCGTGGGCAAGTACGAGGGCATGGCCAAGCGCAGCATCGGCGGCGTGGAGCGCGACTACCTGCTCATCTCGTACAAGGGCGGCGACAGGCTGTACGTGCCCACCGAGCAGATCGGCGTCATCCGCCAGTACGTGGGTGGCGAGGCACCCGCACTGCACCGCATGGGCGGGTCGGACTTTGCACGGGCCAAGTCACGCGTGCGTTCGGCGGTGCGCGAGGTCGCACAGGAACTGGTGGTGCTGTACCAGAAGCGCGTGAACGCACGCGGGCACGCGTTCGCACCCGACACGCCGTGGCAGGCCGAGATGGAATCGGCGTTCCCGTTCGTGGAGACACCCGACCAGCTGGATGCAATCGCCGAGATCAAGGCCGACATGGAACGCGATGTTCCGATGGACCGTCTCGTGTGCGGCGACGTCGGCTTCGGCAAGACCGAGGTCGCAGTGCGCGCCGCGTTCAAGGCGATCCAGGACGGCATGCAGGTGGCCGTGCTCGTGCCGACCACCCTGCTCGCCACCCAGCACGGGAACACGTTCTCGGAGAGGTTCGCGGGCTACCCGATCAAGGTCGAGGTGCTCTCGCGGTTCCTCACCGCTGCCGAGGCGAAGAAGGTCATCGCCGGGCTGAAGTCGGGCGAGATCGACTGCGTGATCGGCACCCACCGCCTGCTGCAGGAGAGCGTCGAGTTCAAGAACCTCGGCCTTCTCGTGGTCGACGAGGAACAGCGGTTCGGCGTGCAGCACAAGGAGGCGATGAAACGCCTGAAGACCAACGTGGACGTGCTGTCGATGTCGGCAACACCGATCCCGCGCACGCTCGAGATGAGCCTGGTGGGGATCCGTGACCTGTCACTGCTGCAGACACCGCCGGCGGACCGCCAGCCGATCCTGACCTACGTGGGCGAACAGAGCGAGCAGGTCGCGATCGAGGCGATCAGGCGTGAGCTGCTGCGCGAGGGACAGGTGTTCTGGGTGCACAACCGCGTGCAGTCGATCGAGGAGCGTGCAGCGGAGCTTCGCTCGTGGGTCCCCGAGGCACGCATCGCCGTCGCCCACGGGCAGATGGACGAGAACCAGCTCGAGCAGGTCGTGCTCGATTTCTGGGAGGGCAACTACGACGTGCTCGTGTGCACGACCATCATCGAGAGCGGCATCGACATGCCCACGGTGAACACTCTCGTGGTCGAGCGCGCCGATCTTCTCGGTCTCGGACAGATGCACCAGTTGCGCGGGCGAGTCGGCCGCAGCGGACAGCGCGCGTATGCGTACCTCTTCCATCCGCGCGACAGGGTGCTGTCGGAGGAGGCCCACGAGCGCCTGCGCACGATCGGCGAGACCACAGAACTCGGAAGCGGCTTCAAGATCGCCATGCGCGACCTCGAGATCCGCGGTGCCGGGAACCTGCTCGGCGAGGCACAGAGCGGCCACATCGCCGCCGTCGGCTACGACCTGTACTGCCAGATGGTGACGGAGGCGGTGTCGGAGATGAAGGGCGAGAAGACCGAGGAGGAACCGGAACTGAAGGTCGACATCGCGATCGATGCGCACCTGCCGAACGACTACGTGCCGAGCGAGGACCTGAGGCTCGAGGCGTACCGCAGGCTTGCCGCCGTGCGCACCGCATCCGAGCTCGCCGACATCGAGAACGAGTGGCGCGACCGCTACGGCCCTCCGCCCGCACCGGCCGGTGCCCTCATCTCGGTCGCCGCACTGCGGGTGGAATGCCTGCGCATCGGCATCACCGAGATCGTGATGAACGGCAACGAGGCCCGCATCTCACCCGTGGAACTGCGCGCAAGCCAGACCAAGGCCCTCAAGCGGCTCTCTCCGCGCGCCACCATCAAGGAATCCACGGGAGTTCTCACGGTGCCGATTGCACGCGGGGAGAACCCGGCAGTGGCCCTCACCACGCTCCTGTGCGAGCTGTTCGAGCCCGACGACCACTAAGGTCTCCCTGTGACCAAATCCTCCATTTCCCGTCGCTTTGCTGCGCTCGTCGCCGTGTCGGCTCTGGGCCTGTCGGCCTGTGGCGGCTCCTCCCCCGTTGCATCAGCCAACGACGCATTCGTTGTCAACGGAACCGCATACTCGCTCGACACATTCGAACAGCTCATCGTGGACCTGGTCGACAACCAGCAGCTCGAGGCCGCGAACGCCGGCAAGCCGAGCAAGGAAGACGTGATCAGCGTGATGCGCACGCTGATCCGCTACGAGGCCTACAGGCAGTACCTCGCCGAGAACGGCCTGACCGAGAGCGCCGAGGACCGCGCGAACGTGGAGAAGGAAGCCGCCGCATCGGAGGGCTTCTCCTCCCTCCCCGAGTACCTGCAGACCCTGCTCATCGACCTGAGCGTGGCCCAGGCAACCATGAGCAAGTTCAAGGCCCTGCCCGCCGCGACTCTCGAGAAGATGTACAACGCATCACCTGCGTCGACCGGTGTCATGTGCATGAGCCACATCCTCGTCAAGACCGAGGACGAGGCGAATGCAGTGCTGAAGGAGATCGGCGGCGGTGCGAAGTTCGCGGACGTGGCGAAGAGGAAGTCGATCGAGCCGAATGCCGACAAGAGCGGCGGTGCGCTCGAGAACAACGACGAGCCGTGCACGGACCTCACCTTCTTCCAGCAGCAGTTCGACGCTGACTTCATGGCCGGGGCCATCAAGGCCAAGGCAGGGGTTCCCTCCGGGCCGGTGAAGTCCCAGTTCGGGTTCCACATCATCCTGAACCGCCCCTACGACGAGATCAAGACATCACTCATCAAGGTGGCCGCGGAGAGGCCGGGCGTGTCGAACATGGCCGGGTACCTGGCGACCGCAGACGTGTCGGTCAACTCGAAGTACGGCGTCTGGAACGGCGCAACCACGACGATCGACTGATGCCCCGCATCGTCGTCGTCGGCCTCGGCCCGGGCAACCCTGCCCGCGTCACCGCCGAGACCCTCGATGCCATCGACCGCATCCCGCGCCGCTTCCTGCGCACCGCACGGCACCCCTCTGCACACCTCGTGCCTGATGCCGCGTCGTTCGACCACGTGTACGAGTCGGCGCCGTCGTTCGATGACGTCTACGCAACCATCGTCGACGAACTCGTCAGTGCCGCCGGGCGCGAGGGCGAGGTGCTGTATGCCGTGCCCGGATCGCCGTTGGTGCTCGAGCGCACCGTGACCACCCTGCGTGCCCGCAACGACATCGATCTCGAGGTGCTGCCCGCGGTCGGGTTCCTCGACGACGTGTGGCGCGCGCTTGCGATCGACCCGGTGGAATCATCGGTGAGACTCGTCGACGGCCACACCTTCGCGCGGTCAGCGGCCGGTTACACGGGCCCCATGCTCATCGCACACACGCACGCCAACTGGGTGCTGTCGGACATCAAGCTGTCGATCGATGACATTGACCCCGCGACCGAGGTCGTGATCGTGCACCATGCGGGCCTGACCGACGAGGTCATCGCCCGCACCACATGGGCCGAGATGGACAGGACCCTCGAGGCAGACCACCTGACCTCTGTCTACGTGCCGCATCTCGGCACGCCCGTCGCATACGAGATGGTCCGCTTCCACGAACTGGCCCGCACCCTGCGTGCGCAGTGCCCCTGGGACATGGAACAGACCCACACCTCACTCGTGCGGTACCTGCTCGAGGAGACCTACGAGGTGATCGACGCGATCGACCGGCTCGACGGGAACGACCCGTCGACCGACGACGACCTCATCGAGGAGCTCGGCGACTTGCTGTACCAGGTCGAGTTCCACGCCGCCATCGCCGAGGAGCAGGGCCGCTTCAGCATCGCCGACGTGGCTCGGGTCGTGCACGACAAGCTGGTTGCGCGCCACCCCCACGTGTTCGGCGACGTGAACGTGTCGTCGTCGAGCGAGGTCGAGAGCAACTGGGAGGCGATCAAGCGCGCCGAGAAGCCCGAGCGCACCGGCATCTTCGACGGAATCGTGCATTCCGCACCGTCGCTGTCGTTCGCGGCCAAGGTGCAGCAACGTGCGGCACGGTCCGGCTTCGACTGGCCCGATGTCAACGGCCCGCTCGTGAAGGTCACCGAGGAACTCGACGAGGTCCGCGCCACGATCGGCGGCGGTGACCCCGAGACCACGACCGCCGAGATGGGCGATCTGTTGTTCGCCGTGGTCAACGTTGCCCGCCATCTCGACATCGACCCCGAGAGCGCGCTGCGGTCGGCTGTTCACAAGTTCCGCGGGCGCGTCGAGGCGGTCGAGGCTCTCGCCACCGCACGAGGCCGGAACGTGCAGGACCTGTCGTTGCAGGAACTGGACGAACTCTGGGAAGTGGTGAAGAACGACCCGACTCACTAGCGTTCATGGAATGAGCGAAATTGTCGAGGTCATCGGTCGCGAGGTGCTGGACTCCCGCGGAAACCCCACAGTCGAGGTCGAGGTGGTGCTCGACAGCGGGGCGACAGGGCGGGCCATTGTCCCCTCCGGCGCTTCCACCGGCGAGCACGAGGCCGTCGAGCTGCGTGACGGAGGTTCGCGGTTCCTCGGCAAGGGAGTCACCCGTGCCGTCGCCAACGTGAACGACCACATCGCCAAGACCATCGTGGGCATGGACGCCACGAACCAGCGCGCACTCGACTCTGCATTGCTCGATCTCGACGGCACCGAGAACAAGTCGAAGCTCGGCGCGAACGCGATGCTCGGCACCAGCCTCGCCGTGGCGCACGCCGCCGCCGCGGAGCTCGAGCTCCCCCTCTTCCGCGCGATCGGCGGGCCGCACGCCCATGTTCTTCCCGTTCCGATGATGAACGTGATCAACGGTGGTGCACACGCCGACAACAACATCGACCTGCAGGAGTTCATGGTCATGCCGGTGGGTGCGCCCAGCTTCCGCGAGGCACTGCGCTGGGGCGTCGAGACCTACCACACGCTGAAGAAGGTGCTGCACGACCGCGGCCTCTCGACGGCCGTGGGGGACGAGGGCGGTTTCGCACCGAACCTGTCGAGCAACGAAGAGGCGATCTCGGTGCTCGTCGAGGCGATCGAGAAGGCCGGCTACGCACCGGGCACCGACATCGCCATCGCACTCGACCCGGCAATGAGCGAGCTGTACCGCGACGGCGCCTACCACCTTTCGGGCGAGGGAAAGACCCTGGCACCTGGCCAGCTCGTGGAATGGTGGTCGTCGCTCGTCGACCGCTACCCCATCGTCAGCATCGAGGACGGCATGGCAGAGGACGACTGGGACGGATGGGCCCAGATCACATCGGCACTCGGTGGCCGCATCCAGCTCGTGGGTGACGACCTGTTCGTGACGAACGCACGCCGACTGCGCATGGGCATCGAGCGCAACGTGGGCAACAGCGTGCTCGTGAAGGTGAACCAGATCGGCACCCTCAGCGAGACCCTCGACACCGTCGAGCTCGCGACGCGCCACTCGTACACCAGCGTGATGAGCCACCGCAGCGGCGAGACCGAGGACAACACGATCGCCGACCTCGCGGTCGCCACGAACTGCGGACAGATCAAGACCGGCGCACCCGCCCGCTCGGACAGAGTCGCCAAGTACAACCAGTTGCTGCGCATCGAGGAGTCACTCGGCGACTCGGCGCGGTTCCGCGGTCGTTCCGCCCTCGCACCCCTGCGCTGAACGAACATCTGTTCGCGTGCCACGTGCGGGCGGACCCCGGAAGCCACAATGGTGCGGTGGCCCGCTCCTCCAAATCCCCCGTGTCCCGCGCCAAGGAACGCGCGCGTGACCTCTCGCAGTCGATAGCGCGCCCCACCCCGAGCGACGCCCACATCGGCAGGCGGGCGTCCACCAAGGCCCTCATCAGGGGCGGGTCGGTGCTCGTAGGTCTGGCCGCAATCGTGTCGCTCGTGCTCATCCCGGTCACCGATTACGTGGACCAGACAAGGTTGCTCGAGCGCAAGACCGCCGAGTTCGAGGCGCTGGCCGACGCGAACGAGCAGCTGCAGAACGAGGTGAACGACCTGTCGACACCGGAGGGGATCCGCAACGCAGCGCGCACCCAGTTGGGGTACGTGCTTCCCGGGGAACAGCGACTGTCGTTCTCCCGCACCCCGGACCTGCCGACCGACCTTCCTGCCCAGTGGCCCTACACCATGGTGACCGACATCGTCGCGGTGCGCACGCAGGTCGCGGTCGAGTCCGGCTCTGCCCTGCAGTCGCACCTTCCCTGAACCCCCATTCGGGCACCCACCCGCGTCGCGGATAGTGTTCGATTTGCAACGTCGGTCACACGACCAGGGGGAAGATCATGGGCGGAAGCATTCTCGGCAACCGGGTACTCCGTAAGGAGGACCCGAAGTTCCTCACCACGGGCGGCGTCTACGTCGACGACCTTCTCGATGAACCCCTGCTGCGGGGCGCGGCACACGTGACCTACGTGCGCAGCACCGTTGCACACGCCGTCATCAACTCGATCGACACCGGCGATGCCGCATCGATGCCCGGCGTAGTTGCGGTGTTCACCGGCGCGGACCTCGGCCTGCAGCCGGTGCCGTCATCGTTCAACCCGATGGCCACCCGCACCCTGCTCGCCACCGACAAGGTGCGCTACGTGGGTGAGCCGCTCGCCGTGATCGTGAGCGAGACACGCGAACAGGGCGAGGACGCAGCAGAGATGGTCATCGTCGACTACGACTTCCTCGAGCCGCTCATCGACCTCGAGCAGGCCATGGCGAGCTCCACCCTCATCTACGAGGCGTGCGGCAGCAACGTTGTCTTCGACACCACCGTGCTCGGCATCCCCGAGAACACCGGTGATGCGTACTTCGCAGGTTGCGAGGTCGTGGTGAAGGGCCGCTTCGTGAACCAGCGCGTGGCACCGTGCCCGCTCGAGGTGCGCGGTGCAGCGGCAGCGTGGGGCACCGACGGCCGTCTCGTGCAGTGGCTCTCCACGCAGCACGCTCAGGGTGCCCACAACCCCATCGCCACCACCAACGGTGTCGACCCGTCGCAGGTGCGCGTGATGACACCGGACGTGGGCGGCGGTTTCGGCGCGAAGATCGGTGCGTACCCCGAGGAACTGCTGCTCGGTGTGATCGCAAAGCGCATCGGTCGACCCGTTCGCTGGCGCGAGACGCGCAGCGAGTCGATGGTCGCTCTCGGCCACGGCCGCGCACAGCTGCAGTACGTGACCATCGGCGGCACGAAGCAGGGCAAGGTCACCCACTACCAGATGCACGCGATCCAGGACTCGGGCGCATGGGTCGACATGGGCACGATCCTGGCGCCGTTCATGACACGCCCCATGTCCTCGGGCGTGTACGACATCCCGAACATCGAGTGCCGCACCACATCGGTCGTCACGAACACAACGCCCACTGTTGCCTACCGCGGTGCGGGCCGGCCCGAGGCCACCGCGGCGATCGAGCGCGCCATGGACCTGTTCGCTGCCGAACTCGGCATGGACCCCGCCGAGGTGCGCCGCATCAACCTGATCCCGAAGTTCCTCGAGCCGCACACGACGGTTGTCGGCCAGACGTACGACGTGGGCGACTACGAAGAATCCCTCGACAGGGTGCTCGAGGCCGGCGACTACAAGGGATGGCGTGCGAAGCAGGCCGAGCGCCGTGCGAACAACGACCCCAAGCAGATCGGCATCGGCGTGAGCGTGTACGTCGAGATCACCGGCGGCGTCGGCAACGGTGAATCCGCCAAGGTCGAGGTGCTCGAGGACGGCCGCGCGATCGTCTACACGGGCACGTCGCCGCACGGCCAGGGCCACGACACCTCGTGGTCGATGCTCACCAGCGAGCAGACCGGCATCCCGATCGACCGCATCGAACTCGTGTGGGGTGACACCGACCGCGTGCCGGTCGGCACCGGCACCATGGGCTCGCGCTCGCTGCAGCAGGGCGGCAACGCGGTGTTCGCTGTCGCCGGACAGCTCGTCGACAAGGCGAAGTCGGTGGCGGCACGCCTGCTCGAGGCGAACGAGGCCGACATCGTGCTCGACAAGGACCGCGGCGTCTTCCACGTGGCGGGCACCCCCGCCGTGTCGAAGACATGGGCGGACCTTGCACTCGCCGAGAAGCAGTCGGGCGGCCTGGTGCACTCCGACGTGATCGGTGTCGCCGGCGCGACCTTCCCGTTCGGCGCACACGTCGCGGTGGTCGAGGTCGACATCGAGACCGGCAAGGTGCGCCACCTCGCGCATGTTGCCTGTGACGACGCCGGCAAGGTGCTGAACCCGATGCTGCTCGAGGGCCAGATCCACGGCGGCGTCGCACAGGGCGCGGCACAGGCACTGCTCGAGGAGGTCTGCTACGACCCCGACGGCAACCCCATCACATCGAACCTTGCCGACTACGCGTTCATCTCGGCCGCCGAACTTCCGAGCGTGACCGTGGTGCACATGGAGACCCCCACGCCCGTCAACCTGATCGGCGCCAAGGGCATCGGCGAGTCGGGCACCATCGGCGCGACACCCGCGCTTCAGTCCGCCGTCATCGACGCCGTGTCGCACCTCGGGGTGCGCCACATCGACATGCCGACCACCGCCGAGCGCGTGTGGTCGGCGATCCAGCAGGCCCGCTAGCACACGATCCGAACAGGGAGAACAACCATGAAAGTTTCCATCACAGTCAACGGGACCAGGCACGAGAGCGACGTGGAACCGCGCACTCTGCTCGTGCAGTACGTGCGCGAGACGCTCGGGCTCACCGGCACGAACATCGGGTGCGACACCTCGAGCTGCGGGGCATGCTCGCTGCACGTTGACGGCGAGTCAGTGAAGAGCTGCACCCTTCTCGCCGTGCAGGCCGACGGTTGCGAGGTGACCACCATCGAGGGGCTCGCACAGAACGGCGAGATGCACCCGATGCAGAAGGCGTTCATGGAGAACCACGGTCTGCAGTGCGGCTACTGCACACCCGGCATGGTCATGGCATCGATCAGCCTGCTGAAGGAGAACCCGAACCCCACGGAGGAGGAGGTGCGGATCGGCCTCGAGGGCAACCTGTGCCGCTGCACCGGGTACCACAACATCGTCAAGTCGGTTCTCGCCGCGGCGAAGGCACAGTAGGAGAACACGATGATCCCCGCACCATTCGATTACAAGCGTGCCTCGTCGGCCGCAGAGGCCATCGCACTCGTGGGCGAGCACGGCGACGAGGCAAAGTTCCTCGCCGGCGGCCACAGCCTGCTTCCGCTCATGAAACTGCGTCTCGCACAGCCTGCGGTGTTGATCGACATCGCACGCATCAGCGACCTGTCGTACATCCGCGACGCCGGTGACCACATCGCCATCGGGGCGCTCACCCGCCACATGGACGTCGAGAAGTCTCCCATCGTGCTGCAGCACGCGCCGCTGCTCGCCAATGCGGCGAGCCATGTCGGTGACCCGCAGGTGCGCCACCGCGGCACCATCGGCGGCTCCATCGCGCACTCCGACTCGGCATCTGACCTGCCGGCGACCACTCTCGCCCTCGGTGCCACCTACGTGGCACAGGGCCCGAACGGCACGCGCGAGATCCCTGCCACCGAGTTCTACAGGGGCTTCCTCGAGTCGGCACTCGAGCCCGACGAGATGCTCACCGAGATCCGGGTGCCGAAGATGAACGGTGCCACGTGGGGCTTCCAGAAGTTCAACCGGCGCGCCCAGGACTGGGCGATCGTCGGTGTGGCAGCGTGGAAGCGCGGCACGGAGTCGGGCGTGGCCCTCGTGAACATGGGCTCTGTTCCCGTGCTCGCGACCAGCGTGTCGAAGGCAATCGCATCGGGTGCCAGCATCTCCGAGGCAGCCGAACTCGCTGCGGCCGAGGCCGAGCCGCAGTCCGACCTGAACGCGAGCGCCGAGTACCGCGTGCACCTCGCAAAGGTGCTCGTGCGTCGCGCACTCGAATCAACCGGCGCCTGAGCGTCACCCCTGTGTCCGGGGAGTCGGGACTCGACTCGCTTCGTCGCGGCGCACTCGTCGTGTTCTTCGGCGTGTTCCTGTGGAGCATCGTCACGCACGGCATTCCCGTCGACAGGATCGCGGTGCTGCTCTGGATGCTCGCGGCGTTCGCCGTGGCGTCGATCGGGCGCACCCGTGCCGACGTGGGCCAGATGGTGCGCGACTGGCTGGTTCTGGTCGCGATCTACATGGCCTACGACTACAGCCGCGGCACGGCCGACCAGTGGGGCATCGGCGTCAACTACACCACCCTCCGCGACATCGACCGTTTCCTCTTCCTCGGCAACGACCCGGGTGTCTGGCTGCAGCAGAAACTGCTGCGCCCCGACCCGCGCTGGTACGACGTGGGTGGTGCGATCGTCTACATGATGCACTTCGTGCTGCCGGTGGTGCCGCTTGCACTGCTGCGCGTGCGAAGGCGCGACGAGTGGCTGCGTTACGTGCGCCGGTTCGCACTCACGCTCGGCATAGCTGTGTCCGTCTTCATCATGTTCCCCGCTGCCCCGCCGTGGATGTCGTCCGATAAGGGTCTCTTCCCGCCGATCCAGCGCATCACCGGCCGCGGCTGGTGGGAACTCAACCTGAAGACCGTGTCGCAGACACTCGACCGTGGCGCCGCCGTGCTGAACGCAGTCGCCGCCATGCCGTCCCTGCACGCGGGGTTGTCACTGCTCGTTGCTCTGTGGTTCACCCGCAACGCGCGCATGTGGGTCAGGTGCCTCGCCATGGCCTACCCGGTCGCGATGTCGGTGGCTCTCGTGTACTTCGGTGAGCACTACGTGATCGACTGCATCGCCGGCTTTGCGGTGGTGGCCGTCGCGTGGACCGTTGCCGACAGGTGGGAGCGCCGGCGCGACACGCAGTCGCCGCTCGATCAGCTCACGAACTGAATCACGCGGCGCTCGGCAACGTACGGTGCGAACACCTCGCGACGGATGCGGTTGTGCTCGTCGGCGGTGTCGTAGGCGTGCCAGTCGGCCTCGCTCCCGAACACCGCAGTGACCGCAAAGTCGGCCGCCCCCGGAGTGAGACCTGCGTTCGGTCCGCAGTGGTACGACACGAGCCCCGTCAGCGACTCGGCGTACCGAAGCAGTTCGCGCCGGGCCGTGTCGGCGTGACCGTCGGGAACGTCGGCATTCCACGTGAAGAGGACAACGTGATGGAACATGACGAGAACCTACAGCAGCGCGCCGTACTGGCCGCCATCGACATGCAGCTGCACCCCGGTCATGAACCGTGCGGAATCGCTGCACATGAACGCAGCGATTCGCCCGAAGTCCGCCGCGTCGCCCACCACGCCGGCGGGTATGCCGAGGGCCGCACCGTCGATGCTGCCGCCGTACAACTGCGTGATGCGGTCGGTCGCGTGGATGCCGGGCTGGATCGTGTTCACGGTGATGCCGTCAGCGGCGACCTCTCGTGCCAGCGTCTTCAGGAAACCGGTGACACCGGCACGCGCCGTGTTGGACAGGATGAGATTCGGGATCGGCTGGCGCACCGCGACGGATGTGATGGCGAGCACCCTCCCCCACTTCTGCGCACGCATCGCGGGCACAGCCGCGTGGCACATTGCCACGACCGACAGCAGGTTCTTCTGCAGTGCATCGACGTACGCCGCCTCGGGAACGTCGGAGAAACCACCCGGCGGCGGGCCGCCGCCGTTCGCCACCAGGATGTCGACACGGCCGAGCAGTTCTGCGGCACGGGTCACGAACTCGGTGCCTCCTGCATCGGTCGACACATCGCACACGAACCCCTGCGCACCGTGACCGATGGTCGTGAGGGCTTCGTCGAGCCGGCGCCGGTCACGGCCGCACACCACGACCTTCACGCCCTCGCCTGCGAGTGCCTGCGCCGTGCGCAGACCCAACCCTGCGGTTCCCGCAGCGACGGCCGCCGTGCGCCCCTGTAAGCCGAGATCCATGTCGTCACCCTAGTGCCGGCCCGTGTGGGGCTCACGAGGCCATGCGCCGTACGCTCTAGGGGTGACCGCAACGCCCGCTTCATCCCACGAGGTCGCAGACGCACTCGCACGGCACGGTTACCTGCCCGACGAGGGTCTCGCGACCGCGGTGTTCCTGTCCATGTCGCTCGGGCGTCCGCTCTTCCTCGAGGGAGAAGCCGGCGTGGGCAAGACCGAGCTCGCAAAGACCATCGCACGCTGGCGCGGCACCGAGCTGATCCGCCTGCAGTGCTACGAGGGAATTGATGCATCTCAGGCGGTCTACGACTGGGACTACTCGCGTCAGCTGCTGCACCTGCGTGCCGCCGAGGCCACCGGCGAGGCAGCGCGGTCGACCACCGAGGCACTCGAGGGTCAGCTGTACGACGAACGCTTCCTCCTGAAGCGCGCGATCCTGCGCGCGATCGACCACGAGGCCCAGACCCCGCCCGTGCTGCTCATCGACGAGATCGACAGGGCCGACGACGAGTTCGAGGCGTACCTGCTCGAGGTGCTGTCCGACTTCCAGGTCACCGTGCCCGAGATCGGCACGTTCTCTGCCACCACGCCGCCCATCGTGATCCTCACCTCGAACCGCACGCGTGACGTGCACGACGCGCTGAAGCGTCGCTGTCTCTACCACTGGGTCGAGCACCCCACCTTCGAGCGCGAGGTTGAGATCGTGTCGATGCGCGTGCCCGAGGCGGCCGGGGTTCTCGCGCGCCAGGTGGCGGGTGCGGTCGAGGCGTTGCGCGGGCTCAGCCTGTACAAGCCACCGGGAGTCGCAGAGACGATCGACTGGACCACCGCACTCGGGCGCCTCGGTGTCACACAGATCGACGAGACCGTGGTCGAGCAAACGCTCGGCACCGTGCTCAAGTACCGCGAGGACCAGAGCCGCGTGCGTGACCATGGCGTCGCCGCAGTCGTGCGACAGGCGTTCGAACGTGGCCTTCTGAACGGGTGATGCATGTCGTTCGCCGTTGAGTCATCGGCAGACGAGATGGCAGTTGCGTTCGCGCGCGTGCTGCGCTCCCTCGAGATCCCCACTCCCCTCGACTCGGTGCTCACCTTCATGAACGCGCTCTCGCTGGTGGGCATCGACGACCGCGACGCCGTCTACTGGGCCGGGCGCACCACTCTCGTGCGCCGACCGGAGGACATCTCGGCCTTCGACTCCGCGTTCCGGGTGTTCTGGGACCATCGCGAGTCACCCGAGCCGTTGACCGAGGAACCGAACCTGGTCACCGTTGCGCTCGACACCGAGGAGGAGGGCTCCGCCGACGGGGATGCGACCGCATCGGACGAACCCACGATCACGGTGCGGTTCTCCGGTGTCGAGACACTGCGCGACAAGGACTTTGCCGGGTACACCGACGACGAGATGCGGCTCGCACAACGCTTCATGGAGTCACTGCGCATGGCGGGCGCGCCGCGCGCATCGCTGCGACGGACCCCCTCGCGGCACCGCGGCACCCGGCCCGACATGCGCGGCACCGTCAGGGCATCACTCGCCGCGGCAGGCGAACCGATGCGACGCCGTTGGACGACACACGGAACCAAGCCGCGCCGCATCGTGTTCCTGCTCGATGTGAGCGGGTCGATGGAGCCATATGCGCGTGCGCTCGTGCGGTTCGTGCACGCGGGCGTGGCCGGCCGGCAGCGCGTCGAGGCGTTCACGCTGGGCACGCGTCTCACGCGCATCACGCGCGAGCTGTCGTCGAAGGACCCCGACCGTGCACTGCGCGCCGCGGGAGAGAACGTGCGCGACTGGAGCGGCGGCACCAGGCTCGGCGAGACCCTGCGTCTCTTCAACGACGAATGGGGCGTGCGCGGAATGGCCCGCGGCGCGATCGTGGTCATCCTGTCCGACGGGTGGGACCGTGGCGAGCCCGCGGTTCTGGCCGAACAGATGCAGCGACTCGCCAGGGTCTCGTTCCGCACTGTGTGGGTGAACCCGCTCAAGGTGACCCCGGGCTACGCCCCGCTCGCGCGTGGAATGGCGGCCGCGTTGCCCTATGTTGATGACTTCGTGGAGGGGCACTCCCTCGACGCCCTCGAAAGACTGACGAAGGTCATCAACCATGCGTGATTTACTCGACGACATCGATCGCTGGCGTGCCGCGGGCAAGCGCATCGCACTCGCACGTGTGGTCGACATCCAGGGCTCAGGTCCGCGCGAGGCCGGTGCGGCAATGGCCGTGAACGAGGACGGCGAGGTCATCGGCTCGGTCAGCGGCGGATGCGTCGAGGGTGCGGTCGTGAGCGAGGCGCTCGCGATCCTCGCCGGAGAGCAACCGAGCCGCGTTGTCACGTTCGGATACTCCGACGACGAGGCGTTCGCCGTCGGGCTCACCTGCGGCGGCATCATCCATCTGTTCATCCAGCCACTGGAATGGTGACGTGAACCCGTTCGAGATCTTCTCTGCGCACGTGCGCGACAACTCACCCGTGGCCCTCGCCACGGTGATCGACGGACCGAACACCGGTGCCGTGCTCGTGGTGACGCCCGAAGGCATCGCCGCAGGGTCGCTCGGCAATGCAGACATCGACCGCGTGGTGGCGCGCGACACTGCCGGTGAACTCGAGGCGGGTCGCACCATCGTGCGTCACTACGGCCCGAACGGCGAGTCGACACCGGAGGACCTGGTCGAGACCGACACGGTGCGGGTGTTCATCGAGAGTTTCTCGCCTCCCCCGTTGATGTGGATCTTCGGTGCGGTCGACTTCACCGCTGCGCTCGCGCGTGTGGCGAAGGTGCTCGGCTACCACGTGACCGTGTGCGACGCGCGCGAGATCTTCGCCACGCGACGCCGCTTCCCCATGGCGGACGAGGTGCGCGTGACGTGGCCGACGCCCATGTTCGACGAGCGCGGGGCACGGCTGGGGCCGCGCGACGCAGTGTGCATCCTCACCCACGACCCGAAGTTCGACGTGCCCGCCATCCAGGGTGCACTCGCCACGAACGTCGGTTACATCGGCGTGATGGGCAGCCGCAAGACCCACGCAAAGCGGCTCGAGCGCCTCGCTGAGGTCGGCGTGACCGCCGAGGCCGACCTTGCACGCCTGCACTCACCGATCGGCCTCGACCTGGGCGGCCGCACACCCGAGGAGACTGCGATCTCGATCGTGGGCGAGATCATTGCCGCCCGCACGGGTCGTCAGGCCCGGTCACTCGGCGCGACCGACGGCCCCATCCACTGACCCGTCACCGACGCGCGCGCAACGATGCGTGTGTCAGAGCCGGAAGGTGGCGATGTTGCTCGGGTTCGCCCACACCACGCGGTTGTACTGGGCCTCGGACATCATCTTCAACCGCACGCTCTTGCCGTTGAACGGCGCGTGCACCATCGCGCGGCCGACGCCGAGGTAGATGTGCACGTGGGTGCCCTCACCCACGATGTCCCCTGCGAGTGCATCCTCACGCTTGATGCGCATGCGCGGGTCGAGTTGCGACACCGCCTGGCGTGGCATGTCGACGCCGGCGGCTCTCCATGCGAACCACAGCAGGCCCGAGCAGTCAACGTGCACGTAGGGCGACTCCTTGCCGACCACGTACCGCACACCCAGCTGTGTGAGTGCGGCCAGCATCGCGATCTGGTGGTCGCGGGGGGTCCTCGACCACGCCCGGTGCAACTGGTTCGCATTGAGCGACATGCGGGCCGCCACCATGTCCGACACGACGCGCCGGGCCGCCAGGTAGCGGGGGTCCTCGATGTTCTCGGTGCGCATGATGAACGTGAGGGCCGCCACGGCGTTCGCCGAGATCGGGTTGCGCGGGCGGTAGGCATCCCTCGGGCCCACGTAGCGGTGCACCTTGCCGTCGGCGCCCGTGCCACTTGCGGCATTGACCGAGCCGGGGACGGCGACCGTGGCCACGATGCCGGCGGCGAGCACCATGCGCACGGCGGACTTCATGCCCACCGCGAGCCTCGTGCGCCGGAGCGTGGCTGACCTACCCATTTCAGGCAGGCTATTACCAATGTCCTCCCCGCGCCGAACACACCTTGCCGTCCTGCTGGCCGCCGGCGCCGGCCGGCGCTTCTCCGGCCCCCGGCACAAGCTGCTCACCGAGTTCAGGGGTAGACCGCTCGTCTGTCATGCACTCGATGCGATGGTGGAGTCAGCCATCGGCGACTGCGTGGTCATCGAGGGCGCCGTGCCCCTCGCAGAGGTGGTCCGGGGCGCAGAGATCGTGCACAACAGCGAGTGGGCCACCGGACAGCGGTCCTCGGTGGATCTCGCCCTGCAGCACGCAGCGCGCCTGGGGTACGCATCCGTGGTGATCGGCCTGGGAGACCAGCCCTTCGTGACACCCGAGGCGTGGCGCACGGTGGCCGACACCGAGGGGGACATCGTGGTCGCCACCTACGACGGGGTGCGCGGCAACCCGGTCAAGCTGTCCGGATCGGTGTGGGAACTGTTCCGTGTGACCCATGGCGATGCCGATGCCGGAGCACGGTCGCTCATGCACCTTCATCCCGAACTCGTCCGGGAAGTAGCCTGCAAGGGCGTTTCTGTCGACATCGATACCCCGGAGGACCTCGCGCAATGGATCTGAACCACTCATTCTCGGTGAATGTCCCCGTTGACGATGCCTGGCGCATCCTCACCGATGTCGAGCGCATCGCCCCCTGCCTGCCCGGCGCAAAGCTCGAGGAATCGAACGGCGACACCTACAGCGGTTTCGTGAAGGTGAAGGTCGGCCCGATCCAGGCGCAGTTCAAGGGACAGGCGAGCTTCGTGGAGCGCGACGACGCGAACCACAAGGCCGTGCTGAAGGGCGAGGGACGCGACACCACGGGCAAGGGCAACGCATCGGCGTTGATCACCGCCCAGCTCACGGCCGAGTCGCCGACATCGACCAAGGTCACCGTCGACACCGACCTGAACATCACCGGCAAGGTCGCACAGTTCGGGCGCGGCGCCATGGCCGACATCTCGAACAAGCTGCTCGACCAGTTCGTCGAGAACCTGAACGCCCTCATCGCAGCGAGCAACGCACCCGCCGCCCAGGCCGACCCGCAGCCGGACGGCTCGCCCGCGGCTCCTGCCGCGCCCGCTGCACCGTCATCCTCCGACGATGTCGAGGCCCTCGACCTTCTGTCGGTCAGCAGCGGGGCGATCCTGAAGCGCGCCCTGCCGGTCGTTGCGGTGGTCGCCGCCGTCGTCATCTGGCTGATCGTCAAGTAACCCATGCTTCTCGCCGGTGACCCGCCGTCGGCGAAGGACATCGACGACGTGACACGACTGATCGGGCGCGTTCCCCAGGGGGAATTCCGAGTCGTGGTGCGCTCCGCACAAGGTGAACCCGTGGTCCTGATGAACGCGCCGTTGCTCGATGACGGAACACCGATGCCCACCCTCTACTGGCTGGTCGGCGACGCCGAGGTCTACGCAGTGAGCCAGCTCGAGGCGGACGGCGCCGTCGATGAGGTCGAGAGCCTGATCGGGCTCGAGGCAATCGACGCGATCCACGCTTCGTACGCACGTTCCCGCGAGGCGATCATCCCCGCGTCGCACGCAGGGCACCGCCCGAGCGGTGGCGTCGGCGGCACACGACGCGGCGTGAAGTGCCTGCATGCGCACTTCGCACACTGGCTCGCGGGCGGCGACGATGCAGTCGGCGAATGGGTGGCGCGCACGCTTGACGCGCGCGGCGTGAAGAGAGCGGAGCGGGCATGACCGTCGCAGTGATCGACGTCGGCACGCAGTCGACGAACCTGCTGGTGCAGGACAGCAACGGCAACGACATCGTGCGCACGATCGCATCGACGCGCCTGGGCGAGGACCTTCACTCCACGGGAATGCTCTCCTCCGGCGCCATCGCGCGCACTGTCGCCACGGTGGAGCAGCACGTGCAGACCGCGCGTGCCAACGGTGCCGGGCGGATCGTCGTCACGGGCACGGCCGCGTGCCGGCGCGCACGCAACACCCACGAGTTCATCGATGCAGTGCGCGCCGCGACCGGGATCGAGGTCGAGGTGCTCTCCGAACGCGACGAGGCACACCATGCCTTCACCGGCGCACTCACGGGTCTGCCCGAAGTGCTCGGCCCCACGCTCGTGATCGACATCGGCGGCGGCAGCACCGAGTACACCGTCGGCGTGCTCGAGGCAGAGATGTCGGCGAGCATCCCGTTCGGTGCGGTGACCTCGACCGCGTCACACACCGGCACCGGGCGCCCCCAGCCCGAGGACCTCACGAACCTGATCGGTGCAGTCGCAGACGAACTCGAGGAGATCGGCCGCACCATTCCCGCGCTCGCCTCCCCCGCCCGCGTGGTCGGTGTCGCCGGCACCATCGTGACTGTTGCAGCAGTCGAGATCGGTCTTGCCGAGTTCGATGCATCGGCCCTGCACGGGTTCGAACTGACCCGCGAGGCCGCAGAGGATGTCTTTCGCACCCTCGCCACCGAGAACCTGGACGAGCGCAGGATGAACCCCGGGCTGCCGGCGGAGCGCGCCGACATCATCGTGGCCGGCTGCTGCATCCTGGTGGCGAGCATGCGCAGACTGCAGATCGACTCGATCACGGTGTCGACCCGCAGCCTGCTGGACGGCATTGCCGCGCGTGAGAGACTGACACCATGACGGCCATGCACCCCGCCCGCCCCACCAGCGTGGGTCTGCGCCTGTACGGCCGGCGCGTGGTGCTTCGCCCCCTCGTGCCGCAGGACTTCAGCGGATGGAGCGAGGTGCGCCGCAGGAACGGCGAGTGGCTGACCGTGTGGGAACCACTGCGTCTACCGCACCACCCGGACCCCGAGACCAACCGTGACGTGTTCGCTGCACGCTGCGGTGCGCGGGACCGCGAACGGCTCGCGGGCAGCCAGTACGCATTCGGCATCTTCGTCGACGGCGCGTTCGCCGGGGAGATCAACCTGAACAACGTCGTGCGGGGCGCCTTCCAGTCCGCCACCATCGGCTACTGGATCGACCGCGCCCGTGCCGGGCGCTCGTTGATGTCAGAGGCTGTCGTGGTGCTGTGCCAGTTCGCGTTCGAGGAACTGCACCTTCACCGGGTCGAGGTCTGCATCATCCCGCGCAACCACAACTCACGGCGCGTGATGGAGAAACTCGACATCCGCACCGAGGGTGTTGCCGAGCGTTTCCTCGAGATCAACGGCGTGTGGGAGGACCACGTGCGTTACGGGCTCACCCTCGAGGAGTGGAACGAACGTCGCGCCCAGCTCTTCGCCGACTGGATCAACTAGGCAGTCAGCCGAGCGAGTTCCACGCGATGGCGCGCTGGCGCCTGACCGACGTGCGGCGCTTCCAGTCCTTCGTCTTCCAGTGCTTCAACGGGCGGCGACGTGCCTTCTCCATGCCGCGCACTGCGTCGTGGTGGTGCACCGGTTTCCATGCCGGGCCCGGCTCGATGATGTCGATCGGCTCGACACCGTGCTGGACGGCCTCGACGGCCTGGTGCAACTCGCTGTTCACCCGGTGCCGTTCGTTGTGGGCGTGGGCCCGCAAGTCGGCGCGCGGTGCAGGCGCGAGGTCCTGATTGCGATGACGAGCGCTCATCGCTACCTCCTTCCGGAGCCCGATGGGCTCCAAATGGTTCCCTTGTCGGCACGGTACTCCTGCACGGCCGGTTTGTGAAGTCATTCAGCCCGGATTGTTGTCCACAGATCCGGCTGCAGTCACGACACGCGGAGGTTCCGCAGCACGGGCACGCCGTCGGCGTTGGTGCGCAGGGCAACGCGGCAGGTTCCGCGGCGCAGGAAGGTGATCCGGGAGCCGTTGCCGGACAGTCGGCACACACGTTTGCTTGCAGCGGCAACCCGCCACTTCAGTGACAGGTCACCACCGAACCGCGCGAGCGACGACACCGCAACGGTGCGGCCTGCACGCAGTCCCTGCACCACGGGCGCGACATGACGGGGCGTGGCGACACCCTCGCCGAGTGCGTTGCTGGCCTTCACCACCACGCTGTACCTGGCACCTGCGGTGAGGTTCGAGAAGCGGGCGGTGGTCACGCCGGGTGCAACCGTGGCGCGCTTGACCACACGCCCGTTGCGGACAAGCGACACCCGTGTCGATTCGATCGCCGAGCCTCCGTCGCACGGAGGGTCCCACGACACCGTGAGCGATGATGCAGATGTCGTGGTGATGACGTGCGACGGTTCACCCGGCACGCCGGGTGCCACAGGCGCGGTGTCAACGAACAACAGCCGGTTCGGCGTGGTTGCGTCGAGCGACGTGACCACACCCGTGGTGGCGCGCGACACGATGGCATCGGAGATGTCGTCTGCGCAGAGACCCGGTTGCTGCTGTGCGAGCAGGGCCGCGTAACCCGCAACCAGGGGCGAAGCCATCGACGTGCCGGCATCGAAGCCGTACGCGGCCAGCCCGCCGACCCATGCCGACTCGAGCCCGGTGGTCGACGTGCCGCCGGGAGCCAGCAGGTCGACGCACGGGCCGTAGCCCGAGTAGGAGGTGAACGCATCGTTGATGGCAACGGCACCCACGGTGAGCGCGCCGGCCACGTGTGCCGGTGCGATGTCGCACGAGTTGTAGCGGCCGTAGGCGTCACCGTTGCCCGCTGCGATGGTGACAACAACGCCCTCGGCGAGCAGCGCCCGCACCTGGTTGTCGATGGTGCTGCCTTCGTCGCCGATGTCAACACCCAGGCTCAGGTTCACCACTGCCGGCGTGCCGCCCCTGTGGTGCCCGCGCACCCACTTCAACACGTCGACAACATCGGGAACACGGCCCTCACCGGCGCAGTCGAGAGCGCGCACCGACACGATCGTGACCCCGGGTGCGACACCCACCGTTGACCCGCCCACCAGGCCGGCCACGTGCGTTCCGTGACCGTCGCAGTCACCGGCGGCGGGCGACACCGGGTCGTCACCGTTCGATGTCAACGGGTCGATGCCCGCAACGACACGGCCGCCGAACTGTTCGTGCTGCATGTTCACACCCGTGTCGACGATGTACACGGTGACACCGGCGCCGGTCAACGGGCCACGCGCGGTGTTGCCGTCGAGAGGGAGCGTGCGCTGGTTGATGCGGTCGAGGTGCCACGGCTGCGTCACGGGCGCAGACGACGCCGACGGTGCAGCGACAGCCACCAGACCCGCAACTGCTGCGATGAATGCTCCCGCACGTCGTGTCTTCACTGCGCGAATGGTATCCGTGTGACTGCGGGGACGAACCCGGGAGACGGGTACGTGGCTACTTCTTCGAGATCTTCTTCTGCAGCGCAGCGAGACGCTCGGCGAACCACGGCTGCTTCGTGCTCCACAGCTGTGGCTCGAGCTCACGCTTCACGGCCTCTGGGTGAGTGACCACGTTCGGCATGTCCTGGATGGTCTTCTTCACGCTCTCGAGCAGCGGGCGCGGCACGCTCGCGGCACGAGCGGCGAGTGCCTGTGCCTCGACGAGCAACTGGTCGTCATCCACGCACTTCCACACGAGTCCGACCCGCTCGGCTTCCTCGCCCGACAGGATCTCCCCGAACACCACCGTGGCGAACGTCGTCTGCGGCCCGACGATCCGGCGCAGCATCCACGTGTGGCCGCCGCCGGGATGGATGCCGATCTGCAGGAAGCGCGTGTCGAACTTCGCCCGCCGTGCGGCGATGCGGATGTCGCAACCGAGCGCGAGGTTCATGCCCGCACCGACTGCGGCACCGTTCACGGCTGCAATCGTGGGAAGCGGGCTGCGTGCGATGCGCAGGAACCCCTCGTAGATCACGCCCAGGCTCTCGCCCGTGGCAGTGGCGAGGTTGCCGAGGTTCGCACCCGCACAGAATGCCGGCGCCGTGCCGGTGACCACGAGGGCGCCGATCGACCCGTCGGCCTCGATGCGGTCCATCGCGGCGGTGATCTCGTCGACCATCGGCTGGGTGAGCGTGTTGCGCTCGTCGGGGTTGTTGAGGGTCAACGTGGCGACACCGTCGGAGACAGACACAAGAACAAGACTCATGCGCCCAGTTTCGCACACCGGCTGTGGGCACCCCCTGCCGAATCGCCTACGGTGAACCCATGACAGACGTGATCCTGTACGAGGTCGGCGAACGAATCGCGACCATCACCTTCAACCGCCCCGAGGCCCGCAACGCACTGTCGAGCGAGGTTCTGCGGCTGCTCCCCCAGTTGATGCAACGTGCCGACGCCGACCCCGGTGTCGACGTGTTGATCCTGACCGGCACCGACCCGGCCTTCTGTGCCGGGCTCGACCTGAAAGAGCTCGGCGACACGGCCGGCAACCTGAGCGGCACGGGTGCCGACGGCGGCGTCAACTCGTCGGGCGTGCGCGGGCCCTTCCCGCGGATCTCGAAGCCCCTGATCGGTGCAGTGAACGGCGTGGCGATCACCGGCGGTTTCGAACTGGCGCTGAACTGCGATTTCCTCATTGCGTCGGAGAACGCCAAGTTCGGCGACACACATTCACGCGTGGGCATCATGCCCGGCTGGGGACTCACGGTGCTGCTGCCCCAGGCCATCGGCGTGAGGCGTGCGCGCGAGATGAGCTTCACCGGCAACTTCATGCTCGCCGACGAGGCACTCGCGTTCGGGCTGGTGAACCACGTGGTGCCCCACGACCATCTCATTCCCTTCACCCGTCGCATCGCACTCGACATCATCGGCAACGAACAGGACGGCGTGCGCCAGATCCGCGGGACCTACGCCGACCACTCGCAGGAGGCCGACAAGTGGGAACACGAGTCGGCCGTCGGTGCAGCATGGCGTCGCGAGCAGTTCGACCCGAAGAAAGTGGCAGAGCGCCGCGCACGCATCATGGAGCGCGGCCGCACGCAGTGACCCCGCAGCCGGGGGCTATGCGCGCAGTTCGCTCACTGCGGTGATGGTGATGCCGCCGCGGGGGTGCTGGGTCAGTTCCACGCGCACCCGACGGGGCTTGGCAGTGGCCATGACCTCGCCAGCGATCTCGGCCGCGAGGGCCTCGGCGAACACCGCACGGTCACGGAAGCTCCAGAAGTAGAGCTTCAGGCTCTTCGACTCGATGCAGTACTGGTCGGGTTCGTACTCGATCGAGACGCTCGAGATGTCGGGCTGGTTCGTGACCGGGCAGATCGACTGCACCTCGTCGGTGTCGAACGTGACGGTGGAGATGTTCCTCGGCGCGGGGAACACCTCGACGTGCTCAATCGAGTGCTGGACGGTCTTGCCGAGGACGGAGAGGCCTGAGAGTTCGGACATGGTCCCGAGCCTACAAATCAGCGCAGGTCGTCGGGCAGGAGCGACACGAGCGGCACCAACGGGCGCGGCCCCACGTGCGAGATCACCTCGGCAGCGGCGATCGCACCGATGCGTGCGCACGACGTGAGATCCTTGCCCTGGGTGAGCCCGCGCAGGAAACCGGCGGCGAACAGGTCGCCCGCCCCGGTGGTGTCGACAACTGCGGCAACGGGCGCCGCGGGAACCGCGTGCACATCGTCGCGGGTGACGATGACGGAACCCTTCTCGCTGCGCGTGACCGCGGCAATGTGGCAGTCGCGGCGCAGCAGGGCGACTGCGTCATCGAAGTCGTCGACCTCGTACAGCGACTTGAGTTCGTCCTCGTTCGCGAACAACAGGTCGATCTCGTCGCGCACGAGCGCGCGGAAGTCGTCGCGATGGCGGTCCACACAGAAAGAATCCGACAGCGTGAGCGACACCACACGGCCGTTCGCGTGCGCGATCGATGCGGCGTGCCGGAAGGCTGCCTTGGCCTCGTCGCGGTCGAAGAGGTAACCCTCGAGATAGAGCACGGCACCCGCACCGATGATGTGCGCATCGAGGTCGGCCTGCGACAGCTGCGTCGAGATGCCGAGGAACGTGTTCATCGTGCGCTGGGCGTCGGGCGTGACCGCGATGATGCACCGCCCCGTGGGCGCGTCGCCGTCGGGCGTGCCGCGGCGGAAGTCGACCCCGACAGCGGCCATGTCCGAGGCGAACTCCTCGCCCAGTTCGTCGTGTGCGACCTTCCCGATGAACGCCACGTCGCCGCCCAGGCTCGCGACTCCGGCCAGTGTGTTGGCACCCGAGCCGCCGCTCGTGCGGGTCGACTCGCCCACGGCATCGGTGAGCTCGATCGCGCGTGCAGTCTCGATCAACGCCATCGATCCCTTGATCATGTTCTGCTTCTGCAGGAAGCCGTCATCGACCATCGCGATCATGTCGACAAGGGCGTTGCCCACACCGACGACGTCGTAGAGGATTCCCTCTTTGTTCGTGAGTGCGGGAATGTGGGCGGTGAACGGATGGCTGCGTGGCACGGCTACCCACGGTAGTCCCTGGTGGCCCGCCGTTAGCCTTATGCCCCGTGAGCCATCTCGACAGCCCGTACCGCCTCCCGCGCACCGTTCTCCCCTCCCGTTACGAGGTGTCATTGTCTCCCGACCTCGACACAGCGTCGTTCACCGGCTCGGTCGTCATCCACGCTGATGCCGTCGGCCATGCAGCCGAAATTGTGCTGAACGCGATCGAGCTCGACGTGCACTCGGTGAACGTCAACGGCACACCGGCGCCGTACACGCTGCACGAGGAACTCGAGCGACTGGTCATCGACCACGAAGTGCAGGCCGGCCCCGTGACCATCGAGATCGCCTTCACGGGCACGCTGAACGACAAACTGCGCGGCTTCTACCGTTCGACCTTCGTCGACGCCTCGGGCGCCACCCGCACCATCGCCACCACGCAGATGCAGTCCACTGACTGCCGCCGTGCGTTCCCCTGTTTCGACGAGCCCGACTTCAAGGCGTCGTTCGCGATCGACCTCACGTTCGCAGAGGGCCTGATGGCCGTGTCGAACGGCAGCGAGACACGCCGCGAGACCCTGCCCGACGGGCGCGTGCGTGCCTGGTTCGCAGAGACCATGAAGATGTCGACGTACCTCGTTGCGTTCGTGGTCGGCCCGCTCGAGGCGACCGAACCCGTGATGGTCGGTTCGTTGCCGTTGCGCGTGGTGCACGTGCCGGGCAAGGCCCACCTCACCGACTTCGCGCTGCGTGTGGGCGCGTTCTGCATCAACTGGTTCCAGGACTACTACGGCATCCCCTACCCGAGCGACAAGTGCGACCTGCTCGCCCTGCCCGACTTCGCCGCCGGCGCCATGGAGAACCTGGGATGCATCACCTTCCGCGAGGTGCTGCTCCTCGTCGACCCCGAGACCTCGACCCAGGTCGAGCAGGAACTCGTGGCCGCGGTGGTGGCGCACGAACTCGCCCACATGTGGTTCGGCGACCTGGTGACCATGCGCTGGTGGAACGGAATCTGGCTGAACGAGGCCTTCGCCACGTTCATGGAGGTCGCGGCCACCGATGCATTCGCTCCCCACTGGAAGATGTGGACGGGCTTCGGGCTCGACCGCACCGCGGCCTTCGAGGTCGACTCGCTGCACTCGACCCGCACCGTCGAGTTCCCGGTGGAGTCACCCGCCGATGCCGACGGCATGTTCGACGTGCTCACGTACCAGAAGGGCGGGGCGCTGCTGCGCATGCTCGAGCAGTACCTGGGGCCCGACCGGTTCCGCGCCGGTGTCCGCCACTATCTCACCGTCCATTCCTACGGCAACACCGAGACCGGCGACCTGTGGGACGCAATCGAGCACGTGGTGTCGACCGACGGCGGCGAGAACGTGCCGGTGCGCAGGCTGATGGACTCGTGGATCTGGCAGGCCGGTTTCCCGCTGGTGTCGGTGCGGCGTGACGGCAACGACCTGGTGCTCGCACAACGCCAGTTCACCTTCGACGACTCCCCCGACCCCACACTGTGGGTGGTGCCGGTCCACGTGCGCGTGGGCGACACGACCACGAAGGTGCTCCTCGACGGCGCGGACACGCGCATGCCGATGGGCGACCCCGGTGCGGTTGTCGTGGTGAACTCGGGTGGGCCCGGGTTCTTCCGCGTGGAGTACACGGCAGAGCTGATGTCGCGCATCACCGGCGACACGCTCGCCACACTCACCACGCTCGAGCGCTACAACCTGGTCGACGACGCATGGAGCGCCGTGGTCGCAGGTGCCATGCCCGCCTCGCGCTTCGTGGAGTTCGCACGCGGCTTCTCGAACGAGGCTGATCTCGCGGTGTGGCAGGCGCTCACCATGGCGCTGAAGGGGCTCGGCAGGCTCATCGACCGCGCTGACATGGTGCCGTTCAACGCGTTCGTGCGCGACCTGGTGGGCCCGGCGCTCTCGCGCCTCGGGGATTCACCGCGCGACGGAGAGGATGACCTCACCGCGAAACTGCGCGGACTGCTGCTGTCGACCGTGGCGGTGCTCGGCAACGACCCGGCGGCTCAGGCCCGGTGCAGGGCGATCCTGCGTGACGGTGCCGAGACCGACCCCGAGCTCGTGTCGGCATCGACCTCGGTGGTCGCATCGGTGGGCGACGCATCGGACTACGAGTGGTTCCTCGACAGGTTCCACAACGCACCGACCCCGCAGGAGAAGGTGCGCATGCTCTATGCACTCGCCGAGTTCGACGATGCCGACCTCATGAGACGCACGTGCCGGCTCGCGTTCTCGAGCGACGTGAAGAGCCAGGACGCACCCTTCCTGCTGGCGCGCTGCATCGGCAACAAGTACCACGGCCACGTTGCGTGGACGGCGGTGCAGGAGAACTGGCAGCACGCGAACGACACATTCCCCGGCAACACCATCGTGCGCATGGTCAGCACGGTAACCACGTTGAACACACCGCAGGCAGGGGCGCAGGTGGCGGCGTTCTTCTCGGAGCACCCGATCCCGCAGGCCGCCAAGACCCTCGAGCAGGTGCTCGAACGGCAGAAGGTGAACGTGGCCCTGCGCGAGCGCGAGGCCTCGTCGTTGATGTCAGCGCTCTGACGGCCGTTGCCGCCGGTGCGGCTAGCGGCTGGTCGGCTTCAACTGGCCGTTGCCGACCATGTCGCGCAGCGCGGTCTTCAGGAACTTGCCGGCCGCGTTGCGGGGCAGCTCCTCGTTCATGACGATCACGTGGTTCGGCACCTTGAACGACGAGATCTTCCCGTCGAGGAACTTCCAGAGGTCCTCTGCGGTGAGGGTCTCGCCCTGCTTCACGCGGATCGCCACGGCGACCTCCTCGCCGAGACGCTCGTGCGGCACGCCGAACACGGCTGCCTCGTGCACTGCCGGGTGCTCGTAGATCGAGCCCTCGACCTCGGAGCAGAACACGTTCTCGCCACCGCGAAGGATCATGTCCTTGATGCGGTCCTTGATGTAGAGGAAGCCCTCTTCGTCGATGTAGCCGCCGTCACCGGTGTGCAGCCAGCCGTTCTCGATCGCCTCGGCGGTCGCATCGGGGCGGTTCCAGTAACCACGGATGAGCATGGGGCCAAACAGCATGATCTCCCCGTACTCGTTCGGGCCGAGCACCTTCTTGGTGGCCGGGTCCCAGATGGCGACCTGCATCGGGCGGATCGCACGGCCGGTCGAGGTGGGGCGGTCGGTGTAGAACTTGCCGGTGTTGCCGGGGCCGAACGCGTTGGTCTCGGTCATGCCGTAGCCGAGCTGCGGGCTGCCGCTCTTCACGCTCTTTGCCACCTTGTCGACGAGCGACGCGGGTGCGGGTGCACCGCCGCCACCGACCGCACGCAGCGACGAGGTGTCGTACTTGTCGAAGTCGGGGTGGTTCACCAGGTCCCAGCTCTGGGTGGGGACACCCACGAAGTTCGTGATCTGTTCGTCCTGGATGATGGGGAGGGCCTTGCCGGCATCCCACTTGTACATGATGACGAGCTTGAGGCCGGCCATGAAACAGCTGAGCATGACGGGCACGCAGCCGGTCACGTGGAACAGCGGCACGATCAGGATGAACGACGGCGGGAACGTGTCGGCAGGTGCCGGCTCGGCAGGCGGGTCAGAGGCAAGCGCCAGCACGCCGTTGCGCGCCGAGAACGCCATCAGCGAGCTGATGACTGCGCGGTGCGTGCTCACGGCACCCTTCGGGCGGCCGGTGGTGCCGGATGTGTAGAGAATCGTGCAGTCGTCATCGGCCTGGATGTCGACCATGATCGGACCGAGTCCGCTCTTCACTTCCACTGACCACTCGTCGATGTCGGGGCCGACCTCGGTCTCGGGGCGAACGATCAGCATCTGGATGCCGAGCGTGCGGCACGAGTGGTGTGCGGTGTCGATGCGCTGCTGGTCACCGATGAGAACCTTCGCACCACAGTCCTTGAGGGCGAAGTCCATCTCGTCCTCGGTCCACCATGCGTTGAACGACACGTTGACCGCACCGATCGAGATGATCGCGGCGAACGAGATGACCCACTCGGGGTAGTTGCGCATCGCAACGGCGACACGGTCGCCCTTCTTCACGCCGTACTTGTTGACGAGCAGGTGCGAGAGACCGTCGACCTGGTCCATCACGCTCGCGAAGGTATGGCGCTCACCCTCGTACAGGAGGAATGTCTTGTCGCCGTGGTTGCGCGCGCCCTGCAGCAGCATCGCGAGGCTCGGGGGTGCGTGCTTGAAGACCTCCATCTTCACGCCGAACACTTCCCCCTCGGTGAGTTCGAACAGTGTCCCGGAACCGGGGTTCAGGACCGCGTTCTGTGCTTCTTCCCATGACAGAGCCATGATGAGTTTCCCCTTGCTGTGTGTTGTTGTGGAGCTGAGGGGAATTGAACCCCTGACCTCTTCATTGCGAACGAAGCGCTCTGCCAACTGAGCTACAGCCCCGAAAACGGGTATGAAGCCGAAAGTCTAGGGGCGGGGGTCGCGTGCGTCACATTCCCGCGGGGACCGCGGTGCCGGCTCAGGCGGCGTGGCGCTGGCCGCGGTAGCGACGCAGGTACTCCTGGTTGCGGATCTGCACCAGGATGTAGCAGTACGCACCGAGACCGAGGAAGGCCACGGTGAACACGTAGACCATTGCATTGCTTCCGGTGGTCAGACCGAGGAACAACGACACGGCGTTCAGGGCAACCAGCGCATAGAGGATGTTCACCCGGCGGCGGCGGACGACCTCGCGAGGCGACATGTATGCGGTCTCGGCAGCAAAGTGACGACGGGGCAGCTCGGCGGTGTGGTGCGACCGGCGGTGGCGGGCCTCGGGCTCGAGGACCCCGTCAGAGGCAACGAGGCGAGGGCGCTGGGGTGCACGCGGTGCGGGCTGCTGGCGCGCGACCGGACCACGACCGTGCGCCGGGCGCTGGGCGGGTGCGAGCGGCCGGGTCATCGCGCGCATCGGGTAACCGGCGCCGGGGTGACCCTGGGTGCGCTGCAGAGTGTTGAGTTGGCGACGGAAGTCAGAGACCGAAGAGACAGCACCGCCGTCGAAACGCGAGCGCAGCAGCGGCGGCAGAAGAACCGCCATCCACATGGCCCCGACGATCAGGAGAACGAGCTTGCTCATAACTTGAGAAAGCCTAGTAACGATTCGGCCGGCCGGGGTCGAAATCGGGCCGGAAAATACCCTTGACGAACCTCAAACCCTTGTGGCACAAGGGTTTGGGCGTTTTCTCGACAGAGTTCACAGGGCTTGACACGGGCCCGAATCGGGGGCGTCAGGCCCCTCTTTCGTACTCCCCGGAGCGCCCGCCCGACTTCTGCCAGAGCGCCACGGCATCGATGACCATCTCCTTGTCGGCGGACTTGCACATGTCGTAGAGGGTGAGGGCTGCGACCGAGCACGCGGTGAGCGCTTCCATCTCGACGCCGGTCTGACCGGTGGTCTCGACCACCGACTCGATATCGACATGCGACTCACCCACGGTGAGATCGACCGACACCTTGGTCAGCATCAGCGGGTGGCACAGGGGGATGAGGTCGCTCGTGCGCTTCGCCGCCTGGATGCCCGCGATGCGCGCGACGGCGAGAACGTCGCCCTTCGGCAACGAGCCCTGCACGATCGCGGTGGCCGTGGCCGGCGACATCCGCACCGTGGCACGGGCCACGGCACGACGCCGGGTCACCGCCTTGTCGCCAACATCGACCATGTGGGCATTGCCCGATGCATCGAGATGGCTGAACGTGGGCTCACTCATGGCGTCAGACTACGGGCGCTTCCACGGCCACCGAACGGGGCGCCGGGCGAGGAATGCCGCGACGCCCTCGCGCACCTCGCCGCTCTTGTCCATCTCGGTCTCCCAGTGCAGCGTGGTGGCCGGCTTCACGCGTCCGTCGCGCACGACCTCCTCGATCATCGCCTTGCTCGCGACCTGCGTGAGGGACGACCGCTCGGTCATCACGGCGACCAGCGACTGCACCCTGGCCTCGATGTCACCGGCGGCGACCACTTCGTCGACCAGACCGATGCGCAGTGCGCGGTCGGCGTCGATCAGGTCGCCCGTGAACATGAGGTGCTTCGTGGCCGAGGGCCCGATCAGGCGCACCACCCGCTCGAGGGCGTTCGTGGGGTAGACGATGCCGAGCTTCGACGGCGTGATCCCGAAGATCGCGTCGGTGGTCGCGATGCGGATGTCGCAGGCGGTCGCGATGCTCACGCCCCCTCCCACGCAGTTGCCGCGGATCAGCGCCACGGTCGGCCCGGGGAAGGTGGCGAGGGCCTCCTCTGCGTTCCAGTTCACGCGTGCGTACTCCCCGCCCGGGCCGTTCGTGAGCTCCGAGATGTCGGCGCCTGCACAGAAATGGTCGCCCGCGCCGCGCACCACGAGAACGCGCACGTCAGGGTCGGCAGCAAGAGCCGAGACATGGGCTGCGATGGCTGCCCACATGCTCTGGCGCACGGCGTTGCGCTTGTCGGGGCGGTTCAGTGTCAGGGTCGCCACGGGCCCGTCGACCGACACCAACACGTTCAGGTTGGCGAGTTCGCCTGTTTCGTCGGCGCTCATGTCAACCGCCGATCTGGCTCATGGAGCGATTGGGCCGCACGAAGTTCACCTGGCTGATCTGGTGCCCGGCCCACTTGGTTCCCACGGCATGCACGATCAGGTCGGCGATCTCATCATCGGTTCCACCGTTGCGGAGCAACGCCCGCAGGTCGAACTCGTCGGTGGCGAACAGGCAGGTGCGGAACTGGCCGTCGCTCGTGAGCCGCACGCGGTCGCAGTCACCACAGAACGGCTGGGACACGCTGGGGATCACCCCGACCGTGCCCTTGCCGTCGAGATAGCGCCATCGGTCAGCAGGGGCCGCGCCGCGCGAGGGCATCTGCTCGAGCGGGAACTCGGCTGCGATCGTGTCGACGATCTCGCTCTGGGTCACGACACGGTTGCGCTCCCATTCGTTGGTGGCGTCGAGCGGCATGAACTCGATGAACCGCACCTCGACCCCCGTGTCGCGGCCGTAGCGGACCAGGTCGAGGATCTCGTCGTCGTTCACCCCGCGCTCGATCACGGCGTTCACCTTCACCGGAGCAAAGCCTGCGCGCTGGGCCTCGGCGATGCCTGCCAGGACATTGTCGAGTTCGTCGCGGCGCGTGACGGCCAGGAACCGGTCGCGGCGCAGGCTGTCGAGACTCACATTGATGCGGTCGAGCCCTGCATCGCGCAGTTCGCCCGCGATGTTCCGCAGGGTGGCCCCGTTCGTGGTCAGTGCGAGGTCGGGCTTGCGGCCGTCGGCGAGCCGCAGTGCCGCCAGGCGCTCGATGAGCCGCGGCAGGTGCGCCCGCACGGTGGGCTCTCCCCCGGTGAGACGCAGGCTGTCGATGCCGAAACGCGCGACACAGACCCGGGCGACACGCTCGATCTCCTCGAAGGTGAGGATCTCTGCCCGGTCGAGCCACGCAAGACCCTCCTCCGGCATGCAGTACGTGCAGCGGAAGTTGCACCGATCCGTGACCGAGATGCGCAGGTCACGCACGACTCGGCCGTGTTTGTCGATGAGGTCCACGCGGCAATACTACGCAGTCGTCAACTTTTGACTACTGCGCGACAGGCCCGGAGTCAGGGCCCAGAAAGGTCACCTGCACCGTGTCGCCTGCACGCACACCCTCGCCGTCGGGCACCGCCATGATCGCGTTGGCCACGGCCGTGGCAGCCAGCTGGTGACTGCCCTGGGGCCCGGTGCGGGTCACGTGCACGCGACCGTCGGCACCCCACGTGGCGTGCACACGGTCGAAATGCACCTTGCCGTCGGCACGACGCACCACGTCCTCGTCGACGACAGCGTGGACCACCGGCCGGAACGGGCGCGGCACGCCCATCATCGCGCGCAGGGCCGGGCGCGCGATGAGCTCGAAACTCATGAGCGAGCTGACCGGGTTGCCCGGCAGGCCGAACACCGGCACGACCCGACCGTCGGCACCCGGCATCACGCCGAAGGCGAACGGCTTGGCCGGCTTCATCGCGACCTGGAACCACCTCATGTCGGCGATGCGTGCGAGCACCGCCTTCACCACGTCGTAGTCGCCCATGCTCACCCCGCCGCTCGTGATCAGCGCGTCGACCACACCGCGGCTGGTGACCTTCACGAGCACCGACTCGAGCTCATCCTCGTTGTCGCGCAGGATGCCCAGGTCGATCGCCTCGGCACCGCACTCCTCGACCACGCGCAGCAGCATGCGGCGGTTCGACTCACGGATCTGCCCGGGCTCCAGCGGCGAGCCGTCATCGACCAGTTCGTCACCGGTCGAGATGACCCCCACCCTCGGTCGCCAGTAGACCGACACGGTGTTCGCGTTGATGCTGGCGAGCACCCCCTCGACCATCGCAGAGATCACCACGCCGGCGGGGAACACGGTGGCGCCCACCGCGACATCTGACCCCGCATCGCGGATTGCATCGCCGGCCGACACCGACCTGTGGATCCGCACGCCGTCGGTGCCGATGCGTTCGGTGTCCTCGACCATCACGATTGCATCGCACCCAGGGGGGATCGGCGCGCCGGTCATGATGCGAATCGCAGTGCCCTCCGTGACGGACACGTTCGACACTGCACCGGCGGCGACCTCGCCCACCACACGCAGGTCGACCGGCACCGTGGCCACGTCGACCGATCGCACTGCGTACCCGTCGACGGCGGTGTTCGCGAACGGGGGCACAGGCTCCCCTGCCACGACGCTGGTGGCGAGCACGCAGCCCCGCGCCTCGCGGAGAGGAAGCGTGACCGCTGGCCCCCGTGCGCACTGGGCCAGCACGATCTCGCGCACCTCTTCCAACGGAGTCATGCGCTCAACCTACTGTCAGCCGATAGACACAGGACATGCCGAATTACCTCGCGCCGTCGTCCTCGGGTCACACCGTGTCGTGGACCGCGTGGGACGGCTCGCCGGCGAGCGCCGTGACACTGCGCTGGGAGAACGAGGGATGGACCGCCGAGGTGGCGCTGCACGCCGACAACGCCCTCGCCATCGTGCGTCTGTCGGCACAGTGGATGGTGCAGCAGATGCTGCTCTTCCGCGACATGGACGAGCCGGACCTGTGGCTCGCCACCGACGGCCACGGCCGCTGGGGCGAGATGAACGGCGCCCACCGCACCGAGCTCGACGGCTGCGTCGACATCGATTTCGTGAACACGCCGTTCACCAACTCGATCGTGACCCACCGCATGCCGCTGCACGTGGGCCACACCGCCGACCTGAACGTGATCACGATCGATGTCGAGACCCTGAACGTGGAGAGGGTCCCGCAGAGGTACACGCGCCACGACACGAACGCGTGGGAGTACACGTCGCTGCTGACGGGTCAGCAGCATGCAGCGCGGGTGGACGAATTCGGTTTCGTCATCGACGAGCACGGCGCGTTCCGCCGCGCGTGAACCCGGTATCAGGCCATGCTTCGGCGGCGCCGTGACATCAACACCACGCCGGAAACAAGCAGCACCAGCGACAGCCACATCGGATGAGGGGCGGCACCCGTTGCAGGCAACGCACGCGGCGAGGATGCCCCACCTACTCCGCCGGGCACTGTCGTGCCGGTGGTTCCCTGCGCCACGGTCGTGGAGCTGGCAATCGTGGTGGTGGTCGGCACCACGTACACACACGACTGCTGGGCATTGTTCACCCGCACCGAGAACGTTCTGTCGGCAGTGGTCGGGGTCGACTGCGAGTCGGTCACCCGGAGAACAAACGTGTAGTCACCACATGTCGTGGGGGTTCCCGTGATCTGTCCGTTCGCCAGCGAAAGACCTGCGGGCAGGGACCCTGACACCAACGAATACGAATAGGTCGCGACTCCGTCCCGCGCCCCGAGTGTCTGGGAGTACTGGGTGCCGATTGTCCCGCCGGGCAACGATGATGTCACCCAGTTCACCGGGTTGAGTGCAGTCACGGTCGCGACCTGGATTCCGAGGATGTCGTGGTTGTTCGATGAACCGCCGGTGGAAGCAGCCATCCCGAACTTGAACGTGGTCGCGTTGCGCAGTTCCGTCGGCTGGGAGAAAGTGAGCCGGGGCGTTGCAGTGGGACCGACACCGGGCGTACCGCCGAAGGCCGGGTCGATGCCGTCGGGGTCGTCGACATAGATCTTCACCTGGGGATTGGCGACCGTTGCCGGGTCGACCAACATGCGCACACGGCGAACCCGGTTGGTGCGCGTCGTCCATGCACCGCCGAACGTGCTGCGGGTGTCACCCCAGCGCACCGAACACGGGTCGGAACTGGTGACCACGTTGTAACCGGATGACCCTGGACCGCGGACCGTGATCGCATCGGCCCAGAGCCCGAACCCGAATGACGTGGGGCAGTCGAAACCGGCACCTGACCCCGCAGGAACAGCCGTGCGGAAGCCTCCCCACCTGTCAAGCCCGACACCCAGCAGGGCCCCCTGGCCACCCGTGCCGGTGAGACCGATGTAGCCGAGCGCGCCGCCGAAGGTGCCGACTGTGACGTTGTCAGTGGCGCCGTCGATCAGGAACAAGGCGATTCCGTCCGCACCGGTGGAACCGCCGCCCCACATCTCGAGATCAAGTGTGATGTCGAGACCTGCAGATGTCGTCTGGGGGATGTTGTAGATCGCGTACCCGGCGCCGTTGCCGGCAGTCGACGTGAGTCGGAGTCGACTGTCACTGTTGCGGGTCTCGACCTTGGGGAAACCGGCAGCGACCGTGCCGGCATTGCCGCCGAATGTCCACCCCGACGAACCCCCGGGCAGGGTGTTGAAGGTCTCGTTCAACAATGTTGCGCCGCCGGTCGCGCGAACCGAGGAATCAACCGACACAAACGACGAAACACCCGCCACGATTGCCGATACCAGGATCACTCTGCGAAGTTTCAACACATGACGACTCTAGTGAGGAAGCGATTGCCCACTTCGGTTGCCGACGCGAACCGGAGTGCAACCGACTCGTTACTGCGTGTTCGCGTCGAACCATGCACGCACGCGCGGGGCAACCGACGGGTTGCGCATGGCGGCATCCAGCACAGCCTCGAGCCATCCGGCGGGGGTTCCCGTGTCCCACCGTTGCGTGGTGGTGAGATGCCCCAGCAACTCCCCGCGCAAACCCTGGGCGAGCAGAGCGTCGGTGAGCTGGTACTCGCCGTTCGCGTGCGGAGTCAGCGCATCGATGTCCCCGAAGATCCCGGGTGTCAACACGTAACGACCCAGGATGATCAGGTCGCTCGGTGCATCCTCCTGCTTCGGCTTCTCGACCACCCCGACGATGCCGAACGGCCCGTCGGTCGGTGAATCAGCAGTCACCGTGACCACTCCGTACGCACTGACCTGGTCCATCGGCACGCGCTTCAGTTCGATCGCGCTCTTGCCCGTGGACTCACATGAATCAATCAGCAGACGCAACAACCCCGGGTCACCGCGCAGCTCATCGGGCAGCAGCACTGTGAACGGTTCGTCGCCGACCAGTTCACGGGCACACCCCACGGCATGACCGAGGCCACGCGGGTCGTCCTGGTACGTGATGCTCACGCGCACGTCGGCGCCGATGCGCTGCAGGCGGTCGGCGACATCATCACGACCCTGGTCGCGGAGCTTGGCGACCACGTCGGGTGCGGGCGTCACGTAGTTCTCGAGGCCGGGCTTCTTGCGGCTCGACACGAGCACGATGTGGTCACAGCCCGCTCCGATGGCCTCGTCGAGGATCAACTGCAGCGCCGGCACGTCGAAGATCGGCAGCAGTTCCTTCGGCACCGCCTTGGTGACGGGATAGAAGCGTGTGCCCAGACCAGCGGCGGGGATGACGGCGGTTCGGGCTCTCATGCATTTCCACGCTAGCCAGATACCATTTGGCACTCGAAGGACCAGAGTGCCAACACCGGAGACACCCCCATGCCTACATACGTGTACAAGTTCGTGGAAACAGGTGAAACCATCGAGGTGCAGCAGGATTTCTCGGAGGACACCCTCACCGAGGCCAAGCACCCGGTCGACGGAACCATGCGCCCAGTGAAGAAGGTGTTCCTGCCCGTGGGCATCACCTTCAAGGGCGGCGGCTTCTACAAGACCGACAGCGGCAAGTCGGGCTCGAGCGCAGCATCGAGCTCATCGTCGGGTTCGTCATCAGGTGACTCATCAGGTGGCTCATCGGGCTCGAGCGACTCGTCGAGCACGGCATCGAGCACCACGTCTGCTGCCGACTGAGCCATCTTCCGGCTCGCACCCGCGCACACATGAGGCGGTCGAAAGGATGCCCATGTCTGCATACCGTCATCGCCTGAACACCCTCGCCGCCCATGGCGCCCGGGTGATGCGACGCTGTGCGCGCAGGCTCGAGCGCGAGCGCCGTGCGCAGTTCGCAGCAGTGCTGGTGGTGTCCCTCGTGTGTGCGGTCATCATCACGTCATCGGTCGCCTCGGCGCGCAGCGACCGGCTCGCGTGGTCGCGCCACGTGGGCGTGACGGCACTGACCGCCGATGTCGCCGCCGGCGATCCCGTGACCGCGGCGAACACCGAGCGCATCGCGTTGCCGCAGGCACTCGTGCCGGTCGACGCCGTGCACACCCTGCCTGCCGGCCACCGGGCGCGGGTTGCCATGCGTGCGCGCACCCCGCTCACCATGTCACTGCTCGTGCCCTCGCCCGATGCGGTGACCGTGCCGACCGGGTGGCGCGTGATCGCGATGCCGGGAGACCTGGTCATGCCTGCGGTGACCCCGGGAGACCGTGTCGACCTGGTGGTGCGCACGAACGTCGTTGCAACGGGTGCGCTGGTGGTGTCCACCGACCCGGCCTCGATCGCGGTGCCCGCCAACATGGTGGCCCCGATTGCGGCGGCGACCCGGCTCGCAGAATTGGTGGTGGCCGCCCACGACTGAACCCCACGATGGACACGCGCGGGTCGGAGGTGGATAATGTTTACCTCAGCGCACACGTGAGGGGGCCACCATGGCGTACGGAGCAGACCAACCACTTGACACACCACCTGTCACCGACTGGGTGAACGACTGGGACTGGCTGGACGACGGCTGGGGCGAGAACGCCATCGACATCTGGAACTCCGTGCGCGAGCAGTGCCCGGTGGGCAGCACCGAGCGCTACGGCCGCGCGTTCATGCCGGTGACGATGGATGCAGTGCGTCAGATTGCGAACGACACCGACAACTTCTCGTCGATCTGGGTGAACGTGTCCCGCCCCGATGCCCCGCGTGCATCGGCACCGCCGATCACCAGTGACCCGCCGGAGCACCACGGCCACCGTCGCCTCATCCTCCCCGCGTTCAACCCGAAGGCCGTCGCCGCACTCGAACCCGAGCTGCGCCGCTACTGCCGTGAGCTGATCTCGAAGCTCGACGGCCAGAGCGCGACAGATGCGGCACTGAACTACACCCAGCACATCCCCGTGCACGGCATCTGCGTGCTCACGGGGCTGCCGGAGGAGGACGCCGACCTCTTCCGCGACTGGATCTACAAGAACTTCCAGCTCGCACCGAAGGACAACCGCATCCGGCTCGAGGTTCTCACGGAGATGACGCAGTACATCGACGGACTGCTGAAGGACCGCCTGAAGAACCCGAAGGACGATCTTCTCACGATGATCGCGAACGCAGAGATCGACGGCAAGGAAGTGCCGTGGGACATCAAGATCGGCTACATCCGTCTGCAGATCGTTGCCGGCATCGACACCACCTGGAGCGCGATCGGTTCCGGCATCTGGCACTTCGCACAGCACAACGACGAGGTGCAGCGACTGATCGCCGTCGACAACGACGACATGCTCTGGCAGACCGCCAACGAAGAGGTGCTGCGCTACTACGCACCCGTCACGATGGCGCGCAAGGTCATCAACGAGACCGAGGTGTCGGGCTGCCCGATGCGCCCGGGCGAACAGACCCTGGTCACCTTCCCCGCGGCGAACCACGACCCCGCGGCCTTCGAGGACGCACACGTGTTCAAGATGGACCGCGAGAACAACCGCCACGTGGCGTTCGGCCTCGGCATCCACCGGTGCGCGGGCTCGAACCTCGCCCGTCTCGAGATGATCGTGGCGTTCCAGGAATGGCTGCGTGCGTTCCCCAACTACAGCCTTGACCCGGCCACGAAGACCACGTGGGCCAACGGCCAGGTTCGCGGGCCGCGGCAGATCCCGGTGCTGCTCAACCGCTGACGCATCGTTGCGCGTGCTCGGCGCGCGGCGGCCTAGACAGAGGGAATGATGCGCGGGCTCCAGGGGCGTGCTTCGTCCCAGTGATGACCCACCACGGTTCCCTCGCGTAGCTTCGCGAGGAAGTCCTGCGGACCGTCGAAGTCGGGCATCTCGATGTACCCGCTGCCGAGAGCGAGCGGAACATGGGCGTCGCTGCCCGCACCGATGGCCAGGTCACGTTCACGGGCGAACTGCACCGCGCGCGCGTTCAACGACTTGAGTGACGTCTTCGAGTTGTGGCCCTCGACTGCGTCGACCAACCCGGCGTCTGCGATGTCATTCAGCGATGCCTCGGTGAGGTTCTTGCGCATGGGGTCGAACGGGTGCGGCACGTACACGATGCCGCCCTGTGCGCGGATCTGCCGGCAGGTGTCAGCCGCGCTCGCTCCGTACGAGATCTTCTCGGTCAGGAACAACCCGATCACCTCGCCCGTGTGGGTGCGCACCTCTTCGCCGACGATCACCCGGCACACGCCGGCGAGCGACTTCTGCAGGCGCAGCGCACCCTCGATGGCGTTGTGGTCCGTCACGCACAGCACGTCGATGCCACTGGCGGCCACGGCGTCATGGATCTCGTCGAGCGTGGTGGTGGAGTCACCCGAGAACATGGTGTGGCTGTGCATGTCGACACGCACCCATCCGTCGCGTCGCGGCCCTGCGAGATGCGGGTGCCGTTCGATTGCCCCGGGGGTCGCAGCGGGCATGGTTGCTATGCCCCGCTCATGGTGACGCCCGAGATCACCAACGACACGCCGACCGCCCTCATGGGCAACCAGTCGACATCACCGCCGATCTCCTGCACGTCGAGCAGCATGCGCTGCAACGTGGATGCGATGGTGAACTCGCGCACGGGCTCCGCGGTCCTCCCGTTGCGGATCATCAGACCGCTCGCGCCGGTCGAGAAGTCGCCCGACACCGGGTTCACGCCGCTGTGCAGACCCTGCACGCTGTCGATGAGAACGCCCTCCTCGATGCCGGCGATCAGCTCTTCCTGTGACTTCGTGCCCGGAGTGAGCTTCAGCGCGACGCAGCCACCCGCGTTGCCGGTGCTCACGGTGTTCATGCGGCGTGCGCTGTATGCATCGTGCACGAACATCTTCAGCACGCCGTTCTCGATCAGCACGTTGCGCCGCGCGGCCAGGCCGTCGCCGTCGGTTTCCCGTGCGTAGTACGCGCGCGAGTCGGTGGGGTCATCGACCAGGGTGATGAGCGGCGAGGCCACCTGTTCACCGATGCGGTCGGCAAAGATGCTGCGGCCCTTCGACACGTTCTCGCCGTTCAGCGTGCCGCCGATGATCGAGAGGAACTGCGCGGTGACCATGGGGTCGAGCACCACCGTTGTCACCTTGCTCGCGGGCTTCACCGCGCCGAGCAGTCGGGTCGCCCGTTCAGCAGCCTTCTGCGCGGCGGCCTTCAGGTCGAAAGCGGCGGGGTTGTCGCCGAGCGCATAGGCCCACCCGGTCTGTGTCTCGCCGTTGTCGTCGACCAGCACGCTGACAGTGGCGTAGCAACTGTTCGAACGGCTGCTGCTGCGGATGCCGAGCGTGGTGGCCGATGCCTCCTCGGTGCTGCCGTCGGAGTAGTTCGCATCGTCGATGCGCAGACGCGGGTCTTCTGCCAGCACCAGGCGCTCGAGTTCCTTTGCGATCTCGATCTTCTTGTCGGTCGGGAACGCGGCGAGGTCGTCGTCCCACAGCTTCTGTTCGACCACCGGCACACCGTCGGGTTCGGCGAGACCCGCGTACTCGTCGACGCTGCCGTACTCGGCATTCTCGCGTGCCTCGGCGAGAACCTCGCGCCACGACGCCTCGTCGAACGACCCTGCAGAAGAGGTGCCCGTTCGCCCGTCGACTATCACGATCACACTCACGCCCTGGCTCTGTGCCGACACGAAGTGCTCGACCTCACCGTTGCGCACGCGGATGTCGGTCTCGGTCGAGCGCGACAGCGACGCGCCGATCTGCTCGCCCGGCCGCGCCTCGGCGACTATCGCATCGGCGATTGCTTGCAGGTCATCGACGCTGCGGCCACTCATGCCGCGGTTCCGCCGATGGTCATCGACTTCACGCGCAGTGTGGGCTGGCCGTCGCCGACCGGCACGCCCTGGCCGTCCTTGCCGCAGGTGCCGGGGTTGCCCATCGCGAAGTCGTTGCCCAGCATGTCGATGTCGGCGAGAACCTGGGGGCCGTTGCCGATCAGGTTGCCCTCGCGCAGCGGCTCGGTGATCTCGCCGTTCTCGATGAGGTAGGCCTCGGTCATACCGAACACGAAGTCGCCGGTGGCGGTGTTGACGCTGCCACCGCCGAGCTTGGCCACGTACACACCCTTCTCGGTGGCACGGATGATGTCGTCGGGCTCGTCGGTGCCGTTCATGACGTAGGTGTTGGTCATGCGCACCATCGGCAGGTGCTCGTAGCTCTGGCGACGGCCGTTGCCGCTGGGTGCGCGGCCCTCCTGGCGGGAACGGATGTGGTCCCACATGTAGTCGGTGAGGATGCCGTTCTCGATCAGCACGTTGCGCTGGGCCTTGTGGCCCTCGTCGTCGATGCCGATGGCACCCCACTCGCGCGTCATGGTGCCGTCGTCGACCAGCGTGACGAGAGGTGACGCCACCTGCTCCCCCACGCGGTTCGCGTACACCGAAGCACCGCGCGCGACCAGGTCGGCCTCGAGACCGTGTCCGCATGCCTCGTGGAACAGCACGCCACCCGAGCCGCACTTGATGACCACCGGCATCGCGCCGCTCGGTGCGGGGCGCGCACGCAGCTTGGTCACGGCCTGGCGTGCGGCACGCTCTGCGAGTTCCTCGATGCTCTCCTCGTCGAAGAGCTCGAAACCGATGGTGTGGCCGAGAGAGTCGAACCCGGTCTGCATGCCGGTGTCGCCGTTCGCGACCACGGTGATGCGGAAGTTGGTGCGCACCTGCTCGTCGGTGGCGAACACCCCGTCGCTGTTCACGACCAGGATGCGCCTCTGGCTGTCGCCGTAGCTGGCAGACACCTGGACGATGCTGTTGTCGATGCCGCGGGCGATGTCGTTGGCGAGAGTCAGAAGATCCACCTTATGGGCCTTCGGCACGCTGGTGGGCGTGATGCGGACCGTGTTGACCTGCTGGCGCGACACGGGTTGCAACGACACCGTGTGCGTGCCGCCGGTCCCGTTCGAAGCCGCGGCCGCAGCCGCCTCGGCCGCCGCCATCAACCCCTTCTCGGTGAGGTCAGAGGTGTAGGCAAAGCCGGTGGTGTCGCCGTGTATGACCCGGATGCCGGCGCCCGAACTGCGGGCGTTCGAGACCGCCTCGACCTTGCCGTCGTCGAGACCGGCGGCCATGGCGCGCTTGTCCTCGATGAAGATCTCGGAGAACCCCGCCCCAGTGGCTCGGCCCCTGGCCAGCACACGCTCGAGGACGGATGTGTCGAACTCGTGGGAAAGATCAATCAGGCTCACGGCGCTCAGCCTACTGAGGGCATGGTGCCCGTGTGCCTGCGGGTCCTAATGTTGGGGGCGCATGTCCGACCAGGTTGCCGCCCCGGCTCTCCCCGAAGAGCGCGAACACCGCACGCGCTGGTGGAAGGAACTGCTGATCATGGCGGTCTTCTACGCGGTGTACACGGCGACCCGCAACCGGTTCGGGTCGTACAGCGTGGGCGACACCGACATCCCGCTGCACGCGTTCAACAACGCAGTCAAGGTGATCCGCATCGAGCGTGCCCTGGGGCTGTACCACGAGGAGTCGATCCAGGACTGGTTCCTGCCGTACGACTGGTTCATCCAGTTGCTGAACACCTTCTACGGAACCGCACACTTCGCGGTGACCATCGCAGTGTTCTTCATCCTGATGAAACGCCGCAAGGACGTCTTCCCCCTGTTCCGCAATGCACTTGCGATCATGACCGGTCTCGCGATCATCGGGTTTGCGCTCTTCCCGCTGATGCCCCCGCGCCTGCTCGACGAGCCCTGCCCGCCCGTGGGGTTCGGGGCCGCGTGCATCGAGCACGAGCTGCGCAACTACAACGGGGCCGAGAGCTTCGGGTACGTCGACACCCTGAAGGACTACGGCGGACCGTGGGACTTCAGCTCGGGCGGCATGGCGAAGGCGTCGAACCAGTACGCCGCAATGCCGTCACTGCACATCGGGTGGTCGTCGTGGGTGGCATTCGGCATGTGGCCGCTGCTGCGCAAGCGTTGGCTGCGTGCCGCTGCCCTCCTGTACCCGGCGGTCACGCTGTTCTGCATTGTGGTGACCGGCAACCACTTCTGGCTCGACGGTGTGGGAGGGCTCGTGGTGCTGGGGTTCGGGTTCCTGTTCGGGAGCATGTTCCACAACTGGAACCAGCGCCGGCTTGATGCGAAGTTCGAGTTGCTCAAGCAGGGGCATCCGTCCGCCGGCACGATGGCCTGAGTCGCCGCCCCGCGGTGGATCAGCAGCAGCTCGCTGCGCGCCTTGCCGAGGCCGATTCGGCCGTTCTCAGCGGTGACCAGAGCCACCTATCCCGTGGGATCAAATGGGTCCTTCATCCGACCCAGACCGTAGCCTTGTACCCATATGGCGCTTCTTGACGGCATCCACGAGCCTGCAGATCTTCGCCCCCTGACCGTGCCCCAACTCGAGCAGCTGGCCGACGAGATCCGTGGCTTCATCGTGCACGCAGTCGCCGAGACCGGTGGCCACCTGGGGTCGAACCTCGGCGCCGTCGAGCTCTCCATCGCCCTGCACCGCGTGTTCGAGTCGCCCACCGATGCGGTGCTGTGGGACACCGGCCACCAGGCCTACGTGCACAAGATCCTCACGGGCCGCCAGTCGGGCTTCTCGAAACTGCGTCAGCACGGCGGCATCTCGGGCTACCCCAGCCGCGAGGAGAGCCGCCACGACTTCATCGAGAACAGCCACGCATCGACAGTGCTGTCGTACGCACATGGTCTTGCCATGGCACGCGATGCGGGCGTGAACCAGTTCCGCCACATCGTTGCCGTGATCGGCGACGGTTCGATGACCGGCGGCATGGCATACGAGGCACTCAACAACCTGGGCCATTCGAAGAGCCGGGTCATCATCATCCTCAACGACAACGGACGTTCGTATGCGCCCACCATCTCGAATCTTTCGCACGGTGGTGCGGTGTCGGCAAACGCGGACACAACGTCCGAGACGCCACGTCTCATCGACCGCGCCACCGGCAAGCTGTCGCGAAAGCTCACCGACATCCGTCTGAACCCTGTCTATGTGCGCCGTCAGCGCAAGCTCGAGGCCTTCATGCGTGACCTTCCGCTCGTGGGCAAGCAGGCAGAGTCGGGCGTCGAGGCGTTCAAGGCCGCGGTGCGCGAGTTCCTGCAGCCGCCGTCGTTCTTCGAGGCACTCGGCGTGCGGTACGTGGGCCCCGTCGACGGCCATGACATCGCAGAACTCGAGCGCGCCTTCACAGCGGCACTTGCCCGCCAGGAGGAAGGCCCCATCGTGGTGCACGTGCTGACCCAGAAGGGCCGCGGCTACTCCCCCGCAGAGGACGACGACGAGAAGCACCTGCACGACACGCCCACTTTCGACCCGCAGGACGGCCCGCAGAAATCGGGCCCGTCGGGCTACACCGGCGCGTTCAGCGAGGCGCTCGTGGCCGAGGCGAAGAACGACCCGCGCATCGTGGCGATCACCGCGGCCATGCCCGGCCCCACGGGTCTGCTCGATTTCCAGGACAAGTTCCCCGACCGCTTCCTTGATGTCGGCATTGCCGAGCAGCACGCGGTGACCGCGGCCGCCGGCATGGCGATGGGTGGCCTGCGACCCGTGGTCGCGCTGTACTCCACGTTCCTGTCGCGCGCGTGGGACCAGGTGGTCTACGACGTGGCACTGCACCGCCTGCCCGTGGTGTTCTGCCTCGACCGCGCCGGCATCACCGGCGACGACGGACCGAGCCACCACGGCATCTACGACATGGCGTTGCTCTCGAAAGTGCCGGGCATGCGCGTGCTCGCGCCGTCATCGGTGCAGGACGTGGAGCAGATGCTGCACGATGCGATGACCCTGGCGGCCGAGGGCCCCGTGGTGATCCGCTACCCGAAGGGCGCCGCGCGCTCGGTCGATGCATCGAAGGTGGGCCGCGGGCTGTCGGCACTGAAGCTCGCAACCGGCGACGGGTCGCTGGCGATTCTTGCCGTGGGCAAGATGGTGGGGGCTGCCGAGAAGGCTCTGCCGTTGCTCGAGGCCGAGGGCATCCGTGCCACCGTGTACGACGTGCGCTCCTGCACCCCGCTCGATGCCGCGATGATCGCAGATGCCGCGGCACACTCGGCCGTGCTCACGGTGGAGGATGGCATCCGCGACGGTGGCATCGGTTCGCTGATCGCAGACCAGGTGCATGCCGTGTCACCGCAGGTGCGCGTGGAGAGCCTGGGCGTGCCCACCAAGTTCATCCCGCACAACAAGCCAGACGTGATCCTTGCGTCGCTGGGGCTCGACGCCGCGGGAATCGTGGCCGCTGCCCAACGCCTGCTGGCGTAGCGTTGGGTCATGTCGTTCGACCTGGCTGCAGAGCTCGATTTCGCGTTGTCGCTGGCTGATGCCGCCGATGCCTACACGCTCCCCCACTTCGAGGCGCGCTCGTTCAGCGTGTCACTGAAGCAGAACCAGACCGAGGTCACCGAGATCGACCGCGGCTGCGAGACACTGGTGATGGACATGATCCGTGCGGGCCGCCCGCACCACGCCTGGTACGGCGAGGAGCACGGCACCGGCGGCGATTCTGAATGGACATGGGTGGTCGACCCCATCGACGGCACGTCGAACTTCGTGCGCGGCGTGCCGGTGTGGGCAACCCTGATTGCTCTGGTGCACGCCGACATGGGCCCCGTGATGGGCGTGGTGTCGGCACCGGCGATGGCATCGCGCTGGTGGGGGTTCCACGACGGTGGTGCGTACTTCAACGGCCGACCCATCAGCGTGAGCGACGTGAGCGATCTTGCCGAAGCAACCCTGTCGATCACCGACAATGCCCCGTGGCGGGACCTGGGTCACGGTGAGTGGGTGAAGAACCTGAAGAAGTCGGTGAAGCGACTGCGCGGGTTCGGCGACTTCTGGCAGCACATGCTCGTTGCGCAGGGGTCTGTTGACATTGCCGTGGATGCAATCGGGCTCGAGCCCTATGACATTGCCGCCTTGATGCCGATCGTGCAGGCTGCAGGCGGGCGGATGGTCGACAGGCACGGCAACGCCAACTGGCGCGCCGACACCGCCATCACAACGAACGGCCGCATTGCACTGCCGAGCCTCTGACCCGTGGCGGCGCCTGGTTCAGCTTTTCGTGTTCTCCACCAGATAGTGCGGGCCGATGAAACCGATGTGGAACTTCTTCGTGGCACCATCGGTGTCGTCATGGAAGTACACACGCGGGATGTTGTTGCCGCCGCCGATCTGGATCTTCAGGTGTGCTTCCATGATCACAAAACCGTCATCAGACACATCTGTCGACACCTTGAAGCGGCGCTGACCGCGCAGTTTTCCGTCCTGCAGCACCGTGTCCGATTCTGACATCGAGATCTTGTTCTTCGGCCAGGCGCCGGTGCGGATGCACCAGTCACGGAAGCTGAGCACCGGCTTGCCCGCCGCCTTGTCCTGCGCATAGCCGTGCAGCGCGAGCAATCCTTCCCAGATTCCCTCGCCCCACACACGACCCTTGTAGCCCTCGTCCATGTTGTCGATGTCGCGCTCTGCGGACGGGGGAATCACGAGGAACCCGAGATGCTCGCGTGCGAGCTCGATTGCATCGAGAACGGATTCGGGACTCTCCAGGTCCTGCGGCCTCACACTCTCGGACACCTGCGCAACGGTGGGGTCGAGCATGGCCTGCAGCATGCGCTTCAGGTTCCTGTGTTCACGTTGCAGTTCCTCGATTTCGGCGACATCGTCGATGTGCTGGTTCTCCAGGAACGACACAGTGGAACCGAGCGTGTCGATCTGGGTGTCCTTGTCGCTGATCTCGAGTTCGGCAACTGCGAGCAGTTCGAGAATCTCCTTCTCGTCATGATGGCGCTCACCGAGCTCGCCGACCTTGCCGCGAACGTCCTCTTCTGACGGGCGGCGCAGGCTGGTCTGGATGAGTCCCCACTCGGCGGGCACCACCGGGTGAATGTCGGACTGCGCGATGCGGCGCGCGATGATCGACGCAGCACGACGCGAATGCACCTCGATGACACGGCGCGAGACAACCTGGTGACGCACCGCATCGGCCTGGTTCCCCGGGTCAAGACCCGGCAGGTACAGACGCACTGCACCGCCGTAGACCCAGAAGCCCTCGGGGATGAACTGCTGTAGCACGCGTTCGGCATCGGGCATGAGCACGTAGACACCGGCAATGCCGGCAGTGTCGGTGGCTGTTGCCATCGCACGTTCGTGTGTCACCTGTGGCCCGCGCGTGCGGTCGGGCGAGAACACCACGATGGGCCGACGCCGAGACGGATCGATGATCCGGGCAGCGAGCGCCTGGCAGTCCTTCGGTGCGATCACCGTGACACCGGGCTTCACGCTCTCGCCGTCATACGTGGGAGTCACGCCACGTTCGCTCAGCAAAGCCCTGACCAGACGAGGTGCAGCGATGTCCATGCGGCCGTTCTCGGTGTCGACGCAGGCGAGATCGATCCAGAAAGTCTGCGAGTCTCCTGCCGACAGTGCGGTGGCCGTGGTGGTCCATGTTCTCGAGCCGTCAGATTCCTGCAGGGTGCAGAGAATCGCCCGTGCAGAGTCGGAGTCGAGGCGCCTGATCTGTGCGACCTTGTGGTCAGAGACCGAGACCGACCCGCGCTCGGGCATCAAGGTGGTGTCGAACCCCTTTGTGCCGCACCACTTGCGGAACTCTTCATCCAGCGATGCGGTGGCATCGAGACCGGGGTCCTGCCACACGGCACGGTAGAGAAGCGTCATTTCGCGAGACTAC
>CAZENK010000006.1:66663-72040 GCA_964513585.1 uncultured Bifidobacterium sp. | reverse complement strand
AACCACTTACCCAACGAGAGGAAACTCAAGTGGCAGCAAAGAAGAAGGCAGCAGCCAAGAAGGCTCCTGCACGCAAGAAGAAGGCAGCAGCCAAGAAGGCTCCTGCAAAGAAGAAGGCAGCAGCCAAGAAGGCTCCTGCAAAGAAGAAGAAGGCTGCCAAGAAGGCAGCCCCTGCAAAGAAGAAGAAGGCTGCCAAGAAGGCCGCCCCTGCAAAGAAGGCAGCTGCAAAGCGCAAGCCTGCTAAGCGCAAGAAGGCCGCCAAGAAGGCTGCCCCTGCGAAGAAGGCAACTGCAAAGAAGGCCCCTGCCAAGCGCAAGCCTGCAAAGCGCAAGAAGGCCGCGAAGAAGTAATTCTTCGCATCTTCAAGCAAACCAAACCAACCGGCTCGGAGTGTGGAAGAGAGGGGCGAAAGCCCCTCTCTTCTTTTTTGTCCGTGTGCCCGCCCCGAACCCGTCAGAGACGGTTCATGAGGTGGAAGATCTCGGCGGCGGCCACGCCGTGGGGTGCGCCCAATTCGGCCATTCGGCTGCGCATCCGTTCGCGGAAGACGGCCATGCCGTCCTCGTCGGTGGCCTTCATTGTCGACTCGAACTGGCTCTCGTGGCGTTCGAGCGCCGCGAGCTTGGCCTCGACGAAGTCGCTGACGTCCTCGAAGTGGTTCGGCTCGTCGGCCTCCCAGAGCAGCAGCGCGTCCGGCCTGTGGTGGGTGACCCCGAAGTTCGTGATGTGGTGCTTCAGGAAATGAGGATCACGTGCGGCCACGATCGCGTCACACACGTTGAGCCCGGTGTTCCTGTGGTCGGGGTGCAGCCGGTAGCGCTTCCACGGGTCGTGTGACAGCACCACCGTCGGCCGCAGCAGGCGGATGGCGAGCGCGATGCGGTCGATGACCTCTTTCGAGTGCTCGAGTTCGCCGTCGACGTAACCGAGGAACGACACCGAGCCGGTCGCACCGAGAGCCCCTGCCGCCGCACACTGCTCGCGCTCACGCGCCGCCACGAGTGCCGTGATGTCGGCATCGGGGTTCCACGTGCCCTTCGAGCCGTCGGTGCACACGAGATGGTGCACCACCGCGCCGTCCGCCGACCACTTCGCGAGCGTGCCGCCGCAACCGAACTCGACATCGTCCGGGTGGGCGCCGATCGCGAGGACCACCGACGGGGTCCCGAGATTCGACGTGTGCGGTGCGGTGTTCTGGGGCGGCTGGCCCGGGTCGTTCGCGCTCATGGTGTGTCCTTCCTGCGTCGGGTGAGTTCGTTCAGGTCGTCGGCGGTGTCGAGATCGAGCGCCAGGTCGGGGTCGTCGAGCATCACGCACCGCAGTCCGACGGAACGTGCGAGTTGCACGTGGTTGCTGCAGCTGTCGGGGCCGTACGCGGTGGTGAAGGGCGACACGGCAGGGAACGACAGCACGTTCGTGCCGTCATTGTGTCGGTCGGTCACGATCGACACTGCACCTTCCACCGCCACATGGTCGAACGTGCGGGCGAGCGGCAGGTCGGCGTGTGCCACCACCACGTGATCGAAACCGTCGTCCACGGCACGCCGGCGACCGGCTGACACCGCATTGTCGAGGCCGGGAACATCACAGTGGACGACTTCGGCGCCCGAGTCGCGTGCCCACGAAGCCACCGACGGGTCGGAGCACACCACGTAGGTGGGCATAGGTCGTGCGGCCCGGACCACTGTCCCGGCGCAGTCGCGCGCGAGCTTCTCGCGTTCGGCGGGTGACAGGGTGTCGCTCAGCCGGCCCTTCGCGACGGTGAACGACTTCACCGGGATGATCACAGCAACACGCACGGTGTCAGCCTACGAACGTCGGTTCGTGGTTCGCCTACGCTGTCGTCATGGCATCGATGAACATGGCCGTCATCGGGGCGGGATCGTGGGGGACCACTGTCGCGTCGTTGGCGGCGGCGAACACCCCCACCACGCTGTGGGCGAGGCGCCCCGAGATCGTCGATGCGATCAACACCCGCCACGTGAACCCCGACTACATCGGCGGCGTTGCCCTGGCGCCGGAGCTGCGTGCCTCGTCGTCGCTCGAGGAGACCGTGGCACATGCCGACATCGTGGTCATGGCGGTGCCCTCGCAGGGGTTCCGTCAGGTGCTTGCCGAGGCGGCTCCGTGCATCCGGCCGTGGGTGCCGATCGTGAGCCTCTCGAAGGGGCTCGAGTCCGGTTCGATGCTGCGCATGTCGCAGGTCGCCAATGACGTGATGCCGGGCCACCCTGTGGCGGTGCTGACGGGGCCGAACCTGGCCTCCGAGATCGCTGTGGGTCAGCCCGCGGCGAGCGTGGTTGCCATCGACGATGCCGTGATCGCGACCGCTCTGCAGGAGCTCTTCTCGAGCCCCACGTTCCGTGTGTACACGAACCCCGACGTCGTGGGGTGCGAGATTGCCGGTGTGGTGAAGAACGTGATCGCAATCGCATCGGGCATCGCCCTGGGCATGGGTTTCGGTGACAACACGCGCGCAACGCTCATCACGCGCGGTCTCGCGGAGATGACGCGGCTCGCGATGGCCCTCGGCGGCAAGCTCGAGTCTCTTGCCGGTCTCGCGGGCATGGGTGACCTGATCGCCACGTGCTCGTCGACCAGCAGCCGCAACACCACGGTGGGTGTGCGCCTTGGTCGCGGTGAGGCGCTCGCCGACATCGTGGCATCGACCTCTATGGTGGCCGAGGGCGTGCGCAGCTCGAAGGTGGTGCTCGAGCTCGCGAACATGCACGGGGTCGACATGCCGATCACCGAGCAGGTGGTCGAGGTGTGCCACAACGGAAAGAACGCGGCCGATGCGCTGGTCGCCCTGATGTCGCGCCGTGCGCGCCCCGAAACGAAGTGAACACATGACGCAGAGATTCATCGGCAACAGGGGAGCCGCATGGCGCGGGGCGGTCACGGAGCACGGATCGCTCATCCCGCCCGACGGCCGCGAGCTTGCGTGGTTCGTGGCCGCAGACGACCGCTGGTACGTGCCGGCAACAGAGGTGTCGTTGCGCCAGAAGTGGTACTCGGGCTACCCGGTGGCCGAGACCCGCATGCGCATCCCCGGAGGCGACATGATCCAGCGTGTGTACGCGGTGGCCGATCTCGGTGGTATGACGGTGATGGAGTTCGAGAACGACTCGCCCATGCCCGTCGTGGTTGCGGTGACGCGCAACGACATCTTCACCACGCGCGAGCCCACCAGCCAGCCGCCGATCGGCATCGAACTGCCGGCGGGTTCCATCGTGGTGCCGGTGGGTCACAAGTCGACCACGCGAGTTGCGCTTGCACACTCGTCGCCACATGCAGGGCGCCTGCCCGATGACACCCCCACCCACCAGCAGGTGGTGCGCGGCTGGGAGACCGCGTGCGACACGGCGTCACGAATCACGGTGCCCGACCACACCATCGTGGCCACGGTGTCGCGACTGCGCAGCGACCTGTTGCTCGGTGAGTGCGACGAGGAGTCCCCGATCGAGCTTGCACGGCTCGGCGAGATCCACCGTGACCTCGTCCTGGGCGTTGTCGATGCGGTGCAGGCCCGCCTGAAGCAGGAGAAGCGCGCCAAGGTTCTGCGCTGGGACACCCGTCATGTGCTGCTCACCGCCGCGACCGCCTGCGTGTCGCTCGGAGACGACACCGCTGCCGGTGACATCAGTGCCACGTGGCTGCGCCTCAGCGACCGACCTGTGCAGGAGTTGCCGGTCGAGATGCCCACCGGGCTCGCCGCGATCGCATGGATCGAGGAGCTGTTGGTGTCGGGTTCACCCGGCGGAGGTGAGTGCCGTGTGCTCGCACACGGGATTCCCCAGCCGTGGTGGGGCGCCTCGTTCGACGTGCGCGGCATCCCTGCCGACCCCTTCCGCTCGCTGAGCTACGCAGTGCGCTGGCACGGTGAACGGCCGGCTCTCCTGTGGGAGGTCAACGGCGCGCCGGGTCTCGTGCTGTCGCACAGCGACTGGCACAGTGTCGACGCATCGGGTGAGGCACTGTTGCCCGCGCCCGTCGCCACGCATGTGTGACTGCCTCGTCGCGCTCGGGGCCGTGACTGCCGACGGCAGGACACTGTTCGCGAAGAACTCCGACCGGCCGCCGCATGAGCTACAGGTGTTCAGGTGGAACCCGTCGCGTCGTGACACCACCGACATCCGCACGACGCACATCTCGGTGGCGCCGTGGTCGCGGCCCACACTGGCGAACGTGGTGTCGTTGCCGACATGGTGCTGGGGGGCCGAGCACGGAGTGAACGAGGCAGGAGTGGCCGTCGGCAACGAGACGATCTACACCACGCTCGACCCACGCACGGCGCCCGATGCGTTGATCGGCATGGACCTGGTCAGGCTGGCACTCGAGCGCGGCTCGACGGCACACGAGGCAGTGATGGTCATCGAGGAGCTGATGGCGATCCACGGCCAGGGCGGCAGTGGTCATGACACGGCCGGTGGTCTGCAGGGGCGCCCGTACTGGAGCAGTTTCCTCGTGGCAGACCCGCGCGATGCATGGGTGGTGGAGACCAGCGGGAACGAGGTGGCCGTCATGCGCGTCGAGACGTCGTGGGCAATCTCGAACCGCACCACCATCCCCGCGTTCGATGCCGCGCACCGTCATCCGCGCCAGCCCGTGGAGACCCTGGTCGACCCGCGGCTCGATGCATCGCGCAGGGCGCTGGCCGCGGTCCCGGTCGACGAGGCGGCACTGATGGCGCACATGTCGAGTCACGTGGGCGGCGAGAACGGATGGACCGTGTGCATGCACGCCCGGACAGGCGGCGAGGTGGCGGAGCTCACCACGGCATCAATGGTGGCCTTGTTGGACGACGACGACCCGGTGGTGTGGTGGGCCCAGGGCCCGCCGTGTGTGACGCCGTACGAGTCGTCGACGTTCTCCGCACTCGCGGGTCGCCTGGAGGATGTCGACCGCTAGCGGTCGGTGAACAGCTCGAACGTGTCACCGACGGAGATCTCTCCGCACGTGGTGACCATCGCATACACGCGGCTGAGGTCGCCGCGCTCGTGGCTCATTGCCATGATGTTCCTGCCGGCGAACCAGTCGTTGTTCTGGCTGCAGGGGATCGTGTAGGCAGAGATGAACCCGCGCACGGTGCCGACGCGGAAGTGTGCGCCCGGGCGGAACGCCCCTGCGGGTATGCCTGCGACCGTGATGTTCTCGCCGGCGAAACCCGGCCCGATGGGGTGTCCCTGGGCCCGCAGGGCGTCGATCGCATCGGTGGACCAGATGCAGAGGGCCTGCCACGGGCGGCCGTGGTGCACGCGTGACTCCTGCACGTCACCCTCGACGCCCTTCCATGAGACCACGGCACGGTCGATCGCTTTCTTCGGCAGCCCTCTCGATGCGTGCAGGTGGGCGACGGTGCCGGTGTGTTCCTCGC
>CAZENK010000006.1:41843-66563 GCA_964513585.1 uncultured Bifidobacterium sp. | reverse complement strand
TGCATCCTGTGCCGAGTAGACGTGGTTGCCCACGGTGATGGATGCCCTGCGCGCCATGTGCGAAGCCTACGCTTCATGCAATGGCACGGCCGGAACCCACCCTTGATGTCGAGCGTGAGTTCCTTGCCGGCGGCGCCCGCATCGTGGCGGGCATGGACGAGGTGGGCCGTGGTGCGATCGCCGGCCCCGTCACCATCGGTGTCGTTGCTGTCGATGCGTCGGTCGCCGCGGTCCCCGAGGGGCTCCGTGACTCGAAGTTGATGACGCCGAAGCGCCGCGAGGCGATGGTGCCTGTCGTGAAGGAATGGGCGCTCGCGTGGTCCACGGGCTCTGCCACCGCGGCAGAGATCGATTCGTTCGGGATCGTGTCGGCACTCGGGCTCGCAGCGAGTCGTGCGCTTGCCTCGCTCGGTGCGGTGCCCGACGTGGTGGTTCTCGACGGCAACACCGCGTTCCTGCTGGAGGAGCCGAACGGCCCGCGCATCGTGACGCGCGTGAAGGCCGACCAGGACTGCGCGAGCGTGTCAGCAGCCAGCGTGATCGCAAAGGTGGAGCGCGACGCCCTGATGACCGTGCTGCATGCCGACCACCCGCACTACGGGTGGGACGGCAACAAGGGCTACGGGGCCAAGGTGCACACCGACGCCATCAAGGTGCACGGGCTCACCGGTTTCCACCGCAGGTCGTGGAACCTGCTCTGACCGCGTGCCGGGTTACTTCGGCGTGGAGACCTTGATGTCCTTGAAGGGCGAGCGCGAGTCGATGCCCGGCTCCTTCGGCAGTCCGAGCACGCGCTCACCGACGATGTTGCGCATGACCTCGTCCGAGCCGCCGGCGATGCGGAGGCCGGGCGTGCCGAGCACGAAGTTCGCCCACGCATAGGTGCCCCACTCGCCGCCGTCGGCGATGAGCTTCGGTCCGAGCACGTGCGAGAGGAACTTCACGAGGCGTGCCTGGTTGTTCACGAGAACCATCTTGCCGATCGAACCCTCGGGTCCGGGCAGCTGACCGGCCTTTGCCTTTGCGGTCGTGCGGCCTGCGTTCATGCCCGCGATGCGGTAGTTGATCACGATGTCGGCGAGCTCGGAGCGGATGAGCGGGTCGTTCTCCAGGCCGTAGTGCTTCACCATCGCGATGACGCGGGTGAGCAGGTTGTTGTCGCCGGAGTTGTTGGTGCCGATCGATGCGCGCTCGTTCATGAGGGTGGTGAGGGCAACGTTCCAGCCGTTGTTCACGTCTCCGAGGCGCATGCTGTCCTTCACGCGCACCTCGTTGAAGAAGATCTCGTTGAAGCTCGCGCCGCCGGTCATCTGCTTCAGCGGGCGAACCTCCACGTTGGGGTCATTGAAGTCGATGATGAACGCGGTGAGGCCCTTGTGCTTCGGCAGGTTCCAGTCGGTGCGGGTCATGATCTCGCCGATGTCGGAGTAGTGCGCGCCGGTGGTCCACACCTTCTGGCCGGTGATGACCCACTCGTCGCCGTCCTTCACGGCCTTCGTGGTGAGCGATGCAAGGTCGGAGCCGGCGCCCGGCTCGGAGAACAACTGGGCGGCGATCATCTCGCCGCGCCACAGCTTGCGCACGTACATCTCGCGCGCCTCCTGTGAGCCGTGGTCGAGGATCGTGGGTGTGACCATGCCGAGGCTGATCGCGAATGCGCTCTGGTCGGGCACGCGGAAGGTCGACTCGATCTGGCTGTACAGGCGGTCGTATGCGGGGGGCAGTGCGCGTCCGCCCCATTCCTTCGGTCCGGTGATCCAGCCGAAGCCCGCGTCGAACTTCTTCTGGCGCCACTTCTTTGCTTCCTCGGCGTTCTGTGCCTCCTGGTCGCGGTCCTTCTCGCGGTAGAAGTTGTCGGAGCCCTCGCCCCACACGAATGCCTTCTCGACCGGGCGCTTCTCGGCGTTTGCCTCGAGGAAAGCGCGTGCTTCCTTCTCGAACTGTTCGATGGTGATGTCGGCCATGATCGTCCCCTGATGACGGGACCCCCGGGGGTCTCGGTTGGTACTGCGTACGGTACCTGCCCGCCGGATTAGTGGGCGAAGCCGGAGCCGGTTGACTAGCGTGACATTTATGGGTCAGCCAGTAGCAGTGGAGCAAAAGGCCGGGGGACGCTCGGCCATCGTTCGGTTCGAGACCAACAGGTCCCTCACCGGCATGGGGCACGAGCGTTTTGCCTCCGTGGCAGAGGCCAAGGGCACCCGTCCGGCCGCGGTTGTCGCCCGTCGCCTGCTCGAGTCCGGCCAGGTCGTGTGGGTGCACGTGTACGGCAACATCGTGACTGCCGAGTTGTCCGCCGGTGCGTCGCAGTCGGGTCTGAATGACATCGTGCGTGACCTCTATCAGTACTGGAAGCCCGGCATGACCCCGCCGAGCGTCGAGGAATTGATGGCCCAGATGCCCGCCGAGGCCGCGCCCGCGGCAGCAGCCCCGGCCGGAGACGGCGCCGCCTCGGGTCTCGACCCGCGTGTTCCCGCCCACCTGTGGGAGCGCAGCCGCGTCGGTCGTGAGCGCTGGGTGGCCAAGCAGGGCTGATCCCCGCACCGGGGCGTGCGAACCGCCGCCCTGAAACATACGAACATGTGTTCGCTATGGTGACGCCATGTCCGGTGTCGCGTCCTTGAACCTGCCCGGGGCCCTCGGCTCCAGGGTCGAAACAGGTACCCAGCTCGCCGAGCGCATGCAGGCACGTGTCGCCACCGGGTTCGGTCCGCTCGTGGTGCCCGATGCGCTGTCGCCGTTGTTCCCGGCCCGCGGTCTCGAACGGGGGTCGGTCTGTCGCATCGCGGGTGATGCCCGCGTGTCGCTCGCACACGCACTCGTGTCGTCGGCCACGCAGGCGGGGTCATGGCTGGCCATGGTGAACCACGTGCACGCCGGCCTGTCATCGATGCACGAGTTCGGTGTCGCACTGCAGAGAGTGGTGTGTGTGCAGGTGCCGCACGGTCCTGCATGGCCCCGCGCGGTCGGTGCACTGGTCGACGGGTTCGACATCGTGCTCGTGTGCGACCCGCACTGCGGTGCCGCCGATGCGCGTCGCATCGTGTCGCGCGCCAGGGCGCAGTCGTCGGTGGTGCTGGTGCTCGGCGATGCACGCGATCTTCCCGTCGACATCGAGATCTCGTCGCGCACCCTCGACTGGGACTTCTCCACACACGCCGCATCGCGCACGGTGCAGGTCGTGGCGCAGGGTCGGCGCATGCCCGCGGCACGTTCCTGCCGCGTTGCTCTGCCGCACGCCGACGGTGGTGTGCGGGGTTGTGCCCCGTGAGCCGCACCATCGCCGTCGTGTTCCCCGGGTGGTCGGTGTGCCATGACACCGAGGTGCGGGCGTTCACTGAGTTCGAGCGCGTGGTGCGCCGTGTGGCCACGGTGTCGCCGCTCGTCGAGACCGAGTCGGTCGGCACGATGCTCATGTCGGCCCGTGGCCCTGCCCGTTACTTCGGTGGCGAAGAGGCGGTGGCGCGGCTGCTGGGTGACATCTGCAGCGGGGAGAACGCATCTTTCGGTGTGGGCATCGCGGGGTCCAGGTTCGCTGCTCTCGCCGCGGCGCATCTGTCGGTGTCGCGGTCCCGTCCGTGCATCATCGACGCATCGATCGCCCAGCGGTTCATCGATGCGTTGCCCGTGCAGTCGCTGGGGCGTGTCGCGACCGTGTCGCCCGGCACTGTCGACCTGTTGCGTCGTCTCGGTCTGTCCACGTGCGGTGCCGTCAGGGGTCTCGGCGAGGCGGCACTCATCGATCGTTTCGGCACCGAGGGGCGCATTGCGTGGACCCTCGTGTCCGGCGGCGAGGTGCGCATGCTGTCGCCCGGCCCGCCGCCGTCCGACCACGCGCAGTCGTGCGAGTTCGAGTCGCCTCTCGCGCTCGCCGCACATGTGGTTTCCGCCGCCCGAGGTGCTGTCGAGGCTGTCATCGGGTCGCTGTCGTCGCACGGTGTGCAGTGCGTGCGGCTTCTCGTCGAGTGCGAGACCGACCACGCCGAGACATCGGCACGTGTGTGGGGTGATTCTCGCGGGTTCGACGTTGCGTCCGTGCTGCAGCGGCTCACGTACCAACTCGACGGCTGGTTGGTCAGTGACGATGCCGATGCCGATGCACCCACGAGCGGCGTCGTCTCCGTGCGGTTCGTTCCGCTCGAGTGCCGCGAGACTCTCGTTGTGCAGCCGGTGCTGTGGGGCGGCAACGAGGAGAACATCGAACGTGCCGCACGTGCGGCCGGCATGGCGCTTGCTGCTGATGCATCCGTTGCCGTCACCGTGCCGCAGTGGGAGGGCGGCCGTGACGTCACCCGTGCGTACTCGCAGGTCCCGTTGTCGATGGTCAACCTGTCGAACATCGATGCGGCACACCAGCGCGTCACTGCAGGCAGGGGGGTTCCCCGTGACTGGAGCGGTGCCGTGCCGCGACCCTCGCCGGCATGTGTCTTCCACGAGCCGCACGAGGCACAGGTGGTTGACGAACACGGAGAACCTGTTCTCGTGTCCGGTCGTCATGAACTCACGCACGCACCGGCCTTCGTCGAAGTGGGTGGATACCGGTACCGGGTCGAACGAGTGGCGGGGCCGTGGCCGGTGGAGGAGCGGTGGTGGGACCCCCGTCGCCGTCGCCGACACGTGCGGGTGCAGATGCTCGTGCGCAACCAGAGAGGCTCGGTCAGGGTCCTCCTGTTGAGTCTCGAGAACTCGGTGTGGAGGGTGCTCGCCCGTTACGACTGATCGGTGATGTTGCAGCGCGTGTGGCACACTCGGTGCGTGCACGCCCACGTCGACGAGATCATTCGCGCGCTGCGCGTGCACACCCCGGTCGACGAACGGGAGCGTCTCTCGATCGACAGGTTCCTGCATGATGTGCCGGGCCTCGCTGATCCGTTCTCCGAGGATGCCGGTCCGGTGCATGTCACTGCATCGGCGATAGTGGTGAGCGAGGGCGGCGACAAGGTCGCGTTGCACCTGCACAAGCGACTCGGGATGTGGCTGCAGCCCGGCGGTCACATCGAACGCGGCGAGGACCCCGCAAGTGCCGCACTGCGCGAGGCGCACGAGGAACTCGGCGTGCGCACTCGTCATCACGGTGGCCATGAAGTGCTGTTCCATCTCGATGTGCACCCCGGCCCGAAGGGCCACACCCACCATGACCTGCGGTATCTGGTGCGGGCACCCGAGCATCCGTTGACCCCGGGGGAGGGCGAGAGCCCCGATGCCCGCTGGTTCACTTGGGACGACGCCATGGCCATTGCCGATGACGGCCTGGTGGGGGCCCTGCGGGCGGCCCGCGCCCTGTTGTCGTAGGCCCGGCGTCCCGACCGGTGACCCGGGCGACCCCGGGGAGAAGCGAACATATGTTCGGTACCATGGCTCCATGGGGTTCGAGAATCCACCCGTTCCGTGGGCCGAGTTCGAGGCACGACTGTCGAACGGCCGCGCCCCGTCGTCGCCGGCATGGAACGGCGGCGGTGACGGCCCGGCCCTCGGTGCGAAACGGCAGCCCTTCACCAGTGCGGTGCGGTCGCGCGCCGACGGGGTGCCCTATGCAGAGCTGCACTGCAGGTCGAACTTTTCCTTCCTCGAGGGTGCATCGCATCCCGAGGAACTGGCAGAGACAGCGGCCGCCCTCGGGCTCTCCTCTCTCGCTCTCACCGACCGCAACGGTCTCTACGGCATCGTGCGTTTCGCCGAGGCGGCGCGCACGGTGGGCCTGCCCACGGTGTTCGGTGTCGAACTCGACTGTGCGGCGGCCGGCGAGATCGTGCTGCTGTCACGCGGGCCGTCGGGCTACGCACGCATGGCAAGGGCGATCAGCGAGGGCCAGCTGGCCGGGCGCAAGGGTGCCCCTGTGTTCTCGTTCGAGTCGGTGGGTGCCACCGTGCGCGATCACTGTGTCGTGCTCACCGGCGGTGCGGGTGGTGCGGTGGTGCGTGCGCTCGAGGAGCACGGTCCCGGTGCCGCCGAGCGCACCGTGCAGTGGTTGGTCGACTGTTTCGGCCGTGACCACGTTCTCGTCGAACTGTGGGACCACGGCGACCCTGTTGACCCGGTGCGCAACGACCAGCTCGTGCGCATCGCCGCACGCGCGAACGTGGATTGCATCGCCACCAACAACGTGATGTACGCCGTGCCGGCACAGCACCGGCTCGCCACGGCGCTGGCCGCGGTGCGCAACAGGTGCGGCCTCGACGAGATCGACCACCGGTTGCCGGCTGCGGCGACTGCGTATCTGCGTTCGGGTGCCGAGATGACGCGGCGGTTCGCCCGTTATCCCGGTGTCGTCGAGCGCACCGTCTCCCTCGCGGACGAGATCGCGTTCGACCTGTCGCTCGTCGCACCGCGGTTGCCGCCGTTCCCGTGCCCTGACGGGCTCGACGAGATGGCGTACCTGCGCCGCCTGGTCGCGGCGGGTGCGCGCCGTCGCTACGGCGACAGACCCGACGACGACAGGGAGGACCTCTCGCTGCGTGCACGTGCATGGCGCACCATCGAGCACGAGCTCGACATCATCGACACTCTCGGCTTTGCCGGGTACTTCCTCGTCGTGTGGGACATCGTGCGTTTCTGCGAGGAGCGCGGCATTCTCTGCCAGGGGAGGGGCAGTGCGGCCAACAGTGCGGTGTGCTACTCGCTCGGCATCACGAAGGCTGATGCGGTGTCGTTGGGTCTGCTCTTCGAGCGTTTCCTGTCGCCCGAGCGGGACGGCCCGCCCGACATCGACATCGACATCGAGAGCGGCCGCCGCGAGGAGGTCATCCAGTACGTGTACGAACGCCACGGTCGTCACCATGCGGCCCAGGTCGCCAACGTGATCACGTACCGTTCGCGCTCTGCGGTGCGCGACATGGCGCGTGCGCTCGGGTACCCGCCTGCGCAGCAGGATTCATGGAGCAAGCAGGTCGATGCATGGGGGACCGTGGCGGTCACGGCGGGCCAGGGTGACCATGACATCGATCCTCTCGTTCTCGAGATGGCGGCCGGGGTCGAGAACATGCCGCGCCATCTCGGGATTCATTCGGGTGGGATGGTCATGTGCGACCGCCCGATCATCGAGGTGTGCCCGGTGGAGTGGGCGCGCATGCAGAACCGCAGCGTGCTGCAGTGGGACAAGGACGACTGCGCAGCGATCGGGCTGGTGAAGTTCGACCTTCTTGGTCTCGGCATGCTGTCCGCCCTGTCGAACGCGGTCAGTCTCATCGCACGCCACCGTGGGCACGAACTCGACCTTGCCACCATCCCCCAGGAGGACGAGGTCTACGCGATGCTGTGCCGCGCCGACACGGTGGGTGTCTTCCAGGTCGAGTCGCGCGCGCAGATGTCGACGCTGCCGCGGCTGCGCCCGCGCAAGTTCTACGACCTGGTGGTCGAGGTCGCGCTCATCCGTCCCGGCCCGATCCAGGGCGGTTCTGTGCACCCGTACATCCGACGGCGCAACGGCGAGGAGCCGGTCACGTACCTGCACCCGTTGCTCGAGAACTCGCTCGGCAAGACACTGGGCGTGCCGTTGTTCCAGGAACAACTCATGCAGATGGCAATCGACGTTGCCGGGTTCACCCCGAGCGAGGCCGATCAGTTGCGCCAGGCGATGGGGTCGAAGCGTTCCATGGCGCGCATGAACCGTTTGCGGCAACGGCTGTACGAGGGCATGGCCGAGCGCGGCATACGCGGGGCGGTGGCCGACGAGATCTTCGACAAGATGGCCGCGTTCGCCAACTACGGCTTCCCGGAGAGCCATTCGGTGAGCTTCGCCTATCTCGTCTATGCGTCGTCGTACATCAAGCTGCACGAGCCGGCGGTGTTCTGCGCCGCGCTGTTGAACGCCCAGCCGATGGGGTTCTGGTCGCCGCACACACTGGTGCAGGACGCCCGGCGTCACGGGGTGACCGTGCGCACCCCCGACATCAACGCGTCGTCGCACGACGCCACTCTCGAGGAATGTCCCGACTCGTGCGGTGGGCTGGCCGTGCGGCTCGGCATCGGTTCCGTGCGCGGCATCGGCGCCGACCGGGCACGCACCGTGGCGGCCCGGCGCCCGTACCGTTCGCTCGAGCATCTGGCAGCCAGCGTGCCCGAGCTGTCGCGGGCACAACTCGAGGCTCTCGCCACGGCCGGGGCGTTCACCGACAGCTTCGGTGACGACCGGCGCCATGCGTTGTGGGCGGCGGGGTCGTACGGTCATGCACAGGATCATCTGTGCGGCATCATGGGCGTGAACACGCGGCCCACGCTGCCGGGCATGCAGCCGGTGGAGGAAGCCATCGCCGACCTGTGGGCCACCGGCGTGTCGCCGGACGGTCACCCCACGGTTTTCCTGCGTGAGGAGCTCTCGTCGAAAGGTGTCGTGACGGCAGAGGGGCTCGGTCGTGTCGCGCACGGCGAGAGGGTGATGGTCGCGGGGATCGTCACGCACCGTCAGCGGCCCATGAGCGCGCGTGGAGCCACGTTCATCAGTCTCGAGGACGAAACAGGCCTGGTGAACGTGGTCTGTTCGAAGGGGTGCTGGGCCCGCCACCGCGCTGTTGCCCGTGACGCATCGGCACTGTTGGTGCGAGGTCGTGTCGAGTGTGCAAACGGCGTCGTCAACGTGGTGGCCGAGTCGTTGATGCCGTTGTTCGTGCCGGCAGCACTCGCCAGCCGGGACTTCCGCTAGCTCGACTGCACGATGGAGAACGGCGCATCGGGGACCCCCTCGTTCACCAACACGTGCAGGTACGACGCGAGGTCGGGCGGGGACAACCGGTCGGGGCCGTCGTGTGCGAGCAGTTCGGCCAGTGTCCACCATCTCAGCTCGTGCAGGTTCTCGTTCCGCAGTTCGTCATCGGTGAAGAACGGTGCCGGCACGAAGTGCTCGGTGCGCACGAGGCGCACGGACTCCTGCTGGCCGTCCCACGAGCGCCCTTCGGTGTCCGTCATCGAGAAGTAGTGCACACGGTTCCACACCACGGGGCCGATCGGTGCACCCACGAGTCCGGTCTCCTCGCGCAGCTCCCTGTGGAGCGCATCGATCGGGTCCTCGCCGGGGTCGATGCCGCCACCGGGCAGCACCCACCACGCGCCCTGCGGGAACACGAGCCGGGCGAGAAGAACGCGGTCGTCATGGTCGATCACCAGCCCGCGCACTGCGGGACGCACGCGCTTGTCGTTCACTCTTGCGGTGTCTCGCCGAGTCCGTCGTTGAACATGCGGTACGTGTCGTAGATGTCCTTGCACTTCTGGCACATCGGCACCTGCTTCGGGTCGCGCGAGGGAACCCACACATGACCGCAGAGCGCCTCGAGCGGTGTCCCGTTGATGCGCGCCTCGAGAACCTTCGCGGCTGCATTCTCGCCCGGGTCCGTCTTCACGATGTGCGCAACAACCGGCTCGCCGGTCTCGGGCACCTGCTCGGTGTCCGGCCGCACCTCGGCGGGGCGGTTCTTCAGAGGTGTTGCCATGACGTCAAGTCAACCACGAAAACCCCGGTCGTGAGCGTTGGTGCACGCTGTCGTACACTTGCGCCATGCCGTTGTACGAGTTCAAGTGCCGCACATGCGAGAGAGTGTTCGAGGAGCGTCGGCCCATGGCCGAGGCGGGCAACCCTGCCACCTGCCCCGACGGCCACGACAATGCCGTGCGTCTGCTGAGCGTGTTCGCATCCGTCGGCGGCGCATCCGCGGCACCGGCACCGGCACCGGCCGGGGGTGCATGCTGCGGCGGCGGCTGCAGCTGACCGCATGGCGATCCTCGTCGACGAATGCCGCTGGTCGCACCGCGACCACGTGTGGTGCCACATGGTGAGCGACGAATCACTCGACGAACTGCATGCATTCGCCCGGCAACTCGGCATCCCCGAGCGCGGCTTCCACGGTGACCATTACGACCTGCCGCGCCACGTGAGGGACGCCGCTGTGCGCCACGGTGCCCGTGAGGTGTCGAGCCGTGACATCGTGCGTGCGCTGTCGCGCGCCGGTCTGCGGCTCACCGCGCGTGAACGACGGGTTGCCCGCCATGTGGCAGCGGGCTGAGCGGCCAGCAGCACCTACATCGAGGCAATGGCGAACACACAGAACGCCATCGCGACGATCGGTGCGATGACCGAGACCATCGGGGTCGACCGTGTGCGGCGCGGCTCGAGCATCACGTAACCGATTGCCGCCCCCATCAGCGCGCCACCGAGGTGACCGCCGATCGAGATGCCCGGGATCGTGAAGGTGATGAGAAGGTTCAACAGGAGCGTGGCGCCGATTCCCGTGCGCATCGGGTTCACCCCTCGCTGCTGCAGGCCGACGGTTGCGGCTGCCATCAGACCGAACACCGCACCCGACGCGCCGCCGGTGAGACCGTTCGGGGTCAGGGCGAGTGCACCCACGGCACCGCCGAACATCGACGAAAAGTAGAGCAGCACGAACCGCACCTGGCCGAGCGCGGGCTCGAGCAACTGACCGAGCTGCCACAGCAACAACATGTTCATCGCGATGTGGATGATGCCGAAATGCAGGAACCCCGATGTGACGATCCGGTACCACTCGCCGTTGTCGATGAACGACAACGACAGACCGAGGTCGAACTGCCTGCGTGACGACGAGAGGGGACCGGTGACGGTCCACAGGAACACGAATGCGTTGATCGCGATCAGCACCCGGGTGGCAAGGATCGGTTGCACCGCGTTCCACCTGCGCACGCGTTCCCGCGCGGGGGGCCGTGCCGAGCGGACGCAGTCGGCGCAATGGGAACCCACGGGTGCAGGCGTGAGGCAGTCGTTGCACGCGGGGCGGTCGCAACGGGTGCAGTGCCGGCCCGTGGCGACCTGCGGGTGTCTCACGCAGAACTCGAGGGACGGCGGGGGGAGCGTCACGCCAGGAAGTGTATGAGCCGATTCGCGTGGTCGAAGGTCAGCGGGGCGCCGCTTCGGCTTCGTTCCTGTGCGAGAGGTACCAATCGACCGTGCGACGGATCCCCTCGGAGAAATCCATGTGGGCACGCCACCCGAGCAGCTCGGCCGCGCGGGACGGGTCGATGCGGCGCCGGGGCTGACCATCGGGCTTCGTGGTGTCCCACTTCAGTTCGCCGTCGAATCCGGTGACGCGTGCGATGGTCTCTGCCGTCTCACGGATCGTGATCTCGCGGTCCGAACCGAGGTTGATCGGCTCCACGCCCTCGTGGGTCTCGGCCGCGAGCACGATGGCCGCTGCAGCATCCTCGACGTAGAGGTACTCACGGCTCGCACTGCCGGTTCCCCACACGTCAATGTGCCGTGCACCGCTCTCTTTCGCCTCGACGCACTTCTTTATGAGCGCAGGTATCACGTGCGACACGGCCGGGTGGAACTTGTCGCCGGGGCCGTACAGGTTTGTCGGGATGAGATAGGCGAACTTCTGCCCGTACTGTGCGCTGTTCACCTGTGCGTGCACGAGGTGTGCCTTCTTTGCGATGCCGTACGGCGCGTTGGTCTCCTCGGGGTAGCCGTCCCAGAACGACTCCTCCTTGAACGGCACAGGCGTGAACTTCGGGTACGAGCACACGGTGCCGAGGAGCACGGTCTTCTCCACGCCGGTGGCACGGGCGGCCTCGATGATGTGGGTGCCCATCATCAGGTTGTCGAGGTACAGGCGGGCAGGATCGACAAGGTTGTAGCCAATTCCGCCGACGCGGGCTGCCAGGTGGATCACGTGGCTCGGGCGGTGCGCCGCCAGCATCTGCTCGGCGACACCGTGATCCACGAGGTCGAATTCGTCATGGGTGGGGGCCACCACTGTTGCACCCCTGTCCGCGAGCATCGACACGACGACGCGACCCAGGAAGCCGTTGCCGCCCGTGACGAGAACCGTGCGACCAGACCAGAATTCCGACATGGATGCCATCGTAGGACGGGAACAGACAGAATGAAGGGGTGCGCGTCGCCTACACCCTCGAACAGTGCTGGCACCGCGTGCCCGGTGGAACCGCTGTCGCCGCACTCGAGGTCGCGCGGGCCATGGCCTCGGTCGATGGGGTCGACCTGACGGGGGTCGCCGGTCGCCACGCCGGTCCACCCGCCAAGGGGTACGAGCCGCCGGTGCCGGTGGCGTCACTGCCGGTGGGCGGTGCATTGCTCTACGAACTGTCGACCCGGTTCAACTGGCCGAAGGTCGAGGCGGTGGTCAACGCGGATCTCGTGCACTCGACCACGGTCATCCCGCTCGCCACGTCACTGCCTCTCGTGGCGACCCTGCACGATGTTGCGTTCCTCAGGCATCCCGAGTTCTTCACCAAGCACGGCAACGCCATCTTCCGCCGCAGTCTCGACATCCTGCGCAGGCGTTCGGCGCACGTGGTGTGCTCGTCGACCGCAACCGTCAATGACTGTCTCGAGGCGGGTTTCGACGCACACCTGCTGCACCACGTGCCGCTCGGTGTGACCACGCACCCCGTGACCGACGCCGACATCGAGCGCGTCCGCCGCGCCCACGGCCTTCCCGCGGAGTTCATCCTGTTCGTCGGCACGAAGGAACCGAGGAAGAATCTCTCGCGACTCATCGATGCGGTGAGGTCATTGCCCGATGCCCCGCCACTCGTCGTGGTCGGCATGGACGGGTGGGGTGACGACGGCGTGTCGGTCGACCATGACGTGCGCCTGACCGGGTACGTGCCCTCGGCCGACCTGCCCGCGATCTATGCCATGTGTTCGGTGTTCGCCTTCCCGTCGGTTCTCGAGGGATACGGGCTGCCGGTGATCGAGGCGATGGCCCACGGGGCGCCTGTGGTCACGTCGCGGGGCACGTCCACCGAGGAGGTCGCCGGCGGTGCGGCAATGCTCGTCGACCCGCTCGATGTCGAGTCGATCGCGGCAGGGCTTGCCGCCGTGCTGGCATCGCCCGGGGAGTGGCGCGAACGCGGCCGCGCGCGTGCCGCACAACTGCCGTGGTCCCGCACGGCCGAACTCACGGTCGATGTCTACCGCGCGGCGCTCGGTGGGTCGCGATGACCGGGCGGGTCGCGATGAACCTGCTGTGGTGCGTGCCGGGCGTGGGCGGCAGCGAGGAGTACCTCGTGCGACAGCTCATCGGTCTCACCGAGATCGAGCACGACTACGAGATCGAGGTCTTCGCACCTGCGGGTTTCGGTGAGCGTCAGCCGGGTGTCGCTGCTGCGTACCGCGTGCACGAGGCACCTTCCGACTGCTCGCGCCGTTCTGTGCGTGTGGCGCTCGAGCACACCTGGTTGGCATCGCGCACCGCACCGTTCGACCTGGTGCACCACGGCGGTGGAACGCTGCCGCGCCGCGGCAACCGGCGCACCGTTCTCACGGTGCACGACGTGCAATGGACCCAGTACCCGCAGTACGTGTCGCCGTTGAAGCTGCGCTACCTGCGCCGGGTGGTCCCGTCGTCGTTGCAGAGGGCCACACGTGTGGTCGTGCCGACCCACTTCGTGGCACACACGCTCGCCGAGCATTTTGCGACCCCGCTGTCGCGTGTCGGCGTGGTGCGCCACGGCATCGAGCGCGATCTCACGATCGATGCGACCGATGAGAACGAGTTGCGGACCCGGTACGGCCTGGGTGACGGGCCGGTTCTCGTGTTCCCCGGGATCACGCACCCGCACAAGAACCACGAGTTCGTGCTGCGGTTGATGGCGGAGGGCAACGATGCATGGCGCGACCCGTCGTTGCGTGTGGTGTTCGCCGGCTCGCCCGGCAGTCATGAGTCGCACGTGCGGTCGGTGATCGCAGACCTCGGCCTTGCCGACCGAGTGGTGATGCCGGGTCGCGTGACATCGCGCGACCGCAATGGTCTGCTGGGGATGGCCGATGCGATGGTGTTCCCCAGTGAGTACGAGGGTTTCGGTGCACCCGTGATCGAGGCGATGATGTGCGCGACCCCGGTGATCACCAGCGACCGCGGCAGTCTGCCCGAGGTGGTGGGTGACGCGGGCATCGTCGCGCCGCTCGAGACAGGAGCGTGGAACTCTGCGCTGCTCGAGGCACGCGCGCGGCGCGACGGTCTCGTGCAGGCGGGGCGCGAGAGGGTGCGCGGGTTCACCACCGCACTGTCGGCAAGCGACCTGGTCCGCGAGTACGACCTGGCGGTCATCGAGGGGGAGTCGTGAGCAGGCCTCTCGTGGTGCTCGTGCCGCACTTTGCCCCCGACACCGCGCCGACCGGTGAGGTGATCACGCGCATCGTCGATGAGTTCATCGCACAGGGCCGGCGTGTGCACGTGGTGACTGCGTTGCCGTGGTACCGCACCCATGCAATCGAGACCGGCTGGGCGGGCCGGCTCGTGCGCCGCGAGAAGACCCCGTGGGGTTCGGTGATCCGGGTGCACCCCTTCCCGGGCAAGAGCAAGCGCAACCTTCTCCGTCGCGCACTCGGCTTCGTCGGTTTCAGTGTGGTGGCGGGTGTGTGCACGTTGTTCGCCGGGGGGATCCACCGTCGGCCGGCTGCGATCATCTCGATGTCGCCCCCGCTCACCCTCGGGCTCACCGGGTGGCTGGCTGCGCGAATGCGGTTCACGAAGTCGGTGTTCAACATCCAGGATGTGTTCCCCGACGCCGCAGTCGAGACCGGTGCCATCACCGACAGACGCATCATCGCGCTTGCCCGCTGGCTCGAGCGCGTCAGCTACCACAGGTCGGATGCTGTTGTCGTGCTGTCGGACGACCTGCGCGACAATGTCGTCGCCAAGGTGTCGCCCCGGCACGCCGGCAAGGTGCACGTCATCCCCAACTTCGTCGATGCGGACCGCATCGTTCCCCTCGACCGTGCAACCAGCTACCGCGCGGAACTCGGCATCGGCGACGAGCCCGTGGTGATGTACGCGGGCAACGTCGGGTACTCACAGTCACTGACCATGGTGATCGATGCGGCCCGCGCGATGCCCGGTGTCACCTTCGTGATAAACGGCGACGGTGCGGCGCGTGCCGATCTCGAGTCGGCAGCTGCAGGTCTCGGCAACATCCGCTTCGCGGGGTACCAGCCGCGCGAGCGGGTGGGCGAGGTGCTCGCATCGGGCGACATCCATGTTGTTCCCCTGCGTGCCGGGCTCGGTGCCGTCAGCGTGCCGTCGAAGACCTACAGCATCCTTGCGGCGGCACGACCGGTGGTGGCTGCGATCGATGAGGGCACCGAGGTCACACGGATTCTCGCCTCGAGCGGTGCGGGTGTCGCCGTGCCCCCGGATTCTCCCCACGAGTTCATCGAGGCGATCCGTGCGATGGCTGCCGACCCCCATTCGGCGACAGCGATGGGCCTGAACGGTCGTCGATGGGTCGAAACACACGTTTCTCCTGCCGCCGTGGCCCATTCGTACCTTTCTCTTGTTGACTCCCTTCGGCAGTGAGCACCCGCCCTCGGTGCTTTGCGGGTAGCCTTTCTTCTTCGTGGCTAGTGGTTCATCAGCAAGAAAAGTTGCCCGTCTCGCGCAGAAGGGGAAGGGAAAGAAGATTCGCTTCCAGGGCGGGTCGACCTTCACCTCCGTCATGGCGGTGGTCGTTGTTCTCGGCCTTGCGCTCGTGGTCTACGCACGGCAGTCCGAGCCCGGCCCCGCGGCATCTGCAACCGCCAACGAGATCTCCTATGCCGCCTACGGCTTCTACAGGTGCGACGGTTTCCTCGGGAACCTGACCGCACCCGAGTCCGAGGAGCCTGACAACACCCGTTACCGGTTGACAGACGGCACCCCCGGTGTCATGGAATGGCGGCCTGCCGGCCTGCCGCGCTACCGCGCGAAGCTCGGCGTGTTCCTCGACGCGTACGACATCACCCTCAACGACGACGGTCTCACGTTCCCGAAGGGCCAGAACGGCGGCGAGAGCCTGAAGACGAGCGAGCTGAAGTGCAAGAACGCCGAGGGTGAGGAAGTCGACGCAGAGGTCCAGGTCATCGTGTGGAACAACGCCGACAACCCGGGCGACAGCAAGAAGTTCATCACCGACTTCGAGAACGTCCGCATCGACAAGGACGGCATGGCCGTGACCATCGCGGTTGCCGCCCCCGGGGTCGACATCCCGATTCCTGCATCAGCGTCACAGCTGAGGGCGCTGGCCGAGGCCAATGACCAGGTGACGGGCACCACCACGGTTGCCCCGGGCGCCACCACGACAACAGTTCCCGGCTGATGCACGCGGTCGTCCTGGTCGGAGGGTTCGGCACCCGCCTCAGGCCGCTGACCTTCAGCACACCGAAGCCGTTGTTGCCGATTGCGAACGTCCGTCAGCTCGAGCACCTCATCGCAAACCTTGCGACCGCCGGGGTCAAGCACGTGGCGCTCGCGCTCGGCTTCAAGCCCGAGCCGTTCTTCGATGCGTTCCCCGAGGGTGAGTGCGCAGGTGTGCAGCTGCACTATGCCGTCGAGCCCGAGCCGCTCGACACTGCGGGTGCGATCGCGTTCGCCGCGCGTGATGCCGGCATCAACGACACCTTCGTGGTCATGAACGGCGACATCATCTGTGATCTCGACGTCGCGAGGTTGGTTGCATTCCACCGGGAGCACGGCGCCGAGGGCACGCTCCACCTCACGCCCGTCGACGACCCGTCGCAGTTCGGGGTCGTGGAGACCGATGCCGACGGCTGGGTGAGACGTTTCGTCGAGAAGCCCGCGCCCGGTGAGACCACGAGCACCGTGATCAATGCCGGCACCTACGTGCTCGAGCCGCGGGTGCTCGACCGCATGCCTGCGGGGCAGCGGCTCTCCATCGAGCGGGTCGTGTTCCCGCAGATGGTTGCCGACGGAACCCTGGCCGCAATGGCCACGAACGACTACTGGATCGACACCGGGCGCCCCGAGACCTATCTGCAGGCGAACCTCGACCTGATCGACGGAACGCGCTCGAAGATCCTGTCGTCGATAGGTCCGCGGTGCGACATCGATGCGTCGGCCTCGATCGTCCACAGCGTGGTGGGCGAGGGCTCACGCATCGGCGCCCAGTGCGTCGTGTCGGATTCGGTGCTGCTGCCGGGAGCCAGGCTGGGCGACCGGGTGCGTCTCGAGCGCTGCATGGTGATGGGCGTGGTCGGTGATGATTCGACCCTCGTCGACTGCGTGATCGGTGCTGACGGTGTCGTGCAGCCCTCGAGCGAGCTGAACGGTGCGAAGGTGCCGTCACCGGAAACGGCGTCCTAGTGGCATCTCCCCGGCGGATCCTCGTGTGCGGCGGTGCCGGTTTCGTCGGCTCGCACCTCGTCGACCGCTTCATGGCCGAGGGTCACGAGATCGACGTGGTCGATGACCTGTCATCGGGTTCGCTCGCGAACCTTGCCGAGTCGCGGAACGCATCCGGCCGGTTCAAGTTCCAGAACGTGTCGGTGTCGTCGAGTGAGTTCGCCGAACTCGTTGCGCTCCGTCGCCCTGACATCATCGTGAACCTCGCGGTGTTCACCCCGTCGCATGCGCATCTTGCCGGCGCGCTCGCGAGCCTGTCATCCACCGTTGCGGTGCTCGAGGCTGCGCGTCTCGGTGGTGTGTCGAAGGTGGTCACTGCGCTGCCCGCGCGGCTGCTCTACGGCGAGTGTCTCGCGCGTGACCTCCCGATCAAGGAGGGCCACATCAGTGACCCGCGTTCGGGCGAAGAAGTGCTGGCGCGTGCCGCGGCCGACATGCACCCGGTCTACCGCGACCGGCACGGCGTGGAGTTCACCGTGCTCGCGATGAGCAACGTGTACGGTCCGCGCCAGCGTCCCTCGGACGGCGTCGTGGCCGCGTTCCTCGATGCGCTCGGGTCAGGAAAAGCGCCGATCATCCACGGCAACGGCAAGCAGACACGTGACTTCGTCTTCATCGACGACACTGTCGATGCAATCGTGCGTTCGCTCGACCGTGCGGGCGGGCTGGTGATCAACGTGGGCACCGGCACCGCGACATCGTTGCTCGACGTGTGGTCGACCATGGCGGGTGCGACCGCACTCGCGCCGCGCGCGGCCGCTGCGAGGCCGAACGACATCGTCAGGCTGAGTCTGTCGCCGGTGCGCGCGCGCATCCAGCTCGGGTGGTCGCCCTTCACGGCGTTGAAGGACGGACTCTCGTCGTTGCGGCCCGGCTGAGCCGGTCAGCGGAAGAGGTCCTCGTTCGGTGGACGCACGATCTCGGTCATCGATGACTCCCTGAACCACGAGGGGTCGGCCCCGCGCACGACCGCAACCGGCACACCTGTCGACTTGCCCATCACCAGTTCGGCTGCACAGGCCAGTTCATCGGCGACCGCCACCTCGGTCACCTGCATCACGCGCCCGAGGGCGTCCTCGGTGCCGCGCAGGTCGACCACGCCGGCAATTCCCGCAACGCCGATCGCCACGTCGGTGAGGCCCTTGCGCCACGGGCGGCCGAACGTGTCGCTCACGATCACCCCGACCGACACGCCGAGCCGTGCCTTGATGATGTCGCGGATGCGGCGGGCAGACCTGTCGCTGTCGAGGGGCAACAGGGCGGCCCACCCGCGTTCGACGTTCGACAGGTCGATGCCGCTGTTCGCGCACACGAACCCGTGCTTGGTCTCGGTGATGATCAGGTCGCCGCGACGGCGCACGATGCGGACGGCCTCCTGCTCCACGAGCGACTTGTGAGAGAGCGGGTCGTCGGGGTCGATGGCAACCAAACGGTTCTCGGCCTTCGACACCACCTTCTGGGTCACGACGAGCACGTCGTTGTCGCGCAACGGCCCGTTCGGTTCCCCGGCGCATGCATCGGCAATGACATCACCGAGCTGCATGCCCGGTGTGATCTCGCCGATTCCCTCAACGCTCCATGCCATCAATCTGGCCATGTGATGCCTCCCTGTCGTGGTGTGGCGCGGACCGTGGTCCGTGCAAGTTCCCTCGCGACCCCTGGTCTCGACATGATGGTGTCGGTCACGACGCAGCGCAGACCCTCCCGTTCGACCGCCGCCGCGAGGTGCCCGTCCTGCTCGTCGATGACGAGGGTCGCGCACACCGGTGCGTAGATGCGGGCGACACCGACCACGGTCGGTTCGTGCCCGAGCTCGGTGAGCATGCGGTCGGCGGGTCCCTTCAGTGCGGCACCGGCCACGATGGGCGAGACCGCAACCACGTCGTCGCGGCGAGCGGCGAGCATGGTGTCCACCCCGGGCAGCGCACGCAACGGCCCGATCGACACGATCGGGTTCGACGGGGCTATCACGATGGTGTCAGATGCGGTCACCAGTGAGTTGTCGACGAAACGAGCATGTTCGGCCCCTGCGAACTCCACCGACGTCACGGGCACGGAGTGACGCAGCTTCACGAAGTACTCCTGGAAGCTCACGACCGAATCCTCCAGGTGCACCATCGTGCGCACGCTGTCGTTCGTCATCGGCACGATGCGCAGTTCGACACCGAAGGCTCGACGCACCTCGTCGGTGACCTCGGCCAGCGTCGCCCCCTCGCGCAGCCGCGCAGTGCGGTAGAAGTGGGTCGCGAGGTCGGTGTCGCCGAGATTGAACCAGCGGGGGGCCGCGGCCGACCCGGCCGGCCGCACCGACTCGAATCGCTCGAGTGCCTGCATGGATCTCCACGATTCGTCGCGCAGTCCCCAGCCGCGCTCGGGGTCGATCATCGAGGCCACGGTGTAGGTGACCGTGTCGATGTCGGGCGAGATGCAGAGCCCGTGCAGTTCGGTGTCGTCGCCGGTGTTGACGACGGTCGTGATCTCGGACGGTGGCACGGCGTCAGCCAGGCCCGAGAGGAACCGGGCGGCGCCCACACCTCCTGCCAACACCAGAATCATGGCTTCAGCGTAGGGGGCGGGGTGCGGCAGGTCACCTCCCGACGAGGCGGCACGGTGGTACCGTCATTTGGTCAATTCGCGAACACAGAGGTCGACACCATGCCCCGCGCTTTCATCACCGGAATTACAGGACAAGACGGCCAGCACCTTGCCGAGTTCCTGCACTCGAAGGGGTACGAGGTCTTCGGCATGCTGAAGGGCCAGAACAACCCAAAGGCGCTCCAGATCCGCGATGAGTTCCCCTATGTCGAGCTCGTGCCCGGTGACCTGGCCGACCTCACCAGCCTGGTCTCTGCACTGGAGTACGTGAAGCCCGACGAGGTCTACAACCTCGGGGCGATCTCGTTCGTGGCGATCTCGTTCGGCCAGGCAGAACTCACGTCGAACATCACGGGTCTCGGCGTGCTGCGCATGCTCGAGGCGATCCGCATGGTCGGCGGCACGCAGAACAACCCGATCCGCTTCTACCAGGCGTCCTCCTCGGAGATGTTCGGCAAGGTGCGCGAGGTTCCCCAGACCGAGCTCACGCCGTTCCACCCGCGTTCGCCCTATGGCTGCGCGAAGGTGTTCGGGCACGACATCACCGTGAACTATCGCGAGAGCTACGGCATCTATGCCTGCTCGGGAATCCTGTTCAACCACGAGGGCCCACGCCGTGGTCTCGAGTTCGTGACCCGCAAGATCTCGAACACTGCAGCACGCATCAAGCTCGGTCTCGAGAAGGAGCTCGTGATGGGCAATCTCGACGCCAAGCGCGACTGGGGCTACGCCGGTGACTACGTGCGTGCGATGTGGCTCATGCTGCAGCAGGACCAGCCCGATGACTACGTGGTCGCCACCGGCGAGACTCACTCGATCGAGGAGTTCCTCACGCTCGCGTTCCGCGAGGTCGGCCTTGACGACTGGCGCAACTACGTGCGGCAGGACCCGCGCTTCTTCCGCCCGGCAGAGGTCGACCTGTTGATCGGCGACCCCACCAAGGCACGCGAGAAGCTCGGCTGGGTCCCCGAGGTCGACTTCCCGTCGCTCGTGAGCATGATGGTGCAGAACGACCTGAAGCTGGAGTCAGCCCGCCAGAAGTAGCGCGACCCGGCCGTGAGCAGCGGTCACTCGAACGGTGTGTCGATCACGCCGTCGAGCATGGTCTCTGCATCAGGGGTGATGCCCATGGCGATCCGTGAGCGCAGTGCCACGGCGAAGATGGTGAGCGCAACAGCGGAGCCACCGACGAGTCCGTACTCGACGCGCAGGTACAGGTCGTTGCTCGACCACGCTGTCAGCGCAAGGAACACCACTACTGCACTCAGCCAGCCCACTGCCACCCACCGGTGACCGCGCAGGGCGATGACCGCCTGTGCGACCGCGATGCACAGCATGTACAGCCCGCTCGCGAGTGCGAGCAACGTGAGGGTGCGACGGTCGAGCCCGCCCTCGTACATGATCTCGAGCGCCCACGGCCCCAGTACGAACGACCCCACCACGCCGAGAATCGCAACCGCGACCACGATCTTGAGCAGCAATGTCAGGCCCTGCACGAACTCGCGCAGGTCACCCTTGGCGGCGAGGCGGGCAAGACGGGGCAGCAGTGACGCCTGCACGGCCTGGAACAGAAAGAGGGGGATGCGCGACAGCAGAACTCCGTTGCCGAAGGCGGTGACCTTCTCGGCCTCGCCCGCATCAGCGAGGATGTCGACGCCGATCGGGCCTGCGTTCACCATCGCGGCCGCCATGACCGAACCGAGCAGCAGCCACGACAGGTTCGGCGTGAGCTCGGAGAACTCCGCAGGCGGGCCGTCGTTCGACTTCAGGTCGCCGCGCGTGGCGACGAACGCAACTGCGATGACCGGCGACAGCGCCACCGCCATCGCGTATGCACCGACCGATGTGACACCGAGTTGCCAGAGCACCACACAGGCGATGATGCGCGTCGCGCCGTCAATGCCGAGGATCAATCCGTAGGCGGTGAACCGCCCCGAACCTGATGCGATGCCGCGCGCGAGGTGCATGGGGGCGAACGCGAGCACCGTGATGATGAGGGCTGCGGTGACGGTCCAGTAGCCCTCGAACATGTCGCTCGTCAACCACGGTGAGGCGATGAGAATGGCGACGATCAACATCGAGGTGAGGCCACCGGTGAGCGGCAGCATCCTGCGGATGACCTGCCTGCCTCCCTGGTTCAGTGCACGCCGGTGGGCGAGGGCGCGACCGAGTTCCTGTTCGACGGGCAGCAGGAAACCGGGGACGAGTGCGAAGGTGGTGAACCACAGCGCAACGATCGGCTTGAAGTCCTCCTTGCCGAGCGCGAGCTGGCCCACCTTGAAGAATGCATACGCGGTGATTCCCGCGATGGTCAGTCCGATCGCAACTGGAACCGTCCCCTCGGGCAGGGGCGCCCTCGATGGAGACTCTTGTTCGACGGCGTCCGACACGAGGAGTCAGGCTACTTGTGCAGGTGGCGGGGCGATTGCTTCCCCGGCGTCGTTGCTATTGAGCGGTATTGAATCGGGCCTTGACCGAGTCGATGAGTTCGCGACGGCGCACCTGGGCCTTCTGGAACCCGAGCACTGCGAAACCGACTGCGGTGTAACCGACTTCGGTGGCCTGCTTGACCGCCGGGTTCTCCAACACCACAGCCGGGTTGATGCGGCGAACGTCGAGCGACGTCAGGTCAATCGAGTGCAACTGGGGGAGCGAGAGCTTGGAGACATCGATCTTCGGCAGGTCGATCTTCGGCAGATCGATCCGGGGAAGGTCGATCTTCGAGAGGTCGATCTTGGGCAACGAATCGAGCGAGGGAATTGAAATCTTGGGCAACGTAAAACGAGGTGCGGTTGTCATGGGAATAACCGTAGCGGTGGTTGCTAACTTTTGCTAGCACCTGGGCTCCAGCCGTTGGTCACAGGGCTGCAGCGGGCTGCCCGTTGCCTCTCGGGGCATGCCACTAGCCTCGCGAGGGCGTGACCGAGCCTGCGATTTCCCAGTATTTGCCCCCTGTGGTGGCCGTGATGGTTGTTCACGACCCGGGCGACTGGCTTGCCGACTCCCTTCGCTCCCTGGCCGAGCAGGATTACCCGGGGTTGCAGTCCCTCATGCTGTTGTCCGGCACCAGTGAGAACCCGGGGGCCAGGGCGACACTCGACCTGATCGAATCGATCCTGCCGGGTGCTGTGGTCCGGTTCCTGGGCTCGAACCCGGGGTACGCGGCCAGCTGCAATTCGGTCCTGAACCTGGTGCAGGGCGACAGCGGCCTCTTCTGTTTCATGCATGACGACGTGGCGCTCGCGCCCGATGCCGTGTCGCGGCTGGTCGAGGAGCTCCACCGATCGAACGCGGGGGTGGTGGGCCCGAAACTGGTCCACTGGGACAACCCGAAGATGATCCAGTCGGTCGGCAGCGCAGCTGACCGGTTCGGTGTCGAACTGCCCTATGCCGACACGGGTGAGCTGGACCAGGAACAGCACGATGCCGTGCAGGACGTGTTCGTGCTCCCTGGTTCGTGTCTCGTCGTGCGGGCCGATCTGTTCCGCGAACTTGGCGGGTTCCAGGCTGACATCCACTCCTCGGGTGTGGACCTCGACTTCTGCTGGCGTGCGCACATCACCGGCGCGCGAGTCGTGGTCGTGCCGTCTGCTGTGGCGCGTCATCGCGAGGCGATGGCCGAACGGATGAGCGAGGCGGAGAAGGAAACCGTCGACTTCGACTCCGAGGCAGCCCGGGTGCGCACCGTTGCGTCGTTGTCGTCGCGGGGGCAGATCATCTTCGTGCTCGCCCAGATGGTCCTCTTCACCCTCGCGAGGTCGGCGCTGCTGTTGGTCACCGGTCGCGCCCAGCGGGCGTTCGCGGAGGCGCGGGCGGTTGTGTCGTTGCCCTTGGCAGTTGCCTCGGTGCGAGAGAGACGCGAGAGGGTTGCCGAGATCCGCAAGGTCGACGGCGACGAGGTGCGGGCGCTGCAGATTCTCGGCTCCTCGCACACCACTGCGTACTTCAGGCGTCGCGCGCGTCGGGCGGGGTTGGCCCAGGCCCAGGCGGTGGACGAGGTGCGCGAGACCGCACCGCGCGGTGCCTACATCACGTGGGCAGTGCTCATCGTGCTCCTTGTCATCGGATCGCGCTCGTTGCTTCTCGACGGTTCCGTGTCGGTCGGCCAGTTCGTGCCCTTCCCCGAGTCGGCCGGCGACACATGGCGTTCGTACTGGTCGGGCTGGTGGGGCGCCGGCTTCGGCCAGGTGTCGTCGTTGCCCACCGGCACCGCGCTGGTTGCAACGACCATGTTCGCGTTCCTCTCGCAGTCGGGCCTCGCCCACACGATGGCAATCGTGTCGTTGCCGCTGATCGGTTGGCTGGGTGCATGGCGTTTTGCGTCGGTCATGGGCACCAGGGGCGGTCGCATCGCCGCGGTTGTTGCGTACGCAGCGGTCCCGCTGCCGTACGCATCGATCGCATCGGGCCGGTGGGGTGCATTGCTCGTGTACGCGCTGATGCCGTGGATGGTGCACCTGATGCGCATGCTGGTCGGGCACGCCGATGTCCACTCGGGGCTGTCCGCAGAGGCGATGGTGATCGTGTCGCCGTGGACATGGCGGCGTTGGTTCGCGGGGCTCACGCTGCTGACCGCGGTCGGGTGTGCGTTCGAACCCGCAGTCATCATCATCGTGCCGATGGTCGGGGCAATCATCGGGGTCACATCGTTCGCGCAGGGTCTCGCGCTCAGGTGGTCGGTGCGCTGGCTTGCCGTGTCGGCAGGTGCAACTGTCGTCGCGGTCCTGCTGAACCTGCCGTGGGCCGGCACCTACATCCGGTCCGGGTGGTGGGAGGCGATCACAGCCGCTCCCGTGGACGGCGGGCGCGACCTCGGTCTGTGGGGGCTCGTGCGGTTCTCTGTCGGTGGTTTCTTCGCCGCCACTCTTGCGGTCGGGCTGTATGCAGCCGTCGTGGGGGCGGTGCTGCTCGTGCGTGGCGCACGTGCGAGCTGGGCACTGCGCGGCGCATCGCTCGTGTCGGTGGGTCTGCTGCTTGCCATCCTCGATGACTCCGCCCTTCTGCCCGCGCATCTTCC
>CAZENK010000006.1:0-41743 GCA_964513585.1 uncultured Bifidobacterium sp. | reverse complement strand
GACGAGGCCGACGGCGGCAACTACCGCACGCTCTTCATCGGGGACTCGCGCGTGCTACCGGGCTCGCCGTTGAACTTCGGGTGGGGAGTTGCGTACTCGGTCGTGAACGGAAGGTCGGCAACCATCGACGAGATGTGGGAGACACCGCCCACGCGCGCGCGGGACAACGCAGTCGCCGCGCTGTACGGAGTGGTGCGCGGGCAGACTGCGCGCGCGGGTCGATTGCTCGCCCCGTTGTCGGTGCGTTACATAGTGGTGCCGATCGTGGACGGCGGACAGTCGACACGCGACGATCCGATCGCGGTGCCGAACGGTCTGGTCGAGGCACTGTCGCGCCAGCTCGACCTGAAGCGACGGTTCGCGTCGCCCGACCTCGTGGTGTTCGAGAACACCGCGTGGGTGCCGGTGCGCTCGCGACTGACCGACGCCGGCGCCACGAGCAGCGCCTCTGCAGGTGCCGAGTCAATGATCGCAAGTGACATCTCGGGGGCGACAAGTTTCCCTGCGGTGTCGACCGATGACTCCCCGTCGGAGACCGCGGTCGAACCGGGCACGTTGCACCTGGCCGTTCCGTTCACGTCGCGTTGGGAACTCACCGTCGACGGCGCGCCCGTTCCGGCGCGTCCGGCCTTCGGGCTCACGAACGCCTACGACGTGACGAGTGCCGGCACGGCTCAACTGTCGTACTCACGCTCTGTGCTGCACACCGTTCTCGTGTCGGTGCAGGTCGCCGCATGGTGTCTCGTCCTGGTGCTTGCGGTCTCGAGGCGCCGTTCGTTCAGGTCGCGCCGTGCGCCGCGCACGGAGGGCATCACTGCACAGGGTCCCGCGGTGGTCATGGGAAGCGAAGGCGTTGCACGATGAACCTGCTGCGCCGCTTGATCGCGACCGTCGGGATTGCCGCGGTGCTCGGTGGTGTGTTCGCCATCGACCAGCAGGGCGGCACCACATCCGCGGGTGCATCGCTCGCGCTGGTCGAGCTCGGCGGGTTTCCGCAGGCACCGTCGGGATCGCGCATCTCGACCTCGTGGTTCTGCCCGGGGGCCGCGGCAGGTGACGGTCTTGACTCCGCGAACGTGGTCGTGTCGAACCCCGGTGATGTCGATCTCACGGCCACGGTCAGTTTCCTCAGCGGTGACCCCGCTGAGTCCACGAATGTCGTGGTGCCACCGCGGTCCCAGAAGGATGTCGACGTGCTCCGTGGCCGTACCGTCGGCGTGGTGGTGCCCGTCGTCGAGATCATCGGTTCGGTGGGCACCGTCGAGCAGGAGCTGATCTATGCGGCCGGTGACGTGACCTCGCAGTGCGTCTCCCAGACATCCGACACCTGGTACTTCGCAGACGGTTTCACTGCCGAAGGCTCGACCCAACGACTTGCGCTCGTCAATCCGTATCCCGAGACGGCTGTGGTCAACGTGGCCTACACCACGAAGGCGGGCCGCCGCACACCCACCGACCTGCAGGGCGTGGTCTTGCCGGCCCGCTCGGTGAAGAGCATCTCGCTCGCTGATGTCGGGGCCACCAACGAGTCGCGCATCGCCGTCGAGGTCGTTGCGACCACCGGCCAGATCGTGGCGTCACGCATGCAGCACTACCTGGGCGGCGGACGACTCGGGTACTCGACGAGCGTCGGTGTGCCGGCGCCGCTGGGCGACTGGTGGTTCACCTCCGGCCGCACCGGATCCACGGTCACCGAGGAACTCGTGGTCTTCAATCCGTCGGACCGCGCCGCGCAGGTGAACGTGTCGTTCTTCGGCGAGGGCATCACGAACGGTGTCCCGATCGACCAGCCGACCGATGCCGCACTGCCGTCGCAGGCGGTCGACATCCCTGCCGGTGGGATCGTTGCGATCAACACCGACTCGATAGCCGACCTACCGAAGGGTGACCACGCGATGGTGGTGTCGTCGTTGAATGCCGCCAAGCTCGTCGTGGAGCATGTTCTCAGTCAGCGAACGGGCAACAGTTCGTTCACCGCAGTCACGAACGGGATTCCTGCGGGGCTGCTGGGGGAGAAGTGGCGGATCCCCTCGGGCCTCGGCAAGGGTGCACGCAACGCTGTCTCGATCCTGAACACCACCGCGGTCGACGGCACCTTCACGGTGTCGGCTGTCGGCCCCGGCGGTGTGGTGGAGATCCCCTCTCTCGTCAATGTGCCTCTCGGTGCGGCATCACTCGTCAGTCTCGATGTTCCCGACGGCGTGGCCGAGGGAGAGGTCATCATCACCGCGTCCGTCGCGGTCGCGGTGCAACGCCGCACCACGCGCGGTCATGGTCTCGTGGGTTTTGGCATCGTGGGCGCCCTGCCTGTGAGAATGAGGTGATGGTCCGGGTTCTTCTCGTGTTGGGCGCGATCGCCGTGGCGATCGCGGTCGCGGCATTGCTGCGCAGGCGGCGCCCGGATGCACCCACGCAGGGAGGGTTCCATCTCCCGACCCAGCTCGACCGCGGTGACTTTGAATCGCCCGGAGCGCCCTGGATCGTGGCTGTGTTCACGTCGTCTACCTGCAACACGTGCGCAGACGTGGCGAACAAGGCGGCTGTGCTCGCGTCGCGTGATGTCGCGGTCCAGCGCATCGACTACGTGGACAATCCTGATCTGCACAAGCGTTACGGAATCGACGCGGTGCCGTCACTCGTGATCGCCGATGAAGCCGGCGTGGTGCGCAAGGGTTTCATCGGGCCGTTGAAGGCCCAGGACCTGTGGGCGGCAGTTGCCGAGTGCCGGGATCCGGGTTCGACCCCGGACCCCTGTGAGACGCACCGGGACGCCGCGACCGACGGTCGCTGACCGGTCAGGCCTCGGAAGTCGCCGGGGTCTCGAGAGCTTCCTGCACCAGACGACCGACGGTTGCGCCGTCGATGGTCTCGTCCTCGAGCAGCTTCTCGGCAACCAGTTCGAGGCCCTTGCGGTGCTTCGTCAGCAGGTCGTGCGCACGCTGTTCCTGCTCGTGCAGGATGCGTGAGATCTCGTCGTCGAGCATCTTGGCTGTGGAGTCGCTGTACTCACGTCCGCTCGTCATGAGATCCTCGCCGAGGAACACCTGCTGCTGGCTGTTCCATGCCATGGGGCCGACCTTGTCGGACATTCCCCACTCGCGGACCATGCGTCGTGCGATGGATGTCGCCTGCTCGAGGTCGTTGGCTGCACCCGAGTTCAGGTGGCCGTACACGATCTTCTCGGCGACGCGGCCACCCATGGCCTTGCAGATCAGGTCCTCGAAGAACTCACGCGAGTAGGTGTGTCGTTCCTCTGGCAGCGTCCATGTGACACCGAGGGCCATTCCGCGGGGGAGGATGGTGACCTTGTGCAGCGGGTCAGAGTGCGCAAGCACGGTGGCGAGCACGGCGTGACCGCCCTCGTGGATCGCAGTCGCACGCTTCTCTTCGGCGGTGAGCACCAGGCTCTCGCGGCGTGCGCCCATGACCACACGGTCGCGGGCGTTCTCGAAGTCGATGCGCTCGATCGACACGGACCCGCGCCGGACAGCGAACAATGCCGCCTCGTTCACGAGGTTCGCGAGGTCGGCTCCGCTCATGCCCGGTGTCGCCTTGGCCATTGTCTCGAGATCGACGTCGGTACCCATGCGCTTGTCGCGCGAGTGCACCTTGAGGATCGCGAGGCGCTCCTCGTACTCGGGCAGCGGCACGATGATCTGGCGGTCGAAACGACCGGGGCGCAGCAGAGCCGGGTCGAGAATGTCGGGACGGTTGGTCGCCGCAAGGATCACGATGCCCTCTGTGGTCTCGAAGCCGTCCATCTCGGCGAGCATCTGGTTCAGGGTCTGCTCGCGCTCATCGTGCCCGCCACCGAGGCCGGCACCGCGCTTGCGGCCGATGGAGTCGATCTCGTCGATGAAGATGATCGCCTTGCCCATCTTGCGTGCCTGCTGGAAGAGGTCGCGCACGCGGCTCGCACCGACACCCACGAACATCTCCATGAAGTCCGAACCCGTGACCGAGAGGAAGCCCACCCCGGCTTCGCCTGCAACGGCACGCGCGAAGAGTGTCTTTCCGGTTCCCGGGGGGCCGACGAGAAGGATTCCCTTCGGGACGCGGGCACCGATCTCCTTGAAGCGCTCGGGCATGCGCAGGAAGTCGACGACCTCCTTGATCTCGAGCTTCACGCCGTCGTACCCGGCGACATCAGCGAACGTGGTGGAGGGCTTGTCGGCCTGGTACGCCTTGGCCTTGCTGCGCCCGACCGACATGATGTTGCCGGCCTGTCCCATCGCGCGGCGCTGCATCCACACGAAGAAACCGACGATCAGCAGGAAGGGGAGGATGATCGGCAGCAGGCTCGTGAGCCAGTTGGGCTGCGGTGTCTTGAAGTCGTAGTCGACGCCCTGGTCCTTCAGCAACTGCTCGTCGGCATCGCTCATGTTGACTGCACCGGTCGTGACGAACTTCCCGCCGTTCTCGAACTCGCCGGAGATCGTGTTGGTCGAGTTGTTGATGGTGATCGAGGAGACATTCCCGCGCTTCACCTGGTCGAGGAACTCGGTGTACGAGATCTTCTCGCCTGCGGCGGGCGCGAACGCCTGGCTTCCGAACGCGAGCACCACGATCGCCGCGACGATCGCCCAGATGGCCCACTTGGGCATCGGCGGCTTCGCGTCGGGGGACTGTTTGTCCTGTCGCAGACCCTTGAAGGGATTGCGCGGGGGCTGCTTGCTCGGTGGCGGTGGCGGAGGGGGCATCTCGCTCATGGCCTCATGCTACGGGTGGGTTGCGCCAGTCATCAGTCGGCATCGCCGATTTTGGTCACGGTGATGACTACCGTTTTGCCATGGCTCGGCAGTGCACTCGACAGGGGTGTGTCCACAAGGCGGCGGTCACATTGACCTATCAATACGCACGGTCGGTGGTCTGGCTGGACGACCTGAGCGCCGAGCGCGACCCGCACGAGTACGACCTGTGTGAGCAGCACGCCGGCCGCCTGAAGCCGCCCGCGGGCTGGCACCTCGAGGACCGTCGTCAGCGCGTGCATGTCTACGACGCCGGCCGACTCGCCGGCTGACGGTCATGGCCGTTGAGGGCGGGCCCCGTGAGCTCCTGAGAATCGTCGTCGCATGGTTCACCGTCTACGTGGCGGGGTCCCTTGCGGCCACGATCGTGATCATGGCGAGCGGGCACTCCGGCAGTCAGATCCGTGACATCCCCGTGTGGGTCCTCGGGATGAACGTCCTTGCCATGTGGACCGTGTACCTCCTGGCGTTCCCACGACTGTTGCCGTTCGAGGCCGAGCCCCCGTCGCGCGCCTGGCGCGGTTGGTTCTCGCCGCGGGATGTCGTGGTGGGTGTTCCGGCCGGCGTCCTCGGTCAGTTGGTCCTCGTGAACCTCGTGAACTGGCCGCTGTCCCGTTTCTTCCCCGACACCTTCTCGTTCGACGCGGTGTCGAAACGGGCCGAGGACATCGTGAGCACGGCGCCGGGTGCGTGGATCATCGTGCTCGTGGCGATCGTTGTCATCGGCGCGCCGATCGTGGAGGAGATCGTCTACCGGGGTTCGATCCAGACCGGTGTCGTGCGGGTCATCGGCGCGCCGACCGGGATCGTGATCACCGCGGCACTGTTCGCCGCGATCCACCTCGCGCCCGTCGAGTTCCCGGGGCTGTTCGTGTTCGCCCTGCTGCTCGGTGTGCTGCGCCAGTGGAGTGGCACACTGGGGATGCCGATCGTCACCCACATGGCATTCAACGCGACCGGTCTGCTGCTGGTCTCACTCACATAGGACAAGGATTCGATGGAGACGCACGACAACGAGGTCGCGACACAGGACCGGGAGCCGGCCACGCCTGCACCGGAGTCGGAATGGGTCGCGACCTTCAAGGCGATGAGCACCACGGCGGTCGTGCTCGGGGCGACCCTCATCGTGCTGTCGATCCTGCACCCGAACCTGATCCTGCGCAACAACACCCCGACCGGCGGCGACATGGGTGCCCACGTGTGGGGACCGGCCTACCTGCGCGACGTGCTGCTGCCGCACTGGCGGCTCACGGGCTGGAGCATGGACTGGTACGCAGGGTTGCCGTCGTACCGCTTCTACATGGTGGTCCCGGCATTGCTGATCGTGTTGCTCGACATCGTGCTGCCGTACGGCATCGCTTTCAAGCTCATCGTGGTGCTCGGCCTCGTTGCGTTCCCGTCGTGCGTGTTCTTCATGGGCCGCGTCGCGCGACTGCCGTACCCGTTGCCCGAGTTGATGGTCGTCGGCGCGACGATGTTCCTGCTCGACGAGAGCTTCACCATCTACGGCGGCAACATCCCCTCCACCATGGCCGGCGAGTTCTCGCACTCGATCTCCCTCGCTCTCGCGATGGTGGCCTTCGGGTTGTTCGCGCGCGGGCTGGATGACGGCCGGTACCGCGGGTGGGCGGCACTGGCGATCGCGCTCTCGGCACTGAGCCACGGCATCGTTCTCATGTTCGTGTTCGGTGGCGTTGCGCTGATGATGCTGCTGCGTCTCGACCGTCAGCGCCTGCGCTACGGGCTCACCACGATCGGCTGCGCGATCCTGCTCTCTGCGTTCTGGGTGGTGCCGTTCCTCGGCGGGCATGCGTTCATGACCGACATGAAGTACGGCTCCGAACCCGGTGGCGGGTCGTTCAACTCGATGTGGGAGATGTACTTCCCGTTGTCGACCACGTGGGACATCGTCCTCGTGGTGCTGTCGCTGGCCGGCTTCGTCGGCTCGTGGGTGCGCAGGCGCCACTTCGGCATCTGGATGGGTGTGTACATGGTGCTGCTGATGGTCGGCGTGAAGCTGGCCCAGGACAGCCTGCCGGTGATCGGGCTGCTGTGGAACCCGCGTGTTCTCCCGTTCGTGTACGTGCTGCGCTACATGCTTGCCGCGGTCGGCGTCTACGAGATCGCGGTCTACGTGAAGCGTGTGATCGCACTCGAGAGGTCGCAGGGTGCCCCGCCGGCCCACGCAGCGGCGGACGGCACGCGTCTCGGGACCACCGTGCTGTGGGTGTTCTCGTTGTTCTGTCTCGTGGTGATCGGTGTGCGGTACCAGTCGTTGCCCTTCGCCAAGGTCACCAGTGATGCCGCCGGGAGCCACTACGCATGGGGTCCGTTGAAGTTCCCCGCCTCCCGCGCGTTCTCGGACGGATGGGCCCGTTGGAACTTCGAGGGTTACGAGGGCAAGGCCTCGTACGGCGAGTACCACGATCTCGTGAAGACGATGGACGCCCTGGGCAAGAACCCCGAGCACGGGTGCGGGCGGGCGCTGTGGGAGAACAACTCCGAGCTGAACAAGTACGGCACCACGATGGCGCTCATGCTGCTGCCGTTCTGGACGAAGAGCTGCATCGGGTCGATGGAGGGTCTCTACTTCGAGGCCGCCGGGACGACCCCGTACCACTTCATCACCGCGGCCGCGCTCTCCAAACAGAGCAGCAACCCCGTGCGGGAGCTGCGCTACGACAACAACGACCCGGTGAAGGGCGTGCGGTACATGCAGATGCTCGGCATCAAGTACTACATGGCCTTCACCCCCGAGGCAGTGCAGAAGGCCGACACGGTTCCCGAACTCGTGAAGGTGGCCACGTCGGGCCCGTGGCACGTGTACGAGCTTGCGGACCTGCCGATGGTGGTGTCACTCGACACCCAGCCCGTTGTCGTGAACAAGCGCGACGGCGACCGCCGCGAGCGCTGGCTGGAGATCGGCACCTCGTACTTCCAGAACACGCAGGACTGGCCCGCAGTGCCGGTCGCTGACGGACCTGACAGTTGGCAGCGCGTCGATGCGGTCGTTGACGAGTCGCGTCGCGTGGGCGAGGAGGGGGAACCGGGCCGACAGGTCGATGTCGTGAAGCCGGCGCAGACGGTGAGGAAGGTTGCCGTCGAACCTGCCACCGTGTCGAACGTTGTGATCGGTTCCGAGTCCGTGTCGTTCAGCGTCGACAGAATCGGTACACCCGTACTCGTGAAGGTGAGTTACTTCCCGAACTGGACCGTGCGCGGCGCAGACGAGGTCTACCGGGTGGCGCCGAACATGATGCTCGTGGTGCCGACCGAGAAGAACGTGCGCATGTCGTACGAGCCCTCGGTTCTCGACAGATCCTCGTACCTGCTCACGTTTGCGGGCATCGTGATGATGGCCTACATGATGCGGAGACGGTTCCGGTACGGGACAGCCCTGCCGCCGAGCGTCGGGAACGACGATGTCATCGACGGCAACGACGACGATGTCGACGAGGACGGTGTCGAGAATGACCGCCGAGACGATGGAGCCGGGACGGGGACATCAGCCGAGGGCGTGCGGGGCGCGGATAACCTGTAGTTCCGATGAGCACAGACCCTGCGGTCCTTGACCGAATCGTCAAGGCATACGACGTGCGGGGCACCACTCCCGACGAGATGAACGACGATGTCGCGCATGCGCTCGGCGTTGCGTTCGCCGACTTTGCCGGTTCCCGCACCATCGTGGTCGCCCGCGACATGCGCGTGACGGGCGAGTCGCTGGCCGCCGCGTTCGCCGACGGTGCGATGTCGCGCGGCGTCGACATCATCGATCTCGGCCTCGCGAGCACCGACCTGGTGTACTTCGCCGCCGGGGTGCTGGATGTGCCGGGAGCGATGTTCACGGCCTCGCACAACCCTGCCGAGTACAACGGCATCAAGTTCTGCCTGTCGGGTGCGCGCCCCCTCGGGATCGACACCGGCCTCGCCCGGATCCGTGACGACGCCAAGAACGTGCTGTCCGGTCGTGGGCCCGCACCGGTCGTCGCCCGCGGCACGCTGTCGAGCCGCGACATGCTCGATGAGTTCGCCGACCACGTGGTGTCGTTCATCGACACCACATCGTTGCGGCCGATGAAGGTGGTGGCCGACACTGCCAACGGCATGGGTGGGTTGATCGTGCCCGTGGTGTTCGAGCGTCTCCCGATGATGCAGCTCGAGGTCATGTACCCCGAGCTCGACGGGTCATTCCCGAACCATCCGGCTGACCCCATCCAGCCGGCGAACCAGCGTGACCTGCAGGCACGGGTCGTGAGCGGCGGGTTCGACATCGGTCTTGCCTTCGACGGTGACGCTGACCGTGTGTTCGTGGTCGACGAGAAGGGTCGTGGGCTCTCCGGATCGAGCACCACGGCGATCCTCGCCGCCGGTGTGCTGCGTGCTAACCCGGGGGCGACGGTGCTCTACAACCTGATCTGCTCACGCAGCGTGCCCGAGGTGATCCGCGAGAACGGCGGCGTGCCGGTGCGCACCAAGGTGGGCCACAGCAACATCAAGCAGGTGATGGCCGACACCGGTGCCGTGTTCGGGGGGGAGCACAGCGCGCACTACTACTTCCTCGACAACTTCCGTGCCGACTCGGGGATCATCGCCACGATGTTCATGCTGCAGGAGATCTCGCGCGCAGGTGTGCCGCTGTCGGAGTTCCGCCGCCCGTTCGAGCGTTACGAGGCGAGCGGAGAGATCAACACGAGCGTCTCCGATGCCCAGGCCGTGATGAACGCAGTGTCGAAGTCGTACGAAGGGCGGCCGCAGGACTGGATCGACGGGCTCACCGTGGATTGCGGTGACTGGTGGTTCAACCTGCGTCCGTCGAACACCGAGCCGCTGTTGCGCCTGAATCTCGAGGCCGCGACCCGTGACGAGTGCGACGACCATGTGGCCGAGGTGCTCTCGCTCGTAACATCGGTCTGAACCAAAGGACTCATCATGGCCATCGACAAATCACTGCTCGCGATACTGGCGTGCCCGGAGGACAAGGGCCCCCTCTGGCTCGTCGAGTCCGAGGGAATCCTCTACAACCCGCGGACGCACCGTGCATTCCCCGTGATCGACGACATCCCGGTCATGCTGCTCGAGGAATCACGGGTGGTCGACGATGCGGAGCACGGGCGGCTGCAGGGAATCATCGACTCGCAGGGCGTCAAACCCACATTCTCGGCCTAGCCGTTCGGTAAGGTGGTTCACCGATCGGGCTGAAGTGAGTGGTGCCAGCAGGCCCCAGCCTCGATCCATTGATGCTCATGCGCCTCGCGTGAGCCGATCCTGAAGGAGTCCCCATGTCCACCATTGCCGCGCGCCGCGATTACCGCGTCGCAGACCTGAGCCTCGCACCGTTCGGTCGCAAGGAGATCCACCTGGCCGAGCACGAGATGCCCGGCCTCCGCTGGTTGCGCAAGGAGTTCGGCCCGTCGAAGCCCCTGGCCGGCGCGCGGATCTCCGGGTCGTTGCACATGACCATCCAGACCGCGGTTCTCATCGAGACCCTCGTCGAGCTCGGCGCAGAGGTGCGCTGGGCGAGCTGCAACATCTTCTCCACACAGGACCACGCGGCAGCGGCAGTCGTGGTCGGCCCGAACGGCACGGAGGACAACCCGCAGGGTGTCCCCGTGTTCGCGTGGAAGGGCGAGACCCTCGAGGAGTACTGGTGGTGCACCGAGCAGATGATGACATGGCCCGACGGCGGTCACCCGAACATGATCCTCGACGACGGCGGTGACGCAACCCTGCTGGTGCACAAGGGCGTGGAGTTCGAGAAGGCGGGTGCGGTGCCGGACCCGACCTCTGCCTCGAACCCCGAGCTTGCGATCGTCCTCGGGTTGCTGCAGCGCTCGCTGAAGAACGAGCCCACCAAGTGGACCGAGATGGCCAAGCACATCAAGGGCGTCACCGAGGAGACCACGACCGGTGTCAAGCGTCTCTACAAGATGGCCAAGGACGGCGAGTTGCTGTTCCCTGCGATCAACGTGAACGACTCGGTCACGAAGAGCAAGTTCGACAACCTGTACGGGTGCCGTCACTCGCTGATCGACGCGATCAACCGCGCCACCGACGTGATGATCGCGGGCAAGCTGTCCGTGGTCTGCGGCTACGGCGACGTGGGCAAGGGCTGTGCGCAGTCGCTGCGCGGCCAGGGCGCACGCGTGATCGTGACCGAGATCGACCCGATCAACGCACTTCAGGCGGCGATGGAGGGCTACGAGGTCAACACACTCGAGTCAGCGCTCGAGACCGCCGACATCTTCGTGACCGCCACGGGCAACGAGGCCATCATCACGGCCGAACACATGGAGAAGATGAAGCACAACGCAATCGTCTGCAACATCGGCCACTTCGACAACGAGATCGACATGGTGGGCCTGAGCCGCAGCAAGGCGACGCGCGACGAGCTGAAGCCCGGCACCGACCTGTGGACCTTCCCCGACGGGCACGCGGTCATCGTGCTGGCCGAGGGGCGCCTGGTCAACCTGGGTTGCGCCACCGGGCACCCGTCGTTCGTGATGAGCTGCTCCTTCAGCAACCAGGTCATCGCCCAGATCGAGTTGTTCAACAACCTCGAGAACTACCCGACGGGCGTGTACGTGCTGCCGAAGCACCTCGACGAGCGCGTCGCGCGTGCGCACCTCGATGCGCTCGGTGTGAAGCTCACGCAGCTCACCGACGAGCAGGCCGAATACCTCGATCTCGACCCGGCCGGCCCGTTCAAGCCCGAGCACTACCGCTACTAGAGCATCCTCACGAGAGGCCGTCGGGGTGACCCGGCGGCCTCTTTGCGTTCACTGCTCGATCGCCTCGCCCTCGGCCCGCGCCACGAGCGACGGTGACATGCGGAACATGCGCAGTGTCACCTGCACGAGCGGCCCGATACCGAGAGCAAAGACGAACGTCCCGACGCCGAGCGAGCCGCCGAGCACGACGCCGACCAGCATCACCGAGACCTCGACCACCGTGCGCGCGAGGCGCACACTGATTCCGTAGCGCGCGTTCAGGCCGAGCATGAGTCCGTCGCGCGGGCCCGGGCCGAGTTCGGCGCCGATGTACAGGCCCGACCCGAGTGCGATGCACACCATGCCCGCGCACATGAATGCGATCCTCACGGGCAGCGAGTCGGGCGTGGGCAGCGCCTGCTGCACCATGTTCTCCACGAGGCCGATCTGCACCGCATTCAGCAACGTGCCGAGACCGGGGCGCAGCCGCAGGGGAATCCACAGCAACAGCACGAAGAACGACGCGATGATCAGCACTGTGCCGAGTCCGAGACCGGTCCTGCCCGCGACGCCCTGGTGGAAGACGTCCCACGGCGGCACGCCGATGTCGGCCTCGACGAAGAATGCGATGCCGCTTCCGAACCCGGCGAGCCCGAGAACACATCGCGCCAGTCGTTCGGCGAAGCGTTCACGGAGGGGTCGCGCCGGGGAAGGTGCGGGGGCAGAGACCATGGAGATACACCGTACTGACTGCACTGCGCCGGCTCGCGCTGCATTCCACGAAGTGTCGCGCACTGCAGTCAACGGTGATCCACTGGTGGTCCGTCGTTTTGCGGCCGCAGAGTACTCACCGGAGATCCGTGACCTGGTTGCATCAGTGAAGTACCACGGTGATGCGGGGAGGGCACGTGATCTGGCGCGAATGTGTGCCCCGATCGTCGAGCACCACGTGAAGTGTGATCTCCTGTCGTGGGTTCCCACGAACGCCGAGCTCCGTCAACAGCGGGGCTTCGACCATGCCGAACTCGTCTCCCGGCATGTCGGTGCCATGTGCCGGGTCCGGGTGCGGTCGGTGCTCAGACGAACCTCGACGGGCCGCCAGACCGGCCGCACCCGCACCGAACGTCTGGCCGGCGTCTCGTTCGTCGCGCACCCGTGTGTCAGGGGTCGTTCGGTGTGCATCATCGATGACGTGATGACGACCGGTGCCACGATGACCGCTGCTGTCGAGGCCCTGGCAATGGTCGGGGCACGGGAGGTCGTCTGCGTGGTTGCCGCCAGGGTTCGGGAAAACTTTTCCTGAACTGGGATACTGGGGAGATGGCGCCGCGATTGACTGTCGACACGGGAGAGTTGAGTTCGTACGAGCGCATACTCGAGCGCGCAATCGAGGTGATCGAGAAGTCGGGCGAGGTGGGTATCCGCACCAACCCCATTGCGATCGAGTGCGGGGTGACCCCGCCGATCCTCTACCGGGCTTTCGGGAACAGGGAAGGGCTCATTGTCGCGGCACAGGCCGAGCGGTACCGCCGTTCCTCGCTCGAGGCGTCGGAGCACCTGTTCCGGTACATCGCCGAGGCTGACTCCCGCGAGTCCCTGCGGGCGAACTTCTCGCGCGCCCTCGACCTGATCTTCGGTGATGAGCGCGCGGTCAACCGTCGTCTGCGGGCAGAGGTGCTCGGGTCGTCGATCTCACGGCCGGCACTGCGCGAGCAGATCCGGAACATCGACAGGGACTATGCCGGGGCGGTTGCGACGGCCTACGCCCCCGCAGTGGACAGGGGCTGGATCAGTGCAGACAAGAACCTGTTTGCGATCGCTCTCTGGGGCCAGGGAATCATCAACATGCGTGTGATGGTCGACGACACAGACAATGAACCGCTGCGCGCCGAATGGGACCGCATGGCGAAGCACGCGATCCTTCACGAGATCTTCGGCTAGCTGAGCCCCGTGAGCAGGCGGGCGCGTGCGATCGCACCTGCCGAATCCTGTTCCACCAGAACGCCGTGCATGCCGACATCGTTCGCGGCGTCGACGTTCGCCTGCAGATCGTCGAGGAACACCGTGCGTGCAGGGGCCGCACCGATGCGGTCGAGCGTGAGTCGGTAGATCTCCGGGTTCGGCTTGCGCATGCCCACCTCGTGGCTGTCGACCACGGTGTCGAAGATCGAGGCGAAGTCCAGCAGCGGCCACCACCACTCGCGGAACTCCCTCACGTTGTTGGTGAGAACAGCGACGGGCCGGCCGTCCGCCTTCAGGTCGTGGATGAAACCGACCATGTCGTCATCGAGGCGGAACTCGAAAGTGCTGTTGCTCTCCGTCTGTGCGGCGGCAGCCGCAGGCCGGGCGGTGATGCCGGCATCATCGAGAATCTGTTTGGTCAGTCTGCGGCACTCGGCAAAGGTGATCTCACCCCGCTCGACGCGGTGCCACGGATGGTCGGTGTCGAGATGGTGGGGGCCCATCAGCAGCTCGGCAACCAGGGCCGGGTCATGGTCGGGGTATCTCTGTGTGAAGTCCCTGGGACTTCCGTTCTTCATGATGACCCCACCGAGGTCGAAGATCACGGCGTCGGCGAGTCGTTGGCTCATCCCGTTGATTCTTGTGAAGTTCCGCAGGCCGGGACGAACCGACGGGCGAGCGTGCCACGGGTAGGCTCTCTCTTTGCATGAAAGTTCTCGATCGCGTCCTCCGGGCGGGTGATGGCAAGCGGGTCAAGGCCCTGCAGGGCCTCGTCCCCGAAATCAATGCCCTCGGCCCGGCCATGGAGGCCCTCTCCGACGCCGAACTGAAGGCCAAGACGCCCGAGTTCAGGCAGAGGCTCGAGAACGGCGAGACACTCGACGACATCCTCGTCGAGGCATTCGCCGTCGTCCGCGAGGCGGCCCGACGCGTCATCGGTCAGTACCACTTCGACGTGCAGTTGATGGGCGGCGCCGCTCTCCATTTCGGCTGGGTGGCGGAGATGAAGACCGGTGAGGGAAAGACCCTGGTGTCGACCCTGCCGGCGTACCTGAACGGTCTCTCGGGCAAGGGCGTGCATGTCATCACCGTGAACGACTACCTCGCTCGCTTCCATGCCGAGTGGATGGGCCGCATCCATCAGTGGCTCGGCCTCAGCGTGGGGCTCGTGATCCCCGGCTTCCGCGAGTCCGCCGAGCAGAAGCGCGAGGACTACGCTTGCGACATCACCTACGGCACGAACAACGAGTTCGGCTTCGACTATCTGCGCGACAATATGGCTTGGTCGCTGTCGGAGAAGGTGCAGCGCGGCCACAGCTTCGCGATCGTCGATGAGGTCGACAGCATCCTGATCGACGAGGCGCGCACGCCCCTGATCATCTCCGGTCGTCTGGCCGACGCCGCCTCCATGTACTACAAGTTCGCCTCGATCGTGCGCACGTTGACGCGTGATGTCGACTACGAGGTCGACGAGGCGAAGCGAATCGTGTTCCCCACCGAGTCGGGCGTCGAAAAGGTCGAGAAGGAACTCGGCCTCGACAATCTCTACGATGCCGTGCAGCAGAACCTGGTGCACCAGCTTGCTGCGGCACTGAAGGCCAAGGAGCTCTACAAGCGCGACAAGGACTACATCGTCGATGCCGGCGAGGTGAAGATCGTCGATGAGTTCACGGGCCGCATCCTCGAGGGTCGTCGCTGGAGCGAGGGCATCCACCAGGCGGTCGAGGCGAAAGAGGGGGTGCGGATCAACGAGGAGAACCAGACCCTCGCCACGATCACGCTGCAGAACTACTTCCGCATGTACGACAAGCTCGCCGGAATGACCGGTACCGCCCAGACAGAGGCGGCCGAGCTGGTGAACACCTACGACCTGCAGGTCGTGCCGATCCCCACGAACCGACCGAACATCCGCGAGGACCACGCCGACCTGATCTACAAGTCCGAGGTGGCCAAGTTCCGTGCCGTCGTCGAGGACATCGTCGAGCGCAACACGAAGGGCCAGCCGATCCTGGTCGGAACCATCAGCGTTGAGAAGAGCGAGTACCTCTCGCGTGAGCTCACGAAGCGCGGCATCCGCCACGAGGTCCTGAACGCCAAGCAGCACACCCGCGAGGCCCAGATCGTGGCGCAGGCCGGTCGTCTCGGCGCCGTCACGGTGGCCACGAACATGGCGGGTCGAGGCGTCGACATCCTTCTCGGCGGCAACCCCGAGCTGCTCGCGCGCCAGCAGGTGCTGGCCGAGGGGTTCGATGCTGCAGTGATGGTCGATGAGTTCGCGCTGCCGGCACCACTCGATCAGCTGCATCCCGACTTCCAGGCCGCCCGCGCCGCCGCATTCGCCCGTTACGACGAACTGCTCCCGGTGTTCAAGCAGCAGTGTGCCGAGGAGGGCGACAGGGTCCGTGCGATCGGTGGTCTCTACGTGCTCGGAACCGAGCGCCACGACAGTCGACGCATCGACAACCAGCTGCGCGGTCGCTCCGGTCGTCAGGGTGACCCGGGTGAGAGCCGGTTCTACCTGTCGCTCGACGACGAGTTGATGAGGCTCTTCGCCACCGGGGCGCTCAGCTGGGTCATGGGTCGCACCCTGCCCGAGGACGAAGCCATCGAGGCCAAGATGGTCACGAAGGCGATCGAGCGCGCGCAGACGACCGTCGAGCAGCGCAACGGCGAGATCCGCAAGAACGTGCTCAAGTACGACGAGGTGATGAACGAGCAGCGCAAGGTCATCTACATGCGCCGCGACCAGATCCTGTCGGGTGCCGATCTCAAGTCGGCCGCCATGGAGTACCTCGCCGAGGCTGTTGACGCACTGATCGCGACGCACTGTGTGTCCGAGGCGAACGACGAGTGGGACATCGACGGCCTGGCCGGCGAGCTGCGCACCTACTGGCCCGCCACTGTCACCGAGGCGGACATCGAGCGCTGTGTCGACACCGACGCCGTGTACGACCTCGTCATGGCCGACGCGAGTGCGCACTACGTGCGTCGCGAGGCAGAGCTGGGTTCCGACGTGATGCGCCAGATCGAGCGCCAGGTGATGCTGAGCATCATCGACCAGCGCTGGCGCGAGCACCTCGAGGAGATGGACTACCTGCAGGAGGGCATCAACCTGCGCGCCATGGGCCAGAAGGACCCCCTGACGGAGTGGCAGCGCGAGGGCTACGAGATGTTCGGCCAGATGATGGTCGGCATCGCGCAGGACTTCGTGCGCTACGTGATGCACGTGCAGGTCGTGCAGGAGGAACAGCCCGCCGTGCGCGTGCAGAACCTCACCGAGACGAGCAACGAGGATGTGCAGACGGACGGGTTCACCGCGGCGGCCCTCGTGGGCGACGACGTGGATCCCGAGTTGATCCGCCCGGTCGCGGATGCCCCGCAGAAGCCCGTTGTGAAGGACGCCAACGACTGGTCGAACACGCCGCGCAATGCACCCTGTCCGTGCGGCTCTGGCCGCAAGTACAAGGTGTGTCACGGCGCGGTGGCGTGACACACAGGGACAGGGCAGCACACCATGCGTGATTTCACGGCGGACCTCCGCGAACTCGCCCGGCGTCTCGAGGAGGCCAGGGGCTACCTGAAGATCGACCAGTCGCGCGCACGTCTGTCGGAACTCGAGATCGAGATCTCGCGCCCGGACCTGTGGGACGACCAGGAGCTCGCCAAGCGCATCAACAGCGAGTACGCGAACGTGAAGGGTGACGTCGACGAGTATTCGTCGCTGTACTCGCAGGTCGAGGACCTCGAGGTTCTCCATGAGCTCGCCCGCGAGGTGGACGACGCCTCCCAGGAGGGCGACATCGAGTCCGGCATCGCCCAGGTGTCCGCAGCGTTGAACGTGCTGGAGATGCGCAGCCTCTTCACCGGCAAGCACGACGAGGCGGATGCGATCGTGCAGATCAACGCAAAGGACGGCGGCGTCGACGCACAGGACTGGGCCGAGATCCTGCTGCGGATGTTCTCCCGTTGGGCCGAGCGCCGCGGGTACGACGTGGAGATCGATGACATCAGCCAGGGGACAGAGGCCGGGATCATGTCGGCGGAGTTCACGATGAAGGGTCGTTACGCGTACGGGCTCATGACATCCGAGCGCGGCACGCACCGGTTGGTGCGCATCAGCCCGTTCGACAACCAGGGCCGCCGGCAGACGAGCTTTGCCTCAGTGCAGGTGTGGCCCGTCATGGACGCCCCCGACGTGGAGATCAACGAAGCCGACGTTCGCATGGAGGTCTTCCGTGCGTCGGGCGCAGGCGGTCAGCACGTGAACAAGACCTCGTCTGCCGTCCGGTTGATCCACGAGCCGACGGGTGCCGTGGCGAGCAGCCAGGAAGAGCGCAGTCAGCTGCAGAACCGCGAGAAGGCGATGACGAGGCTGAAGGCGATGATCGCGGCAAAGATCGAGGAAGAGCACCAGGCCGAGAAGGACCGGATCGCGGGCAAGACCGCGCTGGTCGGGTGGGGCAGCCAGATCCGCTCCTACGTGCTGCAGCCGTACCAGATGGTGAAGGACCACCGCACAGAGGTGGAGTCGGGCAACGTTGCGAGCGTTCTCGACGGTGATCTCGACCAGTTCATGGAGGGTTACCTGCGCTGGCGACGGGAGTCGGAGCAGTCCCAGTAAGGGTTCCGGGGCCGCCCCCGTGGGTGCGCGGGCCGTTGCTAGGTTGTGTTACTTCATGATTCGTCTTGAGAATGTCTCCAAGATGTACGGCGCAGAGATCCCGGCCGTGCGCGACGCCTCCTTCGACATTGCGAAGGGCGACTTCGTGTTCCTCGTGGGTCCGTCCGGCTCGGGGAAGAGCACCCTGCTGAGGCTCATGAACCGCCAGGAGCGGCCCGAGCGGGGGAATGTCTGGGTCGCGGGGCGCAACATCAACGAGATGGCGAGCAACCAGGTGCCCCACCTGCGGCGCACCATGGGCAACGTTTTCCAGGACTACAAGCTGCTGCCGAACAAGACCGTGTTCGAGAACGTGGCCTTTGCCCTCGAGGTGATCGGCAAGCCCAAGCACGTGATCGCCAGCCAGGTGCCCCAGGTGCTCGAGCTGGTTGGTCTGTCGGGCAAGGAGGACCGTTTCCCGCACCAGTTGTCGGGCGGCGAGCAGCAGCGCGTGTCGATCGCACGGGCGTTCGTGAACAGGCCGCTGATTCTCCTTGCCGACGAACCGACGGGCAACCTCGACCCGGCCACGGGTGAGGGCATCATGCAGCTGCTCGACGCGATCAACAGGACCGGCACGACGGTGGTCATGGCCACCCACGACCACCGCGTGGTGAACGCGATGCGCCGACGGGTCATCCAGCTCGACCGCGGGGTCATCGTGCGCGACCAAGAGCGGGGTGTGTACGAATGATCCAGCGTCTCTCCTATGCGGTGCGCGAGACGATCGCGAGCTTCCGTCGCAACGTCACGCTGTCAGTCGCGGCCGTCATCACCTCTGCGGTGTCGCTGCTCCTCGTGGGCGCCACATTCCTCATCCAGCGGTCATTCGACAACCTTCTCGTGCAGTGGCGCGGCGACGTGGGCATGATCGTGTTCGTCCGCTCGGACGTCGCCCCCGATGCACTCGCGTTCATCGAGCAGAACCTGAAGTCGCAGCCGAACGTCATCGACGTGGACAAGCTCGACTACCTCGACAAGACCGAGAGCTTCGAGGAGGCAAAGAGGGTCTTTGCCGGTGACCCGACCACGTTGAGCCTGCTGTCGATCGAGACAATCCCGTCGCAGTTCAAGGTGGTGCCGAGGACCACCGACCCGGAACTCGTGCGCAGTCTCGCGAACCAGTACCGCACCCTGCCCGGGGTGGCGGGCGTGTCGCTCGCCGAGGACGAGTTCGACGTGATCTCGACACTGTCGGGTTTCGTGCGCACCGTCACCATCGCGATGTCGCTCGTGCTCCTGGCCGTGGCGGTGATCCTCATCTGGAACACGATCCGCACGGCGATCTTCGCCCGTCGCCGTGAGATCGAGGTCATGAAGCTGGTCGGCGCGACCGACTGGTTCATCCGTGTGCCGTTCATCCTCGAGGGACTCATCCAGGGTCTGCTGGGCGCGTTGGTCTCGTGCGGCGGCCTGTGGGCCCTCAACCAGGCGTGGACATCCGGCGTGGCCGGCTTCAAGCCCGGCACGGGCGTCAGTTCGCTCGTCGTGCCCGGGTCGTACGTGAACGGCGTGATGATCGTGCTGCTCGTGATCGGGGCAGTTGCCGGCGGCGTCGGCTCGGGTGTCGCGTCGAGCAAGTTCCTCGACGTCTAGTCCCGTCACTTTCCCGCACGGGCGGCATCGCTAGGGTCGGTGCATGGACTTCCAGGACATCGACTACGGGGTCGCAGACGGCATCGCGACGATCACGCTGAACAGGCCGGACAAGATGAACGCCTTCACGGGAAGGATGATGCACGAGATCATCGCCGCTCTCGACCTCACCGACGCCGACGACAACGTGAAGGTGGTGATCTTCACGGGTGCCGGTCGCGCCTACTGCGCGGGCGCCGACCTGTCGTCCGGCGGGGAGACCTTCGCCAAGGGCGGCAGCGACGTGCAGACGAAGCAGGGTGTCCCGCGGGACGGGGGTGGCCTTGTCGCGCTCCGCATCTTCGAGAGCCTGAAGCCGGTCATCGGGGTGATCAACGGTGCAGCCGTCGGTGTGGGCGTCACGATGACCCTGCCGATGGACATCCGGATCGCATCCGAGGACGCAAAGTTCGGCTTCGTGTTCGCCAAGCGCGGCATCATCCCCGAAGCGTGCTCGTCGTATTTCCTCCCGCGCATCGTGGGCATCCAGCGCGCCGCCGAGTGGGTCTACACGGGGCGGGTGTTCCCGGCATCCGAGGCCCTCCAAGGGGGTCTCGTGCGCAGCGTGCACCCGGCGTCGGGTCTAATGGAGGCGGCACTGGGGCTCGCCCGTGAGATCGCCGACAACACCGCGCCCGTGTCGGTGGCGATGTCGCGCCGCATGATGTGGCGCATGCTGGGGGCATCACACCCGATGGAGGCACACCGTGTGGACTCGCGGGGGATCCAGCAGCGCGGACGCAGTGCGGATTCGCGCGAGGGTGTGGTCAGCTTCCTCGAGAAGCGCGCCGCGGTCTACCCCGACCGCGTGAGTGACGGACTGCCCGACATCTTCCCCGGCTGGGAAGACCCCGGGTTCGAGTGAGCATGTCGACCGGGGCGGACGAGAGGTCGGTGTACGACACGTGCGGGCGCGACTTCTTCGTTGCGCTCGTCGATGCCTTCTACGACGGGGTGGAGACAGATGTCGTCCTCATGTCGATGTACCCGGAGGGCACCGACACACGTGCGGCACGTGAACGCCTGGCATTGTTCATGATCCAGTACTGGGGCGGGCCGCACGACTACATGGAGCAACGCGGTCACCCCATGCTGCGCATGAGGCACAATCCGTTCCCCATCGATGCATCGGCGCGCGACCGGTGGCTGACCCACATGGCTGCAGCAATCGAGAGCACCACGCACATGATTCCCGATGCAGACCGTGACTCCGTGGTGCAGCAGCTGGCGAGCTACGTGGTGAACGCGGCGGAGCACCTGCGGAATCAGTGACCCCCGGCCGGACCCATTGCATAGAGCGCGATCGCGGCAGCGACACCGACATTGAGAGAGTCCACACCGTGATGCATGGGGATGCACACGCGCTCGACGGCGCCGGTCATGGTGTCGTGCTGAAGACCGTCGCGCTCGCTGCCGAGCAGCACTGCGATGCGTTCGCCGGCAGCGACCGTCACCCGGTGCAGATCGACGGCTGATTCGTGCGGTGTCAGCGCCACGGTGCGGAATGCATTGGTGTGCAGTAGATCGATTGCACCCTGGTCCGCAGGGAGACGGGAGAAGGGAAGCGCGAGACCGGTCCCCATCGACACTCGCAGGGCACGGCGGGCGAGAGGGTCCGTGCTGCCGCGGGTGAGAAGAAGCGCGTCCCACCCCAGCGCTGATGCGCTGCGGATGATCGAACCGAGATTCGTCGGGTTGTCGACCGACTCGACCACGATGACCCTGGTGCTCCGGGAGAGGAGTTCTTCGGGGGTCACGAGCGGCGGCCGCACGAAAAGTCCCATGGCGCGCAATGGCACCCCGAGGCCGGTCACGTCGCGTCGCAGGTCCTCTGCACCCGAGTAGATCGGCACCGCAGGAAGTCTGCTCTCGAACAGCTCGGCCGTTGACTGCTCGCACAGGAGTGCAACGGTCTCACAGCCTGCTGCGAGCGCGCGCTCCACGACGAGATCGCCTTCTGCCACGAACAGACCGGCCCCCACGGTCTCGAGCCGGTCGAGTCTGCTCGCCAACTGACGGTCGCGCCACCGGAACGGCTCGAGACGCGTGTCCGCAGGGTCGGCGACGGGGATGATCATCGAGGGTCAGTAGTACCAGGGGAAGGGCGACCAGTCGGGGTCGCGCTTCTCCAGGAACGACTCCCGGCCCTCGGCTGCCTCGTCTGTGCCGTATGCGAGGCGGGTTGCCTCTCCGGCGAACACCTGCTGGCCCACGAGACCGTCGTCCACGAGGTTGAACGCGAACTTCAGCATTCGCTGGGCGGTCGGGCTCTTGCCGTTGATCTCGCGTGCCCATTCGAGCGCGACCTTCTCGAGGTCCGCATGCGGCACCGACTCGTTGACCGCTCCCATCGCCTTCATCTCGTCGGCGGTGTACTCGCGACCGAGGAAGAAGATCTCGCGTGCGAACTTCTGCCCGACCATGCGGGCGAGGTATGCAGAGCCGTAACCGCCGTCGAACGATGCAACATCGGCATCCGTCTGCTTGAAGCGTGCGTGCTCCCGGCTCGCGAGCGTGAGATCGGAGACCACGTGCAGGCTGTGCCCGCCGCCGGCGGCCCAACCCGGCACAACACAGATCACGACCTTCGGCATGAAGCGGATCAGTCGCTGCACCTCGAGGATGTGCAGCCGGCCTGCTCTGCCCCTGTCCACGGTGTCCTCGGTCTCGCCCTCGGCGTACTTGTAGCCGTCCTTGCCGCGGATGCGTTGGTCCCCGCCGCTGCAGAATGCCCAGCCGCCGTCCTTGGGGGAGGGACCATTCCCGGTGAGCAGCACGCAGCCGACGTCAGTGGTCATGCGCGCGTGGTCGAGAGCGGTGTAGAGCTCGTCGACGGTGTGCGGGCGGAACGCATTGCGGACCTCGGGCCGGTTGAACGCAATGCGGACAGTTCCCTGGTCGACCGCCCGGTGGTACGTGATGTCGGTGAACGAGAATCCCGGCACGTCGCGCCAGGCAGAGGGGTCGAAGAGGGGAGAGATGGTCACGCGACCATTGTTCCATGTCTCCCGATGATTCTTTCGTGTCGTGTGCCATAGCCTTGGGGCGCATGGTCCAGTGGCACGAGTTCTCCGTGGGTGCACCCGGCCTTGCACCGAGGGTCGCCGAGTGCTTCACCCGTCATGCGCACCATGTTCTCGGAACCCTCGACTCGGGCGGAAGTCCGCGTCTGAGCGGTGTGAACGTGTTCCTGAACGACGGTGTGATGTGGTTCGGGTGCATGCCGGATTCGCTCAAGTCCTCCGACATCCGGCGCGACAGTCGCATTGCACTCCACTCAGCGCCCCTGTCCGAATCCCTCGAGGGCGGCGATGCCCGGGTCAGCGGCCGGGCCCAAGCCCTCGATCCGGCCCGTGTGCTCGGGTGGCGACCGGGGACACCGGTCGACGGTGAATTCTTCGAGGTGTCGATCGAGCGCGTGCACCTTGTCGAGGTCGACGGCGAGGAACTGGTCGTGACGATGTGGGATACGGGTCACGGAGTGCGTATCGTCAGGCGGCGATGACCACTCTTCTTGCATTCTCCGGTTCCCTGCGTCGTGACTCGTTCAACACGCGGTTGATCCACGCCCTGCCCTCGTTGGCGCCGTCCGGCACCACGATCGCCCATTTCGACATCACCGAGCTTCCCCTGTACAACCAGGACCTCGATGGCGACACGGTGCCCGAGGTGGTGGCCGCGCTGCGGGCCGCGGTCGCAGAAGCAGACGGGGTGATCATCGCGACCCCCGAGTACAACCACTCGTACTCTGCGGTCACGAAGAACCTGATCGACTGGGCCTCGCGCCCGTTCATGCAGGGCCCGATCCTGGGCAAGAAGTCGATGGTGATCGCCGTGACTCCCGGGCCCGGCGGCGGGGTGCACGCGGCACAGGCGACAGCCGAGGTGCTGTCGCTGCTCGGCGGCACCGTGGTCGCGCAGGTCACCGCTGCGACGGTGCACGAGAAGATCGACGCTGCCACCAACACAGTGTCGGACACCGAACTTGCTGCGCGGCTGCGCGAGGGTCTCGCAGCCTTCTGATCACCAGGTGTCGACCATCGGGCGCTTCTTGCCCGTTCTGGTGCGCCATGTCACGTGGTCGCCGATGACGGCGAGTATCCGCTGTCGAGTGTCGGCAGGGTCGATCACATCGTCGATCTCCACATGGCTGGCCATGTTGAGTGCACTGCCGTTCTCGTATGCCTTTGCGATCAGCGTGGCCTCGAGGCGGGCGCGTTCGGCCTCGTCAGTGACGGCCTCGAGTTCCTTCCGGTAACCGAGACGCACGGCGCCCTCGAGCCCCATGCCGCCGAACTCGCCCGTCGGCCATGCAACCGTCATGTCATTGGTGTGGAAACTCCCGCGCGCCATTGCCTGTGCGCCCAGTCCGTAGCCCTTCCGCAGCACGATGGTCACCCACGGCACGGTCACGCTCGCAGCTGTCACGAAGAGCCTGCCGAAGTGACGGACCTGGGCGTGCTGCTCGGCGTCGGGCCCGACCATGAAGCCGGGCGTGTCGCACAGGCTGACCACGGGCAGGTCGTACGCATCGCACAGTTGCACGAACCGCGCAGCCTTGTCGGCGGCGTCGGCGTCGATGGCGCCACCGAGGTGTGCAGGGTTGTTGGCGATCACGCCCACCGGTCTGCCCTCGATGCGCATGAGTGCAGTGAGAATCCCCACGCCGAACGACGGTCGCAGTTCGAGGACCGAACCGATGTCGCCCAGGGTGTCGAGCACGGTGCGCACGTCGTACACGCGTGTGCGCTGTTCGGGTACCAGGTCACGCATGGCTGCGTCGTCATGGCGTGCGTAGTCACCTGTGGGCCCCTGGAAGTACGAGAGGTACTTCCTGGCCATCGCCACGGCTGCTGCCTCGTCGGGGACCCTGATGTCGACGACGCCGTTCTGAGCCTGGACATTGATCGGGCCGATGTCACCCGGCGCGACGGTGCCAAGGCCGCCACCTTCGATCATCGCGGGCCCGGCCATGCCGATGTTCGAGTTCTCCGTTGCGATGATCACGTCGCAGCACCCGAGCAGTGCCGCATTGCCTGCAAAGCAGTACCCCGACGCGATGCCGACGAGCGGCACGAGGCCCGACAGCTGAGCGAAGTACGAGAATGCAAGACAGTCCAGGCCTGCAACCCCGGGTGAGTCCGTGTCGCCGGGCCGACCGCCGCCGCCCTCGGCAAACAGGATGACCGGCAGTCTTCTGCGTTCGGCGACGTCGAAGAGGCGGTCCTTCTTTCGGTGGTTGAGGAATCCCTGGGTGCCCGCGAGAACCGTGTAGTCGTACGATGCGACCGCCACGCGGGATGCATCACCGGGGAACACCGCACCGTTCACGGTGGCGATGCCGCCGACAAGCCCGTCAGCAGGCGTGTTCGCGATCAGGTCGTCAAGCGACCGTCGTCTTCTTTGCGCGGCGACGGCGAACGATCCGTACTCCACGAACGAGCCGTCGTCGACCAGGTCGGCGATGTTCTCCCTGGCCGTTCGCTGGCCCCTCTGGTGACGTCTGGCGACGGCCTCCGGGCGCGCAGCATCTGTCGTGAGGTGTCTGCGCTCCCGGTACCGCTCGAGATCACCCCGCACGGTCGACGCCGGCGACACCGTGTCGTGGTCGGTGTCGGTGCGGCGTGTGGTTCCCGGGGTCACAGAGACGAGCATCTGACCGGCCGACACGGTGTCTCCCTCGGCAACGTGGATCGCGCTGACAACGCCCTCGACCCCTGACTGCACGGGGTGTTCCATCTTCATGGACTCGATGATCACGACTTCATCGGTTGCCGCCACCTCGTCACCGACCGAGACCTTCACCCGGAAGACGGTTCCGAGAATCGGTGAGTTGATGTTGTGCTGCACCTGGGCCATGGCAGATTGTCCCACACGCGCATGCGGGGGAGTTCCATGGAACGGGGTCGGGCTCCGTTAGTTTCGCTGGGTGCTTCTCGTCGTCGTGTCCGCCTTTCTTGCCTGCTGGGCGGTGGGGTCCAGGGTGCAGGTCGACGCACGGCTGGTCACCGCGGCCGAGCGCTACGTCATCGTGGTGGCGTTGCCTGCGCTGATCGTCGGCACCATGACGCGCGTGGAGATCGGCGCCCCGATGCTGGTCCCCGTGGCGATCGCGTGGTCATCGGTTGCCGTGTGCGCACTGGGTGTGCTGGTGCTCTCCCGCGCCATGTCGTGGAGCAGGCAGACCACCGGCGCGTTGCTCCTGGTCGCAGTGCTCGGCAACACGAGTTTTCTCGGTCTCGGCGTGGTGCGCGCGCTGCTGGGCGACGAACACGCCGGTCCCGCAATTGCATACGACCAGTTGGGTACGTTCCTTGCACTTGCAACCTACGGTTCTGTGGTGGCCGGTCGGTACGGCAATGCCGACACCGGTGCACGCAGCATGATCCTGCGCATCGTTCGTTTCCCGCCGTTCATCGCGCTCGTGTCGAGCTTCGTGCTGCGCGGTTTCGTGCAGGAGGGCGTGCTTCTCGATGCGGCGGACGCCGTGGGCATGACCGTGGCGCCGGTTGCCATGGGTGCACTCGGTCTGCGCTTCCGCCTGCGGATCACCCGCACGGCACTGGGGCCCGCGGTCTGGGGGCTCACAGTGAAGATGCTGCTCGTTCCGTTGCTGGTGCTCGGTGTTGCCGCAGCAGTGGGCACAAGCGGCGACATCGAATGGTCTGCGGCAATCATGCAGAGTGCGGCTCCGCCGATGGTCACGGCCGGCCTGGTTGCGGTGTCAGCCGGCCTCGATGACGAGGTCGTCACCTTCATGGTCGGCGTCGGCACCCTGCTGGCATTCGCGTCGCTTCCGTTGGTCTCGATGGTCCTGTAACCACGATGGGGTCGCAACAGGGATCGGTTGCGGATTGCGCGCTGCGGCCCGCCCCGGTGTGCGGGGGCCAGTACGGACTCGGCTAGACATGGTTCCATGATCTCGTTCATCGAGCGGCTCGAGGACCTCGCCGCGCAGGACCCCGGTGCACCGGCGGTGACCTGCGAGAACGAGTCGATCTCGCGCAGCGAGTTGATCAAGCGGGGATACGACCTTGCGGTGCATCTCGCAGAGACAGGCACCGTCGCCGGCGACATGGTGACCGTGGCCGTGCCGAACAGCATCGACTTCTTCGTCGCGTACGTCGCGGCATGGCGTCTCGGGGCGACACCACAGCCGGTCTCCTCGCGCCTGCCGCAACGTGAGCAGGACGCGATCATCGAACTTGCCGGTTCGTCCGCTGTCATCGGTGTCGAGCCGGGCACCTACCCGGGGCGCACGTGCCTGCCGTCCGGTTTTCGGGCACCGTCACGCGATGCCTCGCACCTTCCCTATGTTGTGTCCGCGTCGTGGAAGGCCCCGACCTCCGGGGGGAGCACCGGCCGGCCGAAGCTGATCGTGTCGGGGGACCCTGCAGCCTTGAACCCCGATGCACCGGCCCCTCTGATGATGGACCCGGGCGGGTGCCTCGTGATGCCGGGACCGCTGTACCACAACGGGCCTGCTGTGTGGAGTTGCCAGGCACTGCTCCACGGTCTGCACGTTGTGGTGCTGCCACGTTTCGATGCGTCGCGGACACTCGAGGCGATCGAGACCCACCGCGGAACGGTTCTCTACATGGTTCCCACCATGATGAAGCGGATCCTCCGCCTGCCCGACGAGGAGCGCACGTCACGTGACCTGTCGTCGTTGCGCGTCGTGTGGCACCTCGCCGAGCCGTGCCCGGAGTGGCTGAAGCAGGCATGGATCGACTGGCTGGGTGCCGAACGCATCTTCGAGCTGTACGCCGGCACCGAAGCACAGACGGCGACCGTCATCAGCGGTCCGGAGTGGCTCGAGCACAGGGGATCGGTGGGAAGGGTGAACCCGGGCACCGTGATGATCACCGACGATGACGGCAACGAGGTTCCCGTTGGCGAGATGGGCGAGGTGTGGATGCGCAGCCTACGTGACACCCCGACCTACAGGTACGTGGGGGCAACCGCGCGCACCCGTGAGGGCGGGTGGGAGTCGCTCGGTGACATGGGCCGGCTCGATGTCGACGGGTACCTGTACCTCGGCGACCGTGCCGCAGACATGATCCTGTCGGGTGGCGCAAACATCTACCCGGCAGAGATCGAGTCTGCAATCCAGGAGCACGCGGCCGTGCGGTCGTGTGCTGTCATCGGTCTGCCCGATGATGACAAGGGAAACATCGTCCATGCGATCGTCGAGGCGTCGCAACAGGACATCGACGTCGACGCACTGAGAGAGTTCCTCGCCGAACGGCTGGTGTCGTACAAGATCCCGCGAACGTTCGAGTTCGTTGATTTCCCGTTGCGCGATGATGCGGGCAAGGTGCGCCGGTCGGCACTGCGCGAGGAGAGGCTCTCCCGCGGTGCGTGATGCCTAGGCAGCCTCGACCACGTACGAGGTCATGGACAACGAACCCATGGTGCGCGAGTCGTTGAAGCACGTGACGCGCGATTCCCGCGCTGTCGCAACGCCGGCCACGTAGGCGAGGGGCAGGAAGTGCTCCGGTGTCGGGGCCGAGTGGGCCCAGTCGGCATGCTCGGTGACGTGATGGAGCGCGGCGGGGTCGCTCGTCATTGTGTCGCGGACGTGCCGGTCAAACCGGTCGGCCCAGTCGAACCCCGTGTTGCCCGCCCCCCAGTTCATGCGCGCGAGATTGTGCACCACGTTGCCCGAGCCGAGCAGCAGCACCCCCTCGTCGGCGAGCGGCGCAAGCCTGGCGCCGAGTTCCATGTGCCCGGCGACCGAGAGGCGTGCGTCGATCGACAGCTGGATGACCGGGATGTCGGCGTCGGGGTACATGTGGGCGAGCACCGACCAGGTGCCGTGGTCGAGGCCCCATTGCCCCTCGTCGCGAACCACGGGAACAGGGTCGAGCAGTCCCGCCACACGGGCTGCAAGCGCAGGGTCGCCGGGGGCGCGGTACTGAACGCGGGAGAGCTCATCGGGAAAGCCAGAGAAATCATGGATGGTGCGCGGTGATGCCATTGCAGTGACCGCCGTGGCGTTCACGTACCAATGTGCCGACACGGCGACGATCGCGGTCGGTCGCGGAATCCGTGCGGACAACGACCGCCAGGCCTCGGTGAACGTGTTGATCTCGAGAGTGTTCATGGGGCTGCCGTGTCCGATGAACACGCTGGGCATCTGTGTCGTGGTCATTGACACCGAGCGTACCGACCGTGCAATCGCCCGCTGGCTACGGTGTGGTGCATGGTGTCGACGTTCGTGGGTGTGGTTGATTCGTTCGATCAAGCCGTGTGGGAGTTCTTCGTCGCCAATCCTTTCCTCACCGGGGTGGCAGGCGTTGTCACGCGCGTGGGTGTCGTGTCGGTGCTGCTCCCGGTGGCGGCCGTGGTCGGCGTGTTCGTGTGGCAACGCACCCGTTCGGCCGCCGATGCCTCTTTGCCCCTGGTCAGCGTGTACTTCAGTGCCGTGGTGATCTCGTCGCTGAAGGAATGGACCGATGTCCCCCGGCCACCGCGCGAATTCTGGCTCGCCACTGCGGAGTCGGCGAGTTTCCCCTCGGGACATGCGGGGAACACGGCAGCATTGCTTGCTGCGGTGTACCTGGTGTCGGTCCGGGTCTACCCGTCACGGCAACGTTCGGTGCTGTGGGTCGGTGGCGCGTGCGCCGTGTTGATGGCGTGGACACGTCTTGCGCTGAATGTGCACTGGATGTCGGACGTGATCGCCGGGGTTCTCGTGGGAGTCCTGTCGGCGTTGGTGGTGTCGCGCGTGCTCTACGGCGTCAGAGCTCGACGTGGGAGCCAACCTCGAACACCCGGTTGACGGGCAGGTTGAAGAACCTGCTGGCACTGTCGGCGCCGCGGTTGAGGAACACAAAGAGATGCTCGGCCAGAGGGTTCATGCCCGGGGCCTTGCCCGCGATGATCGACTCGTGGCCGATGAAGTAGGTGATGTCGTCGAAGTCGAGGTCGAGCCCGGGGTGGTGCATCGCGGCCAGAGTCGCGGGGACGTCGGGTTCGTCCATGAAACCGAACTCGAGCTGTACCTGGTACACACCGGGGCCCACTTTCGTCACGGTTGCGCGCTTGTCGATGTCGACGCGCGGCAACTGGGAGGCCTCGACTGCCACGATGAGCGTGTTCCTGTGCAGGACCTTGTTGTGGCGCAGGTTGTTCACGAGCGCCGGCGGCGCCTTGCCGAGATCCTTGAACATGAAGACCGCGGTGCCGTTCACGCGCTTGACATCCTCGGTCTCGTCGAGAACCTCGGTGATGGGGCGCTCACCGCGGTGGATGCGCGCCGCCACGAGCGACCTGCCACGGCGCCACGTCTGCATCTGGATCATCAGGATGACGCCGACTGCAAGGGCGAACCAGCCGCCGTGGGGAATCTTGATGAGGTTCGCACCGAGGAACCCTGCCTCCACCACGAGGAGTGGCACGCAGAGTGCGAGGGCCTTCCACTGCGGCCAGTTCCAGTTGTCGGTCAGAACCTTGTAGAAGATCAGCGTGGTGATGGTCATCGTCATGGTGACAGCGATGCCGTACGCGGCGGCGAGATTTGATGATGTCTGGAACCCGAGCACCAGGCCGATGCAGGCGACCATGAGCAGCCAGTTCACGAGAGGAACGTAGATCTGCCCGACCTGTTGGTGCGAGGTGTGGCGGATCTTCAGGCGCGGCAGGTAGTCCATCTGCACCGCCTGTGCGGTCAACGAGAACACGCCCGAAATGAGCGCCTGCGAGGCAATGATCGTGGCCATGGTCGCGAGCAGCACCATCGGCAACAGCACCGGGTCGGGGACCATGGAATAGAAGATGCTGTGCACGTCCTCCCTGTGCGACGGATCGAGCAGGTAGGCGCCCTGTCCCCAGTAGTTCAGCAGCAGGGACGGCAGCACCATGCCGTACCAGCCGAACATGATCGGGCGCCGTCCGAAATGGCCCATGTCGGCATACAGCGCCTCGCCGCCGGTGACCACGAGGAACACCGACCCGAGGGAGAGGAACGCCTTGCCGGTCTCGTGGGTGAAGTACTGGTACGCGTAGTACGGGTTCACCGACTTGATGATCTCGGGTGCGTCGAAGATGTGCAGCAGTCCGAGCACGGCGATGCTCGCGAACCACACCATCATGATCGGGCCGAACACCTTGCCGACTGCCCCGGTGCCGCGGCGCTGCACGAGAAACAGGCCCATGAGAATCACGATCGCGATGGGGATGACCCAGTCGGCGAAGTTGGGTGACACCTTCTCGAGACCCTCGACAGCCGACAGCACCGAGATCGCCGGGGTGATGACGCCATCGCCGGAGAGGAGCGCGGTACCGAAGACCCCGAGCGTGACGAGCAAAGCGCCGTTGCGCACCGTCTCGCCGCGTGCGGGGATGACCTTCGCGGTGAGCGCGAGGATTCCGCCCTCGCCGTTGTTGTCGGCGCGCATCACGAACATGAGGTACTTGATCGAGATGATGATCACGAGCGACCAGAACGCGAGCGAACTGATGCCGAACACGTTGATTTCGTCGACCGTCATCACGTGCGACTTCTCGGTGAAGGCCTCCTTGAACGAGTACAGCGGGCTGGTGCCGATGTCGCCGTAGACGATGCCGAGCGCGCCGAGGGCGAGTGCCACCGTGCCGACCTGCTGGCCGTGGCCGGTGTGGTGCGCGGGCGTCGGCTCGGCGTTCTGTGACTGGTTCTGCTCGGCAAGCTGGCGAGCGTGCTCGATCGAGTCCCGATCGACTGTGTTATCTGATCCCACGAATAGGAAAGGCTAGTTGTGGCGGGCCCTTTGCGCCGTGGACAAGCAATGCTTTTCCATCGGGACGGAAACGGCCAGTCGGCGGGTCAGAGAGAGCGGATTCCGGCGAGGAAACGGGCGCTGCGCACCTCAAAATCGCCGATCCGGCGCGGCGTAGGGGCCCCGGGGCTGAAAACGATGCGGTCGCCCGGTCTTGATGCATCCATGGCCAGGGCCACCGCATCGGCCACATCATCGCTCGGTACGGCCCGCACGGGGCATTTCGTGGTCAACAGTGCCGAGTGCAGACGACCGGAGCCCCCGCCGAGTACCACGATCGAGCGCAGGTTCGATGAACCGTTGATCGCACTGCAGAGGTCCGCGTAATCGACGTCGCGGTCGTCACCCCCCATGATCAGCACGAAGGGTTCGTTGTCAAATCGCTCGATTGCAGCGATGGTGCCGAGCGGGTTGCTGGCCAGCGCGTCGTCGATGAAGCGACGTTCGTGTGTCGTCGCCACGAGTTGCTGGCGCGAGGGCAGGGGTGCCGTGTCGTCGAGTGCGGCCAGCACATGGGCGAGAGTGAGGGAGTTGTCCGCAGCGAGTGCTGCGTCCATCGCCAGTTCGAGATTGCGAGGGAACGTCGTGTTCCCCATGCGTTCGATTGCCGCTTCGCCCTGTGGTGTGGCGAGCGCAACGTGCACGGAGTGGCGCGAGTTGCTGAAGCGTCTTGCCCGTATGTCGGCATCACCCAGGCGCCGGCCGACGACGGCATCATCATCGTGGAAGATGATGTGCTCGAGACCCGGGTGTGCGAACAGGTTGACCTTGTCGGTGTGGTAGCGCTCGAGCGAGCCGTGCCACGGGATGTGGTCGTCGCCCAGTGCGGTGAGCACCCCGATCGAGGGAGAGGTGGTGCAGTCGCTTGCCTGGTAGCTCGACACCTCGACCACCACGAATTCTGCGGTGGGGTCGACCTCGGTGACTGCCCGGCCGATGTTCCCTGCCAGTTCCACGGTGTGCCCGGCATGGCGCAGGATCGTCGCGATGAGTGTCGAGGTGGTGCTCTTGCCCTTGGTGCCCGTCACGGCGATGATTCGTTTCGGGTCCTGGTCGGCCAGCCACAGGGCGAGCAGGTTCGAGGACGGCGCGACAGACAGTTCGGGTCTGTACCTGGACACACCCGGTGACCGCACGATGAAGTCCGGATTCCACGACGCGATGTCACCGACGGCGATCGTGTCGACGCCGAACGCCCGTGAGGACTCGGCGGTGGTGGCATCGGTCCCCGGCGAGTCCGTGACGAAGGCGATCGCGCATCCTTGTCGCACCAGACAGTCGGCAGCGGCGCGCCCCTCGCGGGCCCCGCCCCACACGAGAACACGTTGTCCGGTGAGCTCCGACAGTCTCATCGCGCCGTGTCCATGAATGCTTCGAGTTCCTGTCGGAACATCTGATGTGCGGAAATTACCGGGTGCGCAGGTGCGGTTTCTGCGAGCGGTTCGGCAAGTGACCTGCTCTCGCGAACGACCACATGGTCGCTCCATCGATGGTCGGTCACCAGCGTCCTCAAGCTCTCACGCGCCTCGTCGACGTCCGCCACGCACTCGAACGGTTTCGTGTCGTGGGACATGAGTGCGCGGAACCCGGGACCGTTGGCCGGGTCAGCGAGAAGATCGGAACCGAAGATTGCGGTGAGGTCGTCGGGCGACATGAACGGCGCGAGGGAGAGGAACACGCCGAAGCACTTCGGGCACTCACCACACCAACGTGCGCTGCGGCGGTCAGGGTCACGCACCATCGCACGGTTGCAGCTCATGAAGACGTCGTGCAGCCTGGTGCACCTGAGTGCAAAGGCCCGGGAGATCTCGGAGTCGGAGAAACCCCTGAGCACTGACCCGTAGGTCACTGGGGTGCCGGTGTCGCGCAGTGCAAGCGACAGCAGGGACTCGAACACTGTCGACTTGCTGTACTGGTGGTTGACCTCGATACCGCCGACGGTCCGGGTCGGGCGCGATGCGGAGTTCTCGTTCGCCATCACGACACTGCTGTGCCCCGTGACATGGGCGTGGAACACCGAGACCAGCGAGTTGATTGCGGTGACCGGAACGTGGCCGTTCGGCGCGCCGGCGGCGTTCAACGACAGAAGTGCTGGGTCGATCGTGCGCCCGACCGTGACGAGCGGCAGGTCCATGCGCCGCGCCACGGCACGCGCATGGGGATTCTCGCCGACCGTGAACAGGGTGGGTTCGAGATGGCCCAGGGCCGATGCGACAACGCACGAATCACGCCCGCCGCCGAAGGGGATCAGGGGCCGTGACGCGGGGGCGGTGCTGTCCGCAGGGAAGGCTCGGCTCCGGGCGGTCTCGGTGACCGTGAAGGGCGCGGGGAGCGACAAGCCGTTCTGGTGGGCGAACTCGCGCATGCCCTCGTCGTAGATGCGGGCCACGACCTCGAGTGCAGATTCAGCAATGTTGATGCCGGGGAACCGGATGTCCGCGGGCGCGAAGGCCTTCGCATAGCTCACCCCGGCGACAATCGCCAACAGGTCGAGGATCCGTTCGCCGACCGGGTCGGGGCTGACCGCAGAAGGGAAGGTGAGTGACTCGCCGAACGTGTGCTGCCCGGCCGAGTACGAGAGGATGACCGCGTCGCCCTCGATGCTCCAGCCGTTCACGGTGAACGGTGTGGTCATGGGCGAATCCTCACGCGACCAGCCTAAGGCGGGCGCTGACGGCGGGCTGTCCGCCTTGCGACATTTGTCACATGTGGGGAACAATGGGGGCGTGATCCAGCACTACCTCGCAGCACGCCAGGAACTCGATGCCCCGGGCTCGCCGTTCGCCACCACCGTGAGCGATGTGCGAGGGGTGCCCACGAAGGTCTTCGTGTCCGCGCCGCCCCACATGCGCGCACTGTGGGAGATCAGCGCGTTCCACGGCGACAAGGAGTACCTGGTGTTCGAGGACGAGCGCTACACCTACGCCGAGATCCACGCACAGGTGCGGATCCTCGCCGGTCACCTGCGTGGGCTCGGTGTCGGTCGCGGAACGAGGGTTGCGGTGTCGATGCGCAACTACCCCGAGTGGGTGGTGACCTACTGGGCCACGGTCTCGCTCGGTGCAGCGCTCGTCGGCATGAACGCGTGGTGGACCCCGGCAGAGATGGAGTACGCGCTGGGCGACAGCACACCGACGGTGTTGGTCGTTGATGGCGAACGTCTTGAGCGTTTCGTGCAGATCGAGCAACCCCCGGCCGTTCACCTGGTCGTTGCGCGTCACGGGGGAGCATTGCCTGCGGGTGCTCGCGACTGGGCCGAGGTCGTGTCGGCACCCGACCCGGGCGCCCTGCCCGACGCCGAGATCGACACCGACGATGATGCGACCATCTTCTACACGTCGGGCACCACCGGGTTCCCCAAGGGGGCGCAGCTGACGAACAGGGGATCGGTGGCGAACATCCTGAACATCGCCGCGATGTCTGCCGCCACTGCACTGGCGGAGCAGAAGGCGGTTGCCGCCGGTGACGTTCCCGCGCCGACTGCACCATCGTCGACGGCCCCGGCGGTGATCTTTGCGCCCACCCCGCTCTTCCACGTGACCGCGTGCAACTGTCTGCTGCACCCGGGGACTCTCACCGGGGCCAAGGTCGTGATGATGTACAAGTGGGATGCCGGTCGTGCGCTGGAGTTGATCGAACGTGAGCGTGTCACCACGTTCTCGGGGGTGCCCACCATGGGTCGCGAGTTGTTGATGCATCCCGACTGGGCCACCCGCGACACCTCATCGTTGCAGTCGATGGGCGGGGGCGGTTCGGCCGTGCAGCCCGATCTCGTGCACAAGATCGCCGGTGCACTGAAGGGCGGCAACCCCGGCACCGGGTACGGCATGACCGAGACCTGCGGCATCATCACCGCCAACTCGGCACGGTTGTACATCGAGCGTCCCGAGTCGTGCGGCCCGCTCGTGCCGACACTCGAGGGCAAGCTCGTCGACGAGGACGGCAATGACCTGCCGCGGGATCCCGACACCGTGGGCATCCTCTGCGTGCGCGGTGCCGTCACCATTGCGGGTTACCTGAACAGGGAGGAAGCCACCCGCGAGACCATCAAGGACGGTTGGCTGAACACCGGTGACGTCGCGCGCATCGACGCTGACGGATTCGTGTACATCGTGGACAGGGCCAAGGACATGGTGATTCGCGGCGGTGAGAACGTGTACTGCTCGGAAGTCGAGGCGGCCATCTACAACCACCCGTCCGTGGCCGAGGCCGCGGTGTTCGGGGTGCCCGATGAGCGCCTGGGAGAAGAGGTGGGAGCAGTGCTGGTGCTGCGGCCCGGCACGGTCCTGACAGAGGAAGACCTGCGGGTGTTTCTCGGGGTGACCCTTGCGAGGCACAAGATCCCGTCCCGAGTGTGGTTCCGCAGCGATCCGATCCCCCGGAATGCGACCGGGAAGTTCCTGAAACGGGAACTGCGCAAGGAGCTTCTCGGCCTGTGAGGGGTCGGGGCGGGTCACCCCAATGGGGGCGGTTCCGGGACCCCAAACCTGAAGTTTTCCGTACCGACTGCGTAGCCTTGAGTTTCCTATGCCGAATCTGCCCACCGCCGCTTTCTCCATCACCCTGGATTGCCAGCTCGACAATGTCCCAGGAGCTCTCGGGCACCTGTGCACTGCAATCGGTGACGTAGGGGGCAACATCGGCGCACTCGACGGTTTCGACGTGCGCGGCCCCGTGTTGCGCCGCAACCTGGTGGTCCACTGCCGCGACGAGCAGCACCAGCTGCAGGTGGTCGAGGCCGTGAAGAGCGTCCATGGTGTCACCCTGATGGACTGGTGGGACCGCACGTTCAAGATGCACGAGGCAGGCAAGATCCACGTGCTGTCGACCGCGCCGGTCAACGACAAGGAGGACCTGTCGATGGCGTACACGCCCGGTGTCGCGCGTGTGTGCACCGCCATCGAGAACGACCCTGCGCTGTCCCACAAGTACACGATCCGCAAGAACACCGTGGCGATCGTGAGCAACGGCACCGCGGTGCTCGGCCTCGGTGACATCGGGCCCGAGGGTGCGATGCCGGTGATGGAGGGCAAGGCGCTCCTGTTCAAGGAGTTCGGTGGCGTCGACGGTTTCCCCGTGTGCATCAACGCACGCACGGCCGACGAGGTCGTCGAGTTCGTCGAGCGCATCGCGCCGACCTTCGGTGGAATCAACCTTGAGGACATCGCGGCACCTGAATGCTTCGAGATCGAGGAGCGTCTGCGCGCCAGTCTCGACATCCCGGTCTTCCATGACGACCAGCACGGCACCGCCGTGGTGGCCCTCGCGGCACTCTGGAACTCGCTGAAGATCACCGGCAAGAAGATGGAGGACCTCTCTGTCGTCATTGCCGGCGTGGGTGCCGCCGGTGTCGCCATAGGCAAGATCCTGCTCAACGCGGGCGTCGGCGAGGTCGTCGGCTGTGACCGTGTCGGCGCGATCTACTCAGGTCGTGGCGAGATGAACTGGGCCAAGGAATGGTTCGCAGAGCACACCAACCAGTCACGCAAGATGGGCACCATCGGCGACGTGATGAAGGGTGCCGACGTGTTCCTCGGGGTCAGCGGCCCCGACCTGATCACGGCGGCTGACGTGCGCTCGATGGCAAAGGACCCGATCGTGTTCGCAATGGCGAACCCCAACCCCGAGATCCGGCCCGAGCAGTGCGACGGACTTGCCGCTGTCATGGCGACCGGTCGCAGCGACTACCCGAACCAGATCAACAACGTGCTGGCCTTCCCGGGAATCTTCCGCGGGGCACTCGATGCGAGCGCAACCGACATCACCGAGGGCATGAAGCTCGCGGCTGCTGTTGCAATCGCCGAGTCGGTGAGCGACGCTGACCTCTCGCCGAACTTCGTGGTTCCCTCGGTGTTCGACCGTTCGGTCGTTGCACGGGTCGCGCCGGCCGTGTCCGCTGCAGCCGTCAAGGACGGCGTCATCCGCAAGGCATAGGGCGACACACAGTTGCCCCTTTGGGCAGAGCGGAAAATTTTTACTGATCATCACGTGCGGATTGCACGCAGATGAATGTGTTGATGTTCGTCGCGTTGTGATGAGCATCATTCGGTCATTGTGTGACTAGTGCGGGAATCACGCACTGTTATCGTTCTCGGTCATGCGTCGACGTGCAGTGACACCGGGCATCGTCATGCTCTCGGTCTTCTCGGCGGGTCTTGCCTCATGCGGAGGCGACAGCAATGAGCCCAGGGTTCTTGCGGTTCCGGGCGTTCATGCGACCATTCAGGCCGCCGTCGACAGTGCGCGACCGGGCGACATCGTGGAGATCGCCGAGGGCACGTACGACGAGTCGGTCACGGTGTCGACCGACAATCTCGTCATCCGCGGGGTCGACCGCAACAAGGTCGTTCTCGACGGTGGGCACTCCAGGCCGAACGGTTTCCTCGTCGGCGCTGACAGTGTGAGCATCCACAACCTGACCGTGCACTCGTTCACCCAGAACGGCGTGGTGTTCAACGGGATCGATGCCGCGACGAGAGGCTCGTCGGTCGACTCGTCCGTGGTCTACGGGACCGAAGGACGCTGGCTCGACGGGTTCCATGTGAGCCACGTGACGGCCTACAACAACGGTCTCTACGGCATCTACGCCTTTGCGAGCACCAACGGCGTCATCGAGGATTCCTTCGTGTCGGGCCACCCTGATTCCGGCGTCTACGTGGGGCAGTGCAGCCCGTGCAACACAGTCGTGCGACGCGTCACGGCGGACTCGAACGCCATCGGGTACTACGGCACCAATGCATCCGGCGGGGTGTATGTCATCAATTCGGTCTTCACCCGCAACCGGATCGGTGTTGCGCCGAACTCCCAGAAGGCAGAGAAACTCGCCCCGCAACGAGAGACATTCGTTGTCGGGAACGTGGTCGCCGACAACGACAACCCCGCGGCCCCGAGCGTGCCGGAGGGCGGATTCGGGTTGGGCATCGCGGTCGGCGGCGGTACCCGCAACCTTGTCTCCCGCAACCTCGTGACCGGCAACTCGGTTGCCGGGATCGCGGTGATGTCGCTCGACAACTTTGCCCCCGAGAACAACACTGTCGAGCGAAACCTCGCGCGCGACAACGGTGTCGATCTGGCATTTGCCGACATCGGCGACGACAGGGTTCGCGGGAACTGTTTCCGCGGCAATGACTTCGCAACGTCGCTGCCCCAGCGGATCGAGTCGGTTCTCGGATGCTCATCTGCGCCGCGTTCGACCACGGCCCTCTCCCTGCCGAAGACTGACGTGCCGCCGAATGTCGACTACAGGCGCATACCGCCACCGGCTGCACAGCCTTCACTGTCGCGAGGCGCGCTAGCGTCGCTTCGCGCGTCGAGGTTGTTCGTGGCCCCTGACATCGACTCGATCGTTCTTCCGTCGCGATGAGGAGAATCCTGCGGTGCGCACTTGCGCTGGTCGTTCTCTCTGCGTGCGGCGGCAGTGCGCCTGAGCACGGAGAAAGACCGCTCACGAGCAGCGAGGCAGCGCGCCTCGCCGAGGTGCAGTACCGGAACTACTCGACGCTCGGCGCGGATTTCTCGGTCAGTGCGGCATTCCTGGGCTTCGGGGAGACGCTCTCCATGGCGGGGTCGGTTGATTGGAGGAACCACACAGGGCGTGCGACGGTGTCGGCACAGGGCAAGGATGCCGGGGTTGTGGAGGTCATCTGGACCAAGGAGTTGGTGCTCGAGGCCAGGCCGGCGGTGTCGCGAATTCTTGAATCAACCGGGCGCCCGGGCGTGAAGTACGTGGTGCGACGACCGGACATCGAGCGTCGCCTGCTGGACCGCGCTGTCGCAATGGTGATGGCGCTGGCGAGCGCAGAGCGCGAGAACGCGGTGCTGATCCGCCAGAAGGAGGGGTCGGTGTTCATGCGCAACGACGAGTTGCGCGGACGGAAGGTCGAGGTTCTGCGCTACGGCAGGATCACCAGGTACTGGCTCGATGTTGAGACGCAGGATCTGTTGCGTTTCGAGGGGGACTCGTCGTCGGGCACGGCGCCGGTCGTCGTCGACCTTGTGGCGTTCGGAAGACGGGAAACTCCGATCCCGCCGCAGTCGATGGTCGTCGACGTATCGACCATCAGGGAGATCTACGATGCCGCGACAGCATCGTAGATCGCGTGTTGCGTTGGTCGTGCTGGCGGTGTGCCTGGTGGCCTGCAGCCCCGTCGGGGTGACGGATGCTGACAGGCAGTTCGTGTCGCTGATGATCCCACACCACCAACAGGGCATTGAGCTGATCGAGATCGGCAGGAAGAGGAGCGATGACGTGAGGCTCCGCAGGTTGATCTTTGAGATGGGCTCCTATCACCATTCGGACATGCACGAGCTCGAGTATCTCGCCGCGCAGTGGTCAGCGCCTTCAGCGGGCCGGTTCCCCGGCGACGTGGGCGACGACACGATGAGGTCGCTCGGGACCATGGACGGCGCTGAGTTCGACGCGGCATGGCTGGACGCGATGATTGCGCATCACGAGGGCGCCTTGGTCCTCTCGCGGGAGGCACTTGAGTCCGGCTCCGCCTCGACGAACATCGCAGACATCGCCCGCAGGACGATCTCCGTGCAGTCGTCGGAGATCGTGGAGATGATCCGTCTGCGGAAGTCGGAATGCGAAAAGAGCCCGGCGTGCTGACACGCCGGGCTCTTCGTTTGCGGTGAATCTGTTGTCGTCGATCAGTTCAGATCGAAGCGGTCCAGGTTCATGACCTTGGTCCACGCCTTCACGAAGTGACGCACGAACTTCTCGTTGGAGTCGTCCTGTGCGTAGACCTCGGCGATGGCCCGCAGCTGCGAGTTGGAACCGAAGATCAGGTCGTTGCGGGTGCCGCGCCACACGACGTTGCCCGTCTTGCGGTCACGACCCTCGAACAGTTCCTCCGACTTGTCGGTCGGGGTCCACTCGATGTCGGTGCTCAGGATGTTCACGAAGAAGTCGTTCGTGAGCGTTCCCTTGCGGCCGGTGAGCACTCCGATGTCCGAGCCCTTGTAGGTGGCACCGAGTGCACGCAGGCCCCCGACCAGAACGGTCATCTCGGGTGCGGTCAGCGTGAGCAGGGTGGCCTTCTCGAGCAGCAGCTGCTCGGTGGGCTGGACATGACCGGGGCGCAGGTAGTTGCGGAAACCGTCGAACGTGGGCTCGAGGTATGCGAACGACTCTGCGTCGGTCTGCGCTGCGGTTGCATCGCCACGGCCGGGTGCGAACGGCACCTCGACCGAGACACCGGCATCCTTGGCGGCCTTCTCGACGGCGGCGGAACCGCCGAGCACGATCAGGTCGGCCACGGACACGCCCGACTCGGCGCTGAGCTTCTCGTACACGGCGAGAACCTTGGCCAGCTGTGCCGGGTCGTTTGCCTCCCAGTCCTTCTGCGGTGCCAGGCGGATGCGTGCGCCGTTGGCGCCGCCACGCTTGTCAGTGCCGCGGTAGGTGGATGCCGACGACCATGCGGTGTAGACGAGCTCTGCCACGCTGAGGCCGGAGGCGAGGATCTTCGCCTTCAGATCGGCAACCTCGCTCTGCGACGGCACCTTCGGTGCAGCCGGGATCGGGTCCTGCCAGATGAGCTCTTCCGAGGGGACCAGCTTGCCCACGTAACGCGAGCGCGGGCCCATGTCGCGGTGGGTCAGCTTGAACCATGCACGGGCGAACGCGTCAGCGAACTCGGCCGGGTTCTTGTGGAAGCGCTCCGAGATCTTGCGGTATTCGGGGTCGAACTTCAGTGCGAGGTCGGCTGTGGTCATGATCGGCGCGTGGGTCACCGTGGCGACGTGTGCGTCGGGCACCGTTCCGGCCAGCGCACCGCCGGCGGGAATCCACTGCTGTGCTCCAGCGGGGCTCTTCGTGAGTTCCCACTCGTTCTCGAGCAGGATCGTGAAGTAGTCGTTGTCCCACTTGGTCGGGTTGGTGGTCCATGCGCCTTCGATGCCGCTCGTGATGGTGTTCTCGGCATTGCCCGAGGCCTTCGAGTTGATCCAGCCGAAGCCCATCGCCTGGATGGGGGCTGCCTCCGGCTCGGGTCCGACGTACTTGTTCGGATCGTCGGCGCCGTGCGCCTTGCCGAAGGTGTGTCCACCGGCAACGAGTGCAACGGTCTCTTCGTCGTTCATCGCCATGCGGCCGAAGGTCTCGCGGATGTCGCGGGCCGATGCGATCGGGTCGGCGACGCCGTTCGGGCCCTCGGGGTTCACATAGATGAGGCCCATCTGCACGGCTGCGAGCGGGCGCTCGAGGTCACGGTCACCCGTGTAGCGCTCGTCGGCGAGCCAGGTGGACTCCGAGCCCCAGTAGGT
>CAZENK010000005.1:0-78239 GCA_964513585.1 uncultured Bifidobacterium sp. | reverse complement strand
ACGCGAACGGTGGCAGTGGCGCACCGTCGTCGTCGACTCCGAACTTCGGTTCGACCGTGACGATCTCGACGACGCGTCCGACGCGCACGGGTCACACCTTCTCGGGCTGGAACACTGTCGCTGACGGGTCGGGCACGTCGTATGCGTGGAACGGCACTGCATTCTCGCCGGCCACCTTCTCGATGCCGGCCAGCAATGTGACGTTGCATGCGCAGTGGAGCGTGAATTCGTACACGGTGTCGTATGACGCGAACGGTGGCAGTGGTGCGCCGGGTTCTGTGTCGGTGAGCTTCGGCTCCACGGTCACGGTGTCTGCGACTGTTCCGACGCGCACGGGTCACACATTCTCGGGTTGGAACACTGCGGCCAACGGGTCGGGCACGGGGTACGCGTCGAGTGGCACCTTCTCGATGCCGGCGAATGCGGTCACGTTGTTCGCGCAGTGGACGATCAACAGCTACAACGTGATTTACAGCGCAAACGGCGGAACCGGTGCTCCCGGTTCGCAGACAGCAACCTTCAACACGAGTGTCACGGTGTCCGCGACTGTTCCGACGCGCACCGGCTTCACGTTCTCGGGTTGGAACACTGCTGCCAACGGTTCGGGAAGCGACCACTCTGCCGGGACCTCGCTGTTGGTCACGGACAACGTGACGCTGTGGGCCAAGTGGGCCGTGAACTCGTACTCGATCACGTATGACGCCAACGGTGGTTCGGGTGCACCAGCGACCATGACCGGCCTGCCGTTTGCGTCGAACGTGACGCTCTCGGCCACTGTGCCGACGCGCACCGGCTATGTGTTCGCCGGTTGGAACACTGCTGCGAACGGCTCCGGCACCTCGTACTCGTCGGGGTCGTCGCTGACCGTGCCCGCGAACAACGTCTCCCTCTTTGCAGTGTGGACAGCAACGGTCCAGACAGTCTCGTACGACGCGAACGGTGGCAGTGGCGCACCTTCGTCATCCACTGTGGCCACCGATTCGACCGTCACGGTGAGCTCTTCTGTGCCCGTGCGGACCGGCTACACGTTCCTGCGCTGGAACACTGCTGCGAACGGCTCCGGCACGGATCGTTCCCCGGGTTCGACATTCACCATGGGTTCGTCCGGTGTCACGTTGTACGCAGTGTGGATGGCCAACACCTACTCGGTGACGTACGACGCCAACGGCGGTGCATCACCCCCGGCATCGACCAACGCACAGACCGATTCCACGTTCACCGTGTCGTCGTCGCTCCCGACGCGCGCCGGGTACACACTGGCTTCGTGGAACACTGCCCGCAATGCGAGCGGCACCAACCACACGCCGGGCGGAACCTTCACGATGCCGGCGAATTCGGTGACCCTGTTCGCCCAGTGGACCGCAAATGCGAACACGATTGCGTACAACGCGAACGGCGGCGCCGGGGCACCTGCGAACTCGGTGGCAACAACGGATTCCGCAGTCACACTGTCGTCGACGGTCCCGACCCGCACGGGCTACACCTTCACGGGCTGGAACACAGCAGCCAACGGATCAGGAACCTCGTACTCACCGGGCGCCGCACTGACGATGCCCACTACGAACCTGACTCTGGTCGCCCAGTGGACACCCACCACCTACTCGATCACGTATGACGCGAACACCGGTACCGGTGCACCGGGTGCGACGAACGGCCCCTACCTCTCGAGCGTCACGCTCTCGGCAGTGGCCCCGACCCGCGCCGGGTACGTGTTCCTCGGCTGGGGGACCCTGGCGAACGGTCTCGGGATCAACTATGCCGCCGGCGGTTCGTTCACCGTGCCGGCGCAGAACACCACGCTCTTTGCGGTGTGGGAAGCGGACATCAACGACGTGTACTTCGTGATGAACGGCGGCACCAACGGGCCCGGGTCGACCCCTGCCGCGACGGCGAGCACTGTGACGCTGTCGTCGACAGTGCCGACGCGCACGGGCTACACGTTCACGGGCTGGAACACGGCAGCCAACGGGTCGGGCACGTCGTATGCGTGGAACGGTTCCGCGTTCTCACCCGCAACGTTCACCATGCCCCCGACGGACGTCTTCCTCTACGCACAGTGGAGCATCAACACCTACACGGTGAGCTACGACGCGAATGGCGGCACAGGGTCCGTGCCGGCGCAGCAGTCAGGGTTGTACCTGTCGACATTGACAGTCTCGGCAGGCTCCTTGACCCGGTCCGGCTGGACATTCACGGGCTGGAACACCGCGGCCAACGGCTCCGGTGTGCAGTACGCATCAGGCGGTTCATTCACTGTCGGCGGGTCAGCGGTCACCTTGTTCGCCCAATGGGAGCGGAACATGAATGCGGTGATCTTTGATTCGGCGGGAGGGCAGGGCGCACCGGCCGTGCAGTTCGGTGCGACCGGCTCGAGCCTCTCGCTCGCCACCGCTGTGCCCGTGAGGGAGGGCTACACCTTCAGCGGGTGGGAAGATGCAACACGCACGCCGCACAACCCGGGTGCGAACTTCACGATGCCGGTGACGAGCGTGACCCTGTTCGCACGCTGGACGATCAACTCGTACTCACTCTCGTATGACGCGAACGGCGGCGTGGGAACACTGCCGGTGACCCAATCTGTGGAGTTCTCCTCGACCGTCACCGTGGCCACGAGCCAGGTGGCGCGTGACGGCCATGAGTTCACCCGCTGGAACACGCGCGCAGACGGAACGGGCACCTCGTACGACCCGAGCGCAACGTTCACAATGCCTGCCAGGGTCGTCACGTTGTACGCACAGTGGTCCGCGCTGCCGGTGGTTCCGCAGGCCCAGCCAACAACCACGACCGTGCCGCGCCCCGTGAAGACAACCACGACCACAGTGGCACCGGCAGTGCCTGCGCCGTCGACCACGACCACCCTGCCCGCCGAGGAACCGGAGGAACCCGTTGCACCCGAGCCGGAAGCCCCGACATCGTCGGATGGATCCGGTGACGGTGGATTCCCGTGGATGATCCTCCTGGCGACATTGGTGCTGCTGATCGGTGGCGGTGTGGGCTTCCGCTACAGGCGACCCTGATTCGATCAAGGTCACCTGTTCCAGGTGACCCCGGAAGTACCGTTTTCACGGTGATCAGCCGTTTTCTTGCAGCGTGTGCCGTGGTGATTGTCGCGGGGGCCATCAGTGCTTCCGTGGTAGGCGCAACGACGGGTGACCTGAACTGCTCGGACTTCGGCACCCGTGAGCGTGCACAGTTCGAGATGGACGGACACGGGCGCGACGTTCATGGTCTTGACGGCGACAACGACGGCAAGGCCTGTGAATGGAACGCGAGCACCGGGTGGTGGGGTTGGCCCGTGGGTGGTGCCGCACTCGTCGCAGGGCGGTACGCAGCACGGCGCAAGATGTCGGATGCACGGGTCGTTCCCGGTGTCGAGGGGCTCTGGAACAACTACGTGTTCCATGAAGACGGCAATGTCGACAAGGTGCTCGATCGAACCGGCGCCGTTCTGCTCGCCGGTGGATTGGTAGCCCTTCCGTTGATCGAGATCATGCGTGACCGGGTTTTCCCACGGTCTTTCGGTGCCTTGGCGATCGTGCTGCTTGTCGGCGGTGCGCTGTCGGTGCTGGCCTTCGCCGGTACCTGGTCAAGGGAAAAGAGAGCCGGACTCGGTTAACGGATCTCGAGCGCTTCGACGCCGCGACAGAACAGATCGACCAGATTGTCGAGGCCTTCGTCAAGCGCATAGGGCTCGGGGTGGCCGTTGTCCTTCTCGAGCGCGCAGAAGCCGTGCAGCGAACTCCGCAATGACCGCGCGCACTGGGCACGCTCTTCTGTCGTCAGGCCGTAACCGGCCAGTGAGTCCACCAGTGTCTGCACCACACGCGCGAGCGACTGCTCGATCTCAGCGTTGCCCACCGATGGAACACGGTCTGTGGCCGAGTACAGACCGGGGTGCCGGCGCACGAACGCACGCCAAGCTCCCGCAACGGCACGCACCGCGTCAGCCCTCTCCAGCCCTGCGTGTGCAGCGGCAAGGTCGAGAGCGAGCTCTGCTCGTGCCCGCAGTGCGAGCTGTGTCATGAGATCATCGATGCCCGATACGTGGCGATAGAGCGCGGGTTGCTTGACACCGGAGTCATCGGCGATGCGCTGGAGCGTCACCGCGTCGAGGCCCTCTGAGTCGGCGATCCGTGCAGCCAGATCGATCACCAGTGCGCGGCTCAGCCGCTGACGCGCCACGGGAACCGGTGAGTTCATTGGTGGAAGAAGCGCGAGATCCAGCCCGCAATGCGCTGCTGGTGCAGCGGTTGGGTCAGGGTCGCACGGGCGGCCTGCGCCTTGTCCTCACCGAACAACGCCAACCGGGTCACCAGCAGACTGTCGGCGAGGGCAGGGGAGAACTCCGGATGCACCTGCAGGGTCCAGGCCCGCTCTCCGATCAGCATGCCGCCGACGGGGCAGTAGTCGGCACGCGCGAGCAGTCGTGCATCAGCGGGAAGCTGCTGGACCTGGTCCTGGTGGCTTGCGGCAAGCACGATGTCCTCTGTCGAGTCCATCCACGGCTGTGGCTCGACGATCTCGTAGTGCTTTGCCCCGATTCCCCAGCCGTAGTCGGCCTTTCGCACCTCGGCACCGAGTGCCTGGGCCATGAGCTGGTGGCCGAAACAGATGCCGACGTACGGCGTCTCTGTTGCCACCATGTCGCGCAGCAGTTGTTCCACGTCGCGCAACCACTGATGGTCGTCGTACACGCTCAGCCGGCTCGGCGAGCACATCCAGCCGTCCTGTTCGCGCACCGATTGTGGCAACTGGCCCTCGTCGCAGCGGTACGTGGTCAGTTCGATGCCGAGCGGGCGCAGCAGCTCGTCGTACAGCTCGGGGTAGTCACCGCCGACGTGCAGGCTGCCCGCGTCGATGTGGCCGACCAGCAGAAGACCGATGCGCTTCATCGGAACGAGAACACCTTCGTCGGTCCCGACTCGAGCGCCGGCAGGTAGCCACGCTCGCGGAGAATCGGCATCACGCCCTCACCGAACCAGTAGGCCTCCTCCAGGTGCGGGTAGCCGGACATGATGAACGCATCGATGCCGAGCTGGTGGTACTCGATGATGCGGTCCGCAACCTCCTCGTAACTGCCGACCAGGGCGGTGCCGACGCCGCCGCGCACGAGACCGATGCCGGCCCACACGTTCGGGTGGATCTCGAGCTTCGACAGGTCCCCGCCGTGCAGTTCGAACTGCCGACGCTGGCCGACCGACTGGGTCTTCAGGAAGTCCTCGCGGGCCGCGGCAATCGCATCGGGCGACATCGACGACAGGATGCCGTTCGCGACGGACCAGGCTTCCTCGCTGGTGGGGCGTGCGATGGTGTGGAAGCGGATGCCGAACCGCATCGTGCGGCCGTGTGCGGCTGCCTTCGCGGCCACGCGCTCGTGACGCTCCTTGATTGCCTCGGGTGTCTCGCCCCACGACAGGTACAGGTCAACGTTCTCGGCGGCCACGTTCTCGGCCGCGTCGCTGGCGCCGCCGAAGTAGATCGGCGGCACGGGGTCCGGCACGTCACGTGTCGTGGCGTTCTCGACCTCGAAGAACTTGCCCTTGAAAGTGAACGGCTCACCGCTCCATGCGCCGCGCATGACCTTCACGAACTCACCGGTGCGCTCGTACCTGGTCTCTTTGTCCTCCGACACGCCGAAGCGCAGCAACTCTGCCTGCTCTGCCCCCGTCACGATGTTCACCAGGCAACGCCCGTTCGACATGCGCTGCATGGTGCTGGCCATCTGCGCCGCGAGCGTAGGTGTCAACAGTGCGGGCCGGAACGCCACAAGGAACTTGATGCGCGAGGTCAGGGGGATGATCGACGAGGTGGCGAGCCAGGCGTCCTCGCACCCGGTGCCGCACGGTGTCAGCAATGCCTCGAAGCCCAGGTTCTCGCAGGCGGTGGCGACCTGTGCGAGGTACTCGTGGCTCGGCGCGCGGTTGACCGAATCTGCGTCGGGCAGCACGTCGCGTGAGTCTCCGCCGGTGGGCAGGAACCAGTTCATCTCAATCATGGGTTTTCCTTTTCTTGTCTAGAAATCGAGCGGGATCAGACGGATGGTGGCGAGCGAGGTGCCCATCACGAGCACCCACGAGAAGACCCCGACCAGCAGGGGTCGTGAGCCGAGCACGAGCAGTTTGCGCACGCGCACGCTGGCGCCGAGCCCCACCAGGGCGAGTGCGAGCAGAACGCGCTCGATGTTCTTGAAGGCCTCGAGTGCATCTGCCGAGACCACTCCGGTGGTGCGCACGCACACCATCACGAGGAAGAGGACGATGAACATGGGAAGAGGGGACACGCGCTTCTCGTGGGAGTGCGGGTCACGCTTTGCGCTCAGGCGACGGTGGTTGTACGCGTACAGGGCAACAAGCGGTGCCAGCAGCATCACGCGTGTCAGCTTCACGATGACTGCACCCTTGAGGGAGTCCTGCGAGTAGGCAGTCGATGTGGCCACCACCTGTGCCACATCGTGCACGGCCGACCCTGCCCACAGACCGAAGCGCACGAGTCCCATGTCGAACAGATGACCGACGAGGGGGAGAAAGAAGATGCTGATCGAGCCGAACAGCGTGACGAGTGCGATGGCGTAGGTGGCGTCCTCCTCGTCGCCGTCGACGGCGCCCGTCATCGCGCTCACAGCCGACACACCGCAGATGGAGAAACCTGTGGCGGTGAGCAGACCGAGTCCCGGTGACACGCCGAGCCAGTGTGCGATGAACTGGGTGCCCACGAACGTGATGGCGACCACCGCAATGACCGCGACAAAGCCCTTGCCACCGAGGTGCGCCACCTCGCGCAGCGACAGCTGCAGACCGAGGAGCACGATGCCGGCGCGCAGAAGATGACGCGATGCGAAGCGCAGGCCGGTGTCGAAGGATGCGGGCAGGGCTCCGATGTTGCCGGCGACGACCCCGATCACAAGTGCGACCATGAGCGGAGACAGACTCGACACCTGTGCATTGACCGCAAAGCCGACCGCGACTGCCGCGCCCGCAAACACGAGCCCCGGTACATGGCGACTCATGGTCGCGACAGAGCCCCCCTGCACGTTCACGTTAGATACTCTAACTAGCCCAGGGCGCCCCAGGGGAAGCCAGCAAAGCCGTTGTGGACAAGGCTTTGCGCCGCCCTGACCCTAGGGTAAATCGGGTGAATCCGCGCGAGACCCTTCGGCGAGCCGCCATCTACACGGCGTTGCTCACGGTGGCGATTGGCCAGCCCTTGCTGCAGATGTACGGCGACAACGTGGCCGTGTTCGCCGCCGCCAGGTACGAGGGCGCGATCGTGGTGTGGTTTGCCCTTGCGGTGCTGTTGGTGCCGCCGCTGGTTCTCACGGTTGTCGATGCGCTCGCCGGACTGGTGATGCCCCGGGCACACCGGCTCGTGCAGGCAGTGCTCGTGTTCGTGGGTCTGTGGGCCGTGGTGTCGGTGATCGCCCGCCCGGTGTCATTCGGGCCGTGGGTGGTCGATGCGCTCTTCACCGCCGCTCTCGCCGCCGGTGCATTGTTCGCATTCCTCAGGGTTGCGACCGTGCGTTCGTGGCTCACGATGGTCTCGCCGCTTGCTCTGGTGGTTGCCGTCGTGTTCGGCGTGTCGGCCCGTTCGGTGATTGCACCGCCCGAGGTGAGTGTCGTCGACATCAAGAAGCCGTCGGCATCAACAACGCCCGCACCCGGCACACCGAAGGACTCCGTGAGCGTGCTGTGGGTGGTGCTCGACGAGGCGCCGTTGCCGATGTTGTTGAACTCGAAGGGCGAGATCAACGCCCGTCGTTTCCCCGGCTTCGCAGAACTCGCCGCGAGCTCCACGTGGTACCGCAACAACCTCGCGACATCGCAGACAACCACCGATGCAGTTCCTGCGATGCTCACCGGCCGGTTCCCGCGGTCGGGTGTCGGCCCGGTTCTCGCGAACCACCCGAGGAACCTGTTCACACTGATGAACGGGCACCTCGCCATGGACGCACACGAGGTGGTCACCGCGTTGTGCCCGAGGAAGGTGTGCTCCACGGTGTCGGTCTCGGGAAGTGATGAGATCGCGAACCCGGGCGGCATCGCAGGGTCATCGACCTCCACCACCGTCGCACCCGAACCGGAGGCACCGGTGGCGAGACGGACACCGTTCACTTCCTTCCTGAAGGATGCATCGATCGTGGTCGGGCACAAGGTGCTGCCGCGCGGTCTGCGCGAGCGACTACCCCCGATCGACGAGGGCTGGGGCGGCTTCGCGAACGCAGACAAGGACATCGACGAGACCGACGGCGCGGCCGAGGAACCCGTGGACACCACCGTGCCGACCGGCCCCACCACCACGCTCCCGCTCACGGAGGAGAAGCGCGAGAAGGCGAACTCGACGACGGTGCGCGAGTGGGAGGACGGCGGACCGCAGACCCAGATCCCCGTGGTGGAGGGCGTGATCCGCAGGGCGGCGCGCTCGGACCGGCGCACTCTCCATTTCGCCCACGCGTTGATCCCGCACCGGCCGTGGGTGCTCGCGCCCGACATGCGTGCATCGCGTCAGCTCACCGCCGACAAGCGCAAGCTCGGCGTGCTCGACGGCCGGCGTGACAGGCTGCAGATCCACCTGAGTCAGTACGTGGCCACCGACAACGTCATCGCGAACCTCATCCGTTCCATGAAGCAGTCGAGGAACTGGGACCGCACGATGATCATCGTGACCGCCGACCACGGCATCACGTTCCAGCAGGGAGAGCGCCAGCGCGAGCGCGTGAACCCCGGCAGTCCCGGCTCGCTCGAGGACCTGTACCGCGTGCCGCTGTTCATCAAGTACCCGGACCAGAAGGCGCCCGAGGTTTCCGACTGTGCGGCATCGCCCGTTGACCTGTTGGCGACGGTCATCGCGGCCACGGGCGTGGATGCGGGGTGGACCACGGACGGAGTCGACCTGAAGTCGACCTGCCCCGAGCGCGCATCGCGTCGCATCATCTGGCCCGACGGTGAGCACACCATGAGGACCGATTTCGACGCGGTGATGGAACGTGTGCGCTACTACGACCGTTGGATCGACATGGACGGCGATGTCGACGACATCTACAGGGCAGGCCTCAGCGGGAGTCTCGTGGGCACCCGTGTCCCCGGCGGTGCCACCGACCTGAACGCAGTCAGGTGGGTGTTGCGCGAGCGCGAGTCGTATGACTCTGCGGGCACGGGCGTGTTCGCGCCGGTGGTCACGAGGTCGCGCGGCTATCTCACTGCATCGCGCGACTTCTCGGGCACCGAGGAGGGCCTGCTCGTGATGGACGGCGTGGTGTTCGGCGTGATCGCCGAGCTGGCCGGCCTGAAGAAGGGCGAGACCACCGAGTTCACCACGATCCCGATGTCACGGCTCCATACGCCCGGTCGCCACGTGATGGAACTGTGGGTGGTGGACTGGGCCGACCGGTCGTCGCCGGTGTTCAGGCGAGTGGGGCGCTGACGCCGGGCATCATGCAGGCGAGGTGAGACCTGCGAGCGCAATCGCCTCGTTCAGGGTGCTGGCGCGTTTGAGAGTGATGCCCGCCTTGATGTCGGGAGCACTCGCGGGAACGATGGCATGCGTGAACCCGAGACGCGATGCCTCGTTGAGTCGTTGTCCCAGGTGACCGACCTGTCTGACCTCGCCGGCGAGCCCCACCTCGCCGATGACCACTAGGTCGGCGGGTAGGGGAGTGTTGCTGATCGCCGACACAAGTGCGAGACACAGACCCAGGTCGGCGGCGGGCTCACCGAGCTTCACCCCGCCCACCACAGAGGCATAGACCTCGTGACCGGCGAGGCTCACGCGTGCGCGCCGCTCGAGCACCGCGAGCAGCATCGACAGACGGCCTGCGTCGACACCCTGGGCGCTGCGGCGGGCAGGCACCGCTGAGTTCACCTGGTTGGTGAGAGTCTGCAGTTCCACGAGCAACGGCCGCTGGCCCTCGATGGTGGGCACGACCACCGAGCCGGGGACACCGGTGCGGCGGTCGGTGAGGAACAACTGGCTTGCGTCGGGAACACCCACGAGGCCGGTCTCGGTCATCTCGAAGAGGCCGAGTTCGTTGGTGGGGCCGAATCGGTGCTTCGATGCGCGCATCAGACGTAGTGCGTGGTGGCGCTCGCCCTCGAAGGAGAGAACGGTGTCGACGACATGTTCGAGCACGCGGGGCCCGGCGAGACCGCCCTCCTTCGTGACATGCCCGACGATGACGACGCTCACGTTGCGGCGCTTTGCCTCCTGCACGAGACGGTGCGCACAGCCGCGCACCTGCACCACGGAACCGGGTGCTGACGACAGGTCGGGGTCGACCACTGTCTGGATCGAGTCGATGACAACGAGGCTGGGCGAGATCTTGTCGATTGCCGCCACGATGTTCGGCAACGACATCTCGGGCAGCAGCCACAGGTTGTCACGCACGGCGCCGAGGCGATCGGCACGTAGGCGCACCTGCTGTGCGCTCTCTTCGGCGGTGACGTACAGGGTCGAACCGGCCGTGTGTGCGAGCAACTGCAGCAACAACGTGCTCTTGCCGATGCCTGGCTCACCCCCGAGCAGCGTGACAGAACCGGGCACGAGACCCCCGCCCAGCACCCGGTCGAGTTCCCCGATGCCGGTGGAGTTCGGTGCGCTGTTCTGCGTGTCGACCGAACCGATCGGTGTTGCCTCACCAGGGGGCACGAGAGCGAGCCCGGCGGCGAGAGTGACATGGGAGTCCTCGGGGCCCTCCACGTCCTCCACCAACGAGTTCCATGCGCCGCACGCCAGGCACTTGCCCGACCACTTCGGGAACGAGGTTCCGCACTCGGAACAACGGTGAACGAGCTTCAGTTTTGCCACGGGTGTGACACTACAAGCGGGGTGTGCGACGCCGACGGTTGCGTGCGTTGCTCACCAGCAGCAGCAGGATCACCGTTGCCACGACCCACAGAACGAGCAGTGCGAGCAGCAACGACCTGGCGACGCGGGAGATGCTCGATGCCACGGCGACATGCGTGCTGGCGGTCGCCACGTCGATCTTCGATCCGTCCATCGGGATGCGCCAGGTCACCGCGCCGTCGTTCTGCAGCCCCGTCGTGGAGTCGACGCTCCCCGGCAGTTCGGCGTTGAACGTGATGCTGACTGCATCGCCCAGGTCGACCCCGGCCTCTTCGACCTCGGCCGCGTACGGGGTCACGTCGAGCAGTTCCCGTGCGGCATTGTCGATGAAGGCATCGAGACCGCCCGACACCTCGAGCCGGCCGGTGAGGGTCCATGTGCTGTTGGTGTCCTTGCCGCTGCGTGCGAGCACGATGTCGTGCAACGGCCCGCGCTCCTCGCTGATCTGTTCGAGAACCGCAGTGGCCTCGCCCGGTGTGTCGAACGAGCGCGTGAGTTCGATGCGCAGACCGCCGGCGGGGGTCTTGTCGGGTCCGTTCACCTTCCATCCGGCCTTCTTCAGGTCGTCCGTGCGGATGTCCTGGGCCAGTGACGGTGCCTTGTCGACGACGCCCTTGTCGGCAGTCACCACGACGATGACCCTGCCCGATCCGTTGGGGTTCACCGAGAGGGTGACGGTCTGGTCAACACGGCACGACGCGAGCACCATGGCGGCGCACAGCATCGCGACGATTCGCGGGATCACCTTTCGTGAGAAAGTCACGAAGAATGTTTAGTCGGTGGATTCGGCGTCGCCGACCAGCGGCGGTTCGCTCGGAGCCACGAAGCCCTCGACGGCGCGGAAGACGATGTGCTTCTTGCCCGGGTTCTCGGGGTCCTCCTCGGCGTCGACCACGATGATCTGACCGGCGTTGAAGTGCTTGTAGAGGATCTTCTCCGACAGGGCGTCTTCCACGTGGCGCTGGATCGCACGGCGCAGCGGACGTGCACCCAACTGCGGGTCGTAGCCGACCTCGGCGAGGAACTCCTTGGCCGCCTGGGTGAGCTCGATGCCCAGACCCTGCGACTCGAGCTGGGTCGCGAGACGCCTGGTCATGAGATCGACCATCTGCAGGATCTCGGGCTTGCCGTGCTCATGGAAGACGATGGTCTCGTCGACACGGTTCAGGAACTCCGGGCGGAAGTGCGCCTTGAGCGCATCAGTGACCTTGTCCTTCATGCGTGCGTACGACATGGCCTGGTCGCCGGTGTTGAAGCCGACGTTCGCCTTGCGCAGGTCCTGCGTGCCGAGGTTCGAGGTCATGATCAGCACCGTGTTGCGGAAGTCGACGCTGCGACCCTGGCTGTCGGTGAGACGACCCTCCTCGAGAATCTGCAGCAGCGTGTTGAACACGTCGGGGTGGGCCTTCTCGATCTCGTCGAACAGCACCACGGAGAACGGACGACGCCGCACTGCCTCGGTGAGCTGGCCGCCCTCTTCGTAGCCCACGTACCCGGGGGGCGAACCGACGAGGCGGCTCACGGTGTGCTTCTCCATGTACTCCGACATGTCGAGGGTGATCAGTGCCTGCTCGTCGCCGAACAGGAACTCAGCGAGAGTCTTTGCGAGCTCGGTCTTGCCGACACCGGTGGGTCCGAGGAAGATGAACGAACCGCTCGGGCGACGGGGGTCCTTCAGGCCGGCGCGTGTGCGGCGGATGCTCTGCGACACGGCCTTCACGGCGTCTTCCTGGCCGATGTAGCGCTTGCGCAGCTCGGTCTCCATGTTGAGAAGCTTCTGGGTCTCCTCCTCGGTGAGCTTGTACACCGGGATTCCCGTCCAGATGCTGAGCACCTCGGCGATTGCCTCTTCGTCGACTTCGTCGAACAGATTCACACCCGAAGCCTTGATCTCGGTCTCCTTGGCGCTCTTTTCCTCGAGCAACTGGCGCTCCTGGTCGCGCAGGCGACCGGCATCCTCGAAGCGCTGCTCCTCGATTGCCTTCTTCTTCTGGTCCTGCACCTGCGAGATCTTCGACTCGAGTTCCTTCAGGTCGGGCGGGGTCTGCATGCGCTTGATGCGCAGGCGCGAGCCGGCCTCGTCGATCAGGTCGATTGCCTTGTCGGGCAGGTGACGGTCGGAGATGTAGCGATCAGCGAGGTTCGCCGCGGCGACGATGGCCTGGTCGGTGATCGTGACGCGGTGGTGGGTCTCGTACTTGTCGCGCACACCCTTCAGGATCTCGATGGTGTGTGCCACTGTGGGCTCTTCCACCTTCACGGGCTGGAAGCGGCGCTCGAGTGCGGGGTCCTTCTCGAGGTGCTTGCGGTACTCGTCGGTGGTTGTCGCACCGATGGTCTGCAGCTCACCACGTGCGAGCATCGGCTTCAGGATGCTCGCGGCGTCGATTGCGCCCTCTGCGGCACCGGCACCCACGAGCGTGTGGATCTCGTCGATGAAGAGCACGATGTCACCGCGCGTCTTGATCTCCTTCAGCACCTTCTTCAGGCGCTCCTCGAAGTCACCGCGGTAGCGGGAACCGGCAACGAGAGCACCGAGGTCCAGGGTGTAGAGCTGCTTGTCCTTCAGGGTCTCGGGAATGTCACCCGAGACGATGCGCTGGGCGAGACCCTCCACCACTGCGGTCTTGCCGACGCCGGGCTCACCGATGAGCACGGGGTTGTTCTTGGTGCGGCGCGAGAGAATCTGCATCACGCGCTCGAGTTCGCGGGCACGACCGATGACCGGGTCGAGCTTCTTGTCGCGTGCGAGCTGTGTCAGGTTGCGGCCGAACTGGTCGAGGATCTGGCTGCCGCCCTTCTCGCCCGACTCTTCCTTCGAGCCACCCTGCGATGCCCCGCCGCTCTGGGTCTCGCCCTTGGTGGCGGGGCCCTGGTAGCCGGACAGCAACTGGATGACCTGTTGACGGACCTTGCCGAGGTCGGCGCCCAGCTTCACGAGAACCTGTGTGGCGACGCCCTCGCCCTCACGCAGCAGGCCGAGCAGGATGTGCTCGGTGCCGATGTAGTTGTGGCCGAGCTGCAGTGCCTCACGCAGCGAGAGCTCGAGAACCTTCTTCGCGCGCGGCGTGAAGGGAATGTGACCCGACGGTGACGATCCACCCTGACCGATGATCTCTTCGACCTGTGCGCGGACCGCCTCGAGCGAGATGGAGAGCGACTCGAGGGCCTTTGCCGCCACACCCTCGCCCTCGTGGATCAGACCGAGGAGAATGTGCTCGGTGCCGATGTAGGAGTGGTTGAGGAGACGTGCCTCTTCCTGGGCGAGAACGACGACCCGGCGGGCTCTGTCTGTGAAGCGTTCGAACAATGGGACCACCCCGTTTTGAATCGGTGGATATTGGTGTGAAGTGTATCGGTGCGGGAGTCAGTACCCCCGCCGACCCGTAACCTGAGGGCGTGACCCCTTCTCCGCTGTTCGGCCTGCCGACGATGGATTCAGACCGCCGCCGCGTGGAAGCAGCCCTTCTGGATGCCGTGCAGACGCCCGACGCGTACCTCACCGAAATTGCGTCACACCTCATTTCTGCAGGTGGAAAACGTTTACGACCGGTGCTCACGATCGTGGCGTCGCAGGTGGGTGTCGACGGTCCGGCAACCGATGACGCGATCCTCGGCGGTATCTCGTGCGAACTGGTGCACCTGGGATCGCTGTACCACGACGATGTGATGGATGAGTCCACCACGCGCCGCGGGGTCGACACCGTGAACGCCAAGTGGGGGAACCTGCAGGCAATCCTCGCCGGTGACTTCCTGTTGGCGAAGGCGTCAGAGATTGCTGCAGGTCTCGGCACAGAGGTTGCCGGGCTGCTGGCGCGCACCATCGGTCAACTGTGCGAGGGTCAGATTCTCGAGCTGCGCCACACCTACAACGTGGCGCGGCCGGTTGATGCGTATCTCGCCTCGATCAACGGCAAGACCGCCTCGCTCTACTCGACTGCGGCCCGCATCGGCGGTCTGGTCGCCGGTCACGACCGCAGCGTCATCGATGCACTCACTGCGTACGGCACTGCGTACGGCATGGTCTTCCAGATCGTTGATGACGTGCTCGATCTCACCGCCACCGACGAGCAACTCGGCAAGCCCGCCGGCCATGACATGGAAGAAGGTGTGTACACCCTCCCGGTGCTGCACACACTCGCGGCCGGTGGCGCCGCTGCCAGCGAACTGAACGCGATCCTCGGTCGTCCGCTTGATTCGGTGGAGCGTGACAAGGTTCTCGAGATCGTGCGGTCGAACGGTGGCGTGAAGACTGCCATCGAGCTGGCACGGGCATTCGTTGAAGATGCAGAGGCTGCGTGCGATGCGCTGCCCAGCGGCGCAACAACCTCCGCAATGCGAGAGGCCACGGCCGCCCTGCTGGCGACCGTGGCCTGACCCGACCTTTTCGGTTGTCGTGGCGCATCAGCGCCCCGTGATCACTTTGGGAAGATGAACACTTCCACGCGGCGGTTCTTTGCCTGGGCGGCCTCGGTCTTTGCCGTGCGCTCGGGCTGGTTGTACGACAACGCCACGATCTCGATCGGCGCCTTGACGCCGGCCCTGATCAGCGCGTTCCGCACTGCGGTCGCACGGTCGCGTGAGATCGCAAAGCTGAACGGCGACACGTCACCGAGTGCAGCCGAGTGACCGATCACCACGACACGGCCTGCATTGGCTGCCGCCGTTGCGAGCTCGGCGACCTGGGCACGCGCAGCGCGTGACAGCGTGGTGCTGGCCTGCCTGAACATGATCGGCTCGTCGGTCGTGAGGGTGGTGCCCTCCTCGACCTCGGCCTTCTTGACAGTGGTGGTCATGGTACGGATCACGCGGCGTGTGTCTTCGTCGATGATGCGGACCGTGCAACGACCCGGGTTCACCATCAGCACCGATGTGGTCAGTGCGACGCAGATGCGAGGTGTCGATGTGCGGATGTCGAGGTCCTCGGCCTGCTTGGCGGTGAGCACCCGCAGCGCGCTGTCGGGCTGTGCGACCCGCGGTAGGCGGGTCGAGTACACCCTGGTGTCGACACGGCCGGCTGCAGATGCGGCACCGACCACGCCTGATCCGTCACCACCGCTGGTCACACCGGCGGCGGGCTCCCACACCGTGTAGCGAAAACCTGCGGCCTGCGAGCCGAGTGCGCGCAGCACCACGACCGATGAATGCTGACCCTTTGCGTTGATGAAGGAAGCCCCTGCTCCACCGGTTCCGCCACAGGTGGCCTCCGCGGTGTAGGTCATTGCTTCGCCCAGACCGTTCGTGCCGTACGAGGTCACGAGACCAGTGTCGGGGTTGAGGTAGTACGGGAAAGTTGACAGCTCGTAGTTGGTCGGCTGGTTGCACATGATTGACATCGGCATTCCGGCCGAAGAGAAACCGGTGAACATGAAGCCATCCCTGGTGGCGGCGATGCCGAGAATGTTGTAACGCATGTTCACGGTGGTGCCGTTCACCGTCACGGTTGCGGGCATGTTGGACAGGGCCTTCAGACCGTTCGGTCCGAGTGTGGTGTCGGGCTCACCCTTGGTGTTTACGCGAAACAGCGAGTAGTTGACTGTATTGCCGTTCGGGCTGCTGACAAGGTTGTTCCAGCGCCCTTCTGTGTCGATGAGCCAACGGCCACTGGGTCCCGTGGCTGTGTTGAAGGTTGTCGTTGCGAGTGCCGAACCGTCCGCCTTGCGGGCGGTCAGGCTCGTACCCGTGTACACGGGCGGACCCGATGTCTGGCAGCCGTTGTAGCTGGTCACCGTGTTGCCACCGTGTGGCCACTGGGTCTGGCGCGCGTAGAACATGACGGTTGAGATGGTGTACACCTTCGGAGATGTCAGGGAGGTCACCGATGAGTCGACTGAAGGGATATCCCAGTTCTGGCCACAACGGGTGGGGTCGTCAAAGATCGTGACGACACCGTTGGTGCCGAAGGTGGTGTCCTGAACGATGGAGCTGCCCGACGCCCTGAGCACGATGGCACCTCGAGTTTCATAGTCAGTCCTGGTGCTGCCGCTGGTCACGGCGTATTGGCACCAGAGACTCAACTGGAGAGAAGAGTCAGGCCGCAGAATTGTGCTCCAGCTGCTGATGCTGGCGACCGAGAGTGCGACGCCCTGGTACGTGGTGCCGAAGCGCGACGTGCACACGCCGGGCCCCAAAACTGTGGCGTTCAAGGGGGCGAAGTCGGCGGGGTCGGCCAAAGGCGAGGCCATGAGTGCGAAGATTCTCTTTGCGGTGACGGCACCGGTCCTCAGGTTGCCGATTGCAAACGAAGTCACGTTCTCGGACCGTGAGTTCATTCCCGAGCCGATCGTGAACTGACGACGCATCGCGACCGCGTAGCTGCCTGCAGTCTCGTTGACCACGAAGCTCTCGAGAGCCCAGCAGTTCGAGCTGTTCTGGGATGACATGCAGATTGAGTTGCCCGCGGTGGGGAGTTCGAACTCATCGCCCAGGTTGACTGCAGGGAACGACGTGTCGATGGTCAGGTCGTCCTTCATGCGCCACACGTGCGCGTTTGCGCCGGGTGTGACCGTGTCGATGCCGACAACAAGGAAAGCATTGGACTGGTTGAGGCGCTGCATACGCAGGATCAGCGGGTTCGGCACGGCACTCGGCGCCACGATCGGTGCATTCCTGCTCGTGGCCTTGCCCGGTGCTGCGTTTGCAGATGCCATGGGCGTGGCGAGTGTGAGCCCCGTTGCCAGCACGGCAAGAGAGGCAAAGATGGATGAAAGACGACGCACGTGTAACTCCCGTTATTTGTCGAATCTGGTTGAACCCCCGGTCTACCGAGGGACTGTTGAAATCTAGACGACGGGTTCACGCCCGTGGGCGAAATCAGGCAGATTTATCGGGCGACTGAGGTCACCACGGCCCGTGCGGCGGCCAGGCCGCTGAGGGCGGCTCCTTCGACCTTCGGCCCGGCGAACACATCACCTGCCAGCACCACGCGACCGCCGCTGGTGGACCAACAGGGCTCGGGCCAGGTGGCCTTCGGGGTGGCAAATCGCCATTTCTTGGGCTGGCTCTCCACAATCCGGGCGTTCCCCAGCCAGGGCTGAGCGGCTTCGATCAACAGGGAATGAATGGTCTCGAGGTCGTCGTCGAAGTGGGCTTGGCTCCATTCGGGCGTGGCGTGGAAGGTGAGGGCAGGGACCGGGCTCACACCCTTGGCCATGTTGTCCCCGATGAAACTGAAAGTTTCGTCAGGAAACTGAAGGCCCCCGGGAGAGGGAACGATGTGGTCGGGGCTGTCGAGCACTGCGAGCAGGCCGAGGGTGCGGTCGTAGTCGATCGACCGCAGGTCGTCGGGCATCTCGATGCCGGCCCCGAACAGCAACGAGAACGACTGGGGCAGCGGTGCCGTGAGGATCACCGCATCGCATTCATGACGTGAGCCATCGTCGATCACCACCGTGAGGGAGTCGCCCTGTTGCTCGAGTGCGAACACCAGATGGTCGAGCCTCACGTCAATGTCGCGCGCGAGGTGCTTTGCAACGCCCGACATGCCGCGCGTGCCCGCATGGCGGGGGTGTCCGTCATCACCGGAGAACCCCCTGCACCATTCGTGCACCACGCCTGCAGCCGACCAGTCCTGCACGTGCTGCGCGAACTCGGGGCTCCGCACGGTGAAGAACTGCGCACCGTGGTCGAGGACCGCGTCACCGATGCGGCGGGTCGCGAGCCTGCCGCCCACGCCACGGCCCTTGTCGAAGACAGTGACCGTGTGACCGAGTGACTGCAGTTCGCGCGCAGCCATGAGACCCGACAGGCCGGCACCGACGATCACGACGCGCATCAGATGTTCACCGCCGCTGCACCGTGCGGCACGAATGCCCGCTCTGCGCGCCTGAGGAAGTCGAGAAGAATGCGGTTGAAGGTGGTCGCGTGCTCGATGTGGAGCCCGTGTGCGCCGCCGCTGATGATCACCAGTTCTGCTGTCGGGATGCGCGATGCGATCTCTTCTGCATCGCCGCGCGGCGTGAGGATGTCCTGGTTGCCGACCACCACCATCGTCGGGCATGCGATGTTCTCGAGTTCCACACTCAGCGCATCGCCCTCGGTGGCGAGGATCGCCTTGATCTGCGACACGAACGCACCGGCCGGGTTGAACAACTGCAGCGGGCCCATCCACCCAAGCGCGGGCAGCAGGCGACGGAACGAGCGAGGGCCGATCATCCAGCGCGCTGCCTCCTTGCCGACTGCGCCCATTCCGTCGGTCACTGCGGTGGCGGCCCAGCCCTGCAGAAGGTCCTCGCGCCACTGGTGGTTGCGGCATGCCGTGGCGACAAGGGTGAGCGAACGAACGCGGTTCGGGTGCTTCAGCGCGATGATCTGGCTGATCGCACCGCCCATCGACAGACCGACCACATGTGCGGACTCGATGCCGGCGGCGTCGAGCACCGCAATCGCATCTTCTGCCATCTGCTCCAGGTTGTAGGTGCCGTCGGGCTTGTCACTGCGGCCCGCTCCGCGGTTGTCGAACGCAACGGTGCGGTGCCGGAGTGCGAGGGATGCGCGCTGCAGGTTCCACGAGTTCTTCTCGGCACCGAGACCCTGCACGAGCAACACCGGTGCGCGCTTGGTGAGCCCTGTGACTTCGTAGTGGATGCGCACGCCGTCATCGGCAACCGCAAAGGGCATCAGGCGACCTGTCTCTTTGCGGGGATGCGCTCGACACTCGGCCATTCGTAGAGCCACCGCACGACCTCGGTGGTGGAGTGCCTCGGGGCGAACCGCAGCAGGTGCGCAGCCTCGTTCGACGCAGCCAACCTGCCGTGCTGGATCAACTCGGCAACGTGGTCGGGCATCGGTGCGCCTGCGAGAGTGGCCGTGTTCCTCGCCAGCCACCAGCCGGGGCCGAACGAGGGCAACGGCAGACGGCGACCGACTGTGGTGGCACGCAGCATGCTGATCGCCCCGTTGGCCACGATGTTCACGACGCCATCGGCATCGCGTTCCGCGGCCTGCATGAAGGCTGTTGCCGCATCGTGGTCCTCGACCACACAGAAGATCGGGTTGCCGAGCCCGTAGTAGGGAACGGCGGGCAGGCGCAGGATGCGCCCGAGCGGGCTGGGCACGTGTGCACCGAGAACCGGCGCCAGCCTCAGCGTGCACACGTTCACACCACGGGCCGTGCGCAGTTCCGTCGACTGGTTCTCGATCACCCTGCACATGCGCCCGTAGGTGGTGGTGGGGTTCACCGGCGTCGTCTCGACCGCGATGTCGGGTGAGTACGACCCGGGCCCGTAGATCTCGATGCCGCTGCGCACCACAACGGTCTCGAGCGCCTCGACCTGGTGTGCGGCGTCGAAGACGGCCTTGGCCACGAGTTCGGTGCATTCCTCTGCCTGTGTCGTGGCGAGACGTGCGTGGGGCTCCCACACACCGACGTGCAGCAGCACGTGCGGGTTGAAATCGTGCACGAGTTCGGCGATGCGGTCGTGGTCCGTGGGGTCGACGCGGTGGAACTCGGAACGCGACAGGTGACGGCGCGGTGGGTCGACATCGAAGCCCATGATGTCGCCGGCCCACTCGCTGCGCTCGACCATCGATGCAACGAGGGACCCGAGTTCACCGCCCATTCCGGTGACGAGTACGCGACGGCCTTTCATCACCAGTGAACGGTAGTGGCGTGTCAGCGCAGATTGTGAACGTTCAGAATGAGTTCACGCGCCCAGGTGTCGAGCTGGCGACCGCCGATGCGCTCGGTGATGATGATCGCCTGGGACGGGTCGTCGACCATGCCGGTCCAGCGGATGTAGCCGCCGATGATGCCGAGCAGGCGGTCGCCGACCTCCTCTGCGTGCATGATCAGTTTCAGGTTGCGCCCCAGCAGGTCGTGCAGTTCCTTGTAGAACGCGCGCAGGAACATGTCTGTGTCGTCGGCGCCGCTGAGGGGGCGGTGCCGATAGGGCATGTTCAGCTCCTCATAGGCGTGCAGGTTGTGGGGAGCAGCGATGATCGAGATGACCAGGTCGAAGTGGTTCTCGCGCAGCCAGATGATCTCTTCCTGGCGGCGCACGCGGCGGTGGTTCTCGCCGTAGCCGCCGGGGCGCTCACAGATCGCGAGGCGATCTTTTATCACCCATGTGAAGTTTCTCGGGGTGATCCCCAGTGCCCATTTTCCGCGCAGTTTCGGGGGCATCCGGATCTCCTTGCTCGATGACGACTTCATGGGGCGCAAACACGCCGCATGAGAAACTACCCCACCTTGTGGAGGGTGAGTCTCTGTTTGCTGCGACGAATCTGGCGGTGTTCCCCGATATCGCAGGCAACCGCCTGTCCGTGTGCCACGGCCAGGATCCGCTCGAGGGTGGCCAGATCGGGCGGGTAGGGGTCAGAGAGCCAGCGCCGCAGGGCCCGGTGGGCGAGCGGCACCGGTGCCGCAGCCAGTGCCCGGGCGTCGGTCGGGTCGATCGAATCCGCCAGTTCGTTCAACAGGTCGTCGTCGGCGCGGAAGACATCGGCGGCACGGGTGAGGAGTGGCACCGGATCACGGTGCGAGATGTCGGCCATCAGGGCGAGCAGTTCGTGGCGCACGCGGTTGCGCACGAACCGCGGGTCGGTGTTGGTCTCGTCGACCACCGGGGTCACGCCGAACACGGCGCACACCGCCTCGGTGTCGTGCCGCCGCAGCCGCAGCAGGGGTCGTGAGTGCCCCGGTCGCATTGCGGCCATGCCGGCAGCGGCTGCGCCACGCAGCACGTTGATCAGCACGGTCTCTGCCTGGTCGTCGGCGGTGTGGCCCGTCATGCAGCCGTCGGGCAACACCGAGTAGCGCGCCTCGCGCGCGCGTGCCTCGAGGTTCGGGCCGTCGTCCACCGAGACCGTGTGCAGCACCACGGGGATCCCGCGGGGCTCGGCGACGCCCCGCACCACGTCGATGTCGCGCGACGAATGCTCGCGCAGGCGGTGATCAACATGATGTGCGGTCACGTGCAGCCCGTGTTCGTGCGCGAGCAGCAACAGGGCAAGAGAGTCGGCACCACCGGACACGGCAATGTCGACGGAGGTTCCCGGTTCGGGGAAGGTGCAGAGCCCGACGACACGGGCCAGGGTGTCGCGGCCGTGCGTCACGGCAGGCACCACGACATGGCCGGGTCGAAGACGGCTACTTCTTCTTCTGGATCTGGCGCTGACGGCGGTTCGGGTAGCGGGTGGCACTCACCTTGGTGAGGTAGCCGACGACGGCCTGCAACACCGCACCCACGCCGGCGAGGAGAAGAACGAGACCGACCCAGTAGTGCCATACGTACGCTGCGAACATGGATTCCAGCGTAGCCAGAGCCAGCCGGCCGGGGCGGGTCGCCGCCTATGACTTTTGGTTGTCGTCGGGGTCTGTGTCGTCGCCGGACCGGGGTTCATCGCCCTGGTCGGTCAGGAAATCGCCGTCGCCACCGAGGATCTCGTCGCCGAAACAGCCCTTCAGGCGCTCGATGAAGTCGTCGTCGAGCTCCTCTTTCTGGGCCTTCTCGCGGATGGTCTGCTTCAGCACCGCGTGGAACTCGAAGGCCTCGAAACAGTCGGTGCACTTCTTCAGGTGCTCGACGATCTCCTGGGCGCGACCGGCTGAGAGTTCTTCATCGAGGTATCGGTGCAACTCGTTCAGTGTCTCTTGACAATCGGCCATGTCCCGTCATTCCTCTGTTGACAACAGGGACTCATCAACGAGTCCTCGTTCCTTTGCGTAGTCGTACAACAACTTCTGCAGCATCTTTCTTCCCCGGTGCAGGCGTGACATGACCGTACCGATGGGTACGTCGAGCATTTCGGCCATTTCCTTGTAGGAGAAGCCGTCGACGTCGGACAGCAGCACGGGCAGCCGGAACATCTCCGGCAGTTCCTCGATCGCCTTCTTCACCTCGTCGTCGGTGAAGAACTCGAGCAGCTGGTCCTCGGCGGACTGGGTCATCTTCGACTGGTCGAAGGCGCCGAGCCGGCGGAAGAGGAACAGCTCCTCGACCTCGTCGAGTTCGGTCTCCTGCGGGCGACGCTGCTGTGCGTTGTACTTGTTGATGTAGGTGTTCGTCATGATGCGGAACAACCACGCGCGAAGGTTGGTGCCCTGCTGGAAAGTGGAGAACGATCTCCATGCCTTGATAAAGGTCTCCTGCACGAGGTCCTCTGCATCGGCGCGGTTGCGCGTCATGCGCAGTGCGGTGGCGAACAGCTGCGGTGCGAACTGCATCGCGTCGGTCGAGAAGGTCGATGGTGCGGTCATGCGGCTGCCTACCGTGTGCGACGCTTCTTGTTGTCGACGTAGGAGTCGACCGAGGTGAGGAAACGCTCGAGCAGGTCCGCGAACTGCAGGCGCTCGGGTTCGTCGAACTCCTCGAGCACCGCAAAGATCAACTCGCGCCTGCGAAGAGCAACCTGCCCGTGCAGTCTGCGCCCGCGCTCGGTTGCCGCAATCACCACGGCGCGACCGTCGCCGCCGTGCTCGATCCGCTCTGCCAGGTCGTCCTTCACCAGTCGCTGAACTGCACGGGTGGCAGAGCTGGGGTCGATGCGCAGGTACTCGGCGAGCTCGTTCATGCGGCACGAGGGCACCGTGACCAGCAGGTCGAGGGCATCCATCTGGCCGGGGTCGATCGCACTGCCCCCGATGCCGTAGATGGTGTCGCGCACGTCGCTGGCCGTGGCTCCGCGGCGCAGTTCGCGCCACGCGCGACCAATGCGCATCGCCACCTCGATTTCGGGGTCGCTGTGCACCTGGTTCGGCAACTGGGTGTTTGTCATCCTCTTACTAGGGTAATCACATGTCAGAGAGCGGTCACGGTCAGGATGTCCCGCAGACGCCGCTCGAGATGCTCGGGGTCATCGGGAGCCAGCAGGCAACGCTCTCGGAAGGACTGCGACAGCTTGAGCTCTACACGATGAGGGGATTGTTGTCACTTCTGTGGCACGAACCGGTTGGTAAGGCGCGCAACTCTGCTGTTCTCATGCTGGGCGGGGCGATGGGCGGCACACTCGGCCCCGGCGACAGTCTGTATCACGCGCTCGGCGGGTTGCTCGCGGACAAGGGCATTCCTTCGATCCGCATGAGCTATCGCAAGCCGAACGATCTTGACCGGTGCTGTGTCGATGCCGCCGCTGCCGTTCAGTTGCTCGTTGGCAGCGGTGCCGATTCGGTGGTCGTGATGGGTCACAGTTTCGGTGGCGCGGTGGCGGTTCGCATTGGTGTGGGTCTGCGCGAGATGGTCGCCGGCGTCGTCACGTTCGCCACGCAGTCTGCGGGGTGCGAGATGGCCGGGGGCCTGCAGGGTCTGCCGTTGCTCATGTTCCACGGCGATGCTGATTCGATACTGCCCGTCGAGGCGAGCGAGGTGGTGAGGGCAATGGCCGGCACCGGCGATCTTCACGTGATGCAGGGTGACGATCATCTGCTCGCACAGAGTCATGATGCGATGATGTCGGTGCTTGTTCCGTGGTTGGACACGGTGTTCGGGGGAGGTACGCAGTGAAGACACCGCAGAACGTGGTGGTGCTGCTTCTCGACAGCCTGAACCGCCACGAGATCGGCGCGTACGGCGGTCGCAACTTCGTCACGCCGAACATCGACAGGTTGGCGGCGCGGTCGGTTCGGTTCACCAACCACCACACCGGGTCGCTGCCGTGCATCCCGGCGCGCCACGACATTCTCGTCGGCGCATGGGACTTCCTGTGGAGGCCGTGGGGATCGATCGAGTTGTGGGAGGAACCGATCACTGCGTCATTGCGTCGCAGGGGGGTGATCACCCAGCTCATCACCGATCACCCGCATTTGTTCGAGGCCGGCGGCGAGAACTACCACGGCGACTTCACTGCGTGGGAGTACGAACGCGGGCACGAGAGCGACCCGTGGAAGACCCGCTCCGATCCGTCGTGGCTCGGCACGCCTTCCTACGGCCGCGGTCACACCCACTACGACAACTCGCGCGGTTTCTTCCGCGGTGAGGCCGACTTCCCCGGCCCGCGCACGATGCAGGCGACCGCGCGCTGGTTGCGCGATGACGCGCCCGTGCACCGCGCCAGGGGCGAACGCTTCTTCGTGTTCGTCGACGAGTTCGACCCGCACGAGCCGTTCGACACTCCCGAGGAATGGGCGACCATGTACGACGACTCGTGGGACGGTCCCCATCTCATCTGGCCTCCGTATGCAGTCGATGCACTGAAGGACGGTGTGATCACCGAGCGTGACGCACGACAGATTCGTGCGCAGTACGGCGGCAAGGTGTCGATGATCGATCACTGGCTGGGCAAGGTGCTCGATGCGCTCGACGAGACGAATGCGTGGGATGACACAGCAGTGATCCTGTGCACCGACCACGGCCACTATCTGGGTGATCACGATGCATTCGGCCGTGATGTGTGGGGCAAGCCCGGTGTGCCGGTGTACAAGCCGCTCGGGCACATCCCCATGCTGATCGCGTGGCCGGGCGTGACACCCGGCGTGAACGATGCACTGACAACGTCGACCGATGTGCACGCCACGATCGCCGATGTGTTCGGAGCCGAGGTCTCCCACGCCTCGCACGGTGCATCGTTGGTGCCGATCATGGCGGGCGAGTCCGATTCCGTGCGTGACTGGCTGTTGACCGGTGTGTGGGGCAGGGAGGTGCAACTCGTGACAGACGGGTGGCGCTACACCCGTGGCCCACAGGGAACCAACTACCCGCATTCCATGTGGTCGAACCGATGGAGCACCATGCCCATCGCGGCCTACCCGAACTACCGCATGCCGATGCCCGACGGTCGCGCAGTGCTCGACTACATGCCGGGCAGCACGATCCCCGTGATACGCCAGCCGTTCGTGGAGGGTGACATGCTGCCGTTCTGGGCCAGTGCGAAGCGCTACGAGACGCTGTTGTTCGACCGCAAGGAAGACCCCGACGAGACGGTCAACCGCATCGGTGACCCGATGACGCGTGATGCCGAGGAACTGCTGCGTGTTGCACTGCAGTCAGTCGACGCGCCGTCGGAGCAGTTCGAGCGCCTGGCTCTCGCCTAGTCGCGCACCGCGACGGTGTCACCCGGTTCGCGGTAGGGGCAGTGCCTGCACTGGTTGCTGCAGCAGTACCCGCGACGCTTCAGGTACAGAGATGTCATGACCATCAAGCCCGTGTCGGGGTCGGTGTAGAAGTCGAACCCGTTCGCCACTGCACGGTCGTGGGCGGCGAGTGCGTCGGGGGACATGCCCTCATTGTGGCGCACCGGCTGGTGAGAACCTTTGTCCGACCGTGTGAAGCAGAACACCGAACGCCAGCAGTCCGAGTGCGATTGCCACGGGTGCCGGTTCGAGTTGGAACGACATCGCAAGGGTGGCCATGATGCCCAGCACCGGCACCACCGGCACCCCGCCCACGGAGCCGGCCACGCGGAACGGCCTCTCTGCACCCGGGCGCCGGATGCGCAGCAGAATGACCACCGTGTTCACCACCAGGAACATCACGTAGACCAGTGCGTTGGCGGCCTCGGCAAGCAACGAGAGCCCGCCGACCATGGCAAGGCATGCTGCACCTGCGAGAACCGTGACGGTGGCGAGCCGCGGGGAACTGCGGTTGTGCACGCGAGCCCAACGGAGGGGTAACTGCCCCGTGTTTCCCATGCTGTAGATCATGCGGGAGGCCGCAGTGCTCGCGAGAAGCGTGGTGTTGGCGGTGGTGGCGAGTGCGATGGCGCCGATCAGGTCCGCAGCCGACGACCCGATGGCCTCGCGCATGACCGCTGTGAGCGGTTGCTGTGATTGGGCGAGAGCAATGGGGCCGAGCACACTCGTCGCCACGACGGCGACGAGAACGTAGAGCACCGTGGAGATCGCGAGGGCGAGCAACAGTGCAAGAGGCACCGTGCGGTGCGGTGCGTTCGTCTCTTCCGCCAGGGTGATGACCTCGTCGAAGCCGATGTAGGCGAAGAAGATGACCGATGCACCGCCGAGCACGCCCGACACACCGTTGCCGGTTGTCAGGTCGACGTCGCCGATGTGGTGCGCACCGACCGCCACGACCAGCAGCAACCCTCCCACCTGCACGGCGCTCAGCACCAGCACGAGCCACTTGGCCTGCTGCATGCCCGACATCGACACGGTTGCGACAATCAACAGCAGGATCAATGCGCCGACACGAGCGTCGATGTCGACGAACTCCGAGAGATAGCGACCGAAGCCCAATGACACCGCAGCCGACGCCACCACCAACGCGACCGCCATGGCCCACCCGGTGGTGAACGCGACCCAGTCGGGGAAGACCTGCCGCGCGAACTCGTTCTCGGACCCGGCGCGGGGGAACATTGAGGACAGCTCCATGTAACTGAAGGCGGTCAGTGCACACAGTGCCGAGGCAACCACGAGCGCCAACCACACGAGGCCACCGGCACGTTCGGTGGCGGGGCCGATCAACACGTAGATGCCCGCCCCGATGATGACCCCGACGCCGCTCGCGGTGACGTGCGTGAGCCCCAGAACGCGGTCGAAGTTGTCTTTCGGTTTCTGCGGTGCGCCTATGCGTTCACCATAGAAGTGGTGCCGACACCGCAGACGCGGACGATTGTCCCTGAATGTGCAACCGCCACGGGTCGGTGTGTGGCTGCTACCTGAGTTCGCCCGGCGACACCACGCCGTCGTTGTCGGTGTCGACACCGGGCAGAGTTGCCTGGTCCGGTTCCAGCGCGAGCCATGTGGCCCTGTCGATCATGCCGGTCTGCACGAGACTCTTCTTGCCCTGGAAGTCGTAGACGGCCTTTGCCATGCCCGGCCCGAAGTAGCCGTCGATGTTGGTGGCGTACCCGGCCTTCTTGAGTCGTTCCTGCATCAACCGGACGGCTCTTCCTTCGTCGCATTTCTCGACGGGGAACTCGACCGCATCGAAGTATCCCGTGCAGGCTCCGTTCATCTGTGCGGCAATGTCCTGCTTCGACGGGATGCAACCAGTCTCGGCGGTGTACTTGAGGAGTGTGTTTGCGGGCCAGATCAGGCATGCCACATCACCGGGCGGCAGCTGCGCGAGTGTCGCGGCCCCGACGTTCGGCACGTAGCAGCTGGTCGCGTAGCGGGTGAGCGGCAGGGTGCGCCGGCACGTTGCGGTGTTCACCCACTTGCCGTTGTCGAGCCGGAACAGGCGGGTCTGTGCACACCCCTCATCGGGGCAGTTCCACGAGTCGCGGTCGGTGTCGCCGAACGCCCATGTGGGTGTGCACCGGTCGAGCCTCAGTTTCTCGCCGTAGCTCGCTCCGACTGCGCGGGAGTCACAGGCAATCACCTTCTCGCCCGATGGAGGGTTCACGAGAGGGGCAATGGTGGTCGTCGTGACGACCGTGGTGGTGGTGGCGAGCGGCGGCACGATCACGGTGGTCTGTGACGAGTCAGCGGCTGAGGAGCAGGAAGAAATGATGACGACTGCAACACATGTGGCCACGACACGTTTCATCTTGGGAAATGTATCGGGTCGATGGAAAAGGAAGTCGGGTCAGCCGGTGGCGACCGCAAGCGGCGTGCCGGCCGTGGTTCTGACAACGTACACAGCGCGCGGAGTCGAATTGATCGTGAAGCGATTGACACCACCGACGGATGTGACAGTCCTGATCCGGCGCAGCGTTGACCCGGTCACACGGAACACGTTCACGCTCCCGGCTGCCGACGTGTTGATGGTGAATGTCGTCTTTCCACGGGCACGTCGCACGCTGAGCGTTGCGGTCATCGATGATGCGCTCTGCTGGTTGGGCGTGGCGTTGGCCCCTTGCGGTGAAGAGGCACTCGATGGCACCAGGGTGCACGTGATCGACCTCGTGTTGGATGCCTGGGTTCCGGCGGGGCACGCCATCTGCACGGATGATCCCGCTGCACTCACGAAGTGGTTGATCGAGGCGTCAATGCAGGTGGACTGCCCTTGGGTCGGTTGGTACGTACCCGCAGCGCACTGAAGTGCCTGGGTTGAGTTGCTGACCGCCACGAACGAACCCGGGGGTGCAGGGATCTGCCTGGCCGAGCCTGCGGAGTCGGTGTAGTGACCGACGCTCGTGTGAAGGCATGTGGTCGCGCCGAAGTTCGGCTGGTACGTGCCCGCGGGACATGTCTCTGGAGAGGTTGCCCCGCCTGTCGGCACGAATCTGCCCGGCGGGGCGGCTGTGGCGGCACTGGCGCCCGTCAGGTCGACGTATGTGCCGGCCGGTGCCTGGGTGCACTCTGCTGCCCCTGAATTGGATTGGAATGTTCCCGGTGCACACGGCAGGGCTGATGCGGCACCGTATGTGTTCACGAAGTGACCAGGACCTGCACTTGTGCACGGCACGAAGCCACTGTCAGAGAACGAACCCGGCACACAGAGGCTCCTCAGCGTCACTGAGGTCGCTGATGCGCTCGAAGCTGAGTCGCCGATCGAGTTCTGGTAGGACACCCCGACGGTGTAACTGCCGTCCGGCATGCGTGATGTTGAGTTCCCGACACCGTTGATCGTGGTGGTCACGGCGGCGACCCAGGGGAGCGAGACCAAAGATGCAGCCGGTGCCAACGGATCGAACGTGCGGTTGATCGATTGAGAGGTGGAGTTGACGACGATCACACGGCTGACATTGCTGTCTGTGGACATGACAAGGGTGATTCTCACCGAGTTCGCGAGAACTGCCTGTGGCAGCGAGGCATTGACCGTGAAGACAGAGGGGGTCGGCTCGCCGGGCCTGAGGCTGAAAGTGGCACCCGTGGTGGGAGAGCCGAGTGTCGGGGCTTGAGTGGCCGCGCTCGCAACACCGGACGGTGCTGCAACAAGGCCCATGGTGATGATGCACACCGCGGCTGCTACGAGACGTGTCGTGTGTCGACGTGGAGTAACGGCGCGTGTTGAGAGCATGCAGAGAAACCTAGTTCGTGCCGGATTGTGGTTGGGGCGCGGGCCACTACCGGACGTTGACGGTGACCCAGCGCGATGTGTTCCCGGCGCGGTCGACAACACGCACCCACAGACGCTTCCTTGTGGTGTTCACGCGAACGGTGCGCGAGCTGGCCTTCGGGTTCGAGGTCGCCACGTCGGTGATGCGGCCGCGAGTTGAAGTACGCATCTGCACCTTGCCGATACCGGAGTTCCTGTCACTGGCCCGTACGGTCACGCGCACACCACCCCTCGCCGATGCCACCGTCACGTTCGACGGCGAGGCGGCGGCGGTCGATGCTGCTGCACTCGTCATCGTCGGCGCTGTGGTGTCGAGGATTATGTCGTCGGTGTTGGTCGAGCTCTGTGTGCCGAAACGCTGCACGAACCGTGCGTACACGGTCTTCGGCAGGCGCTCGTCGCGCGAGGCGATGAGTGTCCACGGGATCTCTGCGTACCCGTCTGTCAGGCTGAAGGTCTGCGAGGACCCGAAGCCACCGTCGTTCGAGAGGATGACCTGGGTGGCTCCGCTCGGGCCGGTGGCAAACACGGTCACGCGTCGGCTGTTCGTGAACTCGGCCGCGTCGTTGATGGTGATTCCCAACGGGCGCGACGCGGTGAACGAGCGTGTCTCGCCCCGGAGCGAGCCGAGTGCGTTCGACGCCTCGACGCGGAAGAAGTAACGCGTGGACTCGGAGAGACCGATTGCGGCCACCGAGATGTCCATCGATGTGAGATCCGACAGGGGGCGATAGTCGATTCTCCTGCCGTCGCTGAGATCCTGCTTCTCTCCGATCACGAACCAGATGTCAGTTGAAAGACCACCAGGTGTCACGGAAGCATTCAGAGTGGCGCGACTCGAGGAGATCGATGTGGCGGCGCCCGTCGACCCGGTCGGGGCAAAGCCGACAGTGGTGAACGACTGTGTCGTTGCGGTGGTGGTGCCGATCGAGTTCGTCGCCACAAATGTGAAGAAGTAGGTCACACCGGGTGACAGTCCTGTCAGCGATGCAGTCAGGGTCACGGTTCCTGCACCGGCAACGGTGGTGGTCGACCCCACAGTGGTTGCACCACCGAGATCCTGGCGGGTCGAGTACCTGAACACACTGGTGGTCGACAGAAGCGCCGGGTTCAGCGTTGCCGACAGTGTCGCGGTGGTGGTGGTTATCGATGCTGCCGAGGCCAATGTCGTCAGAGGTGCCACGGCCGTGACGTTGAAAGTGTTGGTGACCGATGCCGGCGCATAGGAGGTGCCGTTCACGTTGCCACCTGCTGCCGTTGCCGTGACCGAGCACTGACCGGGCCCCACGATTGTGAGCGCCCAACCGGGACCGGACTGTGCTGCTGTGCACACAGAACCGGTGCTGGTTGCAAAGGTGACTGCCTGACCGGACGACGACGTTGCCGAGAGTGCGAACGGCGCATCAGTTGTGGTGCGGTTCGAAAGAGCGGCAAATGAAACTGTTTGCGGCACGAGACCCAGCACCGGAACCGCCGCCGATGTTGATGATTGTGTGGCCGCACCGTTGCCCAGTTCACCGAAGGGTCCTGAACCCCAGCAACTCACCTGGTCGGCGTTTGTCGCACACACAGTTGACGTACCGACGGCAACGTTGGTGGTTGCTGTCATGCCGGACACCCAGTTCGAGGAGAATGCAGAACCGAAGTTGATACCACCGGTCGAAGTCCCCAGTCCGGCGATGGAGCCCCAGCACGCAAGGCGATTGGTGGTGCTGATGACACAGACACCCCGCGGGCCGCCGTCGATGGCCTTCGCCAGGATCGGGCTGCCGTCGAGTTGCGGCATGATCGGGGTGTGCACCGCAGTCGGGCTGTTGCCGTCTGACATCGTGTTGTAGGTACGTGGAGACGGGTTGCCTGCGTCGTACCCGAGTTCATTGGCGGAGTCGCCACCCCAGCAGCGCACCGTGCTGTCGGAAACGATCGCACAGGTTGCATTCCTGGTTGCGGCGATGGCGGTCACGCCGGTGAGGCCTCCTGCGTTCGCAGTGACCGGCGTGCTGTTCGTGTTGCCACCGTTGCCGAGCTGCCCCCATGCTCCTGCACCCCAGCACTTCACCGTGCCGTCGTTGATGATGGCGCACGTGTGTTGCGAGCCTGATGTGATCGAAGTGACGCCGGTGAGCCCGGTAACGATCTGCGGGTAGTTGATCCAAGTCAGACCCGTGATGCCGAGTTGATTCACCATGTTGAAGCCCCAGCAGGCCACTGTGCCGCCCGACAGCAGCGCACAGGCAAAACCGTTGCCCAATGAGATCTGCGTTACGCCCTCGAGAAGACCGTTCACGCAACCATCGACGGCACACACATTCACCGGCGACAAGGAATCATTCGTTGCGTTGTTGTCGCCCAACTGCCCGTAAGTGCCATCGCCCCAGCACTTCACCCGGCCGTTGGTCAGGACAACACACGTGTTGTCCTGCGATACCGCTACGGACTGCACTCCTGTCAACCCCGGCACGTAGGTTGCAACCGACCGGTCTGAGGTGGTGCCGTCGCCGATCTGGCCATCAAAGTTCTCGCCCCAACACGCAACTCGACCATCGATCACCACACAGTTCGTGCGGTCGCCGGCGGCAATCCGGCCCATCGCGGCCCGGGTGTCAGTGGTGGTTCCGCCGGCGGTTTCGGCAGACACAGCGGGCGCAGCAGACACAACGCCCGCAACGACGAGCATGAACGAGACAATAAGACGACGCATGAGAAACCTTCAGGATGAAAAGTGCAATTAGCGTAACGGAGATTCGGGGCCAATGGAACGGCAGCCCCGACCTGGGCCTTGGTTATTGTCTGTTGGCCGGCAACGAAAGGGCACCCTGATGACGACACCGGATGCATTGCCCGTTGAGTTTCTCTTCCGCATGGACCTCGACCTGGGGGAGAAACAAGTGATGCCGCGTGGTCCTCACGGAACCAGGGTGTTTGCCCATGTGCTGGGAGGGCGCGTGGAAGGGCCGCGACTCAATGCCGCGGTCGCCCCCGGGGCGGACTGGGTCACGGTGCGGGCGGACGGCTGGGCGCAGCTGGATGTTCGCCTCGTGCTGACCGCAGACGACGGTGCGGTGATCTCGATGGAATACAGAGGTGTGCTCGGGCCCGACGGCAACCCGCGCACGGCGCCGTTGTTCCAGGCTGCGGCCGAGCAGCATCAATGGCTCAATCATGTGCAGGCGATTGCCATCGGCACTCCCCGCACCGACGGTGTCATCTACGAGGTGTACGCACTCCGTTGACGACGGTGACGCTCGTGTCGTCAACGCGTGACATGTAGTCGTCGAGCGTTGCGTGAAAATGGCGGATGCGGCTCTCCTGGTACTGCGCGAGAGTGACACCCGGTTTCTTCGAGGCGCGTAGGCCCTTCTGGATCCTGTAGAGGTTCTCGGTGTCCTGGTCCGCAACCATCGCTGCCGAACCGAGTTCCGGGGCATCGCTCCAGTTCTCGTCTGCGCCGAGCCACCTGATGGCAGCAGGCTTCGGATGCGAACCGTCGGGTGCCTTCGAGAACAGGAACATGATCTCCATGATCGAGGTCTCGGGGTCGTCGCCGTTCGGGCGGAAGCGGTAGCAGATGGGGAGTGCCTGGCCGCCCCACGGCACCATGTTGGGGAACAGCATGTACTCGATGAGATCGAGTGACTCGGTGTCCGACAACGACGACATGTCCGAACCGATCGACCGCGAGATCTTCTCGCGCGCACGCTCGGCGAGCTTCGCTCGCGGAGTGTCGCCCTCGTTCAGTTCGATGGGCTTGCCCGAGAAGAACGGAACGTCGCGCCGCATCTCCTCGATGGTGCGGTTCGGGTCGATTCCGGTCAGTGCCGGGCTCGGCACGCCCTGCACACTGATCATGCGGCTGACATGGCGCACGCCGGGCCACACGTCGTACTGGGTGTTCGAGTCGCCGTAGTAGGCGAGCACCTGCGGGTGGGCAACTGCCACGTGGTACGCCTCGATGAATGCCTCCATCGCGAGTTTCCAGTTGCAGGGCATGATCTTCGCCACATGTGCGGCCTTGTACCGCTTCTCGAGTTCGAACGACGCGAAGTGCTCCGGGAGGTTCTCGAGGTAACTCGTCAACGGTTCGCAGTTCTCGTCGAAGTTGACGAACACGAAACCTGCCCATGTGCCCACCTGGGCCTGCGGCAGGCACATCGACTCGGGGTCGACATGAGGCAGGTCCCACTCCTGGTGCATGTGAACCAACTTGCCGTCGAGGTTCCATGTCCACGCGTGGAACGGGCACCGGAAGCTCTGCACGCAGCCGTCCTCGGTGCGCAGCATCGTGCCGCGGTGCAGACAGCTGTTCACATAGGCACGGATCTCGGTGGGGGATGTCCTGACGACGATCAGTGAGTCATGAACGATCTCGTAGACGACATGGTCGCCGACATTCGGGATCTCCTCCTCGCGGCACGCAAGCTGCCAGCACTTGCGCCACACGGTGTCGATCTCGCGGTCGTGCCATTCCTTCGAGAAGTAGCGCTCTGCCGAGATGTCGTCGGTGGGCCAACCGTCAGCGGGGGATTCGCTGCGCATGACGGACGGCGCAGGGTTCGTGTCGTTGGCCAGAACTTGCTGGACGGACGGCGACGGCCGCCGATCGATGATTCCCATGAATTGCCCCCTGGTTGCGCCGTTGCCGGAACCTGGGGACCAAACATAGAGGAAAACCGGCCCTGCAATTGGTGGTCCTCAACACACAAGACGCACGCGACAGGCGCGAGCGTGCAGAAACTCGGATGACCGGTTACGACAGGGTCCGCAGCAACCGGCCCGGTCTCGCATCGGTCGTCGACCCGTTGCGGGCAACACTGATCCCGTTCACCCAGGTCTCCTTGATGCCGATGGGCACCGATGCGGGATCCTCGTACGTGCCGGTGTCCAGGATTGTCTCCCGGTCGAACAGGACGAGATCTGCGAAATGACCGACGGAGAGAATCCCGCGATCTGCTGCACCGAACCGTGCAGCAGACATGCCTGTCATCTTGTGGATTGCTGTTTGTATGGGTATCACGCCGAGGTTTCTCGAGTACTCGCCGATCACCCGCGGGAAAGTGTGATGGAGCCGGGGGTGCGGTCTAGTTCCCAGGGGAACCCCGTCGCTGCCGATCATCACGAAGTTCTCCCTGAGGACCTGTTCGATGTTGTCGTCACTCTGGTTCTGGTAGACGACCATGCAGCCGTTCTTCTCGATCGAGACGACATGTCGTGCTGCATCCGGAACTGACATCCCGAGAGAATCTGCGATGACGTCGATGGTTCTGCCTTCCCACTCGGGTGAGTGGGGTGCGGCGGCGATCATCACGTCGCGGCCCTGCACGAACCCGAACGGCGAAGGCCCGTCAAATGCGCCTCGTTCGACCAACTGGGTGAGTTGGGTGCTGCCCCGGGAGTACGGGTATTGATCGGCCATTACATCGTGACCTTCAGCCTGCGCTGCCTTGATGAGGGCGATGGCAGCCGAGATCTTGTCGAAGTTCTCGGCACCGATGGCCTTGAGGTGTGAGATCTGCACCTTGATGCCGGTTGAACGACCGACGTCAATCGCCTCCTCGATGCTCGGTATGAGGCCATCCGCCTCGTTCCTGATGTGTGATGCGTAGATCCCGCCGCGCGCGGCTGCAGGCACGACCATCGACTCGACCTCATCGCGCGTGCTGTAAGCACCGGGAACGTAGACGAGACCGGTGGAGATCCCTGCCGCGCCGGCGTCCAGTGCGTGCTCAACAAGTGAGACCATCTCGGCGAGTTCATGTGGAGCAGCTGCTGCACGGTTGTCGCGACCCATGACTCGTTCCCTGATCGACCCGTGCCCGACGAGGGGCACGACGTTCACTGCTGGGGCTCTGGCTTCGATCTTGTCGACCCATTCGCCAAACGGAGCAGCACTCGTGCCACAGTTGCCCGTGACCACAGTCGTGACACCTTGCAGAGTCTTGAACGGCATGTTCGGAGCGGACAACAGAGCGAAGTCATCGTGGGTGTGCACGTCAATGAAGCCGGGCGCGAGAACCAGACCCGTGGCATCGATCTCGCGTTCCCCGACAGCCGTGACGGTTCCGATCTCGGAGATTCGGTCCCCATCAACTGCCACATCGGCGACGAAAGGAAGTGCATCAGTGCCGTCTATGACAATGGCGTTCTTGAAAACGATGTCGTGCGACACAGCGTGAGACTAACGGAGCCCAAGATGAGAATCGAACTCATACCCGGTGCGTTGTGAGTGTGTTCTCGCGGGACACTCCGGGATTGCGCGTGGCACCTGTGACTGCTCTCCACGACCACTAGATTCTGGGCGACGACAACAGAGGGGGTACCAGTGCCGTCGTCTGATTCATGTCGAGGAGTCACGCCGTGACGTTCTCGCCCTTCAGTAGCTCGTATGCACAGGCCCGCGCGAAGTTCCTGGATGCTGCGCAATCGGCCGGGGCATCCCTGTGGTCGTACAAGCACCCGGAGAAGGGACCCGACAACGGAGACCTGCACGTTGACTGTGCATGGATCGGTCCGGAGGATGCGGAGAAGGTTCTGCTGTTGGTGTCCGGCACGCACGGGGTGGAGGGCTTCTGTGGCTCGGGTGCCCAGGTTGACTGGCTCATGCGGGGCGAACACGAACACGTAGCGGCCGGAACGGCGGTATTGCGTGGTCCACGCGATCAACCCCTATGGCTTCGCCTGGAAGCGCCGCGTGACGCACGAGAACGTGGACCTCAACCGGAACTTCGTCGACTTCTCGCAGCCTCTTCCCCACAATCCTCTCTACGCGGAACTTGCGGATGCCGTGACCCCCGTCGATTGGAGCGAGGAAACACAGGTCGCCTCGCGGAAATCGATTCTTGCGTTCGCACGGGAGCATGGTTTCCCTGTTCTGACCGAGACGATCTCGGGCGGGCAGTACACGCACCCGGATGGCGTGTTCTTCGGCGGTTCCGCACCGACATGGTCCCGAACCACGCTCGAGCTCATCTTTTCGACGCACCTCTCGCGTGCAACGGACATCGGCATCGTCGACTACCACACGGGGCTCGGCCCGCAGGGGTACGCGGAGCCGATCATCACCCATGACTTCGGCTCATCGGAGCACCTCCGTGCTGTCGAGTGGCATGGCCTCGCAGCAAAATGCATCGCCGGAGGAGAGTCGGTCTCATCGGACATCTCGGGTGACTGGCTGGCCGCAGCGCCTGGATTGCTACCGCACGCGCGCGTCACCGGGATCTCCCTGGAGTACGGGACAGTCGAATCGAACGTGGTTCTCGATGCCCTCCGGGCGGACAACTGGCTGCACGCACACGGTGACCCGCTCGGCCCGGACGCTGCATCAATCAAGGAGAAGATCCTTGCCGCGTTCTACGTGGACACGGAACTCTGGCGGGGGATGGTGCTCGGCCAATCATTGATGGCAGTCCGTCAGGCGATCAACGGTCTGGCACGTTCGTAGAAGACAATCACCGACGGTTCACGACGGAGACGAAAGCAGGCACCACATGAAGATCCTTGTCAACGGCGTTCGCCTGTATGTCGAGGTGCTCGGCACCGGTCTGGCTGCCGACGGACCGAAGTCGGTCGAGAAGCCCACCGTCATCGCGCTCCATGGCGGGCCGAGCGACCATGCGCACATGTTGCCGATGGTGGCACCGCTTGCCGATGTCGCCCAGGTCGTTCTGTACGACCATCGTGGGTGCGGTCGCAGCGAACACGGGGATCCGGAGCTGTGGCGAATGGAGCAATGGGCCGACGATGTGGTCGGGGTGTGCGATGTACTCGGCATCGAGAAGCCGATCGTGTACGGGCATTCATTCGGAGGGATGGTTGCGCAGACCTACGCAGTGCGACACCCGGGGCACGCATCACGTCTCGTGTTGTCGGGCACCGGCCCGCGTTTCGACGTGGAGATGTCCGCCGAGGGCTTCCGCGCACAGGGAGGAGACGAGGCAGCCGAGGCATTCGCTGCATGGGTGGCCGAGCCGAATCCGGAGACGACCGCCCGGTACGTGAAGAACTGTCGGCATCTGTACACCATCAGTCGGAAGATGGACGCCGACGCCGAGGCCCGCACGGTGACCAACATCCCGCTCCTGTTCGACTTCTTCGGACGCGAGATCAAGCGGTTTGACCTGACGGCAGAACTGGCTTCGGTGACGGGACCAGTTCTCGTCCTGGGGGGAGACCAGGACCCGGTGATGCCACCCACATACCAAGCAGCACTGCAGACCGCATTGACGAACGCTCAGGTGACCAGGGTGAGCTTCCCGGATTGTGCACACACACTGGCCACCGATGCACCGGCTGCACTGAAGGAAGCCCTGCTGGGGTTCGTGGCTCTCTGAGCCCAAGATGAGAATCGAACTCACGACCTACGCATTACGAGTGCGTTGCTCTACCGACTGAGCTACCTGGGCGGGTAGGTCTTCTACTTTACCGACCGGAGCGTTGTGTCACCCACGCAGGTCCACGTCTCCCGGAGCCCGCGGAACATCGGTGTCGGTGTACGCCTTCGCGACACGCCATGCCAGCCATATGAACAGGAACTGGAACGGAAGCCGGCCGTAGGCGACCAGTTGGTCGGCCAGCGGTTCGTTGCGCCAGTCCCAGGCCATGTAGAGGTTCCCCGGGTACACGCCCACGAACAGCGCAACCGCACTCAGTGCCCCCGCCCGCCGGCGCTTCGGCGACAGCAACAGCCACGCGACCACCAGTTCCACCACGCCGCTTGCGTAGGTCCAGAAGGCCTCGTTCGGTGGCAGCCACGGCGGCACCAGGTCGTTGAAGAACTGCGGTGAGACGAAGTGCATCACGCCGGCAAAGCCGATGAAGAGCCCCATCACGACGGCGACACGGTTCCAGGGGTGTGTGTTCATTCCGAGGCCTCCGACAACACGAACTGAAGCGCCGCATCGGCAGCGGGCGAGGGGAGCGACCAGATCAGGTCGCGCAGCAGGATCGCCTCGTTCGCGTTCAGCGACAGGCGGCGCATTGCCTCGTGGATGCGTGTGATTGCAGAGGTGTACGCATCAGGGTGCAGCAGGTCCGTCGCGCGCACGAGTTCGTCGCGGTACACACCGGCGATCTCGGTGAGACCGGCACGAAGTTCGTCGGTGCGGTGCCTGCGCACCTCGCGCTTGTGCTTGTCCTCGAGCTGCTTCTTGCCGCCGCGCTTCACACCCATCAGTGCGAGTGTCTTCTCGATCTCGGCAGCTTCCTGCTCGTGGCGACGCAGCAGCGGCTCGAGCGAGTCGTCGATCAGGCCGAGGATCTGTTCCACGATCGCGGCCACTGTCGCACCCGTGCCGTCGATGCGCCGCGGGATGTTCGCGAAGAAGTCGCGGCGGTGTGCCAGTTGCTTGTCGTTCGCCAGCAGACGTGCGCGCGTCAGGCTGCCGTGCGACGAACGTGCGGCAGCCTCTGCGACATCCTCGGTCACGCCCTCGCGCTGCAGAATCCCCACGATGACTGCTGCATCGAGCGGGCCGAAGTTGATGGTGAGGCACCGCGATGCGATGGTCACGAGCGAGTCATCGACCTGGTCGGCCAGCATCACGAAGAACACACCGGCCGCCGGCTCCTCGAGCGTCTTCAACAGGCGCACGATGGCGGCGGGCTGCATCAGGTGCACCTCGTGCATGATGATGACCTTGCGGTTGCCCTCCGAAGGCGTCATCGATGCGATCTTGATGACTTCCTCGGCCTGGTCCTTCAGGATCGAGGCCCCCTCGCGGCGCACCTCATGTATGTCGGGGTGGGTTCCGCGCCAGGCCATGTCGTTGGTGCGCTCCGAGGCGTCATCGGAACCGGAAAGGAGCGCGCCGGCGAAGACCCGCGCGGCATCGTCCTTGCCGCATCCCTCCGGGCCCACGAACAGGAACGCGTGGACGGGGTTCGCAAGAGCCAGGCGCAACTGCTCCGATGCACGGTCCTGGCCGATGACGTTGTCCCACACCGTTGTCACGGTGACGAGACTACCCACCGAGCCTGTCGAGCACCTTTGCGCGGATGTCGGCCTCCACGTCATCTTTCGGCATGGTGCCGTCGATCACGATCCATCTGCCCGGGTCGGCCGCCCGCAACTCGGCGAAACCGCGGGCGATGCGTGCGAAGAACTCGGGTCCTTCCCGTTCGAAACGGTCGAGGTCCCGCTTGGCGAGCCGTTGGTTGAGCACGTCGGTCGGAACATCGATGTAGATCACGATGTCGGGCAGCCGGTTGTCGAGCGCCCAGGTGGAGATGCTGAGCAATGCGTCGGTGTCGAGCTGTCGGCCGTAGCCCTGGTAGGCGAGTGTCGAGTACACGGAACGGTCGCTCACCACGTGCTGACCGCGAGCGAGTGCCGGCTTTATGACTTCGGCCATGTGCTGTGCGCGGTCTGCCGCCATCAGCAGGGCCTCGGTGCGGCGGTCGAGATCGGTGTTCTCGGTGTCGGCGAGAATCGCCCGCAGCAGGCCGCCGATCCGCGTGCCGCCGGGTTCGCGCGTGACCACCGCGTTCAGGTGCTCACCGAGGCGCTTCGTGTGCGTGCTCTTCCCGCAGCCTTCGAGACCCTCGAGCGCGATGTAGGCGGGTGCGGTCACTCGTCGTCAACCTTGGGCGCGGCCTTCTTCTTGGCCGGTGCCTTCTTTGCTGCCGACTTCTTCGCGGGCGCCTTCTTCGCTGCTGCCTTCTTGGCCGGTGCCTTCTTCGCCGCAGCCTTGCGTGCGCCCGACTTCTTCTTCGGTCCGCCGTTCGCCTCGATGTACTCGCGACGCAGCTGCAGCAGCTCGTACGCACGCTCGTTCGTCATTGCCTCCATGCGGTCACCGCGTGTGAGGCCCGCGTTTGTCTCGCCGTCGGTCACGTAGTCGCCGAAGCGACCCTCCTTGCCGACCACCGGCTTGCCGCTCACGGGGTCGTTGCCGAACTCGCGCAACGGGGGCTTGGCCGCGGCGCGGCCGCGACCATATGTACGGGGCGTGGCGAGCAGTGCGAGTGCCTCGTCGATCGTGACGGTCAGCAGCTGTTCCTCGGTCTGCAGCGACCGGCTCTCCTTGCCCTTGGCGACGTACGGGCCGTAACGACCGTTCTGCGCGGTGATCGCCTCGCCGTCTGCCGGGTCGACGCCGATCGTGCGGGGCAGCGACAACAGGTCGAGACAGTCCTTCATCGACATGCGGTCAACGTTCATGGTCTTGAACAGCGAGACCATCTTCGGCTTCTCCATGCCTGCGGGCGGTTCGTCCATGGTTCCCCACTGCACGTAGGGGCCGTAACGACCTGACTTCACGAACACGGGGTGACCCTCGTGCTCGCCGATCGGCACGTCACCCTTCGGTGCCTTCAACAACGCGACCGCAACCTCGCACGTGAGCTCGTCGGGGGTCAGTGTGTCGGGGACACTCGCGGTGGTCTCGCCGCTGCGCACGTACGGGCCGTAGAGACCCGGCTTCACCACGACCTCCTCACCCGTGTCGGGGTGCGAGCCGAGCACGAAGGTGTTCAACTGTGCGGCATCGATGGTGTCGAGATTGGCCGTGACGATGTTGCGCAGGCCCGGCTCGTGTTCGCTGCCGAAATAGAACTCCTGCAGCCATTCCTTCTTGCCGAGTTCACCGCGGGCGATGGCATCGAGGTGCGCGTCGAGATCGGCGGTGAAGTCGTAGTCCACCAACGCCTCGAAGTTGTCCTCCATAAGTCTCACGACGGAGAACGCGGTCCACGTGGGAACGAGCGATGTTCCCTTCTTCCACAGATAGTGGCCACGGTCGACCATGGTCGAGATGATGGTGGCCCAGGTCGAAGGGCGCCCGATGCCCTTGAACTCGAGTTCCTTCACGAGCGACGCCTCGGTGTAGCGGGGCGGGGGTGATGTGGAGTGCGAGGTGGTGGAGTACCCGGACACTGCGACCGTCTGGCCCTCCGACAGATCGGGCAGCAGCAGTGCCTTCTCCTCGTCACCCTCGACGTCGTCCTCGTCGCGCGATTCCTCGTATGCGGCGCGGTACCCCGGGAAGGTGATGGTGGTGCCGCTGGCGGTGAACTCGCAGTCGCTGCGGTTCGCGTCGGCTGCGGTGGCGCCCATGCGGATGGTGATCGTGAACCCCTCGGTGTCGGACATCTGCGATGCGAGGGTGCGCTGCCAGATCAGGCGGTACACCGTCAGGTCCTGTCCGCGCAGTTCGCTGGCGAGGCTGTCGGGCGAACGAAGCGGCAGTGCCGGGCGGATCGCCTCGTGTGCCTCCTGCGCGTTCTTCACCTTGTTCTGGAACTTGCGGGGGCCGCTCTGCGGGAGGTGCTTCTCGGAGTAGTCACTCTTGATGTACGAGCGGATCTCGCTGATCGCATCGTCGGCCAGGGTGACCGAGTCGGTTCGCATGTAGGTGATGAAGCCGCGCTCGTACAGGCCCTGGGCGATGCTCATGACCTGGCGGCCCGAGAGGCGCAGTTTGCGGCCGGCCTCCTGCTGCAGCGTGCTCGTGGTGAAGGGTGGCTTCGGCGACGACCGGTACGGCTTCTTCTCGACCTTGCGAACGAGCAGGTCGGTGCCGGTGAGGCCCGCCACGAGCTCAGTGCCGATCGCGTTGGTCACGACGAGCACGTCGTCGTTGGGGACACCGAGATCGGAGAAGTCCTTGCCGGTGGCCACGCGCCGGCCGTTGACCGACACGAGCTTTGCGGTGAAAGACGGGGTGGTGGAGGTCAGTGCCTCGATGGAGAAATAGTCAGCCGCGCGGAAGGCAATGCGTGCCCGCTCGCGCTCGACCACCAATCTGAGGGCCGGGCTCTGTACACGGCCTGCGGACAGACCACGGTTCACGCGGCGCCACAGCACCGGTGACACCTCGTACCCATAAAGACGGTCGAGGATTCTCCGGGCCTCGGCGGCATCGACGAGCCCGTAGTCGAGGTCGCGCGGGTTCTCGACCGCGGCACGGATCGACTTGGCGTTGATCTCGTGGAACACCATGCGGTGCACCGGGACCTTCGGCTTCAGCTGCTCGAGAAGGTGCCATGAAATTGCCTCACCCTCGCGGTCTTCGTCCGTTGCCAGGTAGAGCGCGGTGGCCTCTTTCAATGCGGCTTTGAGCTCCTTGACCACGGTCCGGCCGCGCTCCGTCAGTTCGTACGAGGGCTTGAAACCGTTCTCCACGTCGACGGCGAGACCCTTGCTGGGCAGGTCGGCGATGTGCCCGACCGACGGGCGAACGTCGAACTCGGGGCCCAGGTACTGGGAGATGGTTTTTGCCTTGGCAGGTGACTCGACGATGACTAGTGACTTGGGCATACCTTTTTCATCGCTATGTGATTTGACCCTGCCTTGTCAAGACAGGGCCCCGAAACCCTTGTGGCACTAGGGCTTCGTGGCGGTTGCCTCGCGATGAGTGCCCTCGACGTTGATGCGCGGCAGTACTCGGTCGAGCCACCGCGGGATCCACCAGTTCTTGTCGCCGAGCAGTTCCATGGCGGCCGGCACGAGCAGCATGCGCACGATCGTGGCGTCGATGAACACGGCGACAGCCATGCCCATGCCGAACAGCTTCAGCTGGCGGTCAGGGGACAGCATGAACGCGGCGAACACGCACACCATGATGAGGGCCGCAGCCGTGATGACCCGTGCGGTGGCCGCCACACCGTCTGCGACCGAGGTGGCGTTGTCACCGGTGCGGTCGTACTCCTCTTTCATGCGCGACAGCAGGAAGACCTCGTAGTCCATGGAGAGACCGAACACGATGGCGAACAGGAACATGGGTGCCCACGCCTCGACCGGCCCCGGCTTGCCGATGCCGAAGAAGTCGCCCATCCACCCCCACTGGAACACCGCGACCACCACGCCGTACGCGGCACCGACGGACAACAGGTTCATGACCACGGCCTTGAGCGGCACGAGCACGCTACGGAAGACCGCCATGAGAAGAACGAACGACAGCACGAGAACGATCGCGATCAACCACGGCAACCTGTCGGACAGGTAGCCCGAGAAGTCGATGCCGCCGGCCGTGAAGCCTCCGACCTTTGCGTCGACGTTCGTCGCCGGGATGACTTCGGAGCGCAGTCGGTTCACCAGTTCGGTGGTTGCCTCATCCTGCGGTGCGGTCTTCGGGTATGCGATCACGAGACCGACCTGGTCGCTGCCGAGCGGCACCGGCACGGCTGCGGCGACGCCCGGGTCCTTGCTCAGTGACGTGGCGAACTTCTTCAACGCGGCGGGGTCGGCTGCGGTGTCGCCGCCGACCGCGATGTACAGCGGGCCGTTGAAGCCGGGACCGAACCCCTCGCTGATCAGGTCGTAGGCGCGGCGCACATCGGTCGACTCGTCGGCGTTGCCGTTGTCGCTGAAGCCGAGGCGCAGCGAGAACATGGGCGCAGAGAGCAGACCCAGCAGCACCACTGATGCCACGAGGGATGTCCACGGCTTGCGTTGCACCACTCGGCTCCAGCGCCACCAGACCGACTGCTTGTGGTTGTTCTGTGCACGGTGCGGCAGCGATGCACGCAGTGAGGGAACGAAGATGCGCAGCACCTGCACCGCGAGCGCCACCAGCACGCCGGCCAGTGCGATCTCGAGCGAATGGGTGAAGACCGCGACCATGGCGCAGAGCACGGCGATCACGAGCGACACGACCGCCGCCCGCGAGGTGTTGTCGATGCGGGTGCCGACCATCGCGAGCAACGAGGGCAACAGGGTGACCGATGCGATCATCATCACCGCGACACCGATTGCCATGGAGACCGAGAAGCCACTGACGAATGCGAGACCGATCGAGAGAAGACCGAGCAGGGAGATCACCACGGTCACACCGGCGAACAACACCGCACGACCGGCGGTGTCGATCGCCTCGACCACCGATTCCTCGACCGAGCGGCCGTCGTGCAGCGCCTCCCGGTAGCGGGTCACGATGAACAACGCGTAGTCGATGCCGACCCCGAGCCCGATCATGGCGACCATCGACGGCGCCTCGGTGGGCATGGACATGATGTTGCTCACGAGCACAACCACGGCTGTGGCTGCCGCGAGGCCGAGCAACGCCACGCCGATGGGCAGACCCATCGCGATGACCGAACCGAACGCGATGACGAGGATGATGATCGCGGCAAGGAGACCGAGGGCCTCGCTCTCGGGGATCTCGAACACCACGAAGAGCTGGCCGCCGTACTCGACGGTCACGCCGGCTGTCTCGCGCAGTTCGGCGGTTGCCTTCTTCACCTCGGCTCCGACTTCTTCCATCTCGACCAACGACATGTTCTCGGGGGTGGTCAACTGGGCGAACGCGATGGTGCGCGCAGCATTCGACTGTGTTGGCACGTCGTACGGGCTGAGCACGCGCAGGTTGGGGATCTGTGCGACCTTCTCCAGCGCGGCGGTGAGGGCGGCCTTGACGGCCGGGTCATCGATGGTCGAGTCGCTCTTTATGACCAACTGGCTGCTCTCGCCGCCGTCGTTCGGGCTGACACTCGCGATCATCTCCTGTGCATCTCGTGCATCGCTCTGTGGCAGTTGCATCTCGGTGCGGTACGAGTCGCCGATCACCCCGCTGGCGAACGAGAGGGCGATCACCAGCGGCAACCAGATCCCGAGAACCATTGTCTTCTTGCGGCGCACTGCGAATGTCGCGATTCTGCGTAACACGGGGGTCCTTTGTGTCAGGTGGGCACGGAAAGGCTAGGCATTTCTCGTTCGGTCATGGCCGTGGAACGGTACGGTTTCTGCAGATGAATGCACATGTCACAGGACCCGAATCGCGCGCATCCGCTGCGTTGAGCGGGCGCGTGACCCGACTCGACCGCGGCTGGAGCACCGTGCTGCTCGCCGGTGGGGACACGGTGCGGGTGCGCAACCTGGGTGTCGAGGTAGCGGTCGGTGACTATGTCGACGTGAGCCCCGACATCGAGCGCATCGAGTCGGTGCACGAGCGCCGCAGCGCGCTCACCCGACGTCGGTCGTTCGAGGGTGCGCGGGGCATCAGGCAGATCGTTGCGAGCAACATCGACACGGTGTTCCTGGTGCACGCCGTGAATGCCGACATCAACCAGCGCCGGCTCGAACGCGAACTGGTGCTCGGGTTCGACAGCGGGGCTGCACCCGTGGTGGTGCTGACCAAGACCGACACAGTGGACCAACAGCGCGTCGACCTCGTGGTGTCGTCATTGCGCGAGGTCGCACTCGACGTGCCGATCGTGTGCGTGAGCTCGGTGACCGGGGAAGGTCTGGACGCGGTGAGGGCACATGCCCCGGCGGGTCACACTGTGGTCTTCATCGGTGCGAGCGGCGTGGGCAAGTCCACGCTCGTGAACGCCCTCGTCGGCCACACCGTGCAGCGCACGGCTGCCGTGCGTGAGGACGACCAGCGCGGCCGTCACACGACGGTTGCGGCAGAACTGATACCGCTGCCCGGCGGCGCATGGTTGCTCGACACTCCCGGATTGCGCGCGGTCACGTTGTGGACGAGCGGTGTGGGCATCGAACGCGCATTCAGGGATGTGTTCGACATCGCGGAGAACTGCCGTTTCAGGGACTGCAAGCACGCCGACGAACCGGAGTGTGCCGTGCTCGCGGCGATCGCGAACGGCACTCTCGACGAGTCACGACTGGTGGCGATGCGCCGTCTTGTTGCCGAGGAGTTCGCCGTGGAAGAGGAACAGGCCGAGAAGGAACGCGCAGAGGACCGTCGCGGCTTCCGCCGCAGGCGGACCAGGTAGCCGAACCCGCGCGGACTACAGCGGGAACTGCAGACCCACGATTGCTCCGCCACCTGCGTTGTCGAGCACGTAGGCGCTCGCACCATGGTCGCGGGCGAACTGGGCGACGATGGCGAGCCCGAGCCCGGAGCCGGGCATCGATCGCGTTGCCGTGGCGCGGTAGAAACGGTCGAAGACCAGGGGCTTGTCTGCATCGCTGATGCCGGGGCCGTGGTCGCGCACCTCGATGCGCCGTGCCCCGACGTGGATCTCGATGGGGTCGGTGCCGTCGGCGAACTTCACGGCGTTGTCCACGAGATTCGAGACGGCACGCTCGAGTTGGTAGGGGCGTGCGGACACGACGGTGTCGTCGGTGACATGCACGGTGACGGGTGATGATGTGCGCCGCGATGCACGCGCCGCGATCTCGCCCGCGACCTCTGCGAGGTCGACCTGCTCGGGTTCCTCGGCGGCTCGCTGGTCCGTTGCCAGTGCATTGAGCTCGAGGCTCAGTTCGGTGAGTTCGTCGACCTCGGCCTTGATGTCGGCGAGGATCGACGCGCGGTCGGTGTCGGTCAGCGTGGCCCGCTCGAGCAGCTCGGCGTTCGCCCGGAGACTGGTGAGCGGTGTGCGCAGCTCGTGGCTGGCGTCCTGCACCAGGCGCCGTTGACGTTCGCTGCTGTCGCGCAGTGCCGCGAGCATCGCATTGAAACTGCGCGCGAGCTGCGACACCTCATCGTTGCCCGACACCTCGATCGAGCGGTCGAGGTCCTGGGTGTCGGCGATGGTCTCTGCAGTGGCCGCGAGATTCTCGATTGGCTGGCTGATGCGCCGGGCGAACATCCAGCCTGCGAGGGCCGACAGCAACACCGCGACCGCGGTGAACACCGGCAGCAGCACTCGCATGCCCTCCTGTGCGTCGACGACGATCTGGTTGTCCTTTGCGACCTGGATGAGGGTGCCGTCGGCGGCTGCAACAGTTGCCATCTTGAACTCGTGACGGCCGATGACGATGGTGTCGCGGCTGACCTCGAGGCCACCGGGCGTGAGCGCCCTGTCGTCGTCGGTGACGGGGAGCGCGGGGTTGCCGGGACGACCGAGGATGCTGCCGTCGGGCAGCACGACCTGCGTGATCGAGTCGGTCTCCGTCTCGAGGATCGCACGGTTCGCCGGGCCACGCCCGAACGCATCGTTCCACGTGAAGAACGGGTCGGCGACGACGGTGAGGATGCGGTCGATGCGGCTGTTGAGCGATGCGTCGACCCGTTTGGCGAGTTCTCCCGATGCGATGCGGTACGCACCGACGCTCATCGCGGTGGCGAGCACGAAGACCAGCCCCGCGGTGATCACGACGAAGCGCGTGCGCAGGTTCATGATTCCTTCACCGTGTACCCCACACCGCGCACTGTGAAGAGCAGGCGTGCCTCGCCGTTCTCCTCGGTCTTGCGGCGCAGATAGCCGATGTACACGTCGAGTGATTTCGAGCTGGTCTCGAAGTCGTAGCCCCAGATCGCCTCGTAGATCTGTTCGCGGGTCACGACCGTGTTGGGGTGCTGCATCAACAACTCGAGAAGATCGAACTCGGTCTTGGTGAGCGTCAGTGCCCGCTCGCCCCTGTGCACCTCGCGCGACAGCGAGTTCAGGGTCAGGTCACCCACGCGGAGCACCGACGATGTGGCTGCTGCAGTCGACCTGCGCAGCAGTGCGCGGCAACGCGCGAGCAGTTCGTCGATCACGAAGGGCTTCACGAGGTAGTCGTCGGCGCCGGCGTCGAGGCCCGCCACGCGGTCACCGACCTCGACACGGGCAGTGAGAAGGAGAATCGGTGTCGCAACCCCGCGGTGACGGGCCTCGCGGCACACCGTGAGGCCGTCGGCGAAGGGCATCATCACGTCGAGCACGGCCAGGTCGAAACGCGAGTTGGTCAGGGCATCGAGTGCCGCCCTGCCGTCGTTGACGGCCGTGACGTCGTATTTCTCGAGTTCGAGAACCCTCTGGACCGCCTTGCGGACTGCAGGATCATCCTCTGCGATGAGTACCTTCCGGGTGTCCATGGCTTCACGGTAGCCATGCACAACAAGGGTTTCACGGTCCTTGGACTGATTCTTGATGTGCTCTTACCCTTCTCATGTTCACTCCTTACCTAGAGCCGTGAAAGTGGATCCAGCCAGGAAGAACTGGTGACTCCCACCCACACAGAAGGAATCCACAACATGAGAATCAACTCCCGTTTCGCAAAGGTCGCAGTGGCCAGCGGACTCGTCGTCGCAACCGGCGCCGGTGTGCTCGGCATCACCGGTTTTGCAAGTGCACAGGTTGCACGCGAGTCGTCGGCTGTCGCGACTGTCGTCGACAGCGTCGTCGCCGACGGCACGACAGATTCGTCGAACCTCGGCACGCTCGAGGCAGAAGGTTCGGTCAGCGCCGGTTCGGCCGGCGAGGCCACCGGAGTCATCGGTGAATCGTGGGTGATCGGCGAGACCCCCGGCCGCCCGCAGTTCATGTCGGCCGCCGCTGGGGTGCTGGGCATGAGCGAGTCCGACCTGATCAAGGAACTCATCGCTGGCAAGTCGATCAAGCAGGTCGCCGAGGAAAAGAACGTGGACCTCGACAAGGTCACCGCCGCAATGACTGCAGCGCTCAAGACCCACCTCGATGAAGAGGTTGCCGCCGGTGAGCACACCCAGGCCGAGGCCGACGCAAAGCTTGCCGAGTTCAAGACCCGTGTCACCGAGATGGTGAACCGCACGGGTCTGCCGCGGCACGGCGGTCGTGACGGCCACGGTGGTCGCGGTGGTCACGGCCCGGCGAAGTTCGCCACCGCGAACCTCGCACAGGTGCTGAACCTGACCGAGGCTGAGATGAAGTCACAGCTGAAGTCGGGCAAGTCGCTCGCGCAGATCGCCGAGGCCCAGAATGTCGACATCGCCGACGTGAAGGAAGTGCTGACCTCTGACTTCAAGGCTCACCTCGATAAAGAGGTTGCCGCCGGTGAGCACACCCAGGCCGAGGCCGACGCAAAGCTCGCCGAGTTCAAGACCCGGCTCGATGACATGGTGAACCGCATGCGCGTGCCCGGTGACCACGAGGGTGGCAGGGGCCACGGCGGTCGCCACGGTCACGGCCCGATGGGCCAGGCCCCTGACCAGCAGGGCTCCGGTCAGGCTCAGGGAACATCAGCACGACTCTGATGCTCTGTCATCGATCGCGATGACACAACAGATCCCCCGAAGAAGGCGGTTGAGGCCCGGTCACCCGGGTCTCAACCGTTTTCTATGTTCGCGCCCGTGTTCGACACGCCCGTGAAGAACTCGCCGAACTGTCGCGCAGTCCACTCGGGGCTTTCCTCGGCGATCCAGTGACCGCAGTTCTCTGCAATGCCCCCGGTGACGTTGTCCGCCATCTTCTTCCACGAATCGAGTGCGGCGTTGCCACGGCCGGTGTCGCCGCCGAACACGAGAATGGGCATCTCCAGTGGGCCCTCGGCGCGGTACCGCTCGTGGTCCTTCACGTCACGACGCATCGCCCGGTAGTACTCGAAGCCTGCGGTCATACGGCCGGGTTGGCTGTACCGGGCGATGTATTCAGCACGCGCATCTGCACTGATCGAATCCGGGCGCGCGCTCCCCGTGTCGAAGAAGTGATTCAGGAAGACGTCCTCGCGACCGGCGACCATTGCCTCGGCAAACCCGCGTTGGCTGTTGAATCCGTAGTGCCAGCGGGCGATCGAGTTCAGCGAGGTGCCGTCACCGAGTGCAGGAACATCGAGTATCGCCATTGCACGGATGTTCTGCCGGTGCGTTGCGGCCAGCGCATAGGCGACCGGGCCGCCCCAGTCGTGTGCGCCGACGAAGAACGATTCTGCACCGATCACCTGAGTCATCAGACGCCAGATGTCGCCGCTGACGGTCGTGGTGTCGTAGCCGCTCTCGGGTATCGAAGACTCTCCGAGGCCGCGCATGTCGACCGCGATCACGCGGAAGCGATCGGCGAGGTGGGGAATCACCCCGCGCCACATGTACGAGGTCTGGGGCCAGCCGTGGATGAGCACCAACGGTTCGCCCGTGCCGGCCTCTCTGTAGTGCAACGTGACATCGCCCAGGTCGGCGAACTTGCTCTGTGGCTGCATGATGCCGTCCCGGCCTAAACCGGCCGGTCACCCTTGATGGTGGCGCGGTGCATCTTGCGGTGGCACGGCGGGTAATCCATCACTGCGTAGTGCTGGGTGGAGCGGTTGTCCCACATCGCAATTGAATCCGGTGTCCAGTGCCACCGCACCTGGTACTCCGGCACTGTTGCCTGCGAAAGCAGATAGTTCATCAGGTTGTTGGCGCCGGGTTGCCAGTCGTTGCCCACCCATGTGCGTTCGCTGTTGTAGAAGTTCGTGATGTGGGTCATGAAAGCTCCCGTGTAGAGCGATTTCCGTCCAGTCTCCGGGTGTGTGCGCACTATCGGGTGTTCCATGTCGGGAAACTGTTCGTGCATTTCATGGCGCCTGTCTTCGTCGTACTGGGCACCGAACACTGATTCATAGCTATGGCGGGCCTTCAGACCCACGAGAGATTCCTTGACGTGGTCGGGCAGACGCTCGTAGGCGAGCTCCATGTTGGCCCACATCGTGTCGCCACCGACAGGCGGGCATTCCACGCATCTGAGAACCGATCCCTTTGGTGGCTCGGCCCTGAATGGCGTGTCGTGGTGCCACGATGCCTCGTAACGGAATGGTGGATGATGAGGCGCCTTGTAGATCTTTATGATCCCGGGCTCGGTGTCTGTGCTCTTGGCGAGAGGATGGTCCTCGAGTTCACCGAACCGCCGTGCGAAGGCTGCGTGCTCTGCATCTGACAGGTTCTGGCCGCGTGCGAAGAGCACCTTGTGCTCGAGCCAGGCCTCGTAGATGGTGCCGAACAGGTCGTCGTTCTCGATGGCCTCGGCCAGGTCAACGTCAAACAGTTCCGCCCCGATTGCACACGTCAATTGCTGGATTTTCATGGTGTACCCCCTGAAATGACACTATATAGTGTCATTTAGTCCAGTACAAGTGCCACAACCTGCTTCTGGCAATTAGAGTGGTCGACATGACACCCCCAGCCCGGTCTGCTGTTCCCGAGCCGACTGTGTCGCCCGATGAACTGGGCCGGATCCTCAGTAGCCGCAAGGCAACGGCGGAGTTCAAGATCCTCAGGGCCACCCGGGCCCTCCTGGCGTCGTCCGGGCTGGGCATCTCGATGGACGCGATCGCAGTCGAGGCCGGCATCAGCCGCCGCACGTTGTTCCGCCATTTCCCCGTGCGCGACGAACTGGTTGCACGGGCACTACGTGAATCACTCGATTTCTTCCATGGGCATGTCGCTGAGACCTTTGAATCCTCCGGTGAGATTAGGCACTGGCTCAGGTCTGTGGTGTCGGCGCTGCACACGATGCAGATCGGTGCCGGCAGGGGAATCTGGCAGATGGCTGCATCGGAGGACAGCGAACTGCCTGCATCGATCGCAGCTGTCAATGCGGACCGCCGGAGGACCCGCCAGGAGACAACTGTCGTGATTGCACGTGAGGCATGGAAACGTGCCGGTCAACCGGGCGATGTCCCGCGTGAAGTCGAGATCATGTTCGCCCTTGCGTTCTCGTCGTTCGCGGCTCGGTCGCTGAACTTCGACTACGGCGCCAACCAGGAAGAGACTGTCAATGCCCTGGCCGAGATGCTGGCCGGCTACCTCGAGTCGATTGCTACGACTCGCTGATCGACTGCACCACGGTCACGGCGCGGTCGAACCCGGTGTCTGACAGGCGCTGACGCAGGCGAGCATCGGTGGATACCACGACCACGTCGCCGCCACCGTTGCGGGCGCGACCGGCAGCCCCGAGCAGCAGACCGAAACCGGCGTCGTCAACGAGCCCCGAACCGTCGAGGTCGACCACGACAGTTGCTCCGCGACCCTCGGTGACCAGACGGGTGAGTGCATCGTTGAAGCGCGGGATCGACACGATGTCGATGTCGCCGGCGACCATCAGCACATGACGGTCACCCACCTGCGAACGGCGCAACGACAACTCCATGGTCCTTTACGCTAACGCTTTCCTCGCCGAGGACAATCGGTGCCTCGCGCAGCATGGTCACTGACTGCGAAAAGGCCGACACCGGCAGCAACCGTGCGAACCACCACAGGCCCGCCGTGCGTCGTGCGGTCACCGTGAGAAGGTCGCGTGCGTGGTCCTGCGAGACCGAGACCGTGACCCCGGGGTCGGTGACGACAGCCCGTGCGGCGGCCGTGGGATCGTGTGAGGTGATGGCCGCACGCGCGGCGGTGCGGGCCACGTCGTGCAACGCAACGAAGTGCAGACAGACCACGGTGGTGCCGACGAGCAAGGCGACGCTCGCCAGGAAGAGCGGCAGGACCAACGCGAACTCGACCGTTGACTGTGCCCGTTCGTCAGGGTGCCGGCGCATTGGCCCGCGACAGGATCGAGTCGAACACGCCGTCGAACAACGAGCCGATTCGGCCCGCACCACCACCCGACGTGGCCCATGCGATGACAAGGCCGGCGATGACGGCCGCGACCAGCAGTATCAGCGCATATTCGGTGGTTGCTTGTGCCCGTTCATGGGTGCGGCGTGACATGTGTGTTTCTCCGTGGGTCTCAGACGGACATTGTGGAAAGGCCCGTGACAGCGAGCGGCATGAGTGCCACGAGCACGAACGACGGCAAGGAACACAGCACCACGGGCACGCTCAGCTTCGTGGACAGTTGCTGCACCCGCATCGCCGTCTGTGCCTCGCGTGCACGCTGCAGCTCGTCGTGCACACGGTGCGCGGTGTCGACAAGGGGCAACCCGGATGACGCAGCGTCACACAGGGTGCGCATCATCGCGCGACCGTGCGCGCCGAACATGTCGCCCAACGGCTCGAGTGCGGCCCGCAGCGGCTGTTGTGCGTCGAGACCGTCGGCGATGCGTGACCCCGTCGGGTTCACATGGCGCCACTGCAGGCAGGACTCGACCAGTGTGAGGCCTGCGTGCAGCGACACGAACAGACTGAACGAAAGGTCAGCCAGGCCCTCGGCATCATCGCCGGCAACGGCAAGCGCGGTGAGCCGGCGCATCCATGACCAGCCGGCAAGTGCGAGCACAAGCCCCAGAACGAGCGCGATGACCACCGGGCCTGTGGTGAGAGTGCCGCGGAAGGACCCCGATGACACCGCTCCGACTGCCACCACCACGAAGGGAAGGGCAGTGAGGAAGCGTGCGGTGATGCGAGCATGTGCGGTGTGCACGAGCAGCTCGAGCAGCAGTGCCTCGCGACGGCGCAGTACTGCGGCAGCGGCCTGCAGGGCGCCCGGCACGAAGCTGCCGGCCACGAACGACACCCGCAGAAGGTGCGCGGGGCGGGCGAACCCGGTGTTGCGCGATTCCGCACACGTTTCGTCGAGACATGACGCCAGCGGCATGTGATCGTGCAGGTTCCGCAGGAGAATTCTGCGCAGGCCCGCGGGCACCGGGCCCCGTGCGCACAATGACTGCAGTGCGTCACGTGGCGGGAGACCGGTCAGGGTCAATGTTGCGAGTGCTTCGCACATGCCTGACTCCGATGATGTGTCGGTGTCGCTGCGTGCGCCACGCGTGCGGGTCGACCGGTGGGCGGTGTTCGACAGGGCGCGCGGTGGGTCAATGTGCAGCACAGGTGCGGCCAGCCGACGGCGCGCACACGCACGGTCGGCGGCACGGAAACACCGCGGTGCTGCGCTCCATGTGAGAGAGATGAACACCAGGACACCGATGACGGTGGGGGAGGCACTCATCGTCGCGGGTCGAGGTGCTCGATGGCGGTGATGCAACGACGGCCGGTGGGCAGCCGTGCCACGTGCACGACCGCGTGGACCGCACCGGTCACGAGTCTCTCGGCGTCGCGGGTCGACCACCCCGGATGATGGCGCAGCAACAGTGCGACAAGGCGCTCGACCGTGTCGGCCGCTGACGATGCGTGCAGGGTTGACCATGACCCCACGTGCCCCGACCCGAGAGCGAGCAGCATGTCGATTGCCTCGGCACCGCGCACCTCGCCGACAATCAGCCGGTCGGGGCGCAGGCGCAGTGCGGTGCGCACAAGGTCGTGCAGGTCGATGCGCCCCATGCCCTCCTGGTTGGCTGGTCGTGTCTGCAGCGATACGAAGTGCGGCTGGTTGCACTTGATCTCGGCTGTGTCCTCCAGGCACACGATGCGGTCGTGGCGGGAGAACCACTGGGTGACTGCCGACAACAGTGAGGTCTTGCCGGCGGCTGTCGCACCCGAGATCACGACATTGCGGCGCGACATCACCAGCTCGCGTATCTCTTCACACTGCGGTTCGGTGCCGAATGCCGCAAGCGGCAGCACGCGTTGTGTGAACTTGCGGATGCTGACGGTCGCTCCGTGTCGCGCAACCGGCGGAATCACCACGCACGCGCGGGAACCGTCCGCCAGTGGTGCATCGAGGATGGGCGACAAGGTGTCGACGCGCCTGCCCGACGCTCGTGTGATGGCCTCGATCACGGTCTCGAGTTCGGCGCCGGTGATGTCGCACACGTGCCGCAGGCCAAGGTCGTTCTCGACCCACACCTGGCTCCCGTTGACCACCATGATCTCGCGCACCCGGTCGTCGTTCAACAACGACTGCAGCGGCCCGATGGTGAGAGTCACTCGTGGCGTGGTGTGTCGATGTGGTCAGCGAACAACTGCTCGACGCGCGATGGCAGCAGGCCCGCGTCGACAGCCCGGGCGATCGCGGGTGTGTGCGGCACGACGCAGTGCGATGTTGCGCCGAGAACCTGCACCACGTCGTTCACCGTGAGGGCGCGACCGTCTTCTTTCACGATGAACGCATGCACCGGTCGTTGAAGTGCGATCGCACGGCGCAGCGACAGGTAGCAGGGCCTGACCACCGTGGCCACGGTTGCACCGGTGTCGTGCAGCACCGCGGGCACCGCGCCGACACCCGCATCGACGACAACGTTGTGCGGTGACGAGCGGATGAACCGCGCCAGCTCGTGCCAGGCGGGTGCACCGTCGATGAACTGGCTGCCGCGGTGCACCACGAGCAGGTTCGGTTCTGCCTCTGTGCCGCACGAGAGCAGCGAGGCAGTGGTGGAGTCATGACCCTCGCCGAGCCAGTCGTTGACGCCCGGGGATGTCGACTCGGGCAGGCCGAGTGCCGCCGGCATGTCGCCGCAGAGATCGACCAGAACCGTGCGCACCCCGCGACGCGCCGATAGCAATGCGTAGGCCGCGGCGGTGACTGTGGTGCCTGAGCCGCCCTTCGGCGAGGTGAAGATGATGGACATGGACCCTCCTTGAAGCGGAGGCCATGTGTGCCCGTGCCCGGGCACGGGGCACGGGTCAGAGAATCTCGTTGCGCAGCGGTTCGCCCGCCACGTAGCGACGCAGGTTGTCGACGAAGATCTTCTCTGCACGCAGTGCCGACAGCCCTGATGCCCCCGAACTGTGGGGGGTGACGATCACGTTGTCCATCGACCACAAGGGTGAGTCGACGGGCAGGGGCTCGACCGCGAACACGTCGAGACCGGCGCCCGCGAGTCGGCCCGATGCGAGAGCGTCGATGAGTGCGGGTTCGTTCACCAGTTCGCCGCGCCCCACGTTGATGAAGAACGCACCTTTTTTCATTGTCGAGAAGCGTCGTGCGTCGAATATCTCACGCGTGTCGGGTGTGAGCGGCAGTGCCACTGCGACCCAGTCGGCGTCTGCGAGCACATCGTCGAGTGCATCGAAAGAGAAAGTGGGACAGGGCTCGTCGCCGGTGGGTGTGCGGCGCACGCCCTTCACGTTCATGTTCAGGGCCACGCCGAGCCGGGCGATCTCGTTGCCGATCGGCCCCATTCCGATCACCGCGAGGTTCGAGGAGTCGAGTTCGGTGAACTCGTGCCTCTGCCACTCGCGCGCATCCTGGTGAGCGAACCACGCGCGCACGTTCCTGCTGAGCGCGAGCATGTACAGGATCGCGGTCTGTGCAATGGGCGAGGCGGTGGCACCCGATGAGTTCGACAGCCGCACGCCGCGCTGCATCAACTGCGTGAAGAACGGATTGTCGACGCCGGCAGAGAAGGTGTGCAGCCAGTTCAGATGTGTCGCCTTCATGATCGACAGGGCGATTCCGCGCGAGCGCGCGGGCCACAGGTCGCTCGAGTAGAAGGCGACGTTGACCTTCTCGATGAGCTCGTCGGCGATGGGGTCATCGCCCACGTAGACGACCGGCTGCACCGAGGGAGCAATGTCCCGGATGGCAGCTTCCTCCCGCTGCCACACGTTGTCGCTGATCAGCAGAACGAGGTCGGTACTTCCTGTGGTCATTGGCACAGACTATGTACCGGGCACCGGCGGAGCAGTACCGTGATGTTCGTGCGACTGCTGGCTGGTGTTCTCTCGGTGTTGTCGCTGGCGCCCGCCCACATCGGCTCGGGCGACAGCGTGCAGCCGCGCAACACCGAATCGGTGATCACATCGATCACCCCGGCACTTCCCGACGGCGTGCGGGTGTCGGTCGTGGGCGGCGACACGTTCATCCGTCTCGAGTCCGATGGGGTGCGTGTCGAGGTGCACGGGTATGACGACGAGCAGTACCTGCGCATCTCGCCCGAAGGTGTCGTGGAGGTCAACGAGGCATCGATGACCTCGGTGCTGAACGGTGACCGTTACGGCAACGTCGACCTGTCGAACGTCGACACCTCGGGGAAGCCGCGCTGGAAGGTCACGTCGACCGACGGTGTGGCCATGTGGCACGACCATCGTTCGCACTGGATGAGCCCGAAGACCCCGACGGCCGTTGACGACACCGGACGTGTGCTCGACTGGAAGATCCCGATGATCGTTGCGGGGGAGCGGATTCTCGTGTCGGGCACCCTGTACCTGCGCGACAGGGCGACCCCCGCATGGTGGTTGCTGGTGTTGCCGGGCATGTTGATTGCCGCCGTTCTCGCACTCACTCGCCGTCGTGCGTTCCTGTGGGTCGCCGCAGTGGTCTCGGTGCTCGCTGTGATCGTGGGCTATCTCGAGTACACGGGCCTTCCCGACGGGGCGCGCATCACGCCCGTGCTCATGTTCTTCGGCGCAGGTTCGCTGCTGATCGCAGGTCTCGCGATTGATGCATCGCGCCGCGCCGGCGGCCACTACATCTCCATCAGTCTGAACGCAGGCGCAGGAGCTGCGCTGGTGATCGGTGCGTGGTTGTGTTCGCCCCAGGTCCGCTCGGCCTACGTGCCGGGTCTCGACTCACCGTGGATGGCGCGCGCGCTGGTACCGCTGATGCTCGGGGTCGGTCTGGTCACCGCAGTCGACGGCATCGTGCGTGTCACACGCCCGACGTCGGCAGAGACAATTGCCTAGACGGAGAGCAGGTCGCGTGCGCCGGTGTCGGAGGACGGGTGGCGCAGCTTGCTCATTGCACGGGCCTCGATCTGGCGGATGCGCTCGCGGGTGAGGTTGAAGTGCTCTCCGACCTCTTCGAGGGTGCGGCCCTCGCCGCCGTTCAGACCGAAACGGAGCTTGAGGATCTCGCGCTCGCGCTCGTCGAGGGGTGCGAGCAGACGCTGGATCTCCTCGGGCAGCAGCGATGTTGCGGCAACCTCGAACGGTGACTCGGCCGAGCGGTCCTCGACCACGTCGCCGAGCTCGGCATCGCCGTCCTCGCGCAGGGGCTCGGAGAGCGACAGGGGTTCGGCAGCGAAGCGCAGTGCCTCGGTGACCTTGTCCTCGGGCATCTCGACTTCCTTCGCGAGCTCGGCCAGGGTTGCGGGGCGCCCGTACTTCAGCTCGAGGCGCGAGCGGGCCTTCTGCAGGCGCGCGAGTGTGTCGCCGGCATGGACAGGCAGGCGGATGGTGCGGCCGGTGTTCGCGATGCCGCGGGTGATCGCCTGGCGGATCCACCATGTTGCATAGGTGGAGAACTTGAAACCCTTGCGCCAGTCGAACTTCTCGACGGCGTGCATGAGGCCGAGGTTGCCCTCCTGGATCAGGTCGAGCAGGGGCAGGCCCGAGGCCTGGTACTTCTTGGCGATCGACACAACGAGACGCAGGTTCGACTGCACGAATGCGCGCTCGGCGATTTCGCCCTCGCGGATTGCCTTGCGCAACTCGCGGCGCTTGGTGGCGGTGAGGGTCTTGGCCTGCTCCATCTCGGTGGCGGCGATCTTGCCAGCCTCGATGGCCTTGGCAAGCCGGACTTCGTCGTCCTTGGTCAGAAGGGTGTATTGACCGATGTCCGTGAGATAGAGCCTGACGAGGTCTTCTTCGTCGCGGTCAATCCTGTCCTTCGCCACTCGTTACCTCACCTTGCATTCACACCCGGGCACGCGCCCGAAATGGTCGAACAGAGGGCAGGATACCGAGCGCATCCGCACCCGCCACATTCGAGCGGTAACAATTAGTTATCGGGGTGTCTGACACCAAAAAAACCCTGTGGACAGTTAGTTTTTGGTCCATGGCAAACCCTCTGCTGAATGACAAGGCCCTCGGGCTCGGAAACCTCGACCAACCGCGCAACGGCGACCAGCGTCAAACCTGGGATCCACCGGTCATCAACGATGTGCCGCTCGAACACGATCCGGTGAGTCGTTGGGACGGCGGCATCATGACGGTGCGGGGGACTGCATCGGCAACGCTGATGTTGCTCGTGCTTCTCATCGCTTCTGCCACCGTCACGTGGTTCTCGATCAACGAGCCGGAGCCCGGTGTCATCCAGTTCCCCGGCGGCTGGGTCATCGGTGGGTTCATCGTGGGTCTCGTCGCGGTGCTGGTCGCATCGTTCAAGCCGCACCTGGCCAAGTACGCAGCACCGGTGTACGCGCTGGCACAAGGTGTCGTCGTGGGTGCGGTCAGCCGTGCGTACTCCGAGGCCTACAACGGCATCGTGATGCAGGCAGTCGGTGCGACCCTCGGAGTGTTCGTGGTCATGCTGCTGCTCTACCGCAGCCGCGTCATCACGGTGAACGACAAGTTCCGTCGCATCATCATGGGCGCAATGCTCGGCCTCATTGGCTTCTACCTGGTCTCGTTCGTGCTCGGCATGTTCGGCAACATGCCCTCGTTCATCAACGATGCGAGCCCGATGGGCATCGCGTTCAGCGTGTTCGTGGCCGGTCTTGCCGCCTTCAACCTGGCGCTCGACTTCGACACGATCGAGCGCGGGGTTGCCAACAAGCTGCCCGCGCACATGGAGTGGTTCTGCGCACTCGGCGTGACTGTCACGCTCGTGTGGCTGTACCTCGAGATCCTGCGCCTGCTCGCGAAGCTGCGCGAGAACTGACCCGCGAGGTCAGGGATTGCGGCGGGCCGTGGGGTTCGCTGCCAGATGTGACGGGTCAATCGGCGCACCGGTGACCTCGTCCGTCCAGTAGGTGCCGTCGTCGAGCCGGTCGAGTGCCTTCTCCACGTCTGCGAGATCGCGTTCGATGGCGTCGAGGTCGAGAGGTTCTTCGGGGTTCACGGCTCTCATCGTAGGCGCGACCGCATGTGCGGCACGAACGAGGTGCGGACTGACTCCAGCAGTAGCCTCGCCTGCATGACTTTGCCATTCCCCCCGCTCGACGGTTCCGCCGAGAAGACACAGAAGTTCCCTTCGGCACCCGAGATGGGCATCGACCCGTCGAAGCGCTACACCGCCACAATGGAGACTTCCATGGGCACGCTCGTCATCGCGCTGGACGCGGCGCGCGCGCCGAAGACCGTGAACAACTTCGTGTACCTGGCCGGTTACCACTACTACGACGGCATCATCTTCCACCGCATCATCAACGGATTCGTGTGCCAGGGCGGCGACCCCACCGGCACCGGCATGGGCGGCCCCGGCTACCGCTTCGAGGACGAACTGCCGAAGCCCGGTCAGTACCAGATCGGTTCGCTCGCCATGGCGAACGCCGGACCGAACACGAACGGTTCGCAGTTCTTCCTGATCTCGGGTCCGAGCGGTGTGCAGTTGCCGCCGCAGTACGCGCTCTTCGGTCAGGTGGTGAAGGGGCTCGACGTGGTCGACGCGATGCAGAAGGTCCCGACTGCCCGCGGTGACCGACCCATTGACGACGTGGTGATCAACAGTGTCACCATCACCGTCGCAGACTGAGATATCTCTCGCCGCCGCGCGGCGGATGGCGCTTGCCGCACAGGGTTTCTCACGGCCGCGTCCCGACGGTCGGGTCGACCGTCGGCATCTGCGCAGGGTGTTCGACGATGTCGGCATCATCCAGATCGATTCGGTCAATGTTCTTGTGCGCAGCCAGGAACTGCCGTTGTTCTCACGTCTCGGTGACCACCCGAGATCGTTGATCCCCGACGCGACGAGCGACGGGGAACTGTTCGAGTACTGGTGCCACGAGGCATCACACCTGCAGGTCGACATGCATCCGCTCATGCGCTGGCGCATGGACCAGGCACGCCGTGGCGAGATGTGGGGCGGCCTGGTTCGCGCCGCACGGAACAACCCGCAACTGCTGAACGAGATCCGTGACCGTGTCATCAACGACGGACCGCTCGTTGCGGGCGACGTGAAGACACGCAGGGGCCCGAAAGGTTCGTGGTGGGACTGGGACACCGGCAAGGCGCTGCTCGAGTACCTGTTCTGGGCCGGGGAGATCACGGCGAGGCGCCGCCCCCACGACTTCGCCCGCGTGTACCACTCGCTCGATGACGCGTTGCCGCCGCACATCGTGAATGCGGTGACTCCGGCGGAAGACGATGCCCGACGGGCGTTGTTGCTTCGTGCTGCACGGAGTCTCGGTGTGGGGACGGCAGCCGACCTCGCTGATTACCATCGGCAGACCCCGACACGCGTCAAGGCCCTGCTCGCTGCGCTGGTCGACGAAGGCGAACTCGAGATGGTCCGAGTCGAAGGCTGGAAGCAGCCGGCGTACAAGTTGCCCGGTGTGGCGACACCGCGCACCGTTCGTGCACGGGCGTTGTTGTCTCCGTTCGATTCGTTGGTGTGGTGCAGGCCGCGCATCGAGCGTCTGTTCGGTTTCCGATACCGCATCGAGATCTACACTCCTGCCCCGAAGCGGGTGTACGGGTACTATGTGCTGCCGTTCCTGTTGGGTGATTCACTCGTGGCGAGGGTCGACCTGAAGGCCGACCGTCAGTCCGGTGTGCTGCGTGTGCTTGGTGCTTTCGGCGAGGCACATGTAGATGTTGCCCATGTCGCACGGGAACTCCACGACGAACTCAATCTGATGGCACGCTGGCTCGGTCTTGCAGAAGTGAGTGTCGCCGACAACGGCGACCTGACTAGGTCGTTGGCGAGACTTGCGAAGGCGAAACAGCCCATCTAATGGTCGAAGCCACGATCGAGCCGATGGGCTTGAATACCGCACGTTCCGTGACGGGCAGGTACGGCAGGCGCAGGTTTGCTCGGGCCCATGCGGGCAGGATCGCAACGGCGGCAGCGCCGATCAACGAGTAGGGCACGCGGGCAACCGGCGGCAGCGGCGGCTCGATCAGCAGGTACCGCACGACATCATTCGATTCCGGGGTGCCCTTCAGCTCGTGCCTGAACATGGCGAGTTGGTCGCGCAGGCCGCGCACCGAACGCGGGGGAGCCGGCACACCGAGCTTCGATGCGATGAGCGCCATGTCCTCGACGTAGGCGTCGCACTCGGCAGGTGTCAGCGGCGCAAGGCCGTACTCCTGGTGTGCGCGCAGGAAGCTGTCGACCTCGGCGACGTGCACCCAACGCAGCAGGTGCGGATCGTTGGCGGCATACGCACGCCCGTCGGGAGCGGTGCCGACCACACGGCCGTGCACAGCCTTCACACGGTCGACGGCCTGCTGGGCGATGTGCTCGGGGCCGAACGACGTGGCGGCCAGGAAGTCGGCCGTGCGCTGCAGACGACCCCACGGGTCGTTGCGGTAGTCGGAATGCTGTGCGACCCCGGCCATGGCGAGCGGGTGCAACGACTGGAGCAGCAGCGCGCGCATGCCGCCGATGAACATGGACGAGTCGCCGTGCACGCGATGAATGGGTCGGTCGGGGGAGAACCAGCGTTCGCCGGGCGTGAGCATGATCGCGGCCTGCTTTGCCTCGGCCTCGTCGCCGATGACCCGTTCGCGGAGGGCCTCGGCGAGCGCGAGCCTGACTGCCTCCACGCGCTCGGTCAAGGGGGCGGGCAGCGTGCTCATGATCCTTATAGTGCCACCGCCATCGACGAAAGACACGTGCGAATGTGTCACTCGGCGCGACCACTACGCTCGTCGTCGTGACAGATGAACAGGACATGACCCCCGCAAACAACGGCCGTCGACTGCCGGGGTGGGTGTTGCCCTCGATTGCCCTCTTCTGGCTCGGGTACCTGGCCACGTTCATGATCCGCTTCACGTGGCACCGGCTCAGCAACCTGTTGATCCTGCTGCTGGTCGGGTTGTTCCTCGCCCTGGCACTCGAGCCCGCAGTCAACAAGATGGCCGCTCGCGGTTTCAAGCGGGGTTCGGCAACTGCGTTGTTGATCCTGGCCGTGGTGATCTCGGTGCTCGGCTTCATCGGTGCGATGGGAACCGTGGTCACGCAGCAGATTGCCGATGTCCTGTCGAACAGCGAGAAGTACGTGAACGACACGGTGCGCATCGTGAACGACACGTTCAACACCAAGATCGACCCGGCACAGGTCAACGAACGCATCGCTGACCCGAACGGACCCGTGCAGCGGTTCATCGATGCACAGCAGGGCAACGCGTTCCGTGTCTCCGTGCAGGCACTCGGGGCCCTGTTCCAGGCTTTCTCTGTTCTGCTGTTCTCCTTCTATCTCGTGGCCGACGGCCCGCGCCTGAGAAGGTCGATCTGTTCGCGCCTGAAGCCCGATCGTCAGCGCGCTGTTCTTGATGCATGGGAACTCGCAATCACCAAGACCGGTGGTTTCCTGTACTCACGTGCACTGCTCGCGGTTGTGTCGGCCTTCTTCCATTGGATTGCACTGGAAGCGATCGGCGCGCCCGCCCCGATCGCAATGGCCCTGTGGGTCGGTCTGGTGTCTCAGTTCCTGCCGGTGATCGGTACCTATCTGGCCGGCGTGCTGCCGGTGCTGCTCACATTCGTCGACTCGCCCGTGAAGGCGGTGGCAGTGATCGGGTTCATTCTCGTGTACCAGCAGCTCGAGAACTATCTGCTCGCGCCGCGCATCACAGCACGCACGCTCGAGCTGCACCCGGCGCTCGCCTTCGGTGGTGCGCTCGCAGGCGGTGCGGTGCTCGGGCCGATCGGTGCGATCCTCGCGCTGCCGGCCGTTGCCATGGCACAGGCATTGATCTCTGCGTGGGGAGTGCGCCACGAGGTCATCGATGACCCGTTGACCTCGTTGCAGGTGAAGAAGAAGGAGCGCCGACGCGCCGGCAACGGTGGCGGTTGGAAGGACCCGAATTGAGCGGGGTGAACCCCGAGAATTTCAGGCCACTCGCGATCGTGTCGCGCAGCGGCATCGACGAGAGCGTGCACTTCGGGGCGCTGGTCGCTCTGAACCCTGACGGTCGCGTTGCGTTCTCCGTGGGCGACCCCGGGACCTGCATCTACCCGCGTTCTTCAACCAAGCCGTTCCAGGCACTCGCGATGGTGCGCGCAGGGCTGTCACTGCCGCCCGACCAGTTGGCTCTTGTGTGTGCCAGTCACAATGGCGAGGACCTTCACCAGCGCATCGCCACCGAGATTCTCGCCGGTGCCGGCCTGACGGAGGATGCGCTCGCGAACACCGCTGACCATCCGCTCCATGTGCCGTCGGCACACCGTGCAGTGCGTGAGGGCAGGCCCCGCTCGCCGCTGCAGATGAACTGCAGCGGGAAGCATGCGGGCATGCTGGCCACGTGCGTCGTCAACGGCTGGCCCGTTGACTCGTATCTCTCGCCCGAGCATCCGTTGCAGCAGGCCGTCACTCAGACCATCGCGGAACTCACGGGGGCCGAACCGGCGGCAATCGGTGTCGACGGCTGCGGTGCGCCCGCCCATGTGGTGTCACTGACGGGTCTTGCCCTGGCGATGCGCACCATTGCGGTCGGTGGTGCAGGCGACGCGGGCGACCAGGTGTTCCGTGCGATGTCCGGGCACCCGCACATCGTGGGCGGGGAGGGCCGCCACGTCACGAGCATCGTCTCGAACGTGCCGGGGCTGTTCGCAAAGGACGGTGCCGAGTCGGTGTACGTGGCCGCGACACGCGACGGTCACGCGGTGGCGCTCAAGTTGTCCGACGGCTCGGGCCGCGCGACCCCGACGGTTCTTCTTGCCGCACTGCGCCGGCTCGGTGTCGATGTGTCCGGCGTGCCCGAGTCGGTGCGCGAGACCGTGCTCGGCCACGGTGCTCCGGTGGGCGATGTGCGGCCGGTGGGGATCGAGGAGGCCTGACATGGCAATCCCGTTCGTTCCGCGGATCGACGATGCGCCGTACGCGACCGTCGAGCAGATGACGCCGGTGATACAGCGCGTGATCGCACGCAACCCGTCGAAGTTCAGCTACCACGGGACCGGCACGTACATCCTCGGCAGTCGTGACGTGGTGGTGATCGACCCGGGCCCGGTTCTCGACTCCCACCGTGATGCTCTCGCAGCCGCTCTCTCGGGCCGCAACGTGGTGGGCATCGTGGTGACCCACTGCCATTCGGATCACTCGCCGCTCACTGCGTGGTTGCACAGCGAGACGGATGCACCGCGGTTCGCGATCGGTCCGCACCGGACGTACGAGGGGTTCGTGGAGGAGGACGACCACGACCCGAGCGAGGATGACCCGACCGAGACAAAAGACGATGCAGAGGAGCGCGAGACGATCGATCTTGCGTTTGCGCCCGACATCACGGTGCGTGACGGGGAGACGTTCGTGTCGACGGCCGAGTTCGCGTTGACGGCGGTGGCCACGCCCGGGCACACCTCGAACCATCTCGCCGTTGCGATGGACACGGAGAACGCGCTGTTCACCGGTGACCATGTGATGGGTTGGTCGACCACGGTGGTGTCACCGCCCGACGGCGACATGCGCGCCTACATCGACTCGCTGCACAAGGTCATCGGCCGCACCGACTCGGTGCTGTGGCCGACACACGGGGGCCCCGTGACCGACCCACAGCCGTTCCTGCACGCTTATCTCGGGCACCGACTCGAGCGTGAGCGCCAGATCGTGGCCCAGATCGCAGCGGGCAACAGCACGATCCCCGGGATCGTGAAGGTGCTGTACGCGAACGTCGACAAGCGGCTGCATCGTCCCGCGCGCCGAAGTGTGTGGTCACACCTGCAGAAGCTGGTCGATGACGGCGTGGTCGTCACGACCGACGGTGCGGCACCGCGTCTGCTGGGCGGCTACGCCCTCGCCTAGGGGATTGTTCTTCCGACTAGCGGACTGCGCCGTCGGGCAGTGTCTCGGCGTCGAAGAGACCGAAGAAGTCCTTCGTCGAGCCGTTCAGATGCCGCTGCGGGTCGCCCATGCGCTTGTCAATGGTGCGGCCGACGCGGTCAGCCCTGCCGAACCGCTCGTACACCGCGAAGAACGGCCATGTCCCGTTGATGTCGAGCTCCATCGCGGTGGAGCAGCCGGCAACCAGCAGGGTGTCGGCAAGCATCGCAATGTTCACCTTGCCCACTGCGACGAACATCATCAGACCGTCGGTGCGCACGCACACAGCCGACCGGTAGTTGTAGAGCTTGTTGCCGAAGTCCTTGCCCCAGTCGACCTTGTCGTAGGTGTGGTACACGATCTTGCCGTTGCGCAGCAACGGGGGCAGGTTCTGGCGCAACGACACCCATTCCTGGTCCTTCGTCATGTCGTCGCCCCACACGCCGACCGTTGTTGATCCGTCGGGCCTGATGCCGAACGTTGCGTATCCCCTGCGCAGCTTGCGAACGGTGCGGCCCTCTGTCATGTAGCCGCCCGGGTTGTGCTCGAACCTGAACCCGCCGTTGAAACTCGCCACCAGGTGTCTGCGCGCTGCGCCCTTGATCTTCGAGGTGTTCTTCCATCCGCGCCCCCCGGGCACCTCGGTGCCGTTGAACAATGCCGCGCGCAGTTTCGTGGGGTCGTACGTGGCCATGGTGGCAACCACCGACCCGTAGCACCACAGCGGGCGTATCGAGGTGGCGTGGATCATCGGCTTCGTGCGCACGCGCATGATCGGCACCCATTCGCCCTCGCCGCGCAGCGCCGGGGTGACCTGTGCGGCGATGTCGGTCGGTCGCGCAGGCAGGGTGGTCGTGGTGGTCGTTGTGGTGGTGGTCTCACCGGGCAGTGTCGACGTTGTGGTTGTGGTGGTCGTCGTCGTGGATGTGGTGTCGCCCGGCAGCGTGGTGGTGGGTGCCACGTTCGGGCAGCTTGCCGTGCGCACACGTTGTGTCTGTTGCGCCGGAGACGTGGGGTACGTGGTGGTTGTGGCGACCGTGGTCGGAGTGCCGGGCACCGTGGTCGTGCCCGCCGGCGGTTCGGTGTCGACGGGGACAAGTGCGAGCGTGTCGGCCGGTGCGACAGCCGGCGGGTCGTTGTGCAGCCAGGTCTCGAGCTGGTCGACCACGGCGCCGAGACCGTTGTTGCGCGCCCAACCGGCGAGGTTCTGTTGCAGCGGGTCGTTCGAGTTCGCGAGCACGTAGCGGGTGACCGAGAAGGTGGTGGCCACGACGAAGACCGCGACGAGCGCGGCGAACACGCGTAGCAAACGGCGCCTGGTCATCGTCACAGACTATGCACGTCAGGACTGGCTGGACTTGTCCCTCAGGTGACGGCCGATGTAGGCGACCACGACATCCTGTGTCTCCTGGTCGAAGAACACGTGGATGCGAACAAGGTGCGCCTTGCGACCGCGCCGCAGGTGCGCCTCGGCACGAACGGTCTCGCCCCGCCACTTGATGATGTAATCCTCTTCATACTTCTGGCGGGCCACCTCGCCGATGCCGGATGCGTAGTGGAGCCCCATCTGTCTGCAGGCGAGGCCGATGCTCGTGCCTGTGATCTCCCCGGAACGCCATGCACGGGCGACTGCGTTGAGACGCACCAGGTCCTGCAGAACGCTGACCGGCTCCGGGCCCTCGAGGCTCTCGCCGGATTCGATCGCGCGCTCGTGGAAGACCAGGTGGGGGCAGTGCTCCTGGGCGAGCCGCAGGGCTTCTTTCATCGAGGCAACGGCAGGCACCTGCGCGGTGTTGCCGGCCTGGATCTCGAGCGACACGTTACGAAGGATCAACTCGTCGAGTTGGCCGCCCTTCTGTTCGATCTGCGACCGCTGCTCGGCGATGATTCTGTCGGCGTCGGCGAGCGCGGCCTGCATGTCCTCCACCGTTGCCTCGAGCTGTTCGATGTGCAGTGACTGGTCCTCGCGCTCGTCGCCACCCGAGGTGTCGCGTGCGGCGTCGACGATCTGGTCGTCGTCATAGCGCGGCGGCGGCGGCACGCGCGGCGCTCCCAGGGTGCGCGCGGCAGTCTCGGTGATCGCACCGATGATCCGCTGCAGCACTGCGCGTTCGCTGCCGGGTCGCACGTCGACTCCCCGGTGCACCAACGGGGCCTGGTTTGCGGCCCAGTGCACGATGATGTCGCCGTCGGCGGTGAACGGGTGCCCGGCAAGCGAGAGGAACCCGTCGAGCGCGGCAGAAGTGGTGATGCGGAACTGGTGCACGAGCCCGGTGAGCGGCCCGAGCAGGTCGGGCAGGAGCGGACGCCGTTGCGATGCAACATCGGCGATCTCGACCACCACGGGCAGGGTGCGACCCGGTGCAAGCACGAGTGCGGCAATCCGTTCTCCCTGTTCCCGGGTGTCGACCGGTGTCACACGGGTCGACAGGTACTCGTTCGCGTCCTCCATGCGCACCTTGGTGAGCACGAGCGACAGCAGGTGCACCACGTGCGGGGGCAACGGCTGCGGCGTGTACGGTGCCACGCGGGTGGTGGTGGGTGTCGCCACGATGCGCAGGTCGAATGTCAACCGGTTGGCGATGGTCACGACCGTTGCGGTGATGGTCTGTGCATAGGGGCGCCCGGACTGGGTGTGGGTGATGGTCGCACGGAAGACCGGATCATCGTGCCCCTCGCGCACGCGAACGGACACCCCGGGTGCGTTCTCGTTGAACGGGTAGTTGGCCATCTGCCAGTCGGTCACCAGGTCGATGAGCGTGAGACGGTCTGTCTCGGCGTAGTCGACCGACGTGAGGGTGGTGGCGAACGTGGTGATCACGGCGTCATCCCGCCGCTCTGTTCAGCGGTACGGCCGGAGTGCCTCGTGAACCTGTGACAGCAGGGAAGTAACGACAGCGGCCTCATCGAGACCGAGTGTAAGCAGGTGATCGAGTGCTGCCGACTCGATATTGATGGCAGGATGCAACTGGTACAGGTCATGGGCCGAACTGGGCTCGACCGGGGTGCGCAGGCGCACGGTTCCGGCGGTTTCGCGGTCGATCCAGCACTGGGCGGCAGCGCCCAGGGCTCCCACCGACCACCCTGTCTCGAGGCGCACCGACCACGGGCCGTGCGGGTGGTTGATCGACAGAGCCTCGGGGGTCTCGCGGACCGGCACCTGCATGCGCATGACGGGGGACTCCATGTCGGGGTGAATGACCTCGGCGACAACAACATCGTGTGCCACGGAGAGCACCAACGGGTCGTCTTGAAGGCGGGCGGAGTTCTCGTACTGACCGGGCGTGACGACCTCCCACACCCACGGCCGACCGCCCGTCTCGATGAGCGGAACATTCATGCCGACCCACGCCACAGCAAGACCCGGCATCGTGACCCGTCGCCAGGGGAGAGAGGTGTTCTGCCCGGCGAGCGAGCGCTTCACCTCTTCGACGATCGTTGACACGGAACCCGATAGTGGCTTGTTCGGGTCCGTGAATGGTGGATACCCCCGTCAGTGTCAGACTTGGCACGTGCAACCCATCAAGCCGAACGTGTTGTTCGTGACCCTCGATCAGTTCAGGGGCGACTCGCTGTCATGCGCGGGTCATGCTGTCGTGAGGACTCCCCATCTTGATGAACTCGCGCGCAACGGCGTGCGTCTGTCGCGCCACTACAGCCAGGCCTCGCCCTGCGCGCCGGGTCGTGCATCGCTGTACACGGGCACGTACCAGATGAACCATCGTGTTGTCGCCAACGGAACACCGCTCGACGAGCGGTTCGACAACATTGCATGGGCTGCGCGCCGCGCCGGTTACGAACCGGCCCTGTTCGGCTACACCGACCAGTCGGTCGACCCCCGTGTCACGAGCGGACCGGATGACGAACGGCTGACGACCTACGAGGGAGTGCTGCCCGGCTTCGACCCGGTTGTCGATCTCACGCGCAACTTCCGCCCGTGGCGCGAGTTCCTGAAGGCACGCGGGCACGACACTGCGATGGGGATCCTCGATCTGCTGCGCACCGAGAACGAACGCCCGGAGGATGCCAGCGCCTCGGCCTTCCTCGCGGGGGAGTTCGTGTCGTGGTTCCGCGGGCGCAGCGAGCCGTGGTTCGCCCACGTGAGTTTCCTGCGGCCCCACCCGCCCTATTCGGCAGCCGGTCGCTTCGCTGACATGTACGACCCGGCCGCGGTCGGGGCACCGGTGGCACGTGCGGAGAAGATCCACCCGTTCCACGAGATCATGCTGCAGCTGCCGGGCACGAGCGCACCCACCGATGCCGACGAGCTCGCCCGTATGCGCGCGCAGTACTTCGGCATGATCAGCGAGGTCGACTCACAGCTCGGGCGCATCTGGTCCGCCCTGCGTGACGCCGGGCAATGGGAGAACACGGTGATCGTGGTGGTCGCAGACCACGCCGAACTGCTCGGTGACCACGGCCTGAAGGAGAAGGTCGGCTACTGGGACACGAGTCAGCACATCGTGGGGATCGTGCGCGACCCGCGTCACCCAGCGGGCCACGGCTCTGTCGTCACGCGATTCACGGAGAACGTCGACATCATGCCCACACTGTGCGAGGCGATGGGGGTGCCGATCCCTGCGCAGTGCGACGGTCTTCCCCTCACGCCGTTCATCGAGGGGGTCGAGCCCGTGTGGTGGCGTGACGCCGCACACTGGGAGTACGACTGGCGGTTCGCGCTGATCCCGAGCGACAGGTACGAGTGGCCGTGGAAACGCCGGCTCGAGCAACTCAACCTGTCGGTGCGCCGCAGCGACACGCACATCTACGTGCAGTTCGCCGACGGTGACTCCCTGTGTTTCGACCTGGTGGCAGACCCCGACCAGCGTGTCACCACCGACGACCCTGCGGTGCTGTGGCGCGAGGCAAGGGCGATGCTCCAGTGGCGCATGCAGCACACCGACCGCACACTCACCGGGTTCCTGGTGGAAGAGGGCGGCAAGGGTCGCTGGCCTGCTGACGTGCCGTGGCGCGAGGCCACACCCGGCAACTAGTCAGCCCAGCGGTTGCGGTGCACCATCGCAGCCAGTGGTGCCCGCTGCAGAGGCCCATGGTTGCCGACCGGATGACCGATCGGCACCATCGCATGAACGCCCCACTGCGCGGGGAAGCCCAGGATCGCGCGCAGTTCCTGCTCGCGTGAACAGATGAGCGTGGTGAGGACCCCACCGAGCCCTTCTGCCCGTGCGGCGAGCAGGAAGTTCTGCACCGCCGGGTACAGCGACGCGCCACCGACGACCGGGTGACGGCCGAGGTCTGCGTCGGTGACATAGAGGGCTGACGGGTCGTGCACGAAGAAAGCAATCACGGGAACATCGGCAAGGTTCTCGGCGAGCGCGGTACCGGTGCCGAACTGGGCACGCACCTTCTCGAGAACCTCGACAGGCTGGTCACCGAGTCGTGCGAGGTTGTGGTCGACGTACTTCTGCCATTCGCGGACATAGAGCGAGGCAACCGCCTCCTTTGCGGAACGGTCGGTCACCACGATGATGCGCCAGGGTTGTCTGTTGCCGCCGCTCGGTGCCCAGACTGCGGCCTGGCACAGCCGGTCGATCACCTCGTCACTCACTGCGTCGGTGCGGATGCGCCTGATCGAACGGGTGGTGGAGAGCAGCGAGTACAGGTCTTGTGCGGTGGCCATGACCGCAAGTCTGTCACCGGCGCGAGGGCTCAGCGGCGGTGTGCGCTCGCGGGCCACGGCGCGGCGTCGAGGCCGAGGCCCACGAACAACGAGTGCAGAAGCGCTGCATATTCAACGGAGAGATGGGCACGTGTGAGCCGCACGAGTTCGTCGCGGAACAGCACGCCGTGGTCGTGGGTCCGCACCGAGGTGTGGGCTATCTCGTGCAGGAGTGTCGACAGGGTGGTGCGGCGCCCGAACACACAGATGGTGTTCTCGTCGAGGAAGGTGGCCGCCACGGTCCGCGTGCGCGTGCGGGCGAACTGAAGGGAGGGGACATCGATGTCCTCGGCGTGGCAGATGCGCTCGAGCAACACGACGGTCTCGTCGGCGCCGAGTTCGCGTGTGCCCACAAGATCGTCGGCCAGGTGTTCGCACGCGTACGTCAGGGCCTGCTCGCGCGTGCTGCGCGGGTGCTGCCCGGAGAGTTCGATGACCCTCGCGACGAGATCGTCGATGTCGCGGCTCACAGTTCGCCGCGCACCCCGCTCGAGAAGGAGCGCCCTCCCGTGGAGAAACCCTTGCCTGCGGCGTGGCCGCTTGCATACGCACCCGACGAGGTGTCGGTGTACGAGCGCCCGCCCGAGAGCGGCGGCGCGGTCGCGCGCATCTCCCTGGTGGCGCGCTGCATGCGGTCGGCCAGCACGAGACCGGCGCCCGGGCTCTCGGCAATGAACTCGGTGCGTGCGCTGCCGAGTGCCTCGACGATGCCCTGGTTGAAGCCGTTCCACCAGGCGGTGCGCCATGAGCGGTCGCCGCGGGGAAGCAGTCGCGCACCCAGCAGGTCGGCCGCGCAGAAGAGCGTGTACGCAGCGGTGATGTCGTTGTCGCGGCCGTAGAGAACCATGATGCACGAGTCGTCCTCGTCGAAGTCGCGGTACCCGGCGCACGAGTGCAGTCGGGCGATCTGCCAGAGAAGGTTCTGGCGGCGCACGCGGTACGGTCCGCTCACCTCGAACCTGCGGATCACGATCTGCGCGTCGTCGGTGGGTGCGGTGCCGATGTCGTCGGCCGACAGCCCGTGCTTCTGCATGAGTTTCGATGCGAGCGCGAGAGCGGTCTCGGCTTCCGCCTGTGGGGTGTTGGGGTGCTGCGCGAGGGTGAGCAGTGACTGGATGCGGTCGCGGTGGTCGCTCATGGGGCGCACACTATGACGGGGGTGGTCAGTGGTTCAGCACGTTCGCGAGGAACGTGCGGGTGCGCTCTTCCCTCGGTGCCGAGATGACCTGCGACGGCGGCCCCTGCTCCACGATCACGCCGCCGTCCATGAACACCACGCGCGACGCGACGTTCGACGCAAAGCCCATCTCGTGGGTGACCACCAGCATGGTCATGCCCTCCTCAGCGAGCGACTTCATGACCTGCAGCACCTCGCCCACGAGCTCGGGGTCGAGTGCACTGGTGGCCTCGTCGAACAGCATGACGTCGGGGTTCATGGCGAGCGCGCGGGCAATCGCGACCCGCTGTTGCTGGCCGCCGGAGAGCTGCCCCGGGTAGGCATCTGCCTTCTCGCCGAGGCCCACGCGCTGCAGAAGTGCGCGCCCCGTTGACTCAGCCTCGGATGCACTGCGCTTCAGCACCTTGCGCTGGGCGATGCACACGTTCTCGAGCGCCGTCATGTGCGGGAAGAGGTTGAACTGCTGGAACACCATGCCGATCTTCGAACGTGCCTCGTCGATGTCGCAGTCGATGTGGGTGAGCTCGCGCCCGAGCACCACGATGGTGCCGCCCGATGGTTTCTCGAGCATGTTCACGCAGCGCAGCAGCGTGCTCTTGCCCGAGCCGGACGGCCCGATGATGCAGAGCACCTCGCCGCGCTGGACATGCAGGTCGATGCCGCGCAGCACGTGGTTGTCGCCGAACGACTTGTTGAGCCCCGTGATGCTCACGACGTAGTCATCAATGAACACGCGCTGCTCGCTCACTTGCCTGCCGCCTTCGAACGGCGTTCCATCCACGCAACGAGTTGCGTGAGCGGCAGCGTCATCGCGAGGTACACGAGGCCGGCGACCATCAGCGGGGTTGCGTTCGCTGTGGAGTTCACACCGTCGCGGCCGAAGCGGGCCAGGTCCTTCGTTGCGTCGGTGACGCCGAGAACAGAAATGAGCGAGGTGTCCTTTATCAGCAGCACGAACTCGTTGGTCAGCGGGGGCACGATGATGCGCAGTGCCTGGGGGATGATGATCGTGGTCATTGCGCGCGGGTACGTCATGCCGAGCGAGCGTGCGGCTTCCATCTGACCCTTCGGCACGGCCTCGATGCCCGCCCTGATCGTCTCTGCCATGTACGCGGCGGCAACGAGCGCGAGGGGAACGGCGCCCTGCATGTAGGCGTTCGGCCACTGCCAGCCGGTGGCGATCGGGATGCCGAACCCGAGGATGAGAAGCGTGACGACGAGCGGGATGCCACGGAAGATCTCGATGTAGGTGGCCGCGAGCCACCTGTACGGCCGGATCGTGCTGAGTCGCATCAGCGCGAAGATCAGGCCGAGGCTCAGGCCGCCCGCGAAACCGAGAATCGTGAAGATGACGGTGTTCCTGGCGGCCTTTGTGAGGATGTCGGGGAACTGCTCCTTGACGATGTTCCAGCGGAACATCGCGTCGCTGAGCTTGCCCCAGTCAACGAAAAGGACCATGGCGGCAAGCGCTGCGATGCTGAATGCATACACGGCATACCGTGTGTACAACGCACGCTTGCGCTTGCTGATCGCCATGGCCCCCTCGTCGGTTCTTGTTGGGTGTGACCGGGTGGATTACCCGATGAAGTACTTGTCGTAGATCTTCTTGTACTCACCCGACGACTTGAGGTCGTCGATGCCCTTGTTCAGGATCTCGAGAAGTGCGGTGTTGCCGGTGGCAACCGCGAAGCCGTACTGCTCGGGGGTGTCCTCGAACTTCACGGAGACAGCGGAGGTTCCCTGCTTGTCGGCGCGCTCCTTGTTGATCAGGTAGTCCTGCAGAACGCCGTCGACCTGGCCCGACTCGAGCGCGAGGAACATTGCGGCTGCCTCGTCGAACGACTGGATGGTCGCACCCTCGGGCTTGTTCGCGTTGGCGAAGTCCTCACCGGTGGTGCCCGTCTGCACGGCGATGGTCTTGCCGGCCATTGCCTCGAGCGAGTTCAGCGTCGCGGCATCGGCCTTGCGGACGAGCAACGACTGGAATGCGTCGAAGTAGCTCTTCGTGAAGTCGGCCGCGTTCTCGCGCTCCTCGGTGATGGTCATCGCGGAAGCGACCATGTCGCACTTGCCGGCTGCGGGCGCAAGCCAGATTCCGTCGAAGGGCTGCACGCTGACTTCCATGCCCAGGTCGTTCGCCGTGGCGATGGCACGCACGACGTCCATGTCGAACCCGGTCCATTCGCCCTGGTCATCCTGGAACTCGAAGGGCTCGTAGGGTGCGTCGGAGCAGACGGTGATGACGCCGTCCTTGACGAGCTCGAGCTCGCCGCCACCTGCAACGGTGGTGTCCGATGATGATTCGCTGCCACCGCAAGCGGCGACGACGAGTGAGAGTGCCGCAACAGATGCGAGCACACGTGAATAACGGGCCATAGTGACTCCTTGGTTAGCCGTTTTTTGGGATGTGGAAACCTTAGACCAAAGGGCGGCGGGGGCTCTTCCCTCGTGAACGGGGAAAGGCAACAAGGGCAACAATCACCGTGATGAGGATCGACAGGATGTGGATCGTCTCGAAGACCGGGTGGACCTTGTCCCCGGTGCGGTCGGCCACGAACGCAACAATCTGCACGCAGACCAGCAGTGAACACACCGAGACCGCGAAATAGGCGAGGCGAATGTTCCATGCCACTGCGAGGCCCACGAGACCGAGGACCAGCCCGATGACCCCGTCGCGGGTCAGGTGAGAGATTGCCGTGTCGTCACTCGGCCCCCACAGGGGAGTGACCCCGAATATCCACGGCAGCGCGAGGAAGGTCTGCACCCCGCCGAAGAGGTACAGCGCGATGCGCTTGGCCTGCGACGGGCTGCGCAGCTGGTCGAGCCTGATTCCGAGAGCCTCCTCGACCGCGGCGTCCTCCTGTGATGCACACGCGGGGCAGTCGATCATGTGGCGGCGAGCGGCCTGGTTGTCCTCCGCTGAGCTCACCGGCTGGAGCAACACGCGTCTGGCGGTACGGCAGTCCATGGTCACATCGCGTCGGCAATGTCGATCTGCCGGCCTAGGGACTCTCTCGCGCGCGCGAGACGTGAGCGCACCGTGCCGACAGGGATGTCGAGGGTGCGCGCTGTCGTCTCGTAGTCGAACCCGAAGAGAGCGCACAGCACCACCACCTCGCGCTGCGGCAGCGGGAGGTCCGCAATCAGGTCGTGCAGTTCCGTTGCGGCGTATGTGTCACGGACGTCGACCACGTTCGTCGGCAGTTCCTGCGTCGGTCGCTCGCGCCTCACCAGATCGATGATCACGTGTCGACAGATCGTGATGAGCCACGAGAGAACGGACGAGTCGTTGCGGAAGGTGGGCCAGTAGCGCCAGGCCCTGATGAAGGTCTCCTGTACTGCCTCCTCGGCAATCGAACGTCGCGAGGTCGCCGAACGTGCGTAGGCAGTCACGGAGGAGAGATGCTCGCGCATCACTGCATCGAACCGGTCGTCTCCTGTGCGTCCCACGGCATCCATTGTGTCATCCGTGGGCATTGATCGGTAACCGACCGGTCATGCGTTGCGCCCGGGAGAAAACCGGTGACCAACTGCCTTCGGTGTGCGACTCACAGTCTGGGTCCGCACGCAATACTTGATGGAATGGTGAGGCGCGCGGACATCGAGGGGTTGAGGGCCGTCGCCGTCGCCGTCGTGCTGTTGTTCCACGCGGGTGTACCGGGCATGCAGGGCGGCTACGTCGGGGTCGACGTGTTCTTCGTGGTGTCGGGTTTCCTCATCACATCCCTCTTGCTGCAGGAGCGAGCGTCGACGGGCCGCGTCTCGTTGCGCGACTTCTACGCCCGACGGGTGCGTCGCCTGTTGCCGGTCTCGGCGCTGGTGGCGGTGGTGACCCTCGTGGCGTCGTACGTGTGGCTCGAGCCGGGGCGGGTGCAGTCGCTCACGAGCGACATGCTGGCCACCGCGGCATTCGCATCGAACCTGTTGTTCGCACATCGCGGTGCCGACTATCTGCAGTCGGCACTGCCACCGTCGCCGCTGCAGCACTACTGGAGCCTGGCGGTGGAGGAGCAGTTCTACCTGGTGTGGCCGGCCCTCATCGCGGTGGTGTGCATCGGCGTGTCGCAACGGTCGCGCGTGTCGGCGCGCATGAGGGTGGGCATCACCTCGGCAGTGGTGTCGGTTGCATCCTTTGCCGCGTGCATGGTGATGATGGAAAGGTCGCAGCCGTGGGCCTTCTTCTCGCCGCACACGCGCGCATTCGAACTCGCCCTCGGTGCACTGCTTGCCGTGCTGCCCGTGGCGACGGGCCGCAGTGCGCGGTGGGTGATGGCGGTGTCGTCATGGGCCGGCCTTGCGGGCATCGTTGCGTGTGTCGTCATGTTCACCGAGGACACGGCCTTCCCCGGGCCGTGGGCACTGCTGCCGGTGACGGCCACCCTGTGTGTGATCGCAGGAGGCAGTGCAACCGCGTGGGCGCCCGTGGCGTTGCTTCGGCTGTCGCCCCTCCAGTGGCTCGGATCGCGCTCGTACTCGGCGTACCTGTGGCACTGGCCGGTGCTCATCATCGCCGAGCCCGCACTCGGTCGTGAACTGAGCGTGCTCGACGGGCTCGCGTGCACCGCGATCGGCCTCGGGTTGTCCGAGTTCTCGTACAGATTCGTGGAGAACCCGGTGCGTCGTGACCTGTCGTTGCGCGGTGCGAAGGCCATTGCCCTTGCGATGTCGTTGACGGCCCTGATCGCCGGGTCTGCAGTGCTCGCGCGCAACAACCCTCCCACTCTCGCACTCGGACCCGATGCAACCACCCCGGCGCTCGTGACGACGACCGTGCAGGCGCCACCCACGTCGGTGCCGGTCGCACCGGAGATGCCGGCGCTCGGCAGGCCGATGCAGGCGATTGTCGATGCGGCACGCGCGACGGGACTGCCCGGGAACCTGACCCCGTCGTTGTCTGCGGTGTACTCGGACCAGCCGGTGATCTACCGCAACGGGTGCCACGTGAACTTCTCGACCGTGTCACCGAAGAGCACGTGCGAGTTCGGTGACCTCACTTCATCCACCGTGATCGGCCTGTACGGCGACTCGCACGCTGCCCAGTGGTTCCCGGCGTTCGAGAAGATCGCGATCAAGCGCAAGTGGAAACTGCGCGTGTACACGAAGCGCGGGTGCCCGCCGGCGGAGATTCCTGTGTTCAGTTCCGTGCTCGGCCGCCCGTACCCCGAGTGCAGGACATGGCGTGCGAACGTGCTCGATGCGATGGTGGCTGACGGGGTGAAGTTCGCCTTCGTGATCCACTTCGACCGCCTGCTGTCGGCGTCGACGCGCAAGCCCATGTGGCAGAAGGAATGGCGGGAGGGTCTGCAGGGGACCGTCGACGCCCTGAAGGCGCGGGGAATCACCCCCGTGCTGGTGGAGGACACGCCGTACCCGGGCCAGATGGTGCCGTTGTGCCTGAGCCGCAGCTACACCAACGTGCAGGTCTGCTCGCCGACCGTGACCAACGGGTACCGGGACGACATGTTCGAGATACGTCGCGACTTCGACGCAGCGGGCGAGCATGTGGTGTGGGTGAGGAACTGGTTCTGCACGGACACCATGTGTCCCACCATCGTCGGCAACATGCTGGTGTACCGCGACGACAACCACATGACCGTCACGTATGCGTCGTTCGTGGCGCCGCTTCTCGATGCGGCGATCGCCCCGGTCGTGGATTGGTACACACGTACACCCTGATCCGTGTCACACTTCAGGCATGGAACAGAGCAAGACTCAGCGCCAGTTGCTGGACGA
>CAZENK010000004.1:81059-83712 GCA_964513585.1 uncultured Bifidobacterium sp. | reverse complement strand
AAGCCGCCATGCTGCCCGCACTGGCGTTCAGTCTTCTCTTCTGTTTTCAAGGAGCAACAGCTCTCGGTATGTACCAACGGCAGTGATACCGACCCCCACGTCGGCGCGAATGCGCTTCCGAGGGGCGAGTGGCAATGCTAACGGGGCGCCAGAGCCTTTCACAACGCGGGTTTCCGAAGTTTTTTGGGGGACACCAATCTGTGGATAACCCTGCCCCGCCCGGGGCACCCCCGACAGGCCTCAGGCCAGGTCGAGCAGGTGGTACGAGGTCTTTCCCTTGCGCACAAGAACCCATCGATCGTGCAAGAGCCCTTTGTTTCCAAGGGTTTCGCCTTCCTCCAGCACCGATCCGTTGACCCGCACACCCTTCTGCTGCACGGCCCGACGGGCCTCGCTGGTCGAGGCCACAAGACCCGACCTGTGGAGAACCCCGAAGACGTCATCGAGATCCGCACGCGAGACCCGGGTTGTCTCGACCTCTGCGGCCACGGCCATCAGGGCCTCGCGGCTCGCCGAGGTGGGGTCAGCGCCGAAGAGGATGTCGGCGGCGGCCTCGGCATCGCCGGCGGCGGCACTGCCGTGCACGAGCGTTGTCATCTCGGCCGCGAGTGCTCGCTGTGCGACGCGCTTCTCGGGTGCGCTCATGTGTGCGTCGATCGTCGCGCGTGCTTCGTCGATCGACACCAGAGAGAACTGCGGCAGGTAACGCGTTGCATCATCATCGGACAACTGCATCCAGAACTGACGGAAACGGAACGGCGATGTGCGTGCTGCATCGAGCCACACTGCTCCGCTGGCGGTCTTGCCGAACTTCTGCCCGTCGCTGCGTGTCACGAGCGGCCAAGTCGCGCCGTATGCAGAACGCGAGAGCGACTTGCGGATCAGATCGATGCCCGCGGTGATGTTGCCCCACTGGTCCGAGCCACCCATCTGCAGCTCGACACCGTGGTGCGCACACAGATGACGGAAGTCGTTGGCCTGCAGCAGCATGTAACTGAACTCGGTGTAGGACAAACCGTTCTCGGAGTTGAGCCGGTTCTTCACCGACTCCTTCGCCATCATCTGGTTGACGGTGATGTGCTTGCCGACGTCGCGGAGGAACTCGAGCGCACTCATTGATGCGGTCCAGTCGGCGTTGTTGACGAGTGTCGCCGATGTGTCACCGGGTTCGAAGTCGAGCAGCCTGACGAGCTGCCCCTTGATGCACTCCACATTGTGGCGGAGCGTCTCCTCGTCCAGCAGATTCCGCTCTTCGCTTCTGCCCGAGGGGTCACCCACCATCCCCGTGGCACCTCCGGCAAGAGGGAACGGCCGGTGGCCGGCAAGCTGGAAACGACGCAGCATCAACTGACCGAGAAGATGACCGACATGCAATGAATCAGCAGTCGGGTCGAACCCCACGTACACGCCGATCGGGCCCGAATCAAGACGGGCTCCGAGAGCATCGAGGCCGGTGGTGTCATGGATCAATCCACGCGCAGCCAGATCACCCATCAAGCCCTGTGTCGTCACCCTTCCATGTTGCCATGCCGACACTCACTCCATGCGACCTATTCTTTCGGGGTGGCGATCAACAAGTTCCTCGGGGCCCAGTCCCTCTTCGAGGACGACGACCCGGTGCTCAACGCGTTGATCGCCCAGCAGCGGGCGTGCGCCTCGCTCGGCTCACCCATGTACGAGAGACTCTTCCGCGACCTTGCGGCGGACTACGCGGACAACGGCCGCACGTTCGCAACACTTGCCGGGCGCAGCGCGCGCCCGGTCCACGATGCAATTGCGCTCAGGCTCGCGGGCGCCGTGCACCGGGTGGTGCTGTCCGGGGGCGATGACCGGCTTGCCCGCCACTACCCCAGCGTCGGTGGCTCCCCCGGGCCCGACTTCACTGCCGATTTCATCGCGTACATGCGCGACCACACCGAGGAGATCGACCTCGCACTCACCCAACAGGTGCAGACGAACGAGGTCGGTCGCAGCGTGGTTCACCTTGTGCTCTCGCACTGGCTGCCCACCCGGAATGTGCACGAATTCGATCTTCTCGAGATCGGTGCGAGCGCGGGACTCAACCTGAACTTCGACCACTACTACGGCTGTTCACAGCAACTGCGCATGGGCACCAGCGGTTCGCCGGTGCGCTTCATGGGCGATTGGTTCACCCACACACCTGCACTGCCGAGACAGGGGGCATCAGTGCACCGCAAGCGGGGTGTCGACGTGTCGCCGCTCGATGTGACGAAGGAAGACGACGAACTCCGGTTGCTCTCGTTCCTCTGGCCGGACCAGAAGGAGAGAATCGCCCGTACACGTGCGGCAATCGAGATCGCAAAAAGTCACCCGCCGATCGTCGACAACGAATCGGCGGATGTGTGGCTCCGGCGCCAGTTGTCGCGACCGTTCGACCGCGCAGTGGTGGTGTTCCACTCGATCGTGTGGCAGTACCTGGGCACCCGTGTGCAGAACGGAGTGCGTGACGCCCTCGCCACGGCCGGAGCCTCGGCGACACCCGATGCGCCGTTGGTGTGGGCCCGCATGGAGCCGGACGGCCCGGTGGCCGATGTCCAGGTCGACATCTGGGACGGCTCGTCAGAGACACCCGCGCATCATCGACTGGCAGAGGTCGGGTACCACGGCCGCGACCTCAACTGGCTCGGCTAGG
>CAZENK010000004.1:0-80959 GCA_964513585.1 uncultured Bifidobacterium sp. | reverse complement strand
ACTGGCTCGGCTAGGAACTGGCTCGGTCAGGACCCTCCGAGAGCACGCTTCACAAAGTCCGGCACGGGGACCGGTTGCGGCGCACCGGGCGTGGTGCTCACATAGGTGATCGTGCAGTCAAAGACCGGCGCTGACGCAACTGTCATGGAGACCGTCACGTCGAACGAGGTGTTCCCCCACCGCGCGACGTTGCACCGGGCATCGATGATGTCGCCGTACCCGGCACCCTTGTGCCACGTGCCGGTCGCGGTCTTCAGCATGAAGTCGAAGCCGATGTCGACGAAGTTCACGTTGTCGGCTTCGATCCCCAGGTCGGCTGCGAACGCATGCCGCATGAACTGAGCAACCGCATCGTCCGCGTACATCCAGTAGTTCGCGTTGAAGACCACGTTCTGCATGTCGCACTCGTTGTAACGGACACGGATCGACTCGATGTGGCTCACGACAACCTGGCCCGTGCCTCAGCCGTCGCCACGGCGAGCCTCTGCTTCTGCACATCGGTCGCGTCGGGACCCGCAGCGCCCGGCGAGCGCCTGCGCTCCACCGCCACTCCCGGCCCGAACAGCGCTGCCGCTTCCTCGCCCAGCTGCGGATGTGCCCGCACGATCTCGACCATCGGTGTTCCGGCAGCGAGAGCCTCGCGCACGACCGTGCCGACAACGGCATGTGCCTGGCGGAACGGCATACCGCGCTGCACCAGCCACTCGGCAAGGTCAGTCGCCACCAGCGCCTCTGCATCGGCGGCCGACAGCATCGCCGCGGCGTTGAAGCGTGCCGTGGCGACCATGCCACTCACAGCGACGAGCGCCCTGCGCACCTGGTCGACCGAGTCGAACAGGGGCTCCTTGTCCTCCTGCAGATCCCTGTTGTAGGCAAGCGGCAGCCCCTTCAGCATCGTGAGCACCCCGGTCAGGTTCCCGACCAGGCGGCCTGCCTTGCCGCGCGCAAGCTCGGCGATGTCGGCGTTCTTCTTCTGGGGCAACATCGAGGAACCCGTGGCATAGGCATCGTCGAGCGTCGCGAAGCCGAACTCTGCACTCGTCCAGAGCACCCACTCCTCGCCGATGCGCGACAGGTGCACGCCGAGCAGCGCGATCGCAAACAGCACCTCTGCCACGTAGTCGCGGTCAGAGACAGCATCGAGCGAGTTGGCGAACGCCGAGGCGAAGCCCAGCGTGCGTGCAGTGACCGCCGGGTCGATCGGCAACGAGGACCCTGCGAGGGCACCGGCACCGAGCGGCGACACATCGAGGCGCTCGAGCGCATCGGCAAGACGGTCTGCATCGCGCAACAGTGCCCATTCGTGTGCACGCAGGTGATGAGAAAGCAGCACGGGCTGGGCATGCTGCACGTGTGTGTAGCCGGGCAGACGGAGCGCCGGTTCCTGTGCATCGGCCTCGACCGCGCGCTGCTCGAGCACATCGACCAGGGCAAGCACATGATCCCTGACGCGCCGCACCTCGCGCTTGCACCACAGGCGCAGGTCGGTCGCGACCTGGTCATTGCGGCTGCGGGCGGTGTGGATCCGCGCACCGGCGTCGCCGGCGATCTGCGTGACACGCCGCTCGATGGCGGTGTGAATGTCCTCGTCGGTGTCCTCGAAGACGAACGCACCGGCGGCAAACTCGGACTCGACCTCGTCGAGCGCACGACTGATCGCATCACCATCGGCCCCGGAGAGCACACCGACACGCACGAGCATGTCGACGTGGGCACGGGAACCGACGATGTCGTCGGCCCACAGGCGCCTGTCGAACGAGAGACTCTCGGTGTATGCCATCAACTCCTCGGCCGGGCCCGTGGCAAAGCGCCCGTGCCACAGAGCCGCACCGTCGGACACGTTCTTCTCAGACATCACTCGGTCCCTTCCTGCGGGGGATTCCACCCGTCGAATCAGAGACGCCCGACAGCGTCCTCAATTCCGTGGCCAATCCGCAACCGCCGATCTGTTCCGATGCCACGCAGAAGATCGTGTCGTCGCCGGCCACGGTGCCGAGCAGGCCATCAAGACCGCTGCGGTCGAGTGCGCTTGCCACCACGTGGGCACAACCGGGTGGCGTGCGGACAACCACGAGGTTGCCGCTTGATGTCACCTCGGCGACCCACTCGGCCATCACGCGGCGCAACTGGTCGCTCGGTGCAAGGCGTGCGGGCGCGTACTCGGCGATCGCGTACGCCGTGTCGCCGCCCGGGATGCGGATTTTCACCGCACCGAGCTCTTCAAGGTCACGCGAAATCGTGGCCTGCGTGGCCTCGATGCCGTGGTCCTTCAGGGCTTCCTGCAGCTGTGGCTGGCTGGAGATCGTCTGCTGGCCGATCAGCCTGGAGATGAGTTGCTGTCTCTGTTGTTTCGTGCTCACGTCACCCTCCGATGACCCATGCGATGGCGCCGCGCGCCGATGTCAACCTGTGGTGCCCCTGCTCGATCACGAGACTCTCGGGCGAGTCGAACACTTCTGCCGACACCTCTTCACCCCTGTGCGCAGGCATGCAGTGCATGAAACGTGCACCGTTCTCCGCACACGCCATGATGTCGGCAGTGACGCAGTAGTCCGAAAAGATGCGCCGCCTCTCTGCCGACTCGCTCTCCTGCCCCATCGATATCCATGTGTCGGTGTGCACGACGTGCGCGCCCGACACGGCCTCGCGAGGGTCATGCGACTGACGCACCGACCCACCGAGCGACGACAGGCGTGCGAGTTCTGCAGGCGGGGCGTCATAACCCTGCGGGCACCCGAGGGAAACCGTGCCCCCGAGCATGCACACCGCCTCCGACAGTGACCGCGCCACATTGTTGTAGTCGCCGAGCCACGCAACAGTCAGCGAGTCGACCGCACCGATGTGCTCTTCCATGGTCAGTACGTCGGCCATTGCCTGCAGCGGGTGCGACATGTCGCTCAGCATGTTGATGACGGGGACAACGTCGCAAGCCGCCATGCGTTCGATCACCGAGTGGGAGAACACCCGCGCGGCGAGCACGGCGTGGTAGCCGGCCATTATGCGGGTCACGTCCTCCACCGACTCGCGGACGTCAAGCCCGACCTCCTCGCCGCGCGTGTACACCGGGTGTCCACCGAGCTGCACCACTGCCATCTCCATCGAATGGCGCGTGCGGTTGGATGGCTTCTCGAACACGAGCGCGACACCCCTGCCCGTCAACGGGCGGACCGATGCTACGGCAGGGTCGTTCGACATCGCGAGGATCTGGCGGAACGAACCGGCTCCGAGCGACACGACATCAACGATGTGGCGATGGTTCATGACAGCACCTTTCCCATGATTGCGAGGGCTTCGTCCATCTCGTCGTCTGACACGGTGATGGGCGGCGCCAACCTGATCGTCGAGGCGTTCACGCCGTTCACGATCAACCCGAGGTCGAGCAGCTCGGGCACCACGTTCTTCGTCTCGATGCCGTCGACGAGCTGTGCGCCGAGCAACAGACCCCGTCCGCGGACATGGTCCACACCGGCGAGGCGCAGCAAGCCCTCCGTGAGTCGCGCACCCTTCTCGCGCGCAAGTCGAGGCGCATCGATGGCGCGCATCTCGTCGATCACCGCGAGAACGGCCGAGGTGGCGATTGCGGTGCCGCTGTACGTCGAGCCGTGGTCACCCGGCTGCATCACAGCGGCGATGTCGCGCCGTGCCCAGAGTGCGCCCACGGGCATGCCGTTGCCCATTCCCTTGGCGAACGTGACGGCGTCCGGCTGCACACCCGCGTGCTGGAACCCGAACCACTCACCGGTGCGACAGAAACCGGTCTGCACCTCGTCGATGATGAACAGCACGCCGCGTTCGCGGCACAGGCGCTGCACTGCCTGCAGGTACTCGGCCGTGCCCGGCACCACGCCGCCTTCTCCCTGGATCGGCTCCAGGACCACCGCCGACACCGACGGGTCGATCAACTTCTCGAGAGAAGAGATGTCGCCGTACTCGCAGTAACGGAAGCCCTCGGGCATCGGCTGGAAGGCCTCGTGCTTGGCCGGCTGACCGGTCAATGCGAGGGCACCGAGCGTGCGCCCGTGGAAACTGCCGAGCGCCGACACCATCACGTGACGGCCCCGGCCACCGAACTTGCGTGCGAGCTTGATCGCGGCCTCGTTCGCCTCGGCACCCGAGTTGCAGAAGAACACCTGACCGGCGCCGGCCCCGGCCTCGAGCATGAGACGCGAGACCTCGACGGCGGCGCGTGTTGCCGTGGTGTTGGCGAAGAAGTTGGAGACATGCAGCAGGGTGCCCGCCTGTGCGGAGATTGCACGGGCAACCGCCGGGTTCGAGTGTCCGAGCGAGACCACTGCGATGCCGCTGAGAAAATCCAGGTACCGCTTCCCCGACACGTCCCATAGTTCCGTGCCGAGACCCCTCTCGAACATCACCGACGGCGCGCCGAACACGGGAATGAACGGACAGTGGTCGTGCCCCTGGTTGAGCGACACCGCGGTGTCGCTCGATGCGAATGCATGGCTCATGACTGACCCCCGGTGATCATCGTGCCGACACCCTGGTCGGTGAACAGCTCGAGCAGCAACACATGCGCGATGCGCCCGTCGAGAATGTGGGCACTCTTCACACCGCCACGGACCGCCTGGATGCAGCTCTCGACCTTCGGGATCATGCCGCCCGAGACTGTTCCGTCCTCGATCAGGCGGTGCAGTTCGGGAACCGTGATCCGCTGGATGAGCGACTTCTCGTCGTTGATGTCCGAGCGCAGACCCGCGATGTCGGTCAGATAGATGATCTTCTCCGCCCCGAGCGCCTCGGCGATCGCGCCGGCCGCAGTGTCGGCATTGACGTTGTATGCATGCCCGGAGGCATCCACCCCGACCGTCGAGAGCACCGGGACGAAGCCTTCATCCAGGAGACCCTGAATGACCTGGGGGCGGACCTTCTCGATGTCACCCACGAACCCCAGTGCGGGATCCCTCGGCACCACCTGGAGAATGCGGGCGTCCTCCCCCGACAGGCCGACCGCCACGTTGCCGTGCGTGTTGATGGCGCTCACTATCTGCGGGTTGACCTGGCCGTTCAGCACCATCTGCACCACCCGCATGGTTGCTTCGTCGGTGACGCGCAGTCCGTTGGTGAACGACGAGGTGATGTCGAGACGCGAGAGCATCTCGTTGATCTGGGGCCCACCGCCGTGCACCACGACCGGCCTGATGCCGACGGCGTGCATGAGCACGATGTCCTCGGCGAACAACGCGAGCGCGTCGTGTTCCGATGTTCCGGCAAGAGCATTGCCGCCGTACTTCACCACCACCGTGCGTCCGGCAAACCTGCGGATGTACGGCAGTGCCTCGACAAGAACCCGGGCGGTCGTCGGCGCGCTCACGGGTACACCCCCACCGAGTCGAGCCCCATGGTCTCGCCGAGCCCGAGCGCGACGTTCATCGACTGCACCGCCCCGCCGGATGCGCCCTTTGCGATGTTGTCAAGTGCCGCGAGCACCATCACATGGCCGGTGCGCTCGTCGAAGCGTGCGGTGATGTGCACGCAGTTCGTGCCGAGCGTGGCCTTGGTCGAGGGCACCTGCGGGCGCACAACGACGAAAGGCTCGTCCTTGTTGAAGGTTGCGAGCGTTGCGAGCAGCGACGCCGTCGTGGGCGCCGCGCCGGCAGGGCGGCCGTAACACGTGGCGAGTATCCCTCGGTTCATCGGGGCGAGATGAGGAGTGAACAACACACTCGCGCCCGTGACCTGCTCTATCTCGGGCGTGTGCCTGTGGTCGAGCAGACCGTAGGCCGTGAAATCCTCGTCGACAGTTGAGAACATGCTCGTGTGCTTCAGCGCACGCCCTGCCCCGCTGACGCCCGACGCCGCATCGACGATGACACCCTCTGCGGCCATGATCCCCGAGCGCACCAACGGCGCGAGCGCCAGCGATGCAGCAGTCACGTAGCAACCGGGCGTGGCGATCACCTTGGCGCCGACGAGTTCCGTGCGGTACAGCTCGGGCAGACCGTAGACGGCGCGCTGCAACCAATCGGGCTGGTCATGGTCGAAGCCGTACCAACGGGGGTACAGAGAGGCATCCTTGAGCCGGTAGGCAGCAGACAGGTCGATGACACAACCGACCGTCGGCGCAAGCTGGGGCACAAGCCCGAGCGACACCTCATGGGGTAGCCCCAGGAACACGACATCCAGGCCCGCGAAGCGTTCGAGTGAGTACTCCTCGAAGACCAGGTTCGGGTAGGCCGCCGCCAACGACGGGTACAGGTGACTGGCGAGCGTGCCGGCCTGGGAGTCCCCCGTGGCCGCCACGACCTCGACTTCCGGGTGCTTGGCGCACAACCTGAGCAGTTCTGCCCCCGTGTAGCCCGACGCCCCAATGATTCCGACTTTCACCATAGATGTATTATCATACGGTGCAGTGAATGATAATGCAATCATCCCACCTCAGTCCGGGGCCCTGCTGGTGGCTCACCCGCTCATGGGAGACCCGAACTTCGAAAGAACGGTGGTTCTTCTCATCGCCCATGACGACAACGAGGGATCGATGGGCGTGATCCTCAACCGGCCCGACGCCGAGTCGATGAACGATACCGACTCCCCTGTCCAGCGCTGGATCCATTCATCATCGCCTCCGTACAGCACGTTCGTCGGCGGCCCGGTCGAACCGGACGGGTACCTGTGTCTGCGTCGCGACGACACGACGACAAGCGGTGTCGCGTCGGTCGACATCATGATCGAGTCGCCGAACAACAACGATTCGCACCGCGTCTTCCGTGGCTACGCAGGCTGGTCGGCCGGCCAGCTCTCCGACGAGATCGACTCGGGCGGATGGTTCGTGGTGCCCTCGCGACACACCGATGCCTTCGACGGCGAGCCGTCAACCCTGTGGCAACGCGTTCTCGGTCGACAGCCCGGCCGGATGAGACGCCTGGCTGGATTCCCCGCCGACCCGACCATGAACTAGCCGCACACGGGCGCGCGACGCGTCATCAGCGACGGAAGGTCGCGCCGGCCTTTTCTGCGGCAGCAACGCACGCCGCATGCACCTCGGCCAGTACTGCCTCGGTCAGGGTCCCGTTCTCTTCCTGCAGACGAAGGCGGAACGCAAGGCTCCGCGCATCATCGGGGACACCCCTGCCGCGGTACACGTCGAACAGTTCCATCGACACCAGACGCTTGCCGGCAGCCTGACGCACCGCACGCTGGACGGTCGCGGCGGTCACGGAGTCGGGCACGACAAAGGCAAAGTCCACATCGCTCGACGGGAAACGGTTGATGTCCCGGGCCTGGACGGGCTTCGGGTCCTCGGCCAACAGAACGCTCAGGTTCACCTCGAGAATGCTGACCCTGCCGGTGATGCCCATCGAGTCGAGAACCACCGGATCGATCTCGCCGACCACTCCGATCACGGTCTTGCCCCGGGCGAGAGTCGCTGAACGGGTCGGGTGCAACCCGGCGGGCACACGTGTCTGGTCGATCTGAGCGCCGACAGAGAGAGCGTCACAGAGCGTGTTCCACTGGTGGATCGCAGTTCCTGCGTCGCCACCGGCGACGACGATCGCGAGCTGTTCGCTCTCGTCGGGAAGTTGGTTGCCCGACGACGGGTACACGTGGCCGATCTCCCACAGCCCGATCACCGGTGCGCGGTGCGACTGGTTGTATCTCAGCGACTTCAGCAGCCCCACACGCAGCGACGTGCGCAACACCGACTCGTCTGCAACGAGCGGGTTCGCAAGACGCAATGCATTCCCGTCAGAGAGACCGACACGCTCGAGATCGCCGACCGCAAGGAACGGCGACGGCATTGCCTCGTCGAGACCGAGCCCGACCAACACGCGACGCACGAGGCGACGCCGCTGCTGCACGTGCGACAGTCGACCGTGCACGGTCGACTTCGGGACCGTCTTGCCGATGTTGTCGTACCCGAAATGGCGGGCGACCTCCTCGATGATGTCGACGGACTGCTCACAGTCAGGGCGCCACGTCGGCACGACTGCAGTGACCGTGTCGCCGCTGACGGTCGGAGCGAAGCCGATCGCCCCGAGAATCGCCTCGACCCGGTCGGCGGGCACTGTGACACCAAGAAGGGCGTTCATGTGCGACAGCGACATGGTCACCTGGTGCGGCTGCGGACACGAGCCGGTCTGCACGATGGTCGCATCCAGGTGCAGGGTTGCCCCGGGGCTCGACTCGCGCAGGATGGTCACGAAGCGCTCGGCACCCAGAACCCATCCGTGCGGGTTGACCCCACGTTCGAACCTGATCGATGCCTCTGAACGGAGACCGTGACGCTGCGCGGAGAAACGGATCGGATCAGGAGCGAACCATGCGCTCTCGAGCGCAAGCGTTGTCGTCGAATCCGTGATCTCCGAGTGAAGGTCGCCCATGATGCCCGCGAGCCCGACCCCGGCGTTCGTGTCACCGTTGCAGATCAACAGATCATCGGCGGTCATGGCACGCACCTGGCCGTCGAGGGTGGTGATCTGTTCGCCCTCGGCGGCAAAGCGAACACGGAACGACGACACCACCTGTGCGTCGTACGCATGGTTCGGTTGGTTCAACTCGAGCATCACCAGGTTCGATGCATCGACCACGTTGTTGATCGACCTCATGCCGAGATGCGCCAGCCGGGATGCGACCCACCTCGGCGACGGCCCGACCATCACTCCGCTCAGGTACGACGCCGAGAACGAACCGCAGTTGTCCGGGGCATCGATCACCACCGGCAGCGAGGTGGCGGGACCGCGTTCGCCCGTGTCGATCCGTGGTCCGCGCAGGGGGACGCCGAAATGCGCCGCGAGGTCTCGGGCAACCCCGAGATGGCCCCAGCAATCGGCGCGGTTCCGGGTCAGGTCAAGTTCGAAGACGACATCGTGCTCGATGCCGAGCACCTCGAACGGGCTCACCCCGAGCGGCGACGACGAAGGGAGAATGAGCAGACCCGATGACTCGTCACTGATGCCGAGCTCGACCTCGGAGCACAGCATTCCCTCGGAGTCGATACCGAGAATGCCACGGCGCGCGATGTTCATGCCGTTCGGCATCGTGGTGCCGAGCGTTGCGAGAGGCACGACATCGCCCTCTTTCATGTTCGTGGCACCGCACCACACGTGCCGCTCGACGCCATCGCCCGCGTCGACGAAGCACCGCGTGACCTTTGCGGCGTCAGGATGCTTCTCGGTCCGCACGATGCGCGCAGTGACGACACCCTCGACGGGCGCCCCGACCTCGGTCATCTCCTCCACCGCGAGCCCGAGCGAGTTCAATGCATCGGCGATGCGGTGCGGGTCGGAGGGCAGGTCCGCCATCTCGCGCAGGATCGACAGGAGAACCTTCACGAGAACTGCTCCGTGAACCTGATGTCGTCCGAGTACATGTCGCGGAGATCGTTGACCCCGTGGCGTTCCTTGGCCATGCGGTCGATGCCGAAACCGAAGGCGAAGCCGCTCCATTCGTCCGGGTCGAGGCCGCCGGCGCGCAGGACGTGCGGGTGCACCATTCCGCATCCACCGAGCTCGATCCATGACCCGTCGGGCCGGCGGATGTCGAACTCGGCGCTCGGCTCGGTGAACGGGAAGTACGAGGGCCGGAGCCGACTCGTGAAGCCCGAACCGAAGAACGCCTTCGTGAACGACTCGATAGTCCCCGCAAGATCGGCGAAGGTGATCCCCCTGTCGATGACGAGCCCTTCGATCTGGTGGAACACCGGCATGTGCGTGGCATCGGGGGTCTCCTTGCGGAAGACACGCCCGGGCATGATCGCATAGATCGGCGGCGGCCATTCCTGCATGACCCGGATCTGCACCGGCGAGGTGTGCGTGCGCAGCACGACACTGCCCTCGACGTCACTCTCGACGAACAGCGTGTCCCACATGCTGCGCGCGGGGTGGCTCGGCGGCATGTTCAGGGCCTCGAAGTTGTAGAAGTCGGTCTCGACCTCCGGTCCCTCGGCAACCTGGAACCCGAGCCCGATGAAGACATCCTCGAGGCGCTCGGTCGCCTGGGTGACGAGGTGCATGCGGCCACGGCGCCGCGTCGCAGCAGCCGTCATGGCCAGCTCGGTGAGGTCCACACGCTCCGACTCGACCTGCAGAGCGAACTCTGCCCGACGAAGGTCCTGCTCGCGCGCATCCGCGACAGCCCCCAGCTCGACCAGTGCATCGTTGACCGCCGACCCGAGCGCCTTGCGCGCCTCGATGTCATCGACCTTGCCGAGGGATGCCTTGATCGATGCGATCTCACCCTTCTTGCCGGTCAGTGCGGACACCAGGGAACGCAGCTCCTCGCTGGACGCAACTTCGCCGATGCGTGCGATACCGTCGGCGAGCGCCGAGCGGAGCCGGGCCAATTCGGGGGTTTCTGACGCTGCCATGACGCTGAAACGCTACTCCGACACCCGTGTTGCCGTGCGGAGCATTACGACGCGCCCCGGGTCCGGCGCACGTGGCTCATGTGCATCGCCACCACTGTCCCGGCCATCGCCACGTTCAGGCTCTCGGCACGCCCTGCATGCTCGATCGTGAGCCACGAGTCGACCTCGAGGTCGGCGGGCAGACCGTGGGCCTCGTTCCCGAGCACGACACCCACACACCCCGTGAGGTCGGCCTCGTAGAGCGACTCGGGTCGCGAGACGGCCAGCGAATCATGCGACGTCGTGCCGAGAAGTCTCATGTTGTGGGCACGCAGTGACGACAGATCGGAGACCTGCCAGATCGGCACATGGAACACCGCACCGGCAGAGGCACGCACCACCTTCGGCGACCACGGGTCGACTGTCGCGCCGACAAGAACCACTCCGCGCGCACCGGCCGCCTCGGCCGACCGAACGAGCGTGCCGAGGTTGCCCGGGTCCGAGATCTCGTGCAGCACCATCACCCATTCGTGGTCACCGCAGGAGAAGGCGCCCGCATCGGGCATCGCACACACCGCGAGGATTCCCCGGGGCGACTCGGTGTCACTCACAGAAGAGAACGTGCGGGAGTCGAGCTCGTACGAGGACACCGGGGCCACGTACCCGTCGTAGTCGTCGCGCAGGTACTGCTCAACCACACGTACGCCGGCTTCGACCGCCTCGCGCACGAGGGTCGGGCCCTCAACCACGAACAGTCCCTCGTCATAACGGAAACTGCGGCGCCCGATGAGGCGCCGCAGAGACTGAACCCGGGGGTTCGACGATGACAAAGGGGTGCGACTCAGTTGAGTGCGGCCTTCGCTGATGCCACCAGGGCGCTGAACGCCTCGGCGTCGTGGACGGCGAGATCGGCCAGGATCTTGCGGTCGACCTCGATGCCGGCTGCATTGAGCCCTGCGATGAAGCGGCTGTACGAGATGTCGTTCAGGCGGCATGCAGCGTTGATGCGCTGGATCCACAGACGACGGAACTCACCCTTCTTTGCGCGGCGGTCGCGGAATGCGTACTGCCCCGAGTGGAGGACCTGTTCGTTCGCGGCGCGGAACGAGCGGCTCTTGTTGCCGTAGTAGCCCTTCGCCTTCTCGAGCACCGCCCGGTGCTTCTTGCGCGCATGTACTGCTCTCTTGACGCGTGCCATGTTTTTCTCCTATCTGTCGTTCTTCGAATCAGCGCTCGCCGAGGAGGCGCTTGATCTTGCGGGCATCACCGGGGTGCACATCGACGTCGCCTGCCAGGCGACGGGTGCGCACGCTCGACTTCTTCTCGAAGAGGTGCTGGCGGTTTGCCTGCTGGCGACGCAACTTGCCCGAGCCCGTCTTCTTGAACCGCTTCGCTGCGGTCTTGCTGGTCTTCATCTTCGGCATGTTCTGTTCCTCTTACTCGTTGTCGTTCTTCTCGGGCTCCGGCGCTGCGTCTGTGTCGTCGGCTGCGTCGGTTTCCCTGGTCTTCTTGGCGGGAGCCTTCTTGTCGGGAGAGAGCACCATCGTCATGTTCCGCCCCTCGAGCCGAGCCTGTGTCTCCACCTTGGCGATCGGTCCGAGCTGCTCGAGCGCCGCGTCGAGGATCTTGGCCCCGAGTTCCGGGTGGGCGATCTCGCGCCCCCTGAACTGAAGGGTGACCTTCACCTTGTGGCCGTCCTCCAGGAAGTCACGCATGTGGCGAACCTTCGTGTCGAAGTCCCCTTTTCCGATCTTTGGCCGGAACTTCACCTCTTTGATGGTGACGTGGTTGGTCTTCTTGCGGGATTCTTTTGCCTTCTGCGCCTCTTCGTAGCGGAACTTTCCGTAGTCCATGATGCGGCACACGGGCGGGTTCGCGAGCGGTGCGACCTCGACAAGGTCGAGATCGAGTTCGCGAGCCAGTGTGAGCGCATCAGCCGTGGAGCGGATCCCGACTTGGCTTCCGTCGGGCCCGATCAGGCGTACCTCTCGCGCACGGATGCGCTCGTTGTACCTGGGCTCGTTATTCTGCGGCGTAGCTATGACTGTCTCTCTTGTGCAATGGGCCTTGCCCTCCTCTGTGATGAACCGCTCTCGCGGATCGTTCGTGACACTGCACGAAGCAGAGGCGCACACCGAGAGGTGCCCGCATTCTCGACCCACTGCACTCCCGGTTCGGGGTGAGAAGGTGGGGGCCGGAACCCCACTTCGCTCAATTGACGTCAGTTAGGGTACCGCCCGAGGAGCCAAGACGACACCATGCCCACAGACCCCCAGTTCGACGAGACCACAGACGAGACTGCCGCCGAGACCCTTGAGGCCATTGCCGAGGCCAGGCGTCGCCTGGCGGAGGTTCCCGCCTCGGTGGTGGTGACCAACCATGCCATGGGGCTGTTCGAGCTCGCCGCCATCCATCTCTCCGCCGAGCCGGCACGCCTCGCCGACGCCGCCCTTGCCATCGATGCCCTGGGCTTCCTCGTGGACGGCCTGGGCGACCGCCTCGGCGAGCACCACGAGACGCTCGTGGCGGCACTCGGCAACATCAGGCTGGTGTTCGTGCAGAGGTCTGCACCGACCGAGTGACCCGGTCCTGGCTCAGACCGGGCGGATGTCGAAGGCTTCTTCGCGCTTCACGTGGAACCGTGTCTCGAAGCTGACCGTCGCCCCGGTGTCGATGTGCCGGGATCCGTCGGCGATGACTGCACAGTGGAACGGCCAGACACGACCGTCGTCACCGGCGATCTCCCCCAGACCACGGGCAGCATCGAATGCGACCACGCGCCCCGTGTGACGGATGATCGCCATCGGTCAGTGGATGATCTTCGAGATCGGGATCTCGAGCAGGTCCGACGCGCCGGCGTCGATCAGCTCGGGTATCAGCGTGTTGATGCCGCGCTTTGCCACCACTGTCTCGACCGCAAAATCACCGGAGGCGAGCTGGGCGATGGTGGGCGACTTCGCCGAGGGCAACAGTGCCAGGACCCCGTCCATCGACTCCTTGGCCACGTTCAGCTTCAGCAGCACCTTGTCGCGCGCCTCGAGTGTGCCGGTCAGCAGCGTGAGGATCTGCTCCATCGCATGGCGCTTCGTCGGGTCCTCCCATGACTGCCTGTTCGCGATGAGCTCGGTGTAACTGGTGAGCATCGTGTCGATGATGCGCAGACCCGCGGCGCGCAGCGCACGGCCGGTCTCGGTGATGTCGACCACGCAGTCGGCAATGTCGGGGATCTTCGCCTCGCTCGCGCCGTAACTGAGGCGGATGTCGGCCTTGACCCCCCTGTCACCGAAATAGCGGCGGGTCATCTCGGGGTACTCGGTGGTGACGCGCACGCCGTCCTTCAGGTCGGCCACCGACTGCGCGGGAGAGTCCTGCGCGACAGCAACGACGACCCGGATGGGCAGCGAGGTTGCCTTCGAGTACTTCAACTCCCCGAGACTCACCACATCGCTGTTCGTCTCCTCGATCCAGTCACGACCGGTGATGCCGATGTCGAAGAGTCCCTCCTGCACATACGAGGCGATCTCCTGCGGGCGCAGGATCCGCACCTCGTCGATGCGCGGGTCATCGATGGTGGCCTTGTAGTCGACGGCCGACGACCTGTTGATCGTGAGGTCAGCCGCCTCGAACAACTCGAACGTGGCCTTCTCGAGCGAACCCTTGGGCAGAACAAACTTGAGCACGGCACGAGGCTACCGAGCAGCCCCGATCAACGGTCCGTGAATTCGCGCCCGGTCAGGTGAACCGGTTGCCCTGATGCTGCGCGCGGCCCCTGAGCCACGCCTGCGCATCCATCGGCGCCTTGCCCTCGGGCTGCACCCGCACGAGCCGCAGTGCGCCGTCACCCGTGCCGACCACCGCATCAGACGACAACTCGCCCGGTGGGAGGCCTCCGCTGCTCCCCTCGACCTCGGCCTCGATCAGCCTCACCCGCACCCCGTCGATGACGCTGAACGCACGCACTGCGCGCACCACACGGTGCACCTCGTGGGCCGGACGCGTCCAGTCGACCCTCAGTTCGTCCCGCGAGATCTTTGCGGCATGGGTGACCTCGCCCGACTGAGGCACCGGTTCGCCGAGCCCTTCTGCCAGACACCTGAGCAGGAGACCCGCGCCGACGGCGGCAAGTTGCTCTGTCAGCTCGGCCGTCGTTGACGTGTCCGTGATCGGCACGCTGGCCCGGGCGTACACGGCGCCGGTGTCGAGTGTGGGTTCGATCTGCATGATGCACACACCCGTTTCTGCGTCGCCCGCGAGAATCGCCCGCTCGACCGGGGCGGCACCACGCCAGCGCGGCAACAACGAGAAGTGCACGTTGATCATCGGCACGTGCTGCAGCAGGTCCGCGGGGATGATGCGTCCGTATGCGACCACGAGCCCCATCATCGGGGTCGCCTGGTTGTCCCGTATCCACTGAAGGTCATGGGAGACCTCGATGCCGTGGCGCAGGGCCACCTGCTTCACCGGGCTGGGCGATGTTGCCGAACCACGGCCGCGCTTTGCATCAGGGCGCGTGACCACGTGGGCAACCTGCACACCCTCAGCGAGAAGACGCTCGAGAACAAGGGCTGCGGCGTGCGGCGTGCCGAGGAAGACGAGCCGTTGTCCGTCGACGGACATCGACTACTTCAGTCCGATGTGGCGTGTCTCCCCCGAGAAACTCCCGCCGTCGGCGATGCGCTTGTACTCACGCATTGCCTCGTCGCGCTGTTCGGGAGTCATGCGCTCGAACATGAGCACGCCGTTCAGGTGGTCGAGTTCGTGCTGGAACAGACGAGCCAGCAGTTCGTCGGCCTCGACCTGGATGGTCTCGCCGTTCAGGTCGACGGCCTCGAGCAGCACTTCCTTCGGACGCAGCATCTCGACGTACAGGCCGGGTATCGACAGGCATCCCTCGTCGTAGACCCACTCGCCCCTGCTCTCGACGATGCGGGGGTTTATGAGCGTGATGGGCTCACCGTCGATGTCGTACACGAAGATCTGCTTCTGCACACCGATCTGCGGGGCGGCGAGTCCGATGCCGGGAGCCCGGTACATCGCCTGCAACATCGCCTGGGTCAGCCTCACGATCTTGCCGTCGATGTTCTCGACCTGCTCGGCGACCGCCGTGAGGACGGGGTCTCCGTATGTGCGGATGTCATAGCCCATAATCTGAGAGGCTACCTGCGACATGAACTCACCCTCTGACAACCCTGTTCCCGGGTCCCACTACTTCAGCGAGACACCGTCACGAGAGTCCGACCCTCACGATTTCACGATCACGGCGGCAGGGCGCTCGCTGACCCTGACCACCGACACAGGGGTGTTCAGCCGGCACGGACTCGACAAGGGAACCGCCGTGTTTCTCGAGGCAATGCGGCGCATGGAACCGACGCCTGTCTCGCCGGGTGACGTGCTCTGCGATCTCGGCTGCGGCACCGGGGCCATGGCCCTCACTCTGGCGGCGGAGAACCCACAGTGCACTGTGATCGCTGTGGACGTCAACGAACGGGCACGCGAGCTGTGCGCGGCGAATGCGGCCCGTAACGGCCTCGACAACGTCACCGTGGTTCATCCTGACGCGGTCCCGCCCGGCACGCGCATCAGGATCCTCTGGTCGAATCCGCCCGTGCGCATCGGCAAGGACGCACTCCATGACCTGTTGTCCTCGTGGCTCTCCCGGTTGTCCGGTGACGGGATCGCGCACCTGGTGGTCGGCAAGAACCTCGGCGCGGACTCCCTCACCGAGTGGCTGAACGGGAACTCGTACCCCACCAGGAAGATCTCGAGCAGCAAGGGCTTCAGGGTGCTCGAGGTGCGTCCCCGTCAGTAACGCGGCGGGTCTGCGTGGACACGCAACGCAGTGCCGTACACCTCGCGGAACACAGACACGGCGCTGCGGACATCATCGCGCGTTGCCCCGGACACGAGCACACTCGACCCCGACACTGCGCAACGCGCCGTGGGGACATGCGGCAGCTCGCCGAACCCCGACCCTTCGGGCAGCGACAACTCCGCGAGGACGCCGAACGGCGGGAACGAGAAGCCGCGTCGTGTGTCGATGTCGGACTCGGCCCACCTGAGGACTCCTTCCGTCGTGTCGGGTGCCGAGAGTGCCGCCAGCACCGGATGATCCGGGACACGGCTCTGCAGCACGACGGTGCCCGTGTGCCCCACGAGCCGTGCGGCCCGTGCGACCAACGAGAGCACCTCGCGGCCCGATGTGATGCGCGGCGCGTTCAGATCCCGGTCGATGTCTGCGAACACGACCACGTCGGCCTGCGGGATGCGGTACAGAACCGCCTCGGTGCCGACGAACACATTCCCCGTGGTCCACGAGTCGTCTGCGTCGCCGGTGACCTCGACCACGGTCCGCCCCGTCGACCTGCGGAGCTGACCTGCAAGATGGGCCGTGCCCCCGCGCGGCACCGTGAACGACCCCCTGCCGCATGACAGACACACTGCCCCGCTGTCGGTGCCGCACCGTGCGCAGTGCAGCCGTTGGTCATCGTCGAGACCGAGCGAGGACGCGCACGCAGGACAGGTCTGCATCTCGTTGCAGGCCTTGCAGACGACGATGCGCGCTTTTCCCTTCGTGTTCAGCACGCACACAGTGGTGATCGAGTCGCGCGTGACCGCGTCGAGCATCGCTGTCGAGAGCAGCGACCTCGCAACGGGGACATCGTTCAGGTCCTGCACCACGATCCGTGGCCAGGGTGTCTGTGTGCCCACGACCTTCGTGCTGCCTGCGTGCCGCACCATCGACGCGGCCGAGGGCACCGCCGACGTGAGCACGCACACGGCACCCGCACGACGCGCCCGTTCGAGCGCGACATCGACAGAGTTCCACGTGGGGGCGCGCTCGTCATGGTGCAGTTCGTCATGCTCGTCGATCACCACCACAGAAGCCATCTGCGGACATGGAGCAAACACGGCAGAACGGGCACCGATGACCACATCGACCCCACCCGCGGCGGCATCCCACTCCTCGGGCACCACCGCAGTTGTCATGCCGCGTCGACGGAGTGCGGCCGCACCCATGACTGCCATTCGCTGCGTCGGGCACACCACCACAACCGGACCGAGAGAGGCCATCGCCGCCACCGCCGCGAGCGCCGACGCGCACGGGGGCACGATCAACAACCCTCCCCCGTCGGCCGCAAGCCCGAGAGCTGCGTCTGCGACAGCGTCGCCTGCGGACGCAGACGCCATGGTGCGGCGAACGTTCACCGCACGCGCACGCACTCGTGGCGCACTCGCCCGTGACAGCATCGAACGCCACGACCCGAGGAACTCGTGCGCGGCCCACTGCGTGAGGTCGACCAGATCAGCATCAACACCGCGTCCCGACACCGACACGACAGGAGACAGCCTGTCGACCGTCAATCCGTCCTTGGTGAGTCCTTCGGCATGCGAGAGCGCCGTGATCCAGCCGCCCACACGGCGGCCGTTCAGGTCGACCCTGACACGGTCCCCCACTCCCGCTTTCGCAGCGAGCGAATCCGGGACGAGATAGTCGAAGATTTTGTCGATGCCCGACACGTCGGGCACCACCGAGGCAATCAGCTCGGCCAGACCGCTCAGATGTTGAGGGCGGACTTGAAGTCGGACAGACGCGAGAGCGCTTCCCAGGTGAACTCGGGCTCGCTGCGTCCGAAGTGACCGTAGGCGGCGGTCTTTGCGTAGATCGGACGCTTCAGGTCGAGGTCACGCACGATCGCTGCCGGGCGCAGGTCGAACACGTTGCGCACCGCTGCCTCGATCGACTCCTCGCTCACGTGGTTCGTGCCGAATGTCTCGACGAGGATGCTGATGGGCTGGGCCATGCCGATTGCGTATGCAACCTGCACCTCGCACTTGTCGGCGGCACCGCTCGCAACCACGTGCTTTGCCACCCAGCGTGCGGCGTACGCGGCGGAGCGGTCGACCTTCGACGGGTCCTTGCCCGAGAACGCACCACCACCGTGACGGCCCATGCCGCCGTAGGTGTCAACGATGATCTTGCGACCGGTGAGGCCGGTGTCGGCGTGGGGTCCACCGAGCACGAACTTGCCGGTGGGGTTCACATAGATGGACGGGTTGTCACCTGCGAACTGCGCCGGGATCGTCGGCATGATGACCTCCTGGATGAGGTCCGGACGGATCTGTGTCTCACGGTTGATCCCATCGGCGTGCTGTGTCGAGATCAGCACGGTGGTCAGACGGACGGGCTTGCCGTCCTCGTACTCGAACGTGACCTGGGTCTTGCCGTCGGGGCGCAGGTACGGCACGAGTCCGCTCTTGCGCACCTCGGTCAGACGCTCGGCCATGCGATGCGCCAGCCAGATCGGCAGCGGCATGAAGTCGGGGGTCTCGTTGCAGGCGTAGCCGAACATCATTCCCTGGTCGCCGGCACCCTGGCTGTTCAGCGAGTCCTCGGAGGAGCCGCTGCGCTGCTCCTCGCTCTTGTCGACGCCCTGTGCGATGTCGGGGCTCTGCGCATCCAGCGCCACGAGCACACCGCAGGTGTTCCCGTCGAAACCGAACTCTGCGTTGTTGTACCCGATGTTGTTGATCGCCTGGCGGGCGATCGCCGGGATGTCGACGTATGCATCGGTGGTGATCTCACCCGAGACCACGCACAGACCTGTGGTCAGGAGGGTCTCGCAGGCGACGCGGCTGTGGGGGTCCTTCGCCAGGATGGCGTCGAGAACCGAGTCAGAGACCTGGTCTGCCATCTTGTCCGGATGACCCTCGGTCACGCTTTCCGATGTGAACGTGAACTTCCTCACGGCAACTCCTCTGCTTCGGCGGTCAACGGGCTGACCGCACTCTTACCACGCTATCCAACACGGCACGTGCGACTGCGTGTTTGCTCGAAAGAGCCAAATCCTGACACACCCCTTCGGCGGACAGGATCGTGACGGCATTCGTGTCATGGCCGAACCCGACCCCCGCCGCCGACACATCGTTGGCGACAATGAGGTCGAGATTCTTGCGCTTCAGCTTTCCTGCGGCGTTCTCGAGCAGGTTGCTGGTCTCTGCGGCGAAGCCCACGAGTGTCTGCCCCTCAGGCTTGGTGGCCCCGAGCATCGCGAGGATGTCGGGGGTCGGCTCGAGGACGATCTCCGGAGTTCCGTTCTCCTTTTTGATCTTCCCCTCGGCAGCCGCCACCGGCCGGAAGTCGGCGACAGCAGCGGTCATCACCACCACATCGGCGGTCGGGGCCAGTTTCGCCATCGCATCGTGCATCTGCTGGGCGGTCTCGACGGCCACGATCTCGATACCCGGCAATGTGGGGCGGTCGACGGTGGTCACGAGGGTGACCCGTGCCCCGCGAACATGGGCGTCCTCGGCGATGGCATACCCCTGCTTGCCGCTCGAACGGTTGGCAAGAACGCGGACCGCATCGATGGGTTCACGCGTGCCACCGGCACTGACGACGACGGACAGGCCCTCGAGGTCGCGCCCACCGCCGGACAGCACGTTGTCGACGGTGGCAAGGATGCTGTCCACATCGGCGAGTCGCCCCGTGCCGACGTCGCCGCCTGCCAGTCGACCCGATTGCGGATCGACGACAACGGTTCCGCGCGATCGCAGGGTCGCGATGTTGTCCTGAACGGACGGGTGCTCCCACATCTCGGTGTGCATCGCCGGGCACACGATCACAGGGGCCCGTGTTGCGATCAAGGTGGCGACCAGCAGGTCAGCCGAGTACCCGGTGGCGAATGCGGACAGCACGCGTGCGGTCGCAGGAGCAACGATGATCAGGTCGGCGTTCTGTCCGAGCCGGGTGTGGGGTATCGGTGACTCGTCGTTCCACAGACTCGTGTGCACGGGCTCGGACGACAACGCCGACAGCGTCACAGGGCCGATGAATCGGTGCGCATCGTCGGTGAGGATCGTGGACACGTGTGCGCCGGCGTCAACAAGACGCCGGCAGAGCTCGACGGACTTGTAGGCGGCGATCCCCCCGGACACACCGAGGACTATGCGACGACCGCGTACCGATTCCATGGGAGCAGGTCTCGTGGTGGTCGCGCCGGGCAGACCCTTACTCGGCGTCGGCGGCAGCGTCCTCGTCCGCTGCTTCCTCGGCGCCGAAGATCTCGTCGGCCTCGGCCTCCATCTCGTCGTACGGCAGGCGCTCGATCTTCACGATCTTGTCGGCGGCGATCTCCTCGAATGCGATCGACAGCGGCTTGCGCGCGACCGACGACACCTGGGGCGGAACCATGTGGCCGAGACCCTCGCCCAACTGGTTGAAGTACGAGTTGATCTGACGTGCGCGGTACGACGCGAGGGTCACGAGAGCAAACTTCGACCCCTCGAGGCTCTCCCTGCTGAGCAGGTTCTCGATGCTGGGATGGATCATGGAGTCGTTTTGACGGGACATGGGAGACCTCCGGAGTCGTGGAAAGGCTATCGGGGGCGGCGGCGGGCCGCACCGATGATGCCCTCGATCTCAGCAACGGCACGGGCCAGATCGTCGTTGACCACGATGACATCGGCGATCTCGGCCCCCAGACGCTCCTCGTCCTCTGCCTTTCGCAGACGTTCCAGGACATGCTGCTCAGAATCGCCCCGTCCCTGCAGACGTCGGCGCTGTTCCTCCCGGGACGGAGGCTGGACGAAGACGAGGATCGCATCCGGATGGCGCTGTTTCACCTGCGTCGCACCGTGAAGCTCGATCTCGAGAACGATGTCGCGGCCGTCCTCCACCCGGGGCATCGGCGACCCGTAGAGATTCCCGAGGAACTCTGTCCACTCGAGAAAGCCACCTTCTGCGATCCGGCTCTCGAACTCCTCCCGCGACACGAACTCGTACGCATCGGCCGGCTCACCGTCGCGTCGTGACCGTGTTGTCCATGAACGGCTGAGCCACAGGCGCGCGTCACGCTGCACGAGCTCCTGCACGATGGTTCCCTTGCCCGCACCACCCGGGCCGGACACGACCACGATCACAGGCTCGCTCATCGTTCATCCACCGTGGAGAGGATCCGGTCCCGCTGGTCGTCGGTCAGGTCGGCAATGCGGGCGAGAGGTGCGACACCGATGTCTGCAAGCAGTCGGCGGCCTGCAACCTTTCCGAGGCGCGGATGGACATCAAGGATCTTCACCACGTAGACCGCTCTTGTTGCCCGGTCGTCTGAAGACAGCAGACGGACCACATCGCCGGAGGCTGCCTGCCGGACGGCGGCAATCCGCGCAGAACGCAGTGCCCGAACCGATTCGAGGTCGCGAGTTCTGCTTTCCATGCGGAGATTCTAGTTCTGCACGGACCCCACGCGACGGACACGGCTCACGAACGATGCACGAGTGATGTGATCTCTGCCCATGACCCCGCCCGGCGACCCTCGGCACGACGCGCTGCGTCGAGAGCGATGCGCCACGTGGCAGACGGGTCGGCAAACGATGCGGTGCCGACCTGGACTGCATCAGCCCCGGCCATCATGATCTCGAGGGCATCAACACCGGTTGTGATGCCGCCCACACCGATGATGTCGACGTCGGGCATCTCGCGACGCACATCATGCACCGCGCGCACAGCGATCGGATGGATCGCCGACCCCGACAGTCCCCCGCCGCCGTTCCCGAGTGACGGGCGGCCGGTCCGCACGTCGATGTGCATGCCGAGCATCGTGTTCACGAGGGTGAGCGCGGATGCACCTGCCTGCGTCACCGACCGTGCGACATCGACGATCCTGTCGGTGTTCGCACTCAACTTCGCCCACACCGGCACCGTGCTGACCGCGGACACCTCTGCAATGATGCGCCCGGACAGTTCGTCATCATGGGCGATGATGCCCGAGCGCCCCTCGAGATTCGGGCACGAAAGGTTCACCTCGACCGCGGCGATCCGGCTGCCGAGCACCGAGAGTGCCCGGGCCGCGAGTCGGTACTCCTCGACCGTGCGGCCCCAGATGCTCACGACAACCGTGATCCCGGCTGCCTCGCAGCGCGGCAACGACTCGTTGATCCATGCATCGACGCCCGGCCCCTGCAGACCAACTGCGTTCAGCATCGCACTGCGTGCGGTGTGCACTCGCGGCGCAGGGTTGCCGGGCCACGCCTCGTGGAAGAGGCTCTTGACGACCGTGGCTCCGAGACGATCCATCGGCATGTACGCGGCGAACTCCACGTCATGACCCGCTGTGCCCGACGCCGTCATGAACGGGGTCTTCAGGTCGACCCCTCCGACGGTGACCCCGCCCAGTCGCTCGAGGGCCTTGCGGCCGCGGCCTGACATCATCTGCCGTGGTACTCCTGCAGCGAACACACTTCGTCCTCTGATTCCCGTTGCTCCCAGAGTCCGTTCACCGCGGCAAGTGCGGCCTCGACGGTGGTGACCGAGGAGACCCGGTTCGAGTTCGCGGCCTTTCGGATGGCCTCGCCGTCCTCGCGTGACCCGCGGCCGTGCGGCGTGTTGACCACGAACGCGATCTCGCCCTGAGCCACAAGATCAACCGCGTTGACCATGCTGGAGCCCTCGATCTCCGACAGCTTGCCGACAACCCTGTCGACGGTGATCCCGAACTTGGCCAGGTACTCGGCCGTCCCGGTGGTGGCGGCGATCCCGAGCCCGAGTGCACGCAACCTCTTGGCAACCACGAGACCTGCCGGCTTGTCCCCGTCGTTCAGCGAGAGGAACACGGTTCCCGACGACGGCAGCACCGTGCCCGCGGCGGTCTGGGACTTCACGAAGGCGCGACCGAACGTGCGGTCGATACCCATCACCTCGCCCGTGGAGCGCATCTCCGGCCCGAGGGCCGTGTCGACCTCGGGGAACCGGTTGAAGGGCAAGACTGCTTCCTTCACGCTCACGTGACCACCCGACACCGGCGGTGTCAACAGTCCCTCGGCACGCAACTGCTCGAGTGTCGCACCGAGCATGACCCGGCTCGCGACCTTCGCGAGCGGCACGCCCGTGGCCTTCGCAACGAAGGGAACCGTCCGCGACGCACGCGGGTTCGCCTCGATGACATAGACCGTGGTGCCGAGCACCGCAAACTGCACGTTGATGAGGCCGCGAACATCGAGTGCATGCGCAATCGACGCCGCGTACTCGTGGATCACCTCGACGACCCATGCGGGCAGCGTCTGGGGCGGGATCGCGCACGCAGAGTCACCCGAGTGCACGCCGGCCTCCTCGACATGTTCCATCACGCCCCCGATGAGCACCTCACCGGTGTGGTCGCGGATTGCGTCGACGTCCACCTCCGTTGCATCAGCGAGGAACCGGTCGATCAACACCGGACGCTCTGCAGAGAGACCGCCCTCCTTGCCGAGACTCCCGTCGGCGGCAAGCTGTTCCATCGCCCGGTCGAGCGCGGCCATGTCATGCACGATCTGCATGGCCCGGCCGCCGAGCACGTAGCTCGGGCGCACGAGCACCGGGAAACCGACGCGCTGGGCAACGGCACGCGCCTCGTCGAGCGTGACTGCGGTGCCACCGGGAGGCTGCGGGATCGACAGCGACTCGCACAGTTGGTTCCACTTCTCGCGGTCCTCGGCGAGGTCGATGCTGTGGGGCGAGGTCCCAGCGATCAGACCCGCATCGATCTGCCCGGAGAGCTTGAGCGGTGTCTGGCCACCGAGGCTCACGATCACCTTCGGTGCGACACCCCCCGATGCGAGCGTCTCGGCGGCGATCACGTTCAGGACGTCCTCACGCGTGAGCGGCTCGAAGTAGAGGCGGTCGGAGGTGTCGTAGTCGGTGGACACCGTCTCGGGATTGCAGTTGACCATCACCGTCTCGAACCCCGCGTCGCGCAGCGCGAAGCTTGCGTGCACGCAGCAGTAGTCGAACTCGATTCCCTGCCCGATGCGGTTGGGTCCCGAGCCGAGGATGACCACGCGCGGCCTGTCCGAGGCCCGCACCTCGTTCTCGTCCTCGTAGGTCGAGTAGTGGTACGGCGTCTGTGCCGCGAACTCTGCGCTGCACGTGTCGACGGTCTTGTACGTGGGGATAACCCCGAGCGACTCGCGGCGCGTGCGAACGTCGTCCTCGGTCACACCCCACAGGTGGGCAAGCTGCGCATCGGCGAAGCCGAGTCGCTTTGCGCGCCGCATGGCGGCCCTGGTCACCTCTTGCACCGTGGTACCGGCGAGCTCGTGCCGTTCGTCGATGATGATCAACATCTGGTCGAGGAACCACGGGTCGATCTTCGTGGCCTGGTGCACGGTGTCGATGCCGAGACCGCGTCGCAGTGCCTCGCCCACCTGGAAGATGCGCTCGGGTGTCGCCACGGCGGCCTTCGCGAGGAGCTCCGTGTCGTCGAGTGCGCTGTATGCCGCCTCGCCCGGGTCACAGTTCAGACCGAAGCGGCCCTGCTCGAGCGAACGCAGACCCTTCTGGAGGCTCTCGGGGAAGGTGCGCCCGATTGCCATCGCCTCGCCGACACTCTGCATCTGGGTTCCGAGGACACCGGATGTGCCGGGGAGCTTCTCGAATGCCCACCGCGGGATCTTGGTGACCACGTAGTCGATTGTCGGCTCGAAACTTGCCGGGGTCATGCGCGTGATGTCGTTCGGGATCTCGTCGAGGGTGTACCCCACCGCGAGTTTCGCCGCGATCTTTGCGATCGGGAAACCGGTCGCCTTTGATGCGAGTGCAGAGGAGCGCGACACGCGCGGGTTCATCTCGATGACGACCATGTCACCGTTGGCCGGGTTCAGGGCGAACTGCACGTTCGAACCACCGGTCTCGACCCCCACACGCCGGATGCACGCGAGGGCAGCATCGCGCATGCGCTGGTACTCGACATCAGAGAGGGTCTGCGCGGGCGCAACCGTGATCGAGTCGCCCGTGTGGACACCCATCGGGTCGAAGTTCTCGATGCTGCAGATGATCACGCAGTTGTCGGCCTTGTCGCGCATGACCTCGAGCTCGTACTCCTTCCAGCCGACGATCGAGGTCTCGATGAGGATCTCACGGATCGGGCTCGCGTCGAGACCGGCCTGGGCGAGGCGCGCGAACTCCTCCATCGTGTTCGCGATGCCGGTGCCCCGCCCGCCGAGGATGTACGCAGGCCTGATGATGACCGGGAGACCGATCTCCTTCAGGACCTCGTTGGCCTCGTTCATGTCATGGGCGATGCCACTGCGCGGCACGTCGAGGCCGATCTCGATCATTGCCTGCTTGAACTTGTCGCGGTCCTCTGCCGTGGCGATCGCCTCGGCGTTCGCACCGATGAGCTCGGGCGTGCCCGGCACACCGACCAGACCCTTTTCGTACAGAGCCATCGCGAGGTTCAGGCCCGTCTGGCCACCGAGTGTCGGCAACACCGCATCGGGCTTCTCTCGCTCGATGATCTTGGCAAGGATCTCGGGGGTCAACGGCTCGATGTAGGTGCGGTCCGCAAAGTCAGGGTCGGTCATGATCGTGGCCGGGTTCGAGTTGGCGAGCACCACGCGGTAGCCCTCTGACTTCAGCACGCGGCAAGCCTGCGTGCCCGAGTAGTCGAACTCGCACGCCTGGCCGATCACGATCGGTCCCGAACCGATGATCAGGATGTTGTGAATGTCATTGCGGCGCGGCATTACTTGCCCTCCATCAGGTCGGCGAACTGTGCGAACAGGTATCGGCTGTCGTGGGGGCCGGGACCGGCCTCCGGGTGGTACTGGACGGAGAACGCACGGTGCTTCTTCAGTCGCATCCCCTCATTCGTGTTGTCGTTCAGGTTCACGTGGGTGATGTCGGCGACAGAGGCGAGAGAGTCGGGGTCGACACAGAAGTTGTGGTTCTGGCTCGTGATCTCGACCGCACCCGTCGCGAGGTGCCTCACCGGGTGGTTGCCTCCGTGGTGGCCGAAGGGAAGCTTGAAGGTGTGCCCTCCGAAGGCGCGCGACAGCAACTGATGACCGAGACAGATGCCGAACGTAGGAACCCCTGCCTCGACGATCGCCCGGATGTTCTCGTCTGCCCCGGCGACCATCTCGGGGTCCCCTGGACCGTTCGAGAGGAACACACCGTTCGGCGACATGGCGATGATCTCGGCAGCGCTCGTGTGGGCCGGCACCACGGTGACGGTCGCTATCTCCGAGAGACACCGCAGGATCGTCGTCTTGATGCCGAAGTCGTACGCAACGACGGACAGCCGTCCTTCACCGTACGTGTAGGGCGCGGCCGTCGTGACCTGGGAGACAAGGTCGACACCTGCTGTTCCCGTCTCGGCGCGCGCCGCAGCAAGCAACTCGCTCTCGGGCGCAGTGCCGAAGGCGCCGCGCAGCGAACCGGAATCGCGCAGCACGCGCGTGAGCCGACGGGTGTCGAGCCCCGCGACCCCCGGCAGACCGTGCGACTTGAGCATCGCATCGAGATCCTGCTCGCTGCGCCAGTTGCTCCGGCGCCGGGCAAGGTCGCGGACGATGACGCCACGCGCAAAGGTCCCCCGCGACTCGTTGTCCACCGTGGTCGCCCCGTAGTTGCCGATATGGGAGGTGGTGAACGTGATGATCTGACCCGCGTACGAAGGGTCGGAAATGACCTCCTGGTAGCCGGTCATCGTCGTGTTGAACACAACCTCGCCTGCGGCGATGCCGCTCTCTGGCATGAACCCGACCGCCTCACCCTCGAAGACCGATCCGTCCTCGAGGACGAGGGCTATCTCTTTGACCTCACTGCTCACTTCGTTGCCTTTCCGTTCCGGACGACCGTCTCGCCCGCATTGATCGTGTGGTGCACCCGGCCTCGGACTTCCATGCCGTGGTACGGGGTGTTCCTGCTGCGGCTCGCCATGTCATCGCGGGACACCGACCACACAGTCGTGTTGTCCCACACCGCGATGTTCGCCGGCTCCCCTGCCGCCACCGGGCGACCGTGGTTCGCCAGCCCGGCAATGCGCGCAGGCGCCCATGACATGACCTCGACCAGACGTTGTGCGTCGAGTGCGACCGCGGTGTTCACCACGGCGAGCGCGGTCTCGAGCCCGAGCATGCCGGGTGGCGCGACATCTAGAGGTTGCTCCTTCGTGTGCCCCGCGTGCGGTGCATGGTCGGTGGCGACTGCATCGATGGTGCCGTCGGCGAGAGCCGCACGCAGAGATGCAATGTCGCCGGCAGTGCGCAGCGGCGGGTTCACCTTGAACACGGGGTCGAAGCCCCTCAGCATGGTGTCCTCGAGCGAGAGATGGTGCGGGGTGACCTCTGCGGTGACCGCGAGCCCTTCGGCCTTGGCGGAACGCACCAGATCGACGCTCTCTGCGGTCGAAAGATGGAGAAGGTGCAGTCGCCCGCCCGCACGGCGCACGAGGTCGATGTCACGCCGGACCATCCCGATCTCTGCCTCACGCGGCCAACCGGGAACACCCATGTGCGAACAGCACTCACCATCATGCATCGCCGCGCCCGCCGTCATGTCGGAGATCTCGCAGTGCTGGGCCATCACCACACCGAGGCGCGACGACTCCTGCAGCGCAGTCTCCATCAGCGATGCGTCCTGCACGCCGTTGCCATCGTCGGTGAAGATCACCACGCCGCTCGATGCGAGAGCCGGGAAGTCGACTAGTTCGTTGCCGAGGCGACCGACAGTGATGCACCCCGAGGGGTGCACGTCGCAGAGCCCTGCGCGTTCGCCTTGAGCGCGCACGAAGCGCACGGTCTCGAGATTGTCCTGGGCCGGATCGGTGTTCGGCATCGCCACGACCGCGGTGTACCCACCCAGGGCCGCCGCGCGGCTTCCGCTCTCGATCGTCTCGGCTTCCTCCTTGCCGGGTTCGCGCAGGTGCGTGTGGAGATCAACGAAGCCGGCCGACACGAAGAGCCCAGACACGTCGATCGTGTCATCGCCCACGAGCCCCTGCCCCACCTCGGCGACCTTGCCGGCCACGATCAACACATCGGCAACGAACACCGCATCGGGGTTCACCACTGTGCCGCCGCGCAGGAGGATGCTGCGCGTCATGACTCGACCTCGATGCCGGCGAGCGACCCTGCGCCGAGCAGCGTGAACAGCACGGCCATGCGCACCGAGACACCGTTCGCCACCTGCTGCAGGATGCGCGAACCGGGCACCAGTGCCGGGTCGACGGTGATCTCGACCCCCCGGTTCATGGGCCCCGGGTGCATGACGAGCGCATGGGGCTGCAGCGCCGCAGCGCGTTCGGGTGTGAGTGCGTAGGTGCGTGTGTAGTCGGAGAGTTTCGGGATCGACGCGGCCTCCATGCGTTCCATCTGCATCCGGAGCAGGTACACCACATCGACGTTGTCGATCACATCGTCGATCGATGCGCGCACCTCGACGGGCCACGACTCGATCGCGCCCGGCAGCAGACTCGGTGGTGCGACCACGACGACCCTGGCACCGAGCCTGGTGAACACATCGATGTTGCTGCGCGCGACCCTGGAGTGCTTGATGTCTCCCACGATGGCGATGGTGCGCCCTTCGAGCCCGGCCGGGCTGGCGAACTCGCGCGTGACCGTGTACGCGTCGAGAAGGGCCTGGGTCGGGTGCTGGTGCCATCCGTCGCCGGCGTTGACGATCGAGGCATCGGTCCACTTGGTCATCTGGACCGGGACACCGCTCGACTTGTGCCGCACGACGAACGCGTCGACTCCCATCGCCGACAGCGTCTCGACGGTGTCGCGCAGGCTCTCCCCCTTGTTCACGCTCGAGCTCGAGGCGAGGAAGGTCATCACGTCCGCCGAGAGACGCCGGGCGGCCAGCTCGAAGCTCAGTCGGGTGCGCGTCGAGTCCTCGAAGAAGACCGTCGCGACCGTCTTGCCGCGGAGTGCCGGAACGCGGGGAACCTGGCGCCGGTTCACCTGCGACATGTGGTCGGCCACATCGAGAATGGAGCACACCTCATCGCGCGTGAGGTCGTGGGTGTCCAGGAGGTGCTTCATGACGCCACCGCCGTCACCGTGACACCGTCGGGTCCCACGGTCACCTCATCGGTTGCGTGGGTCGGGATGTTCTTGCCCACGTAGTCGGGGCGGATGGGCAACTCCCTGTGGCCGCGGTCGACCATCACCGCGAGCTGCACCGCACGCGGACGGCCGTGGTCGTTCAGCGCCTCGAGAGCCGCGCGGACCGTGCGACCGGTGAAGAGCACGTCATCGACCAGCACCACGACCCGTTCGGTGAGGTCGACCGGGATGTCGGTGGGGGCAGACAGCACCACGGGACGAAGGCTGAAATCATCCCGGTACATCGAGATGTCGACGGCACCGAGGGGCACGTTCGCCCCGTCGACGATCCGGTTCACGTTCTCCACGAGCCGACGCGCGATCCAGGTGCCGCCCGTCTGCATGCCGACAATGACAAGGCGGGACAGATCAGGGTTGCGCTCGACGATCTCGTGCGAGATGCGTGTGATCGCCCGCGACACGTCATTCGCGTCGAGGATCGCAACCGCTGGCGCAGACACCGTGCTCACGCCTGCCGCCACGAACCGGTCCGGGGCATGAAAAACGCCCCGTCGCAGGGGCGTGTGGCATTCGGGATGTCAGAAAACATGTTGTCCTCGCCGTTCGAGCCTCACAGGACTCGTTTTACGGTCGTCTTGACTTTACACCATCGGCCGCCGTGTCATCAATCGCTAGCGGCGCCGGAATATCTGCCAGTACAGATTCGAGTCGATCTCCTCGAATTCATGGCTGACCGCCGCCCAGTCCCACTTGAGGGCGTCGTTCAGGGCGCGCGGCAGGACCACGTACTCGACCCTGTCGGCAGCGGGGAGACGTGTCCCCTCGAGCGACGTCCCGACCCCGTAGTAGACGGCGCGGAACGGATTCGGGAAGAAATAGATCTCCTTGCGGTGGGCAAGGAACGTGACGAGTGGGTCATAGGCGGACACCACGGCACCGTCGGGAATGCGCTTCACGATGTCACGGGCGCTCACCGCAAGCGGCGACTCGGGGGAAAGAGTTGCCCTCGGCGTGACTGCAAGCGAATGCTGACCCCACAGCACGAACGTCACGGCGGTGCAGGAGACCACGGCTGCCATCACCACCGCCGACCAGCGCTTCCCGACCGCACGCACGCCGAGCACCGTCGCAAAGAGGAGTGGCGGCACGGCAATGAGTGAATAGTGGTACTGGATGCTGTGCTGGTACCAGAACGTGCTCACCATGTTCGAGGCGATGACGGGAAGGGCGACGAGTGCCTGCCACGGCGCGAGCACGAACAGCCCGCCGAGGGGCGCGAGCATCTGGAACACATAGAGCGGGCGGTCCTCCGACGCGAGATACTTCGCCACGTTCCCGGGGTTCGTGAAGATCTCCCGGAAGAAGCCGCCGAACCCGCCGAAGGGGATCCGCCACGCGTTGCGGGTCGGCACGCCGATGAGCGACCGCATGAGCACGAACATTCCGAGGATCGTCGCGAGCAACGACGCGAGTGCCGTGAGCAGACCCTTCCTCCTGTCGAAGCGGAACGCCACGAACAGCCCGAGCGGGACCATGACGAGCAGCACGTCCTCCTTCACGAGCAGGCACATCAACACCATGACCGCATAGACCCGCCACCTGCGCTCGTACAGGGCCCACAGTGCGAACGGCAGGAAGAGACCGAGGAACGAGTCGGGGTGGAAGTTCTCCATTCCGGTCCCGTTGACCGCCGGGTTGGCGAGCCACAGAACCGCAGCCCAGAACCCCATCGCGTCGCTCGACAGGACGCGCCTCGCGAACAGGTACACCGGCACGGCACCGATCGCGATCGCAATCGCCTGCACCACGAGAAGAGTCGCGGTGCCGGGAACGACCCAGAACAACGGGACGAGGAAGAGGAGAATCAACGATGCGTGGTCACCCAGCATGTTGCGGCCCATCAACGTGACGAACGGTGCCTCGCCCCGCGAGAGAAGCCAGATGCCCTGGTCGTACAGCCCGACGTCGTAGGCAAAGGTCCCGAGACCACGGTGCATGCTCACCTGCAGCCACGACATCCACACGGCATGCGACACCACGATGGCGATGACGGCCCATGTCCAGCCCCTGACGGACCTCACCCGTGCCGTCAGGGAGACCAATCGCTCGGCTGCGGTCACCACCGCACCATCCTTACGCAGTCGGTCGTATCGTGCGCGCCACTGCGGCAAGGACACCGTTCACGAACCGCCCCGAATCGTCGGTGGAGAACCGCTTTGCCAGCTCGACTGCCTCGTCGATCACGACGGCCACGGGCACATCCGGGCGGTGCATCAGCTCATGGATGGCGAGCCGAAGGATCGCCCTGTCGAGTGCAGGCATGCGGTCGAGCGCCCAGCCCCGTGCGTTCGCGACTATCTGCTCGTCGATCCGCGCGCGGTTCGATTCGACTCCGACCAGGAGTGCACGCGAGAGGTCCTCGGACGCCACCCCCCTCTCGGCCAGCAGCTCGAGCGGGGACACGGAACGTTGTTCCGATTCGTAGAGCAGCATCACTGCCTGCTCACGGGCATCGGTGCGCGGGTCGTATTGACGAAAACCGTCGGCGTCGTCGGGCATCAGACGCGCGTGATGTAGTCGCCGGAGCGCGTGTCGACCTTGACCTTGTCGCCCACGTTCACGAACAACGGCACCTGGATCACCTTGCCGGTCTCGAGCGTGGCCGGCTTCTTTGCCCCCGACACGCGGTCACCCTGCACACCGGGCTCGGTCTCTGCGATCACGAGTTCGACGGAAGCCGCGATCTCGACCGTGACGATCTCGCCGTTGTGGTACGCGATGATCGCCATGGCCTGCTCGACCAGGTAGTCGGCTGCGTCGCCGAGCGCCTGCGGAGTGATGGTGGTCTGGTCATAGGACTCGGTGTCCATGAAGACGAAGTCGTTGCCGTCCTTGTAGAGGAACTGCATGTCGCGCTTGTCGAGGATCGCCTGCTCCACACGGATGCCCGCGTTGAAGGTCTTCTCGAAGACGTTCCCGTTGCGGAGGTTGCGCAGCTTCGTTCGCACGAACGCACCGCCCTTCCCCGGCTTGACGTGCTGGAACTCGACCACGGTGAAGAGCCCGTTGTCGAGCTCGAGCGTGATTCCGTTCTTCAGGTCGTTCGTTGTGATCGCGGGCATGAGAGTTCCTTGGGACTGAGGGTGAGAATTCGGCAACCGGTGCCTGTGACGACGACCTGATCCTCGATCCGGACGCCACCGACCCCTCCACGATAGAGCCCGGGCTCGACCGTCACCACCTCCCCGGCTCGCAGCACGGCGGTGCACCGTGGGGACAGGATGGGTTCTTCATGGATGTACAGGCCCACTCCGTGGCCCGTGCCGTGCAGGTACTCGTGCTGGACGCCCTCGCGCCGGAACACAGTTGACACCGCGTCATCGACACTCGAACCGACCACCCCGTCCATAACGGCTGCGACGCCGGCACGCTGTGCCTCGAGAACCGTGTCGTACATCTGCTGGTACTCGGTCGACCAGTGGCCGACCCGGACCGTGCGGGTCATGTCGCTGCGGTAGCCGTCGACCTCGGCACCCATGTCGATCACCACACCATGGCCCGTTTCGATGACGGCATCGGTCGGCTCGTGGTGTGGCCTCGCACCGTTGGGCCCCGTGGCAACGATGGTTGCGAACGAGACATCGTCTGCGCCCAGATTCCGCATGGCCCCGTCGAGCCGGTTCCGCACCTGCTTCTCCGTGTCACCGAGGATTCCCTCTCCGACAACGCGCATCAGGGCCGCATCAGCAATGGCTGCAGCGCGCTGCATGGCGTCGATCTCGGCGTCGTCCTTCACCCTGCGCAGCAGGTCAAGATGACCCGCCTCGTCGAGCACATCGAAACGGCCCCGCAGCTCACCGAGACGGGCCGCGGTGATGTGGCGGTAGTCGACCGCCAGCCGCGTGACCCCGAGCCCCGCACACTGGTCCGCCACACCGGACTCGTGCGTCACCAACCTGACCTCGGTGGCGCTGTTCGCGGCAGCGAGTTCCTGGAGAGCCCTCTCGTGGTACCGGCCGTCGACGAACAACCACGACCGCCCAGCAGCCCGGCTGACGAGCATCTGCGCTGTTCCGCCCGTGAAGCCTGTGGCCCACCTGATGTCCTCCCGGCGCGTGACCAGCACATGGTCCGCGCCCTCGACCCCGAGAAACCGATCGAGACGCGGAGCGACGTTCACGACCGTGAGCCGAGCTCCACGAGCGCGCGGAGAGCGAGCGAGTACCCGAGTGCACCGAATCCGGAGATCGAACCCGACACCACCGGTGCGAGAACACTCACGTGACGGAACTCCTCCCTGGCGCCGGGGTTCGACAGGTGCACCTCGATTGCATGGCCCTTGTACGAACGCAGAGCGTCGTGCAGTGCCCACGAGTAGTGCGTGAAGGCCCCTGCATTGATGATCAATCCGTCGTGCACGCCGCTTGCCGCATGCACTGCCTGGACAAGTTCGCTCTCGGACTGGGACTGCAGGTCCGAGACCGTGATCCCGAGGGCGGCAGCCTCGTCACGCACGCGCGACACATGGTCGGCGAGCGTGTCAGTGCCGTAGATCCCGGGTTCACGCGAGCCCAACAGGTTCAGGTTGGGGCCGTGGAGAACGAGAACGGACGAGAGCGCCATGTGGTCAACGGTACTCCGACCACTGCTCGGATGTGAGCGAATTACGACTTCAGCGATTGACCGAGTCGTGCCGTGAGGTCGCCGTACGCGGCGCGGACATCGTCTGCGTGGACCCCGGGCACGACCTCGAGACCGTCGGGTGCATCGAGCACGAAGGTCAACGACGACAGGGCTTTCTTGTCGCGACCCATCGCCGCCAGCAATGAGTCGATATCCATGCCCGCAGGGAGCGGAAGATGCAGCCCGTAGACACCGTGCACGACGTGGTAGTGCTCGTCGACGCGCGCATCATCGATGCGACCCATGCGATGTGCGAGGTGCCCCGCGAACAGCACGCCGAGAGCGACTGCCTCTCCGTGGGCAATGGCGAAGTCGGTGTCGATCTCGAGTGCGTGGGCCAGTGTGTGCCCGTAGTTGAGGAACGCGCGCACGCCCCCTTCCCGTTCGTCGGCGGCGACGATCTCACCCTTGATGCCGATGCACCGTGCGACCCGGTCGTCGAAGGGCATCTCGTTCAGGTTCTCACGGCTGATGAAGTGGTACTTGGCCATCTCACCGAGCCCGCAACGTGTCTCGCGCTCGGGCAGTGTGTCGAGCGCATCAAGGTCGCACAGCACACCGCTCGGCTGCCAGAACGCACCGACCAGGTTCTTCCCCTCGGGCAGGTTGACCCCTGTCTTCCCGCCGACGGCAGCATCAATCATCGCGAGAAGAGTGGTGGCGACGTGCACGACCGGGATGCCCCGGTGGTACGAAGCGGCCGCGAACCCGGCAACGTCGGTGACCATTCCCCCGCCGACCGCAACGACGACGTCGGACCTGGTGAGACCGTGGCGGGCGAACGCCCCGCACAGGTCCGCGATGGTGGCGAGCGTCTTGTGCTCTTCTCCCGCCCCGATCTCGACGGTGAGCACATCGTGATCAGGGAACGACGGCACACAGGAAGCGGGAATCCCCTTCTGCGTGACGACCGCGACCCTGCGGGCCGACGCGGGGAGCATCGACGCCGCACGCCCCGTGATCCCCCGGCCGACGAGCACGTCGTACGAGCGGTCCCCCAGATTGATCGTCACTGTCTTCACCGCAGTCATTCCTACCTGCCCGACTCGCCCTCTTGCACCGACAGAGCCTCGATGACCAGTGCGATCACGGATTCGGGCGAGCGTTCGGACACGTCGACCACCACGTCGGCGACCTCACCGTAGAGCGGCGCCCTCTCGACGGCCATCCGTCGCAGTGTTCCCTCCCGGTCGGCATCGAGCAACGGACGGTGCCCTCCCTTTTCCGTGCGGGCAACGAGAACCTCGGGACTGGCGTGCAGCCACACCACCGTTGTGTCACCGGTTGCACGTGCGGCGTTGATTGCCTCGCGGTTCGACGCACGCACGACGACACCGCCGGCACCGGCGATCACGGCCCGGCCCGGGGTGCGCAAACACTCGGCAAGAACATCCGACTCCACGGTGCGGAAGCTGTCCTCGCCGTCACGGTCGAAGATCTCACGAACGGTCATGCCGCTGCGTTGTTCGACGAGCTTGTCCGTGTCGAGAACGTCGGCACCGAAGTGCCCTGCGAGACCGCGCGCAACGGTCGTCTTGCCGGTTCCCATCAACCCGACGAGCAGGATGATCCGCGGAGTCGTCACGAACCCAGTGTTGCCTCGAAGGCGGCCGCATTGCGAACGAATTCCGACAACGAGTCACCGCCGAACTTGCGCTGGGCCTCGGCCGCGAGAACGAGGGCCACCATGGTCTCGGCCACAACCCCGAGTGCCGGCACCGCCGTCACGTCAGTGCGCTCCTTGAAGCTCACGGTCTCTTCCTTCGTGACTGTGTCCACGGTCTTCAGGGTCGGCTTGTTCAGGGTTGCGAGCGGCTTCATGGCCGCGCGCACGATCAATGCCTCGCCGGTGGTGATGCCGCCCTCGGTGCCGCCCGATCGGTGCCCCTCACGGACGTACCTCTTGTTCTCCGCGTCCCAGTGGATCGGGTCGTGCGACTCGCTGCCGCGCAGACCGGACACCTCGAAGCCGTCGCCGATCTCCACGCCCTTGACGGCCTGGATGCTCATGACCGCCTGGGCGAGCAACGCGTCGATCTTGCGGTCCCAGTGAACGTGACTGCCGAGACCGATGGGCACGCCGTGTGCGACGACCTCGACGATGCCCCCGAGCGAGTCACCCTCCTTGGCGGCCTGCTTGATCGCCGCGATCATGGCGGCCTCCGCGGCCGGGTCGAAACAACGGACCTCGGATGCATCGATTGCATCAAGATCGGACATCTGCGGCAACCTGTCCGCCGACGCCCGTGCCGACCCGATGCGCACAACATGGCTCAGCACGCCGACACCGATGTGCGAGAGCAACTGCTTGGCGAGCGCACCGGCAGCGACACGTGCCGCGGTCTCCCGCGCGCTTGCACGTTCGAGCACGTCGCGGGCATCGGTGAAGCCGTACTTCTGCATGCCGACCAGGTCCGCGTGCCCCGGGCGCGGCTGCGTCAACGGGGCCTTGGTCGCACCCGGTTCAGGCGACATCTCCTCGTGCCACTTGTCGCCGCGGAACCATTCCGAGTTCTGGATCTCGATCGACACGGGTGACCCGAGCGTGCGACCGTGCCGGATGCCCCCGACGAGTGTGATGACGTCCTTCTCGAAGCGCTGGCGCGGACCACGGCCGTAGCCGAGGCGACGACGCGCGAGGTCGTTCTCGATGTGCTCGGCGAGCACGGGAAGCCCCGCAGGCAGGCCCTCGACGATGACGGTCAACGCGCGACCGTGCGACTCACCTGCAGTCAGATACCTAAGCACGACACCGAGGCTACTTGCGGCGGCGGTCCAGTTCGCGTTCGGCAGCCCGGCGCATGAGCTCTGCCGAGGGATTCAGGCCGAACTGGTGCACGCACTGTCGGCGCGCCTGTTGCACCAGCATCCAGAGCCCGTCGACAGTTGTCGCCCCCATCGCCGATGACTGCCGCAGCAACTCGGTCTCCATGGGTGAGTACACCGCGTCGAGCACCACGAGTCCGCCGTGGAGCACCTCCTGCCGCACAGGGCAGTCCTGGGTGTTCATGCCCACAGAAGTGGTGTTGACGAGAACGGCTGCATTGTTGATGTCGTGCTCGGTGCCGATCGCCACCGAGCCGCCGGCCTCGCTGACCGCCGGGCCGAGACGCGACACGAGCGCCCGGGCATTGTCCTGCGTTCTGTTGACCACCGTGACCCGAGCCCCGCGACGGCCGAGCGCAAGAACGACGGACCGCGCCGTTCCGCCAGCACCCAGCACCACCACAGGGGCATCACGCAGGGACACGGCACCCTGCTGTTCCACCGCGTCACAGCACCCGTCACCGTCCGTGTTGTGACCGCGGGCGACCCCGTCACGGAACGACACACAGTTGACCGCGTTCAACAGTGCCGCATCCGCGTCGAGCACGTCGAGCAGCGGGATCACCGCCTCCTTCAGGGGCATCGTCACGGACAGGGCACGGATTCCCGAACTGCGCAGCCGGCTCACGGTGCCCGCCAGATCGTCAACACCGCACTCGACTGCCTCGTAACGCCCTGTCACACCCAGTTCAGCGAAGGCCGCCCCGTAGAGCGCCGGCGACAATGAATGCGACACCGGCGACCCGATGACGGCCCCGGTCAACGGTGCCGTGTCGGTCACGGCAGCACCCCGGCCGCACGTGACTTCTCGATGTTGGCGAGATGCTGTTCGTAGGTCGTGGCGAACACATGGCGGCCGGACTTGTCGGCGAGCACGTAGTAGAGGTAGCGGCACTTCTCGCCGGGAGGCAGACCGACACATGCCTCGTCGGTCCTCGGCGGGGCACCCGCAGGTTCGAGTGCGGCCGTGATCGACGCACGCCCGGGGTTCGCGATCGGGGTCGGGGGCAGCCCACCGTACCTGTACGTGTTGTAGGGAGAATCAGTTGCCTTCATCTCCGTCCACGACAACGCCGGGTCGAGGCCGTACATCACGCTCGCGTCGATCTCGAGTTTCATGCCCTCTGCGAGGCGGTTGTAGATGACCTGGGCGATCTTCGCGCGGTCGTCGGCGACCTTTGCCTCACGTTCGATCAACGAGGCGATGATCAGGATCTCGTACTGCGAGAACCCGCGCAGTTTCGCCCCTGCCTTCAGGTCGACCTGGCGCGCCACACGCTCCATCATCGAGGCCATGGTGCTCACCACCCGTGACTCGGAACCGTCGCCCGACACCTGGTACGTGTCCGGGAAGAGCAGACCCTCGAGCGATGTCACACCGTCCGGCTTCAGCGAGGAAGTCACCGAACCGTCCGTGGTTGCCGCCACGAAGTCCTGTTGCGACATGAACGTGATCCTCGACGCCAGACGCTCACCCATCTGTGCCACTGTCATCCCCTCGGGGAACGTGACCGACACGAACGTCTGTGCAGGCGGCGTGGACAGCGCCTTTATGATGTTGCCGGCATTGTCGCGCGGCTTCAACGAGTAGTAACCGGGAACCAGGTCGATGCCGCCGCGCGTCGATGCGTACCACCGGAACAGCGTCGCGTTCTCGATGAAACCCAGTTCGTGCAGACGTCCGGCCACCCCGGCCACAGTGTCGCCCTCGTTCACGGTGAAGTTCACTGCGGACCCGGGATCGCCGGAAGGGTTCAACTGGTGGATGGTCCACCATCCCGCTGCCCCGAGCAGCAGCACCGACGCCACGATGACCGTCACGACGAGACGCAACGGGCCGCGCAGATGGTCGAGACCGGGCGCCAGTTCCTCGGTTGCGTGGTCCGCCACGACGGACACGTCGTCCCACGGATCGTTCTTCCAGTCATTCGGCAGCAGCGGATCGCCCGTCACGGGGTGTCACCGCCCCGGCGTGCGTCGAGCCACGACTGCAGTATCACCGCGGCCGCCACCTTGTCGACAACGCGACGACGGGCCTGGGCGTTCATGCGTTGCTCCATCAGCACCCGGTCCGCCTCGACGGTGGTGCGCCTCTCGTCATGCAGAAACACGGGCACACCGACAACCGTAGCCATCCGTTCGACCTCGCGTCGGGCGGACTCTGCCGCCGCACCCTCCGTGCCGTCCATGTTCAAAGGGAGACCGACCACCACGGCCTCGGCCTCCTCGTCGCGCACGATGCGGGCGAGTTCCTCGTGGTCAGTTCTCTGCGACCGTGACCTCTGCACCACCGTGAGAGGAGTGGCGATCAGCCCGCTCCGGTCGGATGCGGCGACACCGATCCGACGCGAACCGAGATCGACGCCGAGCACCCGCACGCGCTAGTTGCCCGAGCCGACGATGGCTCTCGCCTTCTCCGCAGCGATCGACAGGGCCTCGGCAATACCGTCCGGGTTCTTGCCGCCGGCAGTCGCGATGTCGCCCTTGCCGCCACCGCCGCCGCCGACCGCCCGTGCTGCATCCCTTATCACGTCGCTCGCGTTCACCTTGAGCGACGGCAACGTGGCACACACCAACGACACACCACCGGTGTCGGTCACGCCGGCGAGCACCACTGCACGCACGGACGCCTGCTGTCGTACGGCGAGAGCCAGCTCCCTAAGGTCATTCGGAGTCAGACCGTCGATGCGTGTCACCACGATCCCGTCCACCGCTCCGGCGGCGATCTCGACGGCACGACCCGCAGCGAGACGCGAACGCAGTGTCTTGATCTCGTCCTGCGCGGCCCTCAGTTCCTCGAGCTTGCGCACGACACCGCTGAGGGCGTCGTCGGACTTGGTGCCGACCGCACTCGCCACCTGCTGGAGCACATCGGTGGTGCGCTGCATGTGGCGCACCGCGTTCTCCCCCGTGACAGCCTCGATTCGACGGAGGTTCGAACCGATCGACGACTCGGACACGATCTTTATCGTCCCGATGTCGCCCGTGGCCGACACGTGGGTGCCGCCACAGAGCTCTGTCGATGACCCGGCGCGGAGCACGCGCACGGTGTCGCCGTACTTGTCGCCGAAGAACGCGATCGCACCCGCGGCGAGCGCTTCGTCCTTTGAGGTCTCGAACGCATCGACCGGTGCGTTCGCCAGAACCTCAGCGTTCGCCAGCAGCTCGATCCGTTCGATCTCCTCGGCGGTCACTGCCTCGTAGTGACTGAAGTCGAACCGGAGACGGTCGGGAGACACCAACGAACCTGCCTGCTTCACGTGCTCACCGAGCACGGTACGGAGGGCCCAGTGCAACACGTGGGTTCCCGTGTGGTTGCGTCGCGTGGCACGACGGGCATCAACATCGATGCGTGCGCTCACCACGAGACCCTCCCGGGGCTCGCCCCTCACCACGCGACACACGTGACGGCGCAGATCGGGCAGCGCGAATGTCGTGTCGAGCACCCGGAGCTCGAACTCGCTGCACGAGATCGTGCCGGTGTCACCCACCTGGCCGCCGCTCTCGGCATAGAACGGGGTGTGATCGAGGAACACCTCGACGCATCCATCGTCACCGTCGATGACGGCGAGAACCGTCGCCTCGGCGGAGTCGTGCACGTACCCCACGAACTCCGTCGTGCCGTGGGCCTCGAGCACCTCGCGGTACAGGTCGACCCTGTCGGCGTCGGCGCGACCCGACTTGCGCGCGTCCTTGGCCCGGGTGCGCTGTTCGTTCATCTCAGCCTCGAAACCTGCGGTGTCGACCTCGACACCGCGTTCGGACGCGATCTCCTGCGTGAGCTCGAGCGGGAAGCCGTACGTGTCATGCAGCAGGAACGCCGATGCCCCCGACAGCGTCCGCGAGCCGGAGGTGAGGTCGGACTCGAGGATCGACAGGCCCGTCTTCAGGGTGTGGCGGAAACGTTCCTCTTCCTTCGTCAGAACCCCCACGATGAAGTCGCGGTTCTTCACCACGTCCGGGTAGGCCTGGCCCATCACGTCGATTGCGACATTGCTGAGCGCCGGCATCACGAGTTTCTCGGTCCCCAGCAGGAACGCATGCCGGACGGCGCGGCGGATGATCCGCCTGAGCACATACCCACGGTTCTCGTTGCTCGGGAACACGCCGTCGTTGATCAACATCGTCGCCGAACGCGCATGTTCCGCGAGCACGCGGAGACTGAAACTGTTGCGGTCGTCGTAGTCACCGCTGCGGTAGGTGGCGCCCGTGGTGGACTGTGCCTGCTCGATGAGCGGGTACAGAACGTCGGTCTCCCACACCGAGTCGACGCCCTGCACCAGGGCGAGGATGCGCTCGAGGCCGGCGCCGGTGTCGATGCTCGGCTTCGGTAGGGCCGATCGCGTGCCGTCGGCCGACTGGTTGTACTGCATGAACACGAGGTTCCAGAACTCCATGAAACGGTCGCCGTGCGGGTCGTTCTGCGGTCCGCCGTCGGGGCCGAAGGCCGGTCCGCGGTCGAAGTGGATCTCCGAGCACGGACCGCAGGGACCTGTGTCCCCCGCCTGCCAGAAGTTGTCCTTGTCGCCGAGACGCTGGATGCGGTCCATCGGCACCCCGACCTGCTCGTGCCAGATCGCCTCTGCCTCGTCGTCGGACTCGTGCACCGTGATCCACAGACGGTCGCCGTCGAAACCGAACACCTCGGTCACGAGTTCCCACGACCACGGGATTGCGTCGTTCTTGAAATAGTCACCGAAACTGAAGTTGCCGAGCATCTCGAAGAACACGAGGTGACGCTTCGTGCGGCCCACGTCGTCGAGGTCATTGTGCTTGCCGCCGGCGCGCACGCACTTCTGCACCGTCACGGCGCGGCTGTAGGGCGCAACCTCGTCCCCCATGAAGTACGGCTTGAACGGCACCATGCCCGCGACGGTGAACAGCAGTGTCTGGTCGTGGGGAATCAGGCTGGCCGACGGCACGACCGTGTGCCCACGGTCGCCGAAGAACGACGAGAAAGCCGAGCGCAACTCGTTGGCACTGCGGGGCGAGGAAGAAGAGGACACCATGGGAGTCCCCATGTTACCCGTGGGCCTTTCGGCGGCAGGGAGGATTCGTCAGAGCACGGACGGCGGCGGGTCGTCGGACGAGCCGTTGTACAACGCCACAGCACGCCTCACGAGCGAGCGGACCCCTTCGATCACTGCATCGGCAATCGCCCGGGGCGTGACGCTCTCGGCAACCGAGAGAGCCTTGCGCTTTCCCCACAACGTGGCGTAGGCACCGGCGGCCACTCCGAGCACGAACCAGAACAGGCGCTTCATCATCGCTCGTCACGGTAGTAGGGCCCGGGTTCGAATCCCAACGGCCGGAATGACGGAGGTTCATCCGTCGTGCGCGGCGCTGCACCCGTGCGACCCTCACGAACGTCGTTCAGGGCCCTGCCGATTGCATCGGTGACGGCCCTGCTCTTCGGGGCACGCGACAGATGGACCACCGCATGGGCCAGATTGTGCGCGGCCTCGGGCAGGCCCACGCGCTGGACGGCATCGGCCGCCGCGGTCGCGACCAGAAGAGCCGTGTGGTCGGCGGTGCCGATGTCCTCGCTCGCAAAGATCACCAGTCTCCTCGCAACGAATCGAGGGTCCTCCCCTGCATCAATGAGCCGGGCGAGCCAGTGCAGTGCCACGTCGGTCTCGCCGGCGCGCATCGACTTTATGAATGCCGACGCGATGTCGTAGTGATCGTCACGCCCGAGTCTGGCGACACTGGTGTCCAGAGCCGTCGCCACATGCGAGAGCTCGACGGCTTCAGACCCCGCCGCGAGAGCCACCGCCACCTCGAATGCAGTGAGCGCCTGCCGCACGTCCCCCGTGCACCGGCGCGCGAGAGCGACAGCAGCATCATCGTGCACCGTGACTCCCGACAGTGCCGCCGCCCTCGTCAGCACCGACCGGATCGCTTCCTCGCCCACGGGTCGCAGCTCGAACACCGACGACCGTGAGCGCAGTGCGGGATTCACGGAGAACGCGGGGTTCTCGGTGGTCGCACCCACCAGCGTCAGCACTCCGCTCTCGACCGCGTGCAGAAGCGCGTCCTGCTGGTTGGTGCTGAACCTGTGGATCTCGTCGATGAACACGACCGTCCCGCGGGACTCGAACGTGACGGAGCGCTTGGCGGACTCGATCACCTCACGGATGTCCTTGACACCTGCAGTCACAGCCGACAGCCGCTCGAAGCGCCTGCGCGTGGAGATTGCCACGAGTTCTGCGAGGGTCGTCTTGCCCGTGCCCGGTGGGCCCCACAGGATCACCGACGAGAGCCGGTCGGACTCGATGAGCCGGCGCAGTGCACCGCCCGGGCCGACCAGATGATCCTGACCGACGACTTCGTCGAGGGACGCAGGGCGCAAACGCGCGGCCAGCGGTGCGCGCTGCCGCACCGATTCCTCCATGGTCTCGGTGAAGAGGTCGGGCGACTCCACGGGGGCTACGAGGTGGCGGGCGGTGGCAGCAGCCGAAGCCCGAGATCGGCGAGATGCGCGGTCTCGACCGGGGTCGGAGCATTCGTCATCGGGTCGGCACCGCTCTGCGTCTTCGGGAAGGCGATGACCTCGCGGATGTTCTCCTCGCCCGCGAGGATCGCCGTGAGCCGGTCGATGCCGAAGGCGAACCCGCCGTGCGGTGGCGCGCCGTACCTGAACGGCTGCAGGAAGAAACCGAAACGCTTGTCGGCCTCTTCGTCGGTGATGCCGAGGAGGTTGAACACACGACGCTGCAGCTCGGGCTCGTGGATACGGATCGAACCGGAACCCAGTTCCCAGCCGTTCAGCACCAGGTCGTAGGCAAGCGCCCGCACCTTGAGCGGATCCGTCTCGAACAGGCCGATGTCGTCGGGGTGCGGATGACAGAACGGGTGGTGACCCGGCCGCGGACGACCGCTGACCGGGTCGACCCCCACGAACAGGGGGAACTCGGTGACCCACACGTAGCGGTAGGGACCCTCGTGCACGGGGGGCCGTCCGATGTCGTTGCGCAACTGCCCGAGCACCTCACAGGTGGTCATCCAGTCGTCAGCCACGAGCAGAAGAAGGTCACCGGCACCCGCACCCATCGTCGAGACAACGGCGGCGCGTTCGGCATCAGAGAGGAACTTGGCCACGGGCGAGTCGAGCGACCCGTCGGCGTTGACCTTCATCCACACGAGACCCTTCGCACCGATCTTCTTTGCACGGTCGGTCAGCGCGTCGAGCTTGTTGCGGCCGTATGCCGCTTCCTCGGGGTAGGTCACCGCATCGACACGGATGCCCTTGATGCACTCCGCACCTGCGAATGCCTTGAACTCGGTGGCGGAGAAGAGCGGTGTGAGCTCGGTCAGTTCGAGACCGAAGCGCAGGTCGGGCTTGTCCGAGCCGAAACGCTCCATGGCCTCGCGCCACGTGATGCGCTCGATGACCGGGGGCTCCTCCCCCGTGACCTCGCGCGCGGCAGCCGTCACGGCACGGCCGATGAACTCGAGCACGTCGTCCTGCGACACGAACGACATCTCGGCGTCGAGCTGCATGAACTCGTACTGACGGTCGGCACGGAGATCCTCGTCGCGCAGGCACTTGGCGATCTGGTAGTAGCGGTCGACGCCCGACACCATGAGCAGCTGCTTCCACAACTGCGGCGACTGGGGCAGGGCGAAGAACGAGCCGTGGTCCTTGCGCGAGGGAACCAGGAACTCGCGCGCACCCTCCGGCGTGGACGGCATGAGCAGCGGTGTCTCGACCTCGAGGAACCCGTTGTCCTCCATCGCACGACGGATCGCACTGTTGACCCGCGCCCGCACGCGCAGGTTCCTCTGCATGCGCTCGCGACGGATGTCGATGTACCGGTACTTGAGACGGACACCCTCGTCGACGTCGTCGGCACGCTGGTCCACGGGGAACGGCGGGGGCTCGGCCGAGTTCAGCACCTCGACGACGCACTCGCCGATCTCGATGCGACCGGTGGCCAGGTTGTCGTTGACGGTCCCCTCGGGGCGCGCCCTCACGACACCGGTGATGCGCACCACGTACTCGCTGCGCACATCGACGTCGTTGTCGACCACGCACTGCACGATGCCGGAGTGGTCGCGCAGATCGACGAAAGCGAGTTTCTCGCCGTGCTCGCGGCGTCGCCCGACCCAGCCGCACACCGACACTGTCGACCCGATGGCAGATTCGTCGACGTGCCCGCACATGTGTGTCCGCATTGCCGTTGATTTCATGGTTGGTTCCTCCGGGGGCGGCGCTCGCCGATCACGAGAGCGAGATGGGCGACGAGAGATGACTGGTCGATCACGACCTGCTCCGATGTGGAGAGATCGCGCACGGCGCACGTACCGGCGGCCGCTTCGTCCTGGCCGACGATGACGGCCAGACGTGCACCGCACCTGTCGGCCGACTTCATCTGCGACTTCATGCTGCGTCCGTCGAAGGCGCGGTCGGCGGCGTAGCCGGCGGCACGGACGGTGTCGCAGAGACGCAGTGCCGCGAGACCGTCGGTGACATCGACGACGAACACCTCGACTGCGGCATCCGCGCCGGGGAACACGCCCTCGCTGTCACATGCGAGAAGGGTGCGGTCGACGCCGAGGGCAAATCCGACGCCCGGCGTCGCCGGGCCACCGAGGTCCTCGACGAGACCGTCATAGCGGCCGCCGCCCCCGATGGCGGTCTGTGCGTTGTCGAGCGAAGTCGACACGTACTCGAACACCGTGCGCTGGTAGTAGTCGAGGCCACGCACCAGACCCGTGGCCACCCTGAACGGCACACCGAGTGCGGAGAGTCCCGATGTCACTGCCGCGAAGTGGGCCCGTGCATCGTCACTCAGGAACTCGTCGATGGTGGGCGCGGCCGCGATCACCGCGGCGTCCTCCCTGCGCTTCGAGTCGAGGACGCGCAGCGGGTTCTTGACCAGTGTGGCGCGTGCCTCCTCGGAGAGATCGGCGGAGCGTGACTCGAGGAACGCACGGAGCGCATCCATGTACGCGGCGCGGTCAGCGGGGTCACCGAGCGAGTTCACGGTCAGTTCCACGCTGCGCAGGCCGAGCATTGCGAAGAACTGCCACCCGAGAGCGATCACCTCGACGTCGAGCAACGGGTCGACGGCACCGAGCACCTCGACACCGACCTGGTCGAACTGGCGGTACCTGCCTGCCTGCGCCTTCTCGTACCGGAAGTTCGAGCCCGAGTACCACACCTTCCACGGCGTGGTCGGGCGGTGCTGGGCGAATGCCCGGCAGATCCCCGCGGTGTGCTCGGGACGGAGCGCCACGTGGCGGCCGCCCTTGTCCTCGAAGTCGTACATCTCCTTGGTGACCACATCGGTCGCGTCACCGAGACGGAGGAAGACCCCGATCTCCTCGAACATCGGCGGGATGATGCAGGCGTAGCCCGCCGACTCCACAGCGTCGGCAAACACCCCCGTGAACGCGCGCCACCGTCCGGCCTGGGGCGGGAGGATGTCACGGGTCCCCGGACTGGTCTGGAATGTCGGCACGACGGGAAAGGCTAGTCGGGACCGCCCCCGGGCACGATGCGATATGCGTCGTACACGGAGTCGATGGACTTGATGACCCGAAGGACGGCGTCCAGGTGGTTCGGGTCTGCCAGTTCGAACTCGAACCTCATCTTTGCGACCCTGTCCGAGCCGGTGTGGGTGCTGCACGCCACGATGTTGACGTGCTGCTCGGAGAGCGCATTCGACACGTCACGCAACAGACGGCTGCGGTCGAGTGCCACCACCTCGACACCTGCCGTGAACATCGTCCCGGGCATCGCGCGCGACCACTCGACGTCGATCAGCCTGGTGGGCTCGTCCACGATCAACGACACCGCATTCGCACAGTCGGCACGGTGCACGCTGACACCCCGCCCCTTCGTGACGAAGCCGAGGATGTCATCACCCGGCACGGGCGTGCAGCACCGGGACAGTCGCACCAGAACGTCCTCGAGGCCCTCGACATGGATGCCCGATGCACTGCGACGCTCGGTCGTCGGCCTGTCGACGCGCATCGGCATCGCGAGCTGCTCGTCGCTGTCCTCGCGGCGCATGGCTCGGCCGATGCGCTGTGCGAACCCGCGGGCCGAGACATGGTGCTCACCGATCGCGGCAAAGAGCGTGTCGAGATCCGCGATGTTCAGGACCTCGAGCTCCTGCAGGAATGCATCGCTCGTCCAGATCCTCTGCACCGGCAGTCCCTCGCGGCGCAGCTCGGCAGTGAGCTCCTCCCTGCCGGCCTCGACCATGTCCTCGCGGCGCTCCCGGGTGAACCAGTTCTTGATCTTTGTGCGGGCGCGGGCCGACTGCACGAACCCCAGCCAGTCACGGGATGGACCCGCACCGTCGACTTTCGATGTGAAGATCTCGCACGTGTCACCGGAGTTGAGACGTGAGTCGAGTGAGACCAAACGGCCGTTGACGCGCGCGCCGACGCAGCCGTGCCCGACCTCGGTGTGCACGGCATAGGCGAAGTCGACCGGGGTCGAACTGAGCGGCAACGTGATGACGCGACCCTTCGGTGTGAAGACGAAGATCTCCTCCTGTTCGAGGTCGCTCTTCAGGTCCGCCATGAACTCGTTCGGGTCGGTGATGTCGGACTGCCAGTCGATGATGCGGTTGAGCCAGTCGGAATCACCCGACTGGGTGCCCTGCTTGTAGGCGAAGTGTGCGGCCACTCCCCACTCGGCACGTTCGTGCATCTCGCGCGTGCGGATCTGCACCTCGAGCGGCTTGCCACCGGGACCGATCACCGTGGTGTGCAGCGACTGGTACAGGTTGAACTTCGGCATCGCGATGTAGTCCTTGAAGCGGCCCACCACCGGGCGCCACTTGCCGTGGATGCAGCCGAGCGCGCCGTAGCAGTCACGCACGCTGTCGACGATGATGCGCAGGGCCACAAGGTCGAAGATCTCGTCGAAGTCCTTGTCCTTCTGGACCATCTTCTCGTAGGTGCTCCAGAGGTGCTTGCCGCGACCCGTGACCTCGCCGTCGATGTGCACCTCTGCGAGCCGTGCGCGCACCTCCGAGATCGCCTGCTGCAGGAACACGTCGCGCTCGGGCGTGCGGGTGGACACAAGATGGTCCAGCTCGGCGAACCGCTTCGGGTACAGGGCGGCGAAGGAGAGGTCCTCGAGCTGCTGCTTGATCTCCTGCATTCCCAGTCGGTTCGCGAGCGGGGCGTAGATGTCGAGGGTCTCCTGTGCGATGCGCTGCTGCTTCTCGACCGGGACACCCGCGAGCGTGCGCATGTTGTGCAGACGGTCGGCCAGCTTGATGATCAACACCCGCATGTCGCGGGCCATTGCCACCAGCATCTTGCGCATGGTGGCCGCCTGCTGTGCCTCACGGGAGTCGAACTGAAGACGCTCGAGCTTGGTCACGCCGTCGACGAGGGCAGCGACATCGTCACCGAAGTTGCGCTGCACATCCGCGAGCGTGATCTCGGTGTCCTCCACCGCATCATGCAGCAGTGCCGCCGCGAGGGACACGTCGTCGAGGCCGATGTCGGCCACGATGCGCGCAACTGCGATCGGATGGTTGATGTACGCCTCGCCGGACGATCTCTGCTGGCTGATGTGCGCGACCCGTGCGGCCTCGTAGGCCTTGTTGACCAGGGCAACCGAGGCCTTCGGGTGCCGCTTCCGGTACGCAGTGAGCAGAGGTGCGATCTCCTCTATCGGCGCACTATGGTGCCGTCTCCACGGAAGAACGCGGTCGGCGGTGGCCATGGGTGAAGGCTACCTTCGCGACTTCTTTCGGGGGCGCGGGGGGTGGCTCAGGATGGCATCGACGGCCGGCGCCGGTACTGATTCGGCCTTCGGCTCGGTCTGGCGGGCGGCGGCGCGACGGCTCACTGGCGTGCCGGTGGCCATGAGGCGCGCCATGTCCGCACCGAGGGAGAGGTGACCCCGCATCGGTGCGTACTCGGCGGAGCGCTCCTTCAGGATCCCGAGGATCGGTGCCGCGATGTAGATCGACGAATAGGCACCGGTGGCCATGCCGACGAGCAGGGCGAGTGCGAACTCCTGCAGCGCGACCGCGCCGAACATTCCCGATCCGATCACGAGCAGACTGAAGACCGGCAGCACGGCCGCGATCGACGTGTTGAGGGATCGCATGAGCACCTGGTTCATCGACACGTTGACCACGTCGCCGTACGACACACGCGTGCCCGCGAAACGACCCGTGTTCTCGTGCACCTTGTCGAACACGACGATGGTGTCATAGAGCGAGAAACCGAGGATCGTGAGGAAGGCGACGACCGTCGACGGGGTGACCTCGAGCTGCAGGATCGAGTAGACACCCACAGTGACACCGACGTCGTGGATCACCGCCGCAATCGCTCCGGCAGCCATGCGCGACTCGAAACGCCATGCGATGAAGAGCGACACGAGCACGAGGAACACCGCGAGCGCACGGACCGCGTTCCATGTGATGCTGCGGCCCCACGTCGCACTGACCTTCTCGACACTCACCTCTTCGGCCTTGACCGCGGCCTTCTCCGCGAGCTCGTCCTTCACCGCGGTCTCGACCTTGGCCTCCAGCTCACCCAGCTGGATACGGATGCGCTGGTCACTGCCGGAGCTGAGAATCTGGATCTTCGCGCCCGACCCCTCGGCGTTGTTCTTCTCGAGGATCTCGCGTGCGGTGTCGGCATTCAGCGACCCGGTCGCGGGGAGTTCGTAGGCGATGCCGCCCTTGAAATCGATCCCGAGGTTCAGACCCTGGGCAACCAGCGACACAAACGTGACGAGAAGGAACAGACCCGACACGATGAACCCGATGCGCCGTCGACCGAAGAAATTGATCGTGGTCTCACCGTGGTAGAGACGTTGCCAACGACCGGCCATCACGCCACCTCCGCCGTCACGGGATTGCCACGCACACCGAGCACCTTGCCGTTGCTGAACAGACGCGTGCGCGCCAGCAGCAGCACCGTCGGGCGCGTGAAGAAGTACGAACTGATCAGGTCGATCAGGGTCGACAGACCGAGGAAGAACGCGAACCCGCGCACCGACCCCGCAGTGAGCCACCACAGCACGAGTGCTCCGATCAGCGATGCGGTGTCCGCGATGAGAATGGTGCGCCAGGCGGAGTCGAATCCGCGCGAGGCGGAGTTGCGCAGAGTACGACCGGCCTGCACGTCGTCCTTCAGCCTCTCGAGGAAGACGACGTACGAGTCGACCGTGACACCGATCGACACGATGATCCCCGCAGCTCCGGACAATGTGAGCGCCAGGCCGTTGGTCTTCGACAGCCACGAGATGACGTTCCAGAGCATGAGGAACGACACGCCCAGTCCGGCCACCACCACGAGAGCGATCAAGCGGTAGTAGAAGATGAGGTAGGCGAGCACCAGCAGCACGCCGATGAGCCCCGCGATGATGGCGGCACGCAGCGAGTCCTTGCCGAGCGTGGCGGACACTGTCTGCACTGTCGGCGTGTCGAACTGGACCGGCACAGCACCGAACTGCAGGATCTTCGCAAGTTCCTCTGCTTCGGGGCGGGTGAAGTTCCCGGTGATCGACACGGTTCCGTTGTCGAAGTTCGGTGTCTGAACCTGCGGAGCCGAGATCACCTCACCGTCGAGAACGATCGCAATCGATTTCGTGGGGCACTCCTCGCCGCCGTCGTAGCACTTCCTCGCCAGCGCATTCCACGGCACCTCGCCGGCGATGCCGTTGCGCAGGTTCGCGAGCACCGAGAACGAACCGCCCTCGACCTGCACCGATGGATCGTTCGAGAAGACCTCACCCGTTGCCTCCGCCGGGCCGAGCAGGTAGATCATGCCGTCCTTGCGCCCCGGCAGGATCGTCTGGCCGGGCTTCAGTCCGTTGTCCTCGGGAGCAGGTGCAGTCGTGTCGACGGGCACAGTTGTCGTTGTCGCGGCCGGACCCCGTGAGCTGCCGACACCACCGGCCGGGGGCGCGAGCGTGGTGCTCGTACCCTTGACGGTCGTGGTTGTTGCACCCTTGGCCGCGGTCGTCGTGGTGGTCAGGTCGGGGTTCTCGGCCATGTTGATGACCGGACGCATCTCGACTGCGCCCGTTCTGCCGATGAGCTCGAGTGCGCGCTGTTGGTCCTTCACGCCCGGAAGGTTCACCACCACGTTGTTCCCCTGGCGCTGGATCTCGGGCTCAGCCACGCCGATCGAGTCGACGCGCTGGCGGATGATGTCGACAGCCACGTTCAGCGCCGCCTCGTCGAACTCACCCTTGGGGCTCATGGTGACCGAGGCGCCTCCCTGCAGGTCGAGCCCGAGCGACGGGGTGTTCCCGGCGATGAAGTTGGCGACAAAGGCCCCCGAGGCCACCAGAAGAATGGAGATCAGCGGAAAGAGAAGGCGACGGCGGGACATGCGCTCGGTTTACTTCTTGGCGTCGTCACCCGTGGGGGTGACGCGACGCGCCACGGCCGCCCGTGTCACGCGGATCTCGACTCGCTCCTGCTGGTGCCCGTCGGCGATGTCCAGCCACACCACGTCATCCTCGAGGTCGGACACGAACCCGTAGATGCCCGAGTTGAGAACCACCTCGTCGCCCACCGCGAGCGACGACGCGAGGGCACGGGCCTCTTTCATGCGCTTGTTGCGGGGACGGAGGAAGACGAAGTACATGCCACCGAAGAGCAGTGCATAGATCAGGATCGCCGCGATGGGGGAACTGCTGTTGCTGGATGTCGCCTCTTCGGCGAGGATGATTGCGCTCACGGTCGGTCATCCTAGCCCGAGGGCCCCCGCGGGGACCTGTGAATCAGCCCCAGACATCCAGCACGGAGCGACGCATCGACTGGAACGAGCCCTCCGCAATGGCCGACCGCATCTGTTGCATGAGAGAAAGGGTCCACGCCACGTTGTGGATCGATACGAGGCGCGCGGCGGTGGGCTCGCCCACCTGGGTCAGGTGGCGCAGGTACCCCCGGCTGTGGGAGGCACACACCCAGCACGCGCATTGCGCATCAAGCGGCTCATCCGAGAGCGTGTACTTGGCGTTCTTGATCTGCACCTTGCCCGTGGACGTCAACGCGGTTCCGTGCCGGCCCAACCTGGTCTGCAGCACACAGTCGAACTGGTCGACCCCGAGTGCCACCGCCTCCACCAGTGATGCAGGGTCACCCACACCCATCAGGTAGCGGGGTTGGTCGTCCGGAAGATGGTCGATGCATGCTGCCATCGCATCGACCATCTCCGCGCGTGTCTCCCCCACCGACAACCCGCCGATGGCGTACCCGTCGAAACCGATCTCTGCCGTGCGCCGCGCGCTCTCGGCGCGCATCGACGCATCCACCCCGCCCTGGACGATCCCGAACAACGACTGGTCCTCGCGTCGGTGCGCCGCCCTCGCGCGCGCAGCCCACTCGGTAGTGCGTTCGAGAGCGAGCCTGACGACAGAGGGTTCGGCCGGAAGTGACGTGCACACGTCGAGAACCATCTGGATGTCGGCACCGATCTTTTCCTGCGTTGCGACGGCGATCTCGGGCGTGAAACGGTGGTACGAACCGTCGTACGTCGACTTGAACGTCACGCCGTCATCATCGACCTTCGGGTCGAGCGAGAAGACCTGGAAACCCCCCGAGTCGGTCAGCGTGAGCCCGTCCCACGCGGCGAACGCGCCGAGACCGCCGAACGACTCGACAACGTCGGCACCCGGTCGCAGCATGAGGTGATAGGTGTTGCCGAGAACGATCCGCGCGCCGAGCTCGGCATAGTCGCGTGCGCTCAGGTACTTGATGGCGCCGCGCGTGCCGACGGGCATGAAGCACGGCGTCTCGTACGAACCACTGTGGGTTGTTGCGGTCCCCGTGCGCGCACGACCGTCGCGCGCGGAGATCTGCAGCCGGACCGGGAACACCTAGTTCTTCCCGCCGTGCCGCTGGATGAACATCGCATCACCGAACGACAGAAACCGGTAGCGCTCCGCGACGGCGGTCTCGTAGAGGCTCTTCCACGATTCGCCCACGAACGCCCCGATCATCAACAGCAGCGAGGTCTTCGGCATGTGGAAGTTCGTCAGCATTGCATCGACCATCTTCCACTCGTACCCCGGGGTGATGAAGAGCGACGTGCGGCCCGAGAGCTCACCCGTGGTCGCGACCGACTCAAGGGCCCGTGTCGCGGTCGTGCCGATGGCCACCACGCGCCCGGCATTCCTGCAGGCCTCGAGGGTCTCTTCCGGCACGCTGTAGAACTCCGAGTGGATCACGTGGTCGAGTGGGTCGTCGGTCGAGATCGGCTTGAACGTGTCGAGCCCCACGATGAGCTCGACCTCGCGGATCTCGGCACCAGTTGCGCGGACACGCTCGAGCAGCTCGGGCGTGAAATGCAGCCCTGCTGTCGGCGCCGCTGCGCTCGCCGGGTTCTGCGAGTACACGGTCTGGTACCTCTCCGAGTCCTTCAGCGAACCACGGATGTAGGGCGGCAACGGCATGACACCGATGCGCTGGATCAAGTCGACCGGGTCGTCGTCGGTGATCTCGACCACGAATGTGTCGCCGGCCTCGGTGCGCGGTCCGAGCCGCACCACGCGCTTCCCGAAGTACTCGAGTTGCTCACCCTCCTTGAGCTTCCTGCCGGGCCTGACCATGGCCTCCCACAGCCGGCCGTCGGGACTGCGACGCTCGAGAAGCAGCACCTCGGCGGCTCCGCCGGTCTTTCGCTGCAGCTGCAGCCGTGCAGGCAGCACGCGCGTGTTGTTCACCACAATGACATCGCCGGGCCCGAGATGATCGGGCAGGTCACTGACGTGACGGTGAAGGATGCGGTCTGCCTCGGCCACGAGCAGACGCGCCGAGTCACGGGGCTCGACCGGCTTCTGGGCGATCAGCTCCTCGGGAAGGTGGTAGTCGATCTCCGAGATGTGCACGTGGCAAGGCTAGGGGTTCGCGAGGTGTGCGCGGGCGGCATCCATTGCCACACGACCGCGCGGCGTGCGCGAGATGAGCCCGAGCTGGATCAAGAACGGCTCGTACACGTCCTCGACGGTCTCGGGCTGCTCCCCGACCGCAATCGCGAGCGTGGTCAGACCGACGGGGCCTCCCTCGAACTGCTCGCAGAGACTGCGCAGGATCGCACGGTCGACCTTGTCGAGACCGAGCCCGTCGACCCCGAACACTGCGAGAGCCTCGACTGCGGTGTCCGAGTCGATGGTTCCGTCACCGCGCACCTCGGCAAAGTCACGGACGCGACGCAGCAGACGGTTGGCGATGCGCGGCGTGCCCCGGCTGCGGCGTGCAATCTGCATGGCGGCGCTGTCGTCGATCGGCACGTCGAGGATGCGCGCGGCCCTGGTCACGATCGCATTCAATTCGTCTGCGTCGTAGTAGTCGAGCCGTGCGACCAGCCCGAAACGGTCGCGCAGCGGACCGGTGATCATGCCGGTGCGGGTGGTTGCACCGATCAAGGTGAACCGCGGCAACGTGAGCCGGATGGATGACGCAGCAGGCCCCTTCCCCACCACGATGTCGATCTGGTAGTCCTCCATCGCCGGGTACAGGATCTCTTCCACCGAACGCGAGAGGCGGTGGATCTCGTCGATGAAGAGCACGTCGCCCTCGCCGAGTTTGGTGAGGATGGCCGCAAGGTCTCCCGCGCGCTCGAGCGCAGGGCCGCTCGTGACATGCAGTGCCACCCCCATCTCGGCAGCGACGATGCCGGCCATGGTTGTCTTGCCGAGCCCCGGCGGCCCCGCCAGGAGAATGTGGTCGGCTGCCTGTCCGCGTTGCTTCGCAGCACCGAGGACGATGTCGAGGTGTTCCTTCAGTTCGCGCTGACCGACGAACTCATCGAGTTGTCTCGGTCTCAGACCGGCTTCGTCGGATGCCTCGACCTCCGACGCGGGAGACGGGTCCAGGAACTCATCCCGCACGTCGGGCCCCGAGCAGAGCAAGCGCATCGCGCAACATTGATTCGGTCCCGTGCGAGTCCGTGAGCTGTCGCATGGTGTCGCGGATCTCCTCGGCGCCGTAGCCGAGGGCAGTGAGCGCCTCGCGCACGTCGGCCGCCGCCGAGTTCACCGACTCGCCCGACCCCGCCGGCACCATGTCGTCGAGGGAAAGCCGCGACTTCAACTCGACCATCAATCTCTCGGCTGTCTTCTTGCCGACTCCCGGGACCACGGTGAGACCTGCCACGTCATTCGAGGCCACGATGCCGACGAGCGCTGACGGACCGTACGTGCCGAGGATTGCCATCGCCATCGACGGACCGATGCCGTGCGTTCCGATCAGCACATTGAAGGTGTCCCGCTCGATCCGCGAGACGAACCCGAAGAGCGTGTGGGCATCCTCGCGGATGTGCTGATGGGTGTGCAGGAACACCTGCACCGTCGGCTCGAGCTCCGCGAATGTCTGTGTCGTGACGGTGCACAGGTAGCCGACTCCGGCGACCTCGACCAGCACCGTGGAAGGTGCGAACCGCTCGAGCACGACACCACGCAGGCTGCCGATCATTGGCGGGCCTTGGTGAGGGCGGCATCGCGTGACGCAACAAAGGGTGCAACCGCACAGTGGCACAGGGCGATGGCCGCGGCGTCGGCGGCATCGGCAGGCTCGGGGACACTGGCGAGCGAGAGTCGCTGCTGGACCATCCGGCCGACCTGGTCCTTCGTGGCTCCACCCCACCCTGCCACGGTGTTCTTCACCTGGGACGGGGTGTACTGGGCGACCTCGCAGCCGGCGCGTGCAGCAAGGGCCAGTACGAGTCCGCTCGCCTGCCCGACGGACATTGCCGTGCGCACGTTGCTCTGGAAGAACACCTGCTCGATCGCCACCGCCGTGGGCCGGAACTCGGCAAGCAACGACTCGATCTCGCCGTGCAGTTCGGCCAGCCGGTCGTGCAGCGCCGCCGCGGGGGATGTGCGCACCACGCCGATGGCCACGGGCGAGATCGCACGCGATGACCCCATGGACAACACCGCATACCCGCAGCGAGTGAGACCGGGGTCGACCCCCATGACCACCTGACCGAACATATGTTCCATCCTACCCCAGCAGGGCAGTCAAAAGGGTGGAATCAGCCGGCGGCCTCGACGGCCGCCACGAGCTCCTCGACCGGCCTGAAGGTCAGGCCCGCGATGGCACGGTGCGCGTACCGGATCACGCCGTTCGCATCGACCACGAAGACGCTGCGTCGGGGAAAGCCGAGCGGACCCACCGTGCCGTAGGCGTTGGCGACGGTCTTGTCGGTGTCGGCGAGGAGAGGGAACTTGAAGCCGTGCTTCCGGGCGAAGGATTCATGGCTCTCCATGTCCTGGGCAGAGATCGCCAGAACCTGTGCCCCCACACCCTCGAATGCCGACAACTCGTTGTTGTAGGAGTTCAGCTGCTTGGTGCACACGGGTGAATCGTCGCCCGGGTAGAACACGATGACCACGCGCTGGCCCCTGTAGTCGGACAGCGAATAGGTGCGCCCTCCCGTTCCGGGAAGGGTGAAATCGGGGGCGGTGTCCCCCACTGCGGCTGCCATTATTCGATTCCTTGCATGATTGACTCGTCGATGTCGAAGTTTGCGTACACGTCCTGCACGTCATCATTATCTTCCAAGAGGTCCATGATGCGGAGGATTTGTCTCGCATCATCGACATCCGTCACCTCGATGGTGGTCGACGACACCATCGTCGACTCGGCGCTCAGCACCTCGACGCCGGCGGAGTCGAGCGCCTCCTTGACGTCGTAGACCACCGACGGGTCGGTGAGAACCCTCCATGAATCGCCGTCGCGCTCGATGTCATCGGCGCCGGCCTCGAGGGCAGCGGACATCACAGTGTCCTCGTCCAGCGAGCCGGGGACCGTGATCACACCGCGGCGCGAGAACTGCCACCCGACAGCACCGGGTTCGGCCATCGACCCGCCGTACTTCGAGAACGCGCTGCGCACGTCAGCCGCGGTGCGGTTGCGGTTGTCGGTCAGCACGTCCACCAGCATGGCAACACCACCCGGCGCATACCCCTCATAGGTGATGCTCTCGTAGTTCGCGCCGTCGGACTCGCCGATGCCCCGCTTGATCGCACGGTCGATGGCGTCCTTCGTCATCTGTGCGGCCTTTGCCTTCAGCACCATTGTGCGCAGGGAGGCATTCGCGTCGACGTCACCGCCGCCCGCGCGCGCGGCAACCTCGATCTGGCGTGCGAGCTTCGCGAAGAGCTTCCCGCGCGCCTTGTCCGCGGCGCCCTTCTTGTGCTTGATGGTTGCCCATTTGGAATGACCGGACATGGTTACACCCTCCCTGGAAGTGTCATGTTCTCGACGAAGTACCGGTGGAGACGCGCGTCCCCGGTGAGTTCCGGGTGGAACGACGCAGCAAGCACGTGACCCTGGCGCACCAGCACCGGCTCGTCACCGAGCGAGCCGACCACCTCGACCCCTTCACCCAGTCGCACGATGCGCGGCGCACGGATGAACACCCCGTGGAAATCGCCCATCGGTGTGCTGACCGATTGCTCGAAGGAGTCGACCTGCCTGCCGAACGCATTGCGGCGCACCGAGATGTCGATTGCCGAGAAACTCACCTGGTCCGCACGACCGTCGAGAATCTCGGTTGCGAGAAGGATCATGCCGGCGCAGGTGCCGAACACCGGCATTCCCGACGCGATGCGAGCACCCATCGGCTCGAAGAGACCGGAGGACAGGAGCAGATGGGACATCGTGCTCGACTCGCCGCCGGGCATGAGCAGAGCGTCAACCCGGGCGAGATCGTCGGTGTTCCTGACCTCGAGGGTGTGCACCCCGAGAGACTGCAGGCATTCAGCGTGTGCCGCGAACGCGCCCTGAAGCGCAAGAACCCCGATTGTCACGTTCACCTGGAGGCCTCGAATCCACGGACAACGGCCCCGCTCAGTTGCCGCGTGCCGCGTAGCGCTGGGACTCGTGGATCTCGTCCATGCCGATGCCGGTCATCGGTGCGCCGAGGTTGCGGCTCACGCGCGCGAGCACGGCAGCATCACGGAAGTGCGTCGTGGCCTCGACGATTGCCTTCGCACGCAGTTCGGGCTGGTCACTCTTGAAGATTCCGGAGCCCACGAAGACCGCCTCGGCCCCGAGCTGCATCGCGAGTGCGGCATCGGCCGGTGTGGCGATTCCGCCGGCGCAGAAGATCGGCACAGGAAACTTCCCGGTCTCTGCGATCTCCTGGATCAAGGGCAACGGTGCCTGCAGCGACTTGGCCCACTGGAAGAGCTCGGCGCTGTCGGCCTGGGTGATCTTTCGGATGTCGCCGAGGATCGAACGCAGGTGACGCACGGCCTCGACCACATTGCCGGTGCCGGCCTCACCCTTCGAACGGATCATGCACGCACCCTCGGACACGCGACGCAGGGCCTCGCCGAGGTTGGTGGCGCCGCAGACGAAGGGCACGGTGAACGCGAACTTGTCGATGTGGTGCGTCTCGTCGGCCGGGGTCAGCACCTCGGACTCGTCGATGAAGTCGACTCCGAGAGACTGCAGGATCTGGGCCTCGACGAAGTGCCCGATGCGCACCTTGGCCATCACCGGGATGCTGACCGACGCCTGGATCTCCTCGATCATCGCCGGGTCACTCATGCGCGCCACGCCACCGTCGCGACGGATGTCAGCGGGAACCCGCTCGAGGGCCATCACGGCACATGCACCTGCGTCCTCGGCGATCTTGGCCTCGCGCGCGGTCACGACGTCCATGATGACGCCGCCCTTCAGCATCTCTGCAAGGCCGCGCTTGACGCGCTGCGTGCCGACGGCGGTTCCGTTTGACGTGTTCATGCTTTCAGGCTATCCACGCCCGGCAGCGGGCACGCCAGTGAAAAAGGCGACTAGACCGACGGCCACTTCACGGTCGACGGATCGACCCCGGGGCCCACCGGTGCGAGTGCCTTCTTGAAGGCGACCTCGACCCAGGTGCGCCCGGGCGTGAACCGCACGATCGCACCGGCCGAGTCTGTCAACGTGAACGGGGTCGACGCGTCCTTGCGCTCCCACTTCACGGGGATCATCCCGCCGTCCGTGAGCACGAAGCCCTCGCCGGACCCGGTGGTGACGGCATGCGGGCTCTTGCGGTCGGCAGTGCTGCGCTTGTACGTCACATAGAGAACGAGGACGTTCTTCGCGTTCACCTGACCGTCATCGGCCATGTGCGGCTCCATCTCGCGCTTCAGGTTCTCGTTGAACCGCAGGAAGTTGCCCGACGCCGCATCCCACTTCCAGTACACCTTCACGTTGTACATCGACACCTTCGCGCCGTCGACGGGTGTGGAGGTCGCAGGCTTTGCGTCGCTCGGGCCGCGGTAGGTGAACTGCGGCTGCGGGGGTCCCGAGCCCTCGGGAGCAAGCGTCCACAGGTCGGTGGTCTTTGCGAAGAGATTGTGCGGGATCTTCCTGTCCTTCGCGCGGTAGTAGCCGCCCTTGCCGCGCGACGCACTGTGCCCCACGTTCACAAGGTCGCTCGCATTGACGGCGCGCGTGACACGGCTGTTGCCGCCGCTCCAGCAGAAGAGCGGCTTGTTGTAGGGGGCGAGAAGATCGATGTCCTGGGTGCGGCCGCTGCGCAAGGGCCCGACCGGGTCACTGCCCTGACTGTGGAACACGGCGGCAAAACGGGTGAGGCCCTCGACGTTCTCCTCGAACACGATGTCGGCCCTGTTGAGCCCGCTCTGCGGACGCGCGTTCGGGTGGTTGTCGATCTTGCAGGCGATGGCCACGCGGCTTGCGGCAGCCTGGTCGGTGATCGGCGTGCCGAGCAGCGGGTACACCGCACCGGGTTGGTTCGGCGAGTTGGTGGAGCCATCGCCCCCGGTGCTCGCGTCGGAACCGCTGGCTCCTCCCCCGCCGCACGCAGCAAGAACCGACAGTGCAACGACAGAGACGGCGATACGACGGGCAAGTCGCGATGAGTGTGTCATGTCAGATCTCCTTCAGAACGGCGATGCGCTCGGCAACGCCGGAACGACCGACCCCAACACTAGGAACCCCTGCCGCACCGTTTCGGTCATGCCCCGCATCAGCAGGCAGACAGAAGCTCACGAAACCCGCCGCACCGAGCTCGACGGGGCCGTTTGCCGACTCGCACTTCTCGAGTGCAGACACGAGTGCAGGCGGGAACCTCGTGGCCTGGCATGCCAGCACGTCGGCCCACACCAGCACGTCCGGCGAGAGCATGGCCGACGCGATGCGGTTCGCGAGCACCCCGAGCCCCACACGGCGCAGCAGGGAACCCACCGCTGCGACCTGGGCAACAAGTGCAACATTGCCGACCCGCAGACGCCAGAGCAGATGGGCCATCACGGCCTCGACCTCGACCCTGTCCATCATCTGTGTGAACGACCCGGACACCACGATGGCGTTCTCTCCGTCCCTGTCGATGACTGCCGCCGCGACCGGGTAGGTGGAATCGGTGATGTACAGACGCGGGCGCTGGTCGCCGCTCACCACACAGAGGCCCTCGACCACGTTGAAGAGGCGCGCCTGTTCCGTGTCGTCGGCGGGCCTCATGTCGTACCCGTTCGACAGCACGGCACGGGCCGACGCGGACACCGCGCGCGACACGAACACCGCGGCTGCCACGGCAACCACGAGACCGACGAGCAACTGACCGATGACCAGGCCGAGGATCACCGGAATGACGAAAACTGCGGCGGTGACGCCGAGCACGAGCCTCTTCACGCGTGCTGCGTTCATCTCGACCGTCTCGTCGACGTGGATCCATTGCTTCTGGCTCATAGACATTCCTCGGTGAGGGACGCGTGTGCGTCGTTGATGATGGTACGCCTGCGCGTCATTGGCCGGTCGAGAAGCGGGAACGCCTCAGGAAACGGCCCTCGAACCTCTTCAGCATACGTGGCACGGTGATCGTGGTGATGTTCTCGGCCTCCATGTTGAGGGCCCTGTGGTACATCTCCACGTACCGCTCTGCGAGTGAATCCATCGAGAATGCCTGTGCATGCACACGCCCGTTCGAGGTGAGAGATGCTGCCAGACGCGTGTCAGCGATGACCCTTGCAAGAGCAGCCGCGAGCGCCCGGTGATCGTTCGGCGGCACGAGCAGTGCGTTCTCGCCGTCGGTTGCGACATTCCTGTACCCGTCGATGTCGCAGGCAACAACAGGCGTGCCCGCAGCCATCGCCTCGAGCAACACGATGCCGAAGGACTCTCCCCGCAACGACGGCGCACAGAATGCAGCGGCACGCGACAGACGGTCGACCTTCTCGTCATCGGGAATGCGCCCCAGCCACTCGACCCGCGGGTCGGAGCCGAACCGTGCTCTCAGTTCCTCGGTCTCGGGCCCGTCACTTGCGACCCACAGACGTACATCGGCGGGCAACAGGGCATGTGCCTCGAGCAGGACACCGAGGCCTTTTCGTGGCTCGTGACGGCCACAGAAGAAGATCGCGTTGTCACGGGGGCGCTGCGACGACTGCAGGAACGACGACAGCTCGATGCCGTTGAACAGGATCTCGTACTCGCCTCCGATGTAACGGTGGGCGAGCTCGACGGCATCCTTCGAGACCGCGACCCGGATGTCGATGCGCGAGGCAGCCCACTTCAACTGTCGGGAGAACGCCTTGTACGCGCCCGATTCACCGGCCGAGTGGAACGTGGCCACCACCGGCGCGAGTTTGACCAGGAGCGATGTGAGCGATGGTCCCGGCACCAGGGGCTCGTGAACGTGCAGCACGTCGAATGCCTCGTCGTTCAGGGCCCTGATCGTTCGCAGGGCCGCCGAGGCATCGGGCGCCAGGGGCGCAACAGAGCCGTTCACGGCCGTGGGCAGGCTGTTGCCGAGCGGAGTCACGAAAGGATCGGGCGGCGGTCCGTCACACGGGCCGAGCACGCGCACCTCGTGGCCGAGTGCCCGAAGACTGCGCGCAAGACCCAGCACCTGCTGCTGCACGCCCCCCGGGATGGTGAGACTGTACGGACTCACCATTCCGATTCGAAGCATGAGGACTACGGTATCGGAATGGCCAGCAACGAAAAGTCCTTTCGCCCCGCTTTGTCCGTCGTGGCAACGCCCAACAAGAGGCGTGCGATCCTCGAACTTGCCCGCGAGGCAGAGAACCGCGGCTTCTCCGGACTCGCCATCCCGAGCCTCGGCGCAACGATGGGGCTGTGCGTGTCGCTTGCGCACGTGACCTCGCGCATCAACTACTGGACCTCGATCCAGCCGATCTACTACAGCCATCCGGTCGAGGCGGCGAACACCGTCGCACACATCAACGAGATGTCGGACGGCCGCTTTCGATTCGGAATCGGCGTGAGCCACGGTCCCGTCACCCAACGACTGGGTGTCGACACCGGCAAGCCGTTGTCCGACATCACGAACTACGTGACCGCCATGCGCAACAACGAGCGTTTCGGCGGCCAGCTTCCCCCGGTGTACCTGGCGACACTGCGCAACAAGATGCTGCAACTGGCCAGCGACATCGCCGAGGGTGCCATCTGGGCGAACGCCTCGTTGAGCCACATGGACACCCAGCTGTCACAGGTACCGAACTCGCGTCGCGACGGTTTCTTCCTCGCCAACATGATCCCCACCGTGATCGACGACGACATCGAGGCTGCACGCGCGGTGAACAGGAAGACCCTCACCGGCTACGTGTCACTGCCCAACTACCGCAACTACTGGCGGGCAGCCGGGTACGAAGCAGAGATGACCGCGATCGAAGAAGCGCTCGATGCAGGCGAGAAGGACAAGCTCCCCTCACTGATGACCGATGCATGGCTGGACGACTGCACCATCAGCGGCTCGGCAACCCGCGTGCGCGACAGACTGCTCGAGTGGTCGAGTGCCGGCGTGACGCCGATTGCCGTGATGTCCTCGACCTCGGGCGGGCAGGCCAAGGCGATCGGAGAGCTGTTCGCGGTCTACGACTGAGCGAGCAACTGCTCGACCCGGGCCTTGATCTCGTCCCGGATGCGCCGCACGACATCGATCGGCTGTCCCTTCGGGTCATCAAGCGGCCAGTCCAGATAGGTCTTCCCCGGGATGTACGGGCATGTGTCGCCGCATCCCATGGTCACGACAACGTCCACCGCGCCCAGCAACGCATCGTCGTACTTCTGCGGGACATGGTTCGCGATGTCGATTCCGACCTCCTGCATGACCTGCACCGCGACCGGGTTCACGTGCTCAGCCGGTTCGGATCCACCCGACAGGATGGTGACCCGACCTCCGGACAGTTCCCTCGCGAACCCTGCGGCCATCTGGGACCGCCCCGCATTGTGGATGCAGAGAAAGAGGATGCCGCGCGTCATGATTCATGCTCCCGTGGCCACAGGAATGACACAACAACGAACCCCACCGCGCCGCCGGCAACCTGCATGAGCGCGAACATCGGCCACGACCCCGGGTCAATACCGGCGAACGAATCAGAGAACACGCGGCCGAAGCCGACCGCGGGGTTCGCAACACTCGTCGACGAGGTGAACCAGTAGGCGCCGGTGATCCATGCCGCCACGAGTGCCGCCACGTTCGCCCTTGCAGCCACACCACCGAAGATCACGATCACGAGACCTGCGGTTGCAACGACCTCCGAGAACCACAACGGTCCACCGGTGCGGATCTTCTCGGAGGTCTCGATGAACGGGCGGGCGAACATCACGTTCGCCATCACGGCCCCGCACACTGCGCCGAGAGTCTGGGCAACGACGTCGGCTGCAACCCCGGCAGGATGACGGCCCCGGTCGCGGACAGCGCCGATGACCGTGACGACAGGGTTGAACGACGCACCCGACACCGGGGCAAGCACGGTGATCAACGCGAACAATGCACCACCCGTGGCGACCGCATTGGCGAGCAACTGCAGGCCGACATCATCGGTCAGCGCCTGTGCCATGGCGCCCGAGCCGACCACGGCCATCACCAGCAAGGCAGTGCCGAGGAACTCGGCACACACGTGCCGTGGGTTCAGTCGCATCCCTGCGGCCCGCAGCAGTTGCCGGAATCGGGAACGCCGAGCATGATCGGCATCGGCTTGAGCGAAGTGTCGGCAGGAGCATCCTCAAGAACGGTGTACCACTCCCACGCAACCTCGTTGCCCTTCACCCACACCTTGTCCTGCACTGCGAAACAGCAGGTGGTGCTCTCCTGCACCTCGATCGGCAGGCCGAGCGCGGATGCATGCTCGATCTTCTCGGCGACGCGGTCCGTCGACTCGACCTCGACGCCGACATGGTTCATTGTTCCGGGTTCGCCGTGACCCTCGATGAGAACCAACTTGAGGGGCGGGTCGGCGATCGCGAAGTTGGCATAGCCCTCGCGCACCTTTGCGGGGCCGACACCGAACATCTTGGTGTAGAACAGGATCGCCTCGTCGAGATTCCCCACATTGAGGGCCAGTTGCACGCGTGACACGGAGTCCCCTTTCCCCCGCCGGCGACCGACGGGAACTTAGACACCTGTCAATGTACCATCCATTGACGGTCATCGATGTAGTCTTGTCGCATGGCTCCGCGCCCCCTCTCGCTGTCCTCTCGCCCGCTGAACGAGTCGGGAGCGCGCGCACTGTCACAGGTGTTCGATGCGCTCTCCGACCCGACACGGCTCCGGCTGTTCGACCTGGTGCACCGTGCAGGCCCCTCGGGCATCTGCTCGTGCGACCTTGTCGAGCCACTCGAACGCAGCCAGCCCACGATCAGTCACCATCTCAAGGTGCTCCGCGAGGCGGGTCTCGTGGAATCACGCAAGGACGGCACGTGGGTCTGGTACTCGGCCACTGCGCATGCGCTCGACCTGGTGCGCCGGTTCGTCAATCGATGAAGTGATCGCCGTAGCCGGGGTCACCCGGCCAGTTCGGCTGGAAGAGATGCCACTGCTCCGGTGCGCGACGGATCAGGTACTCGAGTTCGTGGGCGAGCATCTGCATTCCCCTGGCCACTGACTCGCGCAGGCCACCGACCCGTTCGAGCGGCAGGGGCGGCCGGACTATCGCGTAGTGGCCGTCGACTGCCTTTGTGAAGTACACGGCAACCGGCAGCACCGGCGTGTCTCCACGGATCCCGAGCAGTGCCGGCCCGGGCGGCAACGTGGTCTTCTCGCCGAAGAACTCGACCTCGACCCCCCCGCCCTGGATGTCACGGTCGGAGAGAAGACACACGATCTCGTTCCGCTTCAGCGCCGCGAGGATCTCGGGTGCTGCGCGCGGACCCAACGGCACCACGTTCATGCCGAGGTCACTGCGCAGTTTTGCGAACCATTCAAAGAGCTCGGGCGGGTCGAGCGGTTCCACGATCACCGTGAGACGGTGCCCCTTGTCGGCCATCCAGCGCCCGGCCCACTCCCAACCCCCGAGGTGCGGCAGTGCGAGAATCGCACCGTTCCCCTTGGCCAGTGCCTCGTCGATGTGGTGGAACCCGTCGACAGTGAAACAGCGGTCCACGTGACGCTTCGACAACGTCGGCAGGCGGAAGCTCTCCGTGTAGTAGCGCATGTAGCTGTCGAACGCCCGCTGTGAGGCACGGCGCAGCGCGACTCCCCCCATCGACGGGTCGACACGACGGAGGTGGCGCTCGATCATGTGGCGCTTGCTGCGCAGCGACAGGGCGATCCCGGGGGCGAGCAACGACACCACGCCCTGTGCGACAGGGCCCGGTGTGACCCTGGCGATCAGCGACCCGACGCGGTAGGAACCGACCGTGAGTGCATCACCGATGTCGTCGAGCGGGCTAGCCATTTCTCTGTCGCCGCCGCTGGCGCGACACCACCGACAACTGGCGCCTGGAGGCACGGGCGCTCTGGCGGGTCACACGACGCACCTGACGCACCTCGCGCTTGGCCATGGTCGTGGCGGACACCTCGGCCTGGCGCCACACCTGCACGAAGCGCTGCACTGCCGTGGCGACGGTGAGCACCAGCATGATCCACATGATCGGCACGAGCAGCGAGTCGAACAGGAGACCGAGACACAGCACCACGATCCTCTCGGCACGCTCCATCAGGCCGCCCTTGGCGTACAGCCCGAGCGACTCCGCCTTGGCGCGTTCGTAGGAGATCAAAGACGAGACGCCCATGATGGCCATCGGCAGGAGCGCGAGGTGCGGGCTCTTCTCCGATGCGAAGTACCACGCGACGCCCCCGAAGAGCACCGAGTCGGTGACACGGTCGATCACCGAGTCGAAGAACGCACCGCGCTGGCTCGCAGTGTTCGACGCCTTTGCGAGAGCGCCGTCGAGCATGTCGGGCAGGGCTGCCAGGATCACGAGCACGAGCCCGCCGCGCAGCGCACCGTTGCCGATGGCAAAGGCGGCACCGACGGCAACGACGATCCCGAGAACCGTGAGATGGTCGGGAGACATGCCCGTGCGTCGCAGCAGCATGCCCACAGGGCGAACTGCGCGCTCAATCGGCGCCCGGAACCTGCCGTCGAACATTGTCGGAACGCTACTCGCCCTGGCTCTGCGAGGGGGCGACATCGTTGTCGGGGTTGTCCTCCACGAGACACTCCACGACCGCACCGTTCACTGCGTCGACGAGCACCAGACCCCTGCGCAACGGCGGCTCCTCTGCGCTGTAGCAGAAGATGCGCCAGGTCGGACGGCTGCGGATCCCGCGCCACACCTGCTGGGCGGACGCATGCCCCACGGGGAACCCGACGGTGCGCGTGGCAACCACGAGTGCCTCTGACTCGTCGACGGTCATCTTCCACCCGCTCGTGAGCGACACGAGGGCCATCACGCCGAGAACCGCCGCCGCGAACACCAGACCACCGTTGACGAGCACCGAATCGCCGTTGCGCGCCGATGCCCACACTGCGATGCACCCGGCGGACAGCACCGCATAGATCACTCCCGGGATGCGGCGGCGGCTGTTGTCGGGGAAGTCGTAGGCACCGATGTTGTCGACCGCGTTCAGGTCCTCGGGCAGTTCGTCACGGATATCGTCTGTCATTGTTTCCCCTTTGGCCAGGCCTTTCGGATCTTGTCTGCTGTCAGCGGCAACGGTTCCGGGATGGTACGCGTGGATGCGACCGCTGTCATGAAGTTCGAGTCGCCGTTCCAGCGCGGCACCACGTGCACGTGGAGATGACGCGCGATGCTGCCCCCGGCCGCTGCACCCAGGTTGATGCCCACGTTCAACGCGTCGGGCGAGTGCGATGACTTCAGCGCAACCGTTGCATCGGTGACCGTCGACCACAAGTCACCTGATTCGTCGGCATCGAGGTCCTCGAGGTTCGGCACCTCCCGGAACGGCAGCACGAGGAGGTGGCCGGTCGCGTAGGGGTAGGCGTTCAGGATCGCAAAGCACGACCGTGACCGGTGCACGATGAAGGCCTCGTCGTCACTCATGCCCGACTCGAGGATCCTCGTGAAGACGGAACGGGTCTCTGTCGGCGGGGTCGAGGGCACCGAACCCACGTACTCGGAGCGCCAGCCGTTCCACAGCTGTTCGAACGACATTCAGTCGCCGCCCGTTTGTCCCTCGGCAACGTCGGCCGCGATGCGGCTGATGAAGTCATCGACTGTGACGTCACGCTCGACATCACCGCCCCGCGGGTTGACACCGACCGTCCCGTTCGCCACGTCGTCGTCACCGACCACGAGAACGTAGGGAACCTTGCCGGTCTTGGCATTGCGGATGCGCTTGCCGAGCTGTTCGTCGGCGTGGTCGATGTCGACCCGGAAGCCTCGCGACTTGAGTCGCGCCACGACCGATTCGGCATAGGCATCGTGTGCAGCGGCCACGGGCAGCACCCGCACCTGTTCCGGTGACAGCCATGTGGGGAATGCACCTGCGTAGTGCTCGATCAACACACCGAAGAAGCGCTCGATCGAACCCATGAGCGCGCGGTGGATCATGATCGGGCGACGGCGCTGGCCGTCGTTGCCCACGTACTCGAGACCGAAACGCTCGGGCGAGTTGAAGTCCAGCTGGATCGTGCTCAGCTGCCACTTCCGGCCGATCGCATCGCGCACGTCGATGTCGATCTTGGGGCCGTAGAACGCCGCATCGCCGTCCTTGATCCTGTACTCGAGACCGTGCTTGCCGAGCGCCTCCCCGAGGGCGGTGGTGGCCTTCTCCCAGATCTCGTCTGACCCCACGGACTTGTCCGGGTCCCGGGTCGACAGGTTGAACTCGAAGTCCCGGAAACCGAACCTGCGCAGCACCGACATGATGAAGTCGAGCAGCGAGGCGATCTCGTCCGCCATCTGCTCTTCGGTGCAGTAGATGTGGCTGTCGTCCTGGGTGAAGCCGCGGATACGGAGGAGACCGTGCAGTGTTCCCGCACGCTCGTAGCGGTACACGTTGCCGAGTTCGAACAGACGCAACGGCAGTTCTCGGTAGCTGCGCTGGCGGCTGCCGTAGATGAGGCAGTGCATCGGGCAGTTCATCGGCTTCATGTAGTAGGTGCCGTTGTCCATCTCCATCGGCGGGTACATGCCGTCGGCATAGAAGTCGAGGTGACCCGACTGCACGAACAGGTTCGCATTGGCGAGATGCGGCGTGTAGACGAACTGGTAGTCGCCGTCCTGATGGCGCTGACGGCTGTAGTCCTCCATCAACTTGCGGATGATCGCACCCTTGGGGTGCCACACGGCGAGACCGCCGCCGAGCTCGGACGGGAACGAGAGAAGATCGAGTTCGTTCGCGAGCTTGCGGTGATCACGCTTTGCCGCCTCTTCCAGGCGGTGCAGGTGCTCCTTCAGCGCGGCGTCGCTCTCCCACGCCGTGCCGTAGATGCGCTGCAGCATCGGTCCTTTCTCGTTGCCGCGCCAGTACGCACCGGCCACCTTCATCAGGGCGAAGTGCCCGAGTCGCGACGTGGAGGGCACATGAGGCCCGCGGCACAGGTCGACGAACTCATCGGAGTTGCGGTACACGCTGATGGTGCCGGAGTTGCCCACCTCGCCCGCATCGCTGCCGTCTGCTGCACCCGATGTGACGCGCTCGATGATCTCGCACTTGTACTTCTGCTGCGCGAACAGATCGAGGGCATCGCGGGGCGACACCTCCGACCGCACGAAGGGCTGGTCGGCCTTCATGATCTCGCGCATGCGCGACTCGATCGAGGCCAGGTCGTCGTCGGAGAACGTGCGGCCACCGGGAAGCTCGAAGTCGTAGTAGAACCCGTCCTCGATGGCCGGGCCGATCGAGAACTGTGCACCCGGGAACAGCTGGACCACGGCCTGTGCGAGCACATGGGCAGTCGAATGGCGCAGCACATGGCGGCCCGCGTCGGACTCGGCAGTGATCACCGAGACGCGGGCGCCGGGATCGAGCACGCGACCGAGGTCGACCTCTTCACCATCGACGGTGCCGGCGACTGCCGCCTTGGCCAGGCGCGATCCGATCGATGCCGCAAGGTCGGCAACCGTGGACCCCTCGGGCAGGGATCGTGACGAGCCATCGGGAAGGAGTACGGAGATGTCGGCCATGAGGACCCCATTCTACGGAGCACCCGCAGAGTGGCCCTGCTTCTTTAGTGCCCCGGGACCGTCACCGTGTCGGCCGGGAGCGCCTCTGCCTTCTTCGTGGCATAGGTGTTGCGGTACTCCTGGCCGGTGAGTTCGCGGATCTCGAACATGAGCTCATCGGTCATCTCGCGCAGGATCATGTGATCATCGCCACGACCGAGGTAGCGGGCCGGCTCGAGAGGTCGACCGAACTTCACGGTGCACTCGAGACCGATGCGCGGGATGACCTTGTCAGGGGGCTGGATCTCGCGCGTACCGATGATGCCGACCGGGATGATCGGACACCCCACCTTGACGGCAAGGCGGGCAGCACCCGTGTGTCCCTTGTACAGCATCCCGTCGCGACTGCGCGTGCCCTCCGGGTAGATGCCGAACAACTCACCGCGACGCAACACGTTCTCGGCGGCAATCAACGCACCCTCGCTCTTCGATCCACCCGACCTGTCGATCGGGATCATGCCGAGAGCCGGGAACAGGTGCCTGGTCTTCCATGAGTCCATGTACTCGGACTTGCCGACGAAGCTGATCTGGCGACCTGCATAGGCCATGGTGAAGACCGAGTCGAAGAAACTGATGTGGTTCGGGCACAGGATTGCCGGCCCCTCGACAGGAATGTTCTCGGCACCCTCGATGGTCACCTTCCACAGACGCCCGAGCAACGGACGGATCACCCGGCGCGCGCGCACCTGTGCACGGCCTGTGCCGGGTCGCGCGACCGATGCCGCAACGACCATTGAATCGCGCTCCCCGATTGTCATGGTGAGGCTGAGAATAGACCCAATTCGCCACGGGCAACAGAGGCGGACACCAACTATTTACGAAGTGTCAATGTGACACTCAACGCGGCCCGATCTCGGCTGCGAGATCGACGCCGAGCAACGATGCAGCATCGGTCACATCGACCCCTGCGGCGGCCGCGCGGTCGATTGCCGCAACAGCCCCGGCCGTGTCCAGGTCGTTGTCCAGATGCCCACGCACCTCGTCGAGCACTGCCCCCGGGGTGCCCCCACGGGCAAGTCGCCAGGCATGCAGCCGGTCGCGGTTCCTCGGCATGAGGCCGTCGTCCCATTCCCATTCGTTGCGGTAGTGGTGCTCGATCACCGCGAGGCGGATGCTGCGCGGGTCCCATTCCCTGCGCAGGGCATCGACGAAGACGAGATTGCCCAGGCTCTTCGACATCTTCTCGCCGTCCTTGAACACCATCGCCACGTGCATCCAGTGACGCACGAACGGCTCCCCGGTCGCGGCCTCGGACTGCGCGCGCTCGCATTCGTGGTGCGGGAAGATCAGGTCGCTGCCGCCACCGTGCAGGTCGATCGTGGTGCCCAGTTCGCGGAGCGCAAGCGCCGAGCACTCGATGTGCCATCCCGGACGCCCTGCACCCCATTGCGCGTCCCATGCCGGTTCGTCATCGGCAGAGGGGTGCCACAGCACGAAGTCGAGCGGGTTCCGCTTGTGCGGGTCCTCGACGTTGCCGCCACGGCGGCGTGCGAACTCGATCATCTGGTCGTGCGAATAGTGGGACACCTCACCGAACGTGGGGAACTTCGTCACGTCGAAGTAGACGGAGCCGCCGGCGGTGTACGCGAACCCGCGGTCGAGCACCATCCCGATGAACCCGCGGATGTCGGAGATGGCCGACGAGGCCCGTGGTGTGCTGTATACCGGCAGGGCGTTCAGGGCCTCCATGTCGCGGTTGAAGCGCGCCTCCTCCCCCGCTGCAAGGTCGAGGTAATGCACGCCCAGTTCCCGCGCCTTCGCGAACAACGGGTCATCCACATCGGTCACGTTGCGCACGCAGCGGACTGTGTGGCCGAGGTCGATGAGACGGCGCTGCAGCACGTCGTAGACGAGGAATGTCGCTGCATGGCCGAGATGGGTTGCGTCGTACGGGGTGATGCCGCAGGTGTACATCGACACGAGCTCTCCCGGCTCGAAGGGAACGACCTCGCGCCGCGCAGTGTCGTACAGCCTCATTGCCATCGTCGTTACGCCTGTGCCCGTGGATCCCGCTTGATGCCCGTCAGCTTCGGTGCGACGCGGGTCTTGTAGCGAACGTTGAGCTGGAGCAGAACCGCCGTGAAGGCCTCGATCGCCGTTGCGTTCGACAGCTCACCTGCATCGAGCGGCCGGCACCCGGGGATCCTCGAGGTGATCTCCATTGCGATCGATGTTGCCTCCGGGTCGTCGGAGCAGATCAACACGTCCGAGTCGATCGGTTCGCCCAGATGACCGAGTTCGGTCGCGGGCAGGTGATGGAAGGCCGCGACCACCCGGCACTCGGGCACGGCGGCCTGCACGTGGGCGGCCACGCTGCCACGGGGCGGAAGGAGCGGTTGGAACTCGTGGCCCACGCGCACGAGAGCGTTCGCCATGCTGATGACGACCTTGCCCGCAAGAACGTCGATGTGGTCCTGTGCCGTGGTCGCCGCGCCGTCCCACGGTGTCGCGAGAACGACGACATCGCACTCAGACGCGGCGTGGTTGTCACCGGCCGTCAGGGAGAGGTCGAGCCCCGGCCACTTCGCCTTCACCGAGTCGCACGCCTCGAGGGCGCGGTACTTCGACCGGGAACCGAGCACAACTTCATAACCGACGGAGGCGAGACGGGCGCCGAGTGCGGTTCCCGCCGGCCCGGTCCCACCGAGGATTCCAATACGCATTCCGTAGAGCCTTACACACGGACCCCCACCGAACTACGGTCATAACCATGGGTCTTCTCGAAGGAAAGAATCTGGTCGTCACGGGGGTTCTCACCGATGCGTCGCTGGCGTTCCGCGTGGCACAACTCGCCCAGCGAGAAGGTGCCCGCATCGTGCTGACCGGCGCCGGCCGCGCCCTGTCGCTCACGCAGCGCACGGCGCGCAGGCTCGACACCCCTGTCGAGGTCTTCGAGTTCGACGTGACGAACGCCGAGCACGTGGAATCAGTGCGCGGGGACGTGCAGCGCACGCTGGGGACCGTCGACGGGGTCCTGCACGCGATCGGGTTCGCTCCCGAGGTGTGCCTCGGTGATGACTTCCTGGCGGCCCAGTGGTCGGATGTTGCCGTTGCAATGGAGATCTCGGCGTACTCGCTGAAGACGATGGCCGACGCGTTCCTCCCGCTGATGGGCCCCGGGTCGTCGATCGTGGGGCTCGACTTCGACAACACCGTTGCATGGCCCGCCTACAACTGGATGGGAGTGGCAAAGGCCGCGTTCGAGGCCACCAACCGTTACCTCGCGAAGGAACTCGGGCCGAGGGGCATCCGGTGCAACCTTGTCGCCGCAGGACCCATCAAGACGATGGCCGCCAAGTCGATCCCCGGCTTCAAGAAGTTCGAGGACGTGTGGGACGAGCGTGCCCCGCTCGGGTGGGACGTGACCGACTCGACACCTGTCGCAAAGACCGTGCTCGCACTGTTCTCCGACTGGTTCCCCGCCACCACGGGAGAGATCATCCACGTCGACGGCGGCTACCACGCCATGGGCGCCTGATCCTCGCGTGAACCGCCTCGCCGACGCGTCGTCGCCGTACCTGCGCCAGCACCGCGACAACCCCGTCGACTGGTACCAGTGGGGGGACGAAGCCTTCGACGAGGCCCGCAGGTCAGGCAGACCGATTCTTCTCTCGGTCGGGTACTCGGCATGCCACTGGTGCCACGTGATGGCCCACGAGAGTTTCGAGGACCCCGCCACCGCTGCGGTGATGAACCGACTGTTCGTGAACGTGAAGGTCGACCGCGAGGAGCGACCCGATGTCGATGCGGTGTACATGGATGCCGTGCAGGCACTCACCGGCCGTGGCGGGTGGCCGATGACGGTTTTCTGCACCCCTGACGGGCAACCGTTCTACGGCGGCACGTACTACCCGCGCGAGACCTTCGTGAGGCTCATGGAGGCAGTCGACGACGCATGGCGCAACCGTCGCGACGAGCTGCAGCAGAACGTCGACGCACTCGTCGAGGCAATCGGGCGGACCGCCCACATCACCCCGGCCCCCGCGGTCGATGCACAGCATCTCGTGTCGATCACCGTGGGCGCCCTGCAGTCATCGTTCGATGCCGCGTGGGGCGGGTTCGGCTCCGCACCGAAGTTCCCCTCCACGTTCGGCCTCGATGCGCTGCTGCGTGTCTCGCTGCTGAACGGCGACCACGAACTCGTCGAGATCGTGCGCGTGTCGCTCGATGCAATGGCCGCGGGCGGCATGTACGACCACCTCGGGGGTGGTTTCGCCAGGTACTCGGTGGACGAGAAATGGCTGGTGCCCCATTTCGAGAAGATGCTCTACGACCAGGCACTGATCGTGCGCGTGTACCTGCACATGTGGCAGCTCACGCGGCTCGACCGGGACGAACAGATCGTTCGCGAGATCGTCGACTACGTGCTCGACGAGATGACCCACGAACTCGGCGGCTTCTACAGCGCAGAGGATGCGGACTCGCTGACGCCCGAGGGCCACTCCGAGGAGGGCGCCTTCTACACGTTCGTGCCCGACGATGTGCGGGCCGTGCTCGGTGCGGATGCCGACGCGGCGTGCGCCTACTGGGGCATCACGGACGAGGGAAACTTCGAGGGCCGCTCGATCCCCACGCGTCTGCACCACCGTGGCGACATCATTCGCACTCCCGAGCAGGACGCATGGCGGGCGGTGCTCAAGTCGGCGCGGGACCGACGCCCGCGCCCCGGTCTCGACGACAAGGTGCTGCTCGAGTGGAACGCCATGATGCTCTCGTCGTTGTGCGAGGTCGCGGGCGCACTCGGCTCCGACAGGGTGCGCGTTGCAGCAGTGCGCAATGCCGAGTTCCTCGTCGGGGCGATGCGCGACGAGCAGGGCCGGTGGAAGCGCAGCTGGCAGGCCGACGCCGTGCCGCGCGCCCGTCACGATGCCCTCGCCCACGACCTCGCCCATGTGGTCGATGCGATGGTGCGAATGTACGAGCTCACCGCCGAGCACCGTTGGCTCGATGTCGCGGTGCAGGCGGCAGAGGAACTCATCGCTTCGCACTGGGACGACGAGAACGGCGGGCTGTTCACTGTCGCATCAGGGTCCGAGCAGTTGATCGTGAGACAGAAGGACCTCATGGACAACGCCACGCCCTCGTCGAACTCGGTGGCAGCAATGGCGTTCCTGCGGCTGTCCGCCGTCACGGGTGAACAACGGTGGAGGGACTCGGCCATCGACATCCTGCGCCTTCTCGCCAGGGTCGCCCCGTCGGCACCCACGGCCTTCTGTCATGCGCTCGCGGCAAGCCTTCTGCTTGCTGACGGCACCATGGAGGTCGTGCTGCCCGGCCCGGCATCTGCGTACCTGTCCGAGTACCTGAGTCAATGGAGACCCCACGGGGTGGTCGCATGGGGAGAGCCCACCGGTTCACCGCTCTGGTCGGACCGGCAACCGGGGCTGGCTTACGTGTGTCGCGGGCACGAGTGCCTGTTGCCTGCCTCGACAGTCGAGGAACTGCGCGCGCGCCTCGCTACCAGCGGCCGCGGTGAATGATCTCGTCCACGGGACGTCGCACCCGCCCGGCGCTGCGGCCCGGCACCTGCTGCGATTCGTCGGGGTGACCGACCGCGAGCGCACCGAGAACATGGGCCGACGCGGGGACACCGAACGTGTCGCGCAACGCTGCCTCATTCGCATGGGCAAAGAACAGCGTGCCGAGCCCGTGGTCGTGCAGCGCATGCATCAACGTCATGGTGGCGAAGGCCGCATCGATCGTCCAGTACGGCGCGACCCATCCGGATGTCGACGACCCCAGAGACTGCCCCGACTTGTCGGGTTCTGAGTAGCGATCGAGATACGCGCGCTCGTCCGCGAGCACCAGGGCGATGAGCGGAGCAGAGAAGAGCCCGGGGAAGGCAAACCCCGCGCGCCTGTCAGATGGGAAGGCAAGGTCCCAGTAACGCGAGGTCTCCTCGTTCTCCCACACCAACAGGTGCCAGCCCTGCGAGTTGCCGGCACTGGGCGACCGTCGGGCAAGGTCGACGCATGATGCAAAAACACCGTCGGGCAGGGCATCCGGTCTGAACGCCCGGGTCATCCGCCGCGTGCGGACGAGCTCGACGAACTCCACGGTTTACGAACGCGCGCCCAGCTTGACGAGGCTCTCGGCCATCGTCCAGCCGTGCACGATGAGCACGCCGCCCTTTTTCGCGTTCACGTTCTTGAACAGCGACACGATGTCGCCGGAGATCTTCTCCGGCTTCGACGACACATGATCGAGGAAACCGCTCTGGCCGTCGGATGCAACGACGAATGTCTGGTCGTCGTACTTCGAGTCGACACCGAACCGCCGCGCAAGACGCTTGCCCCAGGCGCGCTCCTCGCCCACTGCGCGGTGACCCGCACGGGGGATCATCTCGGTCAGGGCCTTGAACGCCTCGACGCCGTCGGGAGAAGCGAAACGACTGCCGACCACGACGTCCTCATCGGGGAAGGCCATCAGTGCCCGGTGGTAGGCCTCACCCATGAGGCCCTTCAGCACCGAGTCGCGCTTGCCTGTGCGCTTGATCGTCATGAGACCGATCAACACACACGGTGTGCCACCGATGCGCTCGAGCGTGGAGAAGGTCACCCCGTGCAGTTTGCCGTCGATGCGCGCGAGCGTGCAGAGCACCCAGTCGCCCTGTGCCTTCTGGAAGTCAGCCAGACTGAAGGCACCCTCAATGGTGAGCATCTCTTCGATCTGGGCTTCCGTCAGGGCACTGCTGTCCTGAGTGGCTACTACCAACGACATTGAACTGACCGACTCCCCCGGGTACTTCGCGATCGAGCGCGAGAAACAACTTCTCCATTCTGCCATTTCGGGACCCAGAACCCCGAAACAGGGGCGAGAATCAGATGATTTTCACTGATTGAGAGCCGAATGTGAGCCTCAGCGGGCCCACGGACTTGTCGATGTCGACCAGACAGGTCGGCCCGAGGTCGAACATCTTGCCCCCGACCAGCTGGATGCGCACCGGCGACAGACCGGGGAACTCGGCGATGATCCCCTTCAGCGTCTCGAGCTTGGCCGCCGAGAAACCCGTGGGCAACGACAGCACGATCTCCGGAATCTTCTGGTCGAGGTTCTGGGGCACCACGATCCGCTGGGCGCTGAAGCTCGCAGGGTTGTCCTCGCGCTTGTTGAGCCGACCGGTGACGGTCACGATCTGGTCGTTCGCCAACAGGTGCCCGAACTCGGCGAGCACCTTTGCGAACACCGTCACTTCGATGCCTGCGTCCATGTCCTCGAGAACGAACGTGGCCATCTGGTCACCGCGCTTCGTGAAGCGGCGGTTCAACCCCGACACCACCCCACCAATCGTGACGTTTCCGGCCTCGCGGGTCTCGAGATCACGGATGGAGCTCGTGGTGAGTCGCCTCAGTGCGCCCTCGATCCCACGCAACGGATGGTCGGAGATGTACAGACCGAGCATGTCCTTCTCGTGACGGAGCTGGTCCGACTTCACGAACTGTGCATCGGGGATCGCGATGTCGGAGGACCAGCCGCCCGGTCCGGAGTCCTCGAGCTCACCGAAGAGGGACATCACGCCCTTTTCCTCCTCGCGTCGCTTCGAGAGCGCATCGTCGATGATCGACTCGAACACCATCAACAACCCGCGGCGCGGGTGACCGAGCGAATCGAAGGCGCCGGACTTGATCAACGACTCGACTGCGCGCTTGTTCAGTGCCTGCTCGGGCACACGACGGGCGAAATCGTGGAACGACTCGAAGGGCCCGTGTGCATCGCGCTCCTCGATGATGAGCGCAACGAGACCCTCACCCACGTTCCGCACTGCGGACAGAGCGAACACGATCCGCTTCTCCTGCTCGTTGCTGATCGCCTCGAACTCGGACCGCCCGGCGTTGATGTCGGGCGTGGAGACAGTGATGCCCATCGCACGGCAGTCGGCAAGGTGCACGGCGGCCTTGTCGTAGTTGCCCTTCACGGAGGACAACAGGCATGCGGAGTACTCGACCGGGAAATGAGCCTTCAGGTATGCCGTCTGGTACGAGATCAACCCGTAGCCGAACGTGTGGCTCTTGTTGAACGCATAGTCGGCGAACTTCTTTATGACCGCGAACAGGTTCTCCCCCAGTTCACGGCCGTACCCGGTGCGTTCGCACCCGTCGACAAAGACGGACTCCTCCTTCTGCATCGCGACGGGGTCCTTCTTGCCGCACGCCTTGCGCAGGTTGTCGGCCTGGGCCAACGAGTAGCCGGCGAACCGCTGGGCAACCCGCATCATGCTCTCCTGGTACACCATGAGGCCGAAGGTGTCGTTCAGCAGCTCCCTCGCCTCGGGGTGGAAGTACTCGGGGGTCTTCCTGTTGTTCTTGTAGTCGGCGTAGTCGTTGTGCATGTTCGCACTCATGGGGCCCGGTCTGTACAGGGCGAGAACCGCGCTCACATCCTCGAACGATGTCGGGCGCATGGACTTCAGCAATGCACGCATCGGCGCGGACTCGAGCTGGAAGACGCCGATCGTGTCGCCGCGACCCAGCAGCTCGAAGGTTGCCGGATCGTCGAGCGGGACCGAATCGATGTCGAAACCGGGGTCGCGCTGGCGGCGGATCATCTCGACGGTGTCGGTGATCACGTCGAGGTTGCGCAGACCGAGGAAGTCCATCTTGAGGAGGCCGAGGTCCTCGACGGCGTGCATTTCGTACTGGGTCACGATCGGGGCCTCGTCGGCCTTCAGATCGCCCACCGGCTTGCGCTGGATAGGCAGGTACTCGGTCAGCGGCTCGGGGGTGATCACCACGGCCGCGGCGTGGATCCCGTCTGACCGCTTCAGCCCCTCGAGTCCGCGGGCAACCTCGACCACCTTGGCCGCCACCTCGTCACGGCCGACGAGATCGCGCAGGCCCTGGGCCTCACGGAAGCCGTCGGCGTACTTTGCGTCGTACTCGAGACAGGCAGCCAGCGGTGTGTCGCGGCCCTGGATCAACGGCGGCATCAGCTTGGCGATGCTGTCCCCCACCGCGTACTCGTGACCGAGCACACGGGCGGCGTCACGCACCGCGTTGCGCGCCTTGATCGTGGCGAACGTGATGATCTGTGCCACATGGTCACGGCCGTACTTCTCGGCGGCGTAGCGGATCATGTGGTCGCGGTAGCGCGAGTCGAAGTCCATGTCGATGTCGGGCATGCTCACACGGTCGGGATTCAGGAAGCGCTCGAACAGAAGGTCGTACTTCAGGGGGTCGAGTTCGGTGATGCGCAGGCAGTACGCCACCGCACACCCTGCAGCGGACCCACGACCGGGACCGACGCGTATGCCGGAGTCCTTTGCGTGCTTTATGAGATCCCACACGATGAGGAAGTACGACGAGAACCCCATCTGGTTGATAACCCCGAGCTCGAACGACACGCGCTCGACGACATCTTGCGGGAGGTCCTTGCCCCAGCGCATCTCGGCGCCGCGCCACGTGAGATGCGCGAGGTAGGCCGCGTCATCACTGAACTCCTCGGGCACCGGGAACACCGGGAGCTTGTGGCTGCCCAGTTCGATCTCGACGTTCGACCGCTCGGCGATCCAGAGCGTGTTGTCACAGCTCGTGGGGAGCTCACGCCAGAGATACCTCATCTCCTCGGCCGACTTCAGGTAGTGCTCCGTGCCCTCGAACTTGAAACGGTCGTGGTCGTGCATGAGCGCACCGGTCTGCACGCACAGCAGTGCATCGTGGGCCTCGTGGTCGGCCTGGTTCACGTAGTGCGAGTCGTTGGTGGCGAGCAGGGGCGCACCGATCTTGTTCGCGATCTCGACGAGCTTCGGGTTTGTGCGCAGCTGGTCTGCGATGCCGTGGTTCTGCAGTTCGACAAAGAGGTTGTCCTTGCCGAAGATCTCCTGCAGGCGACCCGCCTTCTGCACTGCCCCCTTCTCGTCACCGTTCAGCAACGACTGCAGCACGTGCCCGCCGAGACATCCGGTGGTGGCGATGAGCCCCTTGGCATGTCGCTCGAGGAGTTCCCAGTCGATGCGCGGCTTGTAGTGGTAACCCTCGAGGAACGCCAGGCTCGACAGCTTGATCAGGTTGCGGTAACCCTCGTTGTTCTCGGCCAGCAGGGTCAGGTGGTAGTACTGCTTGCGGCCGCCCTCGTCGGTGCCTCCGTTGTCGTCCATCTTGCCGCGCCGGGCGATTCGCTCGGTCCGGTGGTCATGAGCCATGTAGGCCTCGGTGCCGATGATGGGTTTGATGCCCTGCTTGCGGCACTCCTTGTAGAAGTCGATGACGCCGTACATGTTGCCGTGGTCGGTGATGCCGAGCGCCGGCTGGCCGTCCTCGACGGCCTTCCGCACCAGTTCGTCAAGCCGGGCCGCCCCGTCGAGCATGGAGAACTCGGTGTGCACGTGGAGATGCGTGAATGACGACGACACTCTCCACCCCTTTTCTGCACGCTCTGGACGATTCTTCTCGCGTGAAGGCCGGGACCTCCTCGCATCACGGTCGATGACCCCGTCGCACGGAGACCATCAACCCCACCGACACACACCCGGTCCGGGTTGCTGCGTTGCGCAGTTCCGGTGCCAAGTGACATCGATGTGATTCACAAAAGTAGCAGTCGGCTGCGTCACCCGAATTGGTCGCCCGGGCGGGGCGCTAGAGGTAGGTGCCGCCGGGGCCCGCATTGGCAGGGCCGCTCTGGGGAATCTGGCGCATCTGTTCGATCTGCTGGCGCGCCGCGAGTTGCTGGGCGAACAAGGTGGCCTGGATGCCGTGGAACAGCCCCTCGAGCCAACCGACGAGTTGCGCCTTTGCGACGCGCAACTCACCTTCGCTCGGGACCTCGCCGTCCTTGAACGGAAGAGCGAGGATGTGCAGTTCCTCTGCAAGATCGGGGGACAACGCCTCGGAGATCTCGACGATCGAGCGTTCGTAGATCTCAGCCAGTCGCTCGCGACTGGCTTCGTCGAGCTGGGTCCCCCGGACCTCCTCGAGCAACTGGCGCACCATTGACCCGATGCGCATCACCTTGGCGGGTTCGGTCACGCTCTCGACGGCCGGTTGCTGGTTCTCGTTTGAGGGAACGGAGTCGACGACCTCGGCACCTGTCACGACCTGGGGGGAATCACCGTTCTGTGTCACCTGACCATTCTGCCAACTCACGACACCGTTGAGACGGTCACCGGATGCCACGGTCACCTAGGTGCGGTGGGCAACGAGCGGCACCAGCATCTCGTCGGCCGTCAGTGATCCGTGACGGCAGACCAACTCGAACGCACCCCCGTCGAGGGGCTCGTCGAAACTCACCTGCTCGCGCGCAACCAGGGCAACATCACCCATTCGACGCACGACCGGCTCGGGCACGCGGGGGCCGAACCAGCGCTCGTCGAGCACCTGGCTGCGCGTGACAACCCATGCAACGTCCGAGTACCGCTGTGCCGCTTCGAACAGGGCGGCCTCACGGCCGCGGCGGGCATGCATCCAACGGAAACGACCCTCTCCTGACTGATGATCCACGAGGTCGGTGACCTCCGGTGCCGGGACAATGGTGTTCTCCCCGACGTGCACCTGGCCGTGGTCTGCGGTCACCAAGAGCACCGTGTCGGGAGGGAGCACATCGACGATGCCTGCGACGAGCGCATCAGCCGCACGCAGCTCGGCCTCGTAGAACGCCCCGAACCCCCGCTCATGGGCGATCTTGTCGACGCCGTCGTAGTAGGCGTACACGAACTGCTCGCCCGCATCGAGTGCCCTGCGCACGAGCACCGGGATGCTGCTCGCCGCGCGCCACCCCATGTGCTTCACGCCGTTCAGGTGGGCCAGCGTGAAGCCGGTGCCCTCGAGTTCTGCCTTGCTCATCACAGGCACACTGAGCCCGAGGAACGGCGGGCACGGTTGCGTGGTCTCGGGAGGGAAAGCCCTGCGCAGATCACCGTTCTCGTCGCCCCAACGCAGCACGTTCATCACAGTGCTGCCCATGTCGACCCGGTATCCGATCAGCCCGTGCTCGCCGGGCGACAGCCCCGTCACGAGTGAGGTGAGCGCCGTCGCCGTGGTCGACGGCGCGA
>CAZENK010000003.1:0-104406 GCA_964513585.1 uncultured Bifidobacterium sp. | reverse complement strand
GCATCTCCCTTACAAGGAGAGGGTCGGGGGTTCGAGTCCCTCAACGCCCACCACTCGAAGCATGTAGTTGCTGTTTCTCGCCCCATCGCTGTGACTGTCGGGGTTTAGCGCGATCTGCTGCCGAGATTTCCGGCACCTCCGTGGGCCTTGTTATTGTGAATGTAGGCGGATGTTCCAGTTCTTTTGTGATGCTTTGGCTCGGCTCAGGGTCGTATGGTCGGCACTTTCACAAGTGGTCCGACTGGTGGTCGTACTCTCCGTCCTTGTCGTTGCCGACATTGCATACCCGGACTTCGACCGCACCATCTCGGGTGCAAGTGCTTCCACCCACACCGTCACGTACGACGCGCAGGGTGGGAACGCTGTGTCGCCTGTGTCGTGGACCATCGGCAGCTCCCTGACTCTTCCCACACCCACGCGGCCCGGCTACACGTTCCGTGGCTGGAGCACACGTGCGGCTGGTTCGCAGCTGGTGTACCAGCTCACCGCGCCGACGCGATCCGGAAACAACCTCGTGTACACCTCGGGCTTCGGAAGGGGCGGGGGAGACGCAGCTGCCACGTTGACCTCGCAAGGGGCATCGTTCGACCGGGTGCGCTATCGCATGGAGGCGAACTACAACGGAACACTGCGGTGGGCCGATGTGGCGTTCGACAAATGGGTGTCAAACCTCACCCTGGCGCAACTTGCGGTTCCGGACCTTTCCGACATTCGTGTCATCAAGACGAACGTCACGAACATGTCCGTCGCCTCGAACTGGCCCGGTTTTGCCGGCACGGCAAGCACGGTCACCACAGGGTTCAACAAGTCGGGTCGATTGGAGATCTGGCCCCGGAACTACAGCTGGGGGACCACCGGAATCTCGCCGGCCGGAAGTGCATCCATCTATGACAACGACGACACCTCTGAGCTCACTGGCGACTACGGATCGTTCCAGGTGCACAACCTGTCGGACTCGCAGACTGTTCTGGCGTGGAACCGCCACTACGACAGCAATCCCGATATCGGATTCGGGAACTACTTGGGAAGCGTCCACACCGACTGGACCTTTGCGCAGAGAACTCTTTTTGACACGGCCACATGGAGACTCCAGATATTCATCGGTGAGGAGATGCCTGCCGGGACAACCTATGTTCCCTCGGCAACCGGCCCGTTCACTCTGTTCGCCCAATGGACACCGAACACATACTCGGTCTCGTACAACTACAACAACGCGACCGGCGGGAACGGAACCGCAAGCGCGACCTACACGAGCGGCAATCCGGCCTTGACCCTTCCCACACCCACACGAACGAACTTCGCGTTCGAGGGTTGGTATTCCGACTCCAACTTCACGACCTTCGTCGGGAGCGGGGGAGCTTCGTACACCCCGACCTCATCGGGAACTCTGTTCGCAAAGTGGATGACGAACCAGTCGGCGTTCTCGATCACGAATTCTCCCGCCACTCTGGGTTACCAGAACACCGTCACCCTGGGCACTTCCGGTGGAAGCGGAACCGGTGGTGTGGTGTTCGCTACTACGTCGCCGTCGGTGTGTTCGGTGAATGCCAACACCGGTGTGGTCACCATGATTGCCTCCAGTGGAACCTGCAACATTGCCGCCACCAAGGCTGCGGACAACACCTTCTACGCCACGTCCGCCACAGTGGTGATTTCGGGAATCAAGGCATCCCAGACCCCGCTGGCAATCTCCGGCACCTCAACCGCGACATTCGGCGCAACGGTCTCGTTGTCGGCCTCGGGGGGAACAACTGCGAATGCGGTCACCTGGTCGGCCGGGTCGTCCACGGCGTGCAGTGTGAACTCAGCGGGGTCGGTGTCGATCACCTCCGGGTCCGGGACGTGCGCAATCACGGCATCCATGTCCGGGAACGACAACTACGAACCGGTGACATCGTCATCCTTCGGCATCACGGTCTCGCGTGCGTCGCAGTCGTCATTGACCGTCACCACAACCGAGGCTGTTTTCGGTGAACCGTTGACGTTGTCGGTGTCCGGCGGGTCGGGAACCGGCGCGTTGACATGGGACAAGGTGTCGGGTGTGTGCACGCTCAGCGGGTCGACACTGACACCGGGGGCCGTCGGCTCGGCATGTGTCGTCAAGGCAACCCGCGCAGCAGACGCCAACTACAGCGCACGTTCCTCGGTTGACACCGCCATCACCACGGTGCGTGCCCCTCAGACCGGCTTCTCCATCACCAGCGGTGCAACATTCGAGACCGGCTCCACGTTGACGTTGACCGCAACGGGCGGGCAGTCGGGCGGTGCTGTCTCGTGGGCAGTGGTGTCCGGGCCCTGCACGGTGTCCGGAAACGTGCTGTCGTCGACACGCGGGGGAGTGTCGTGTGGTGTCACCGCAACGCGAGCGTCGAGTGCGAACTACCTCGCAGTCACCGACTCCATGACCATCTCTGTCACGAAGATCATCCAGACGTTGTCGTTCCAGTCGATGCCTGCATCGACGGCTGTCGTTGGCTCCACCGTCACAATCACCATCAACAGTTCTGCTTTCCTTGCTGCAACGATCGCCGTGTCGAACCAGTCGCAGTCGGTGTGTTCCGTGTCTGCTGGTGTCGTGACATTCCTGGCCGCCGGAACCTGTCTGGTGTCGGTCAGCCAGAGTGGCGACGATTCCTATACAAGTGCCGCGTTGTCGCACACCATCACTGTCTCTGCTGCACCGGTCGCCACGACTCTGCCCGTTGTGCCCGTGAACACCCAAGCACCGTCGAACACTGTCGCGCGGGATGTGGCGTCTCCCTCGACGGTGGCGCCGCCCAATCGTGCTCCCTCGGCACCCTCAACATCAAGTACCACCACAACAACGACAACCACCATCGCCCCCGCCAACCCCGGTGTGGTCCAGCTCGGTGCCGACGGGAAGGTCCTGGATCTGGCTGCAGGTCAGTCGACTGCATTCGTTCGCGGACGGCAAGTGACTGTCAATGTCCGGCGTGTGAAGGAAACGGTGGTGTACTCACTTCCGAACAAGGTGCAGGTGGTGTTCGGACGAATCAGCCCGTCGAGCAAGTCGGCTGCAGTGGCGTCTGACGGAGTCCTGCGTGCTTTCCACCAAGAGACCATCGATGTCTCGGCGTCCGGACTGGTTCCTGGATCCACGTACACCTTGTACATGTTCTCGAGTCCGATCGAACTTGGGCGCGGAGTGGTGAACCCGGACGGAACGGTCACCATCACGGTCACGGTGCCAGAGGAAGTGGAGATCGGCGAACACACGCTTCAGATCAATGGTGTGGGCCCTGACAAGGAGCTCGTTTCTCTGTCAATGGGAATTGAGGTGTTGGAACGTGAGAGCAACGTCCGCCTCTTGGTTCTTGTGATGAGTGCAGCAATCCTGCTTGCTCTGTTGGGCGGCCGACCACTGTTTGCGCGGCGCCGCCGCCGCCGCGCATAACCGGTGCGAGTCCGGGTCGTCAACGCCCGACGGTTCCCACCCGGCACCCATCACCGTGACGCCCGCCACCGTGCATCCCGGAGGCGTTTTTGGGGGGCGCGATTACCCCCTGGGTTATCATCTGCGCGTGCGTAAAGCGGACAGGTCTTCGTCGTGATCATCCTGTTCGTTGCGTTGCTCGTCGCTGCTGCGGTGGCATTCGTGGTGCCTGCACGCTTCGGTGTGTCGGTCGCCCGGGTTGGTGCCGCTCTGTTGGCGGCGGTTGCGGTCGGTTCCGTGTTGTCCGGCCAGGAGAAGCAGACCTGGGAGTGGGGCTGGATCGGCGACCTGGGTCTGAGGCTCGATCTCGGCTTTGATGGCTTTGCGACGCTGATGGTCGTGCTTGTCGCCGGCCTTGGCGCTCTGGTGCTGTGGTACTCATCGGACTACTTCCCCGATCACCGCGCCTACGGCCGGTTTGTGGGTCTGTTCCTGGGGTTTGCGGTGGCGATGAGCGGGCTCGTCATGAGTTCGGACCTCTTCACGATGTTCGTGTTCTGGGAACTCACATCGGTGTTCTCGTTCCTGTTGATCGGCATGAACGACGAATCTGCCTCGGCCCGCAAGTCGGCGATGCGCGCTCTGCTCGTGACCGGCTCGGGTGGCATCTGCCTTCTCGTCGGCGTGATCCTCTTCCAGAACGTGGCCGGAACATCCACCTTCGCCGAGCTCGCGGTGGTCGATCAAGGTGGAACCCTGTTCACGGTGGCGGCGATGTTCGTTCTCGTCGGGGCCCTGACCAAGTCGGCACAGTTCCCGTTCCATTTCTGGTTGCCCGGTGCAATGTCGGCACCGACCCCGGTGAGTGCGTACCTGCACTCGGCGACCATGGTCAAGGCCGGTGTCGTGTTGATCGCCCGAATGACACCGGTGGTGGCGGACATTGACCTGTGGCGCTGGACCACCGTTGTGCTCGGTGGCATCACGATGATCGTCGGCGGTGTCGCGGCGATGCGCCAGACCGACGCAAAGCTGCTGCTGGCCCACAGCACCGTGTCACAGCTCGGCATGCTGGTGCTGTTGTTCGGTATCGGTTCACCAGTGGCCACGTTCGCAGGTGTTGCACACCTTGCCGCCCACGCATTCTTCAAGGCGGGGCTCTTCCTGTCGGTCGGTGTGATCGATCATTCATTCGGCACCCGTGACATCCGGTCGCTGAGCGGGGTCGGGCGCACCATGCCTCTTGTTGCCGTGATGACGGCTGTGTCCGGTGCATCAATGGCCGGCGTGATTCCGTTCTTCGGGTTCGTCTCCAAGGAAAAGTCACTTGTTGCGTTGCTCGAACCCGATGCGGGCTTCGGGGCGATGGCCGTCTTTGCGCTCGTCGCCGTGATCCTTGGTTCGACCCTCACGGTTGCCTACACGACCCGGCTGCTTCTTGGCCTGCTCGGCACCAAGCCGGACCGTGAGGCAAGTGTGGTGGACCACGCCCCGGGCGCCGGGCTGACAATCCCGGTTGCGGCGACGGTGCTCGTCACATGCGCCGGTGGTCTGGCTGCCGCGGCAACCGGCCGTCTCCTTGCTGCCCCTGCCAAGGCGCTCGATGCAGAGGCCAAGGGGTATCTCGTGTTGTGGCCGGGCATCAACACTGCCTTCGTGCTGTCGGTTCTCATCGTGGTGATCGGTGCACTGGCGGGCCGGGCGCTGCACGGGCGCGAGGCCGGGCAGGGTGGTCGTGCGATCGGGGAGAAGGTCTTCGATCGGCTCTATGACGGACTGTTGTCCGGCTCAAAGCGTGTCACGGCCGTGACCCAGAGCGGCTCTCTGGTGGCCTACAACATGGTGATCCTCGCGGTGGTCGTTGCCGCGCTCGGGATACCGGCTGCTTCGTTCATTGGTGAGGTGACCGGCGACGTGGTTGTCGCGGACTCGTGGATCCAGGCTGTCCTTGTGGTGCTCGGTGTTGCATTTGCACTGGGTGTTGCGGTCTCGAGAGAGCGTTTCAATGCTGCGATCATGCTCGGCGGTGTGGGGTTCGTGTGTGCCGCGATCTTCGGTGACTTCGGCGCACCTGATCTCGCCGTGACCCAGTTGCTGGTCGAGGCGCTCGTGATCGTGGTGTTCCTGCTGGTGGCTCGTCAGATGCCCAGATCGTTCGCGTCGAAGGGGCACTGGGCGCCGCGGTCGCTGCGCCTCGTGGTGTCGGTTGCTGTCGGCGTGTCTGTTGCGACCTTCACCTTGATGGCATCGCTGTCGCGAACGGCGCAGACAGTCGGGGAGGAGTACATCGTGCGTTCGGCGCCCGAGGGAGGCGGCAACAACGTCGTCAATGTCATCCTCGTCGACTTCCGCGGAACCGACACGATGGGTGAGGTGATGGTGCTCGCGATCGCAGCGCTCGGCGTCACCCAGTTGGTGCGCGTTGCAAGGTCGGCACGGTCAGGGGAGGGCGCACGATGAGAACACCTGATTCCGTCATCGTGAGGGAGGCCGACCGCTGGCTGTTCCGGTTGATCCTGCTCGTGTCGCTCTGGTACACCATGCGGGGTCACAACGCGCCCGGTGGTGGGTTCATCGGTGGTCTGATTGCCGGTGGTGCATATGTGCTGCGTTATCTCGCCGGGCGCACATCGGTGGTCGATCTGTGCGGGTGGGTGCGCCCGCGGGTGCTCATCGGGGTGGGCATGCTCATTGCGGTGGGCACCGCAGTGTTTCCGATCTTCCTCGGGGATGCACTCCTCGAATCATCGATCTGGAAGGCCGATCTCGGTGTGTTCGGGGACGCAAAGGTGGTCTCGGCATCGATCTTCGACTTCGGGGTCTATCTCATCGTGCTGGGCGTGGCGTTGACCGTGCTCGTTGCGTTGGATGCAACCGAGGGTGACCCGTCTTCGCTGGAGGAATCCGCATGAGCATCTCGCTTGTCGTTCTTGTCGGCGTGCTGTTCACGACCGGCACCTACCTGGTCCTGCAGCGTTCGCTCATGCGCATTGTCCTCGGTGTCGGTCTGCTCGCCAACGGCGCGAACCTCGTGATTCTCTCAGGTGGCGCCCGCCGGGGCACCGAGCCGATCATCGGGGCGGAAGGCACGTTCACCGATCCGCTGCCACAGGCGCTCATCCTGACCGCGGTGGTCATCGGGTTCGCGCTGACGGCCTATCTCATCGCACTGGCATGGAGACTCTGGAACATCCAGGGCACCGATGAGGTCGAGGATGACCCTGAGGACGCACGTCTTGCCCGTGTCGCAGAAACAGCCGAGGACCACCAGGGCGACACCCCGTCACGCGAGGACCCGACACCGTGAACAACCTTCTGCCTCTCGCGGTGGCCCTGCCCCTGTTCGGCGCCGCTCTTGCCGTGGTCTTCCAGGACCGCCGTATCCAGCGCCTCATCAGCTTCGCCGCACTGTCCGGGTCGCTCACGCTTGCTGTGCTCGTGCTCATCGAGGTTGCCGACACGGGTCGGCCCGTGGTGGCCCGGCTCGGCGGATGGCCGGCCGACATTGCGATCACGTTCGTGGCCGATCACCTGTCGGCATTGATGCTGATTGTGTCGGTGTTCGTGTGTTCGATCGTGCTGGTCTTTGCGATCGGCCAGCGAGCGGTCGACGAGAAGTCGCCTGCCTACCACCCTGTGTACCTGCTGCTGGTGGGCGGCATCTCCCAGACTTTCATCGCTGGCGACCTCTTCAATCTCTTTGTGGGGTTCGAACTGTTGCTGATGGCGAGCTACGTGCTCCTCACTCTCGAAGGGACGGTTCCCCAGATCCGGGCTGGCGTCAGTTATGTCGTCATGAACATCGTCGAATCGTTGGTACTCCTCATCGCAATCGGCTTGGTGTTTGCGGCCACGGGTACTGTGAACATGGCTGAGCTTCCCGAGCGGCTCGCAGCGCTGCCCGACGGCGTGGGCACCGGCCTGAACCTGTTGCTGCTCGTGGCATTCGGCATCAAGGCGGCGGTGTTCCCGCTGTACTTCTGGCTCCCCGACTCGTATCCGGCCGCGACCAGCTCTGTCACGGCAGTGTTCGCCGGGCTGCTCACGAAGGTCGGCGCCTATGCGATCCTGCGCACCGAGACGCTGCTTTTCCCCGGCAACCAGCAGGCATTGCTCATGGTGATCGCGGGGATCACCATGGTGGTGGGGGTCATCGGTGCGATCTCGCTGTCGAACATGAAGCGTCTCCTCAGCTTCCACATCGTGAGCCAGATCGGTTACATCGTGATGGGCATCGGGCTCGGATCCGAGGCGGCGCTTGCAGCGACCGTGTTCTTCCTGCTGCACCAGATTCCCGTCAAGACCTCCTTGTTCCTGGTGGAGGGAATCATCGAGCGGGAGACCGGGGCCAGTTCTTTCGACGCAGTCAGCGGCCTCGCGCGGCGTTCGGGTGTTCTTGCTGTGCTGTTCCTGCTGCCGGCACTCAGCCTCGCCGGTCTTCCGCCGTTCTCCGGCTTCCTCGGCAAGTACGCCTTGCTTCGTGAAGGTCTCGCGCTGGGGGAGTGGGTGCTCGTGGGAGTGGCCGCCGCGGTCAGCATTCTCACCCTGGTGTCAATGGTGAAGATCTGGACTGCGCTCTTCTGGGGCGAGGAGTACCCGGCGGTTCCCTCCGGGCGAGTCGGTGTGCTGCGTCACCACGCTCTGATGTCGTCTGCCACTGTGGTACTCGTGGCTTCCACCGTCGCAATCGTGGTCTTTGCAGGGCCGATCTACGAACTGTGTCTCGACGCCGGTCGGCTTCTGTCCGATCCCTCGATCTACATCAAGGCGGTGAGGGGTTCATGATTCGCATCGTGATCGTGCTCATGGTCGCATGGGTCGCACTGTGGTCCGACCCGACCCCGGCGAACCTGGCGTGGGGCGTCATCCTCGGTGGGGTTCTCCTGCTGTTCGGTGGGCGTCCGGTCACCGGCAGGGCATTGCCTGACCCCTGGTCCGCACTGCGCGCACTCGCTCGTGTGATGGTCAGTCTGGTCACGTCGAGCCTGCAGGTGGTCCGCGCATCGCTCTTCCCCACGCCCGAGCGCACCGCAACAGCGGTGATTGAGATCTCGATGCAGAGCCGGTCGCCGTTGGTTCTCTCGCTGGTGGCCAACTCGATCACTCTCACGCCGGGAACGATGACTGTCGAGTGCGATGTCCCCACGGGGCGCCTCACGGTGCACGTGCTCGGCCCCATTGACGTTGAGGAGTTCAATTCACAGATGATCGCGCTCGAGCAGTTGCTCGTCCGGGCGGTCGGCGGGAGGGCGGCACGGTGAGCACGTTCGCATCTTTGGTCCTCGGGCTCGTGTTCGTCTCGGTCGCAATCGCTTCGCGCAGGGCCCTGCGCAAGGGTGACGTGGCGGACCGCGCGGTGGCACTCGACACGATCACGTCACTCTTCACGTGCGGCCTGTTGTGCGCAGTCGTGATCACCCGCAACCCGGTGTTCCTCGACATCGCGCTGATTCTCGGTCTGTTCGGGTTCCTGTCGTCGGTGACTGTCGCGAACTTCATCGAAAAGCAGAAGGGTGGTCCCGATGCTGCGTGATGTGATCGCGGGCATCTTCCTTGCCGGTGGGGCAGTGCTGGCTGTGTCTGCGGCAGTGGGCATCGTGCGTCTGCGCGACCCGCTTGCAGCCATGCACGCGGCCACCAAGCCGGCGACGCTCGGCGTGCTCATGTTCGGCGTGGCTGCCCTCGTTCGTCTGCCCGACGGCAACGCATCGGGCCGTCTGTTCCTCGTGATCGCTCTTCAGCTGGTCACGGCTCCGGTCGGCGCCCACATGCTCGCGAGGGCGATACTGCGGTTCCGCAGACGACACGGCGGCTGACCCGCGCAACCGGGGTGCATTCCTGTGTGCCGCCCCGGCGGTATCCTTCACGGAATGCCGTTTCTCACTCCTGAACGGTCCCGCATGAGCAGGCAGATGGGCACCCATCGCCTTGCCCAGTTCGTGATCGCATCCCTCCTGGTTGCCATGTTCGGTGTCGTGCACACCCAGCTTCAGGTGGCCCGGGCGTCGACGATTGTGTATGCCAACAGCGCAAGCGGCGATGACACCACGGGCAACGGCTCGGCGCAGAGCCCCTTTCGCACCTTCCACCGCGCGTACACCGCTGCCGTGTCGGGTGGCACCATCGACCTGACCGGCACCTTCACGTGGACCGACGCAGGCGAGACCGGCGATGCTGCCCCGGCGGGGTACACGCTGGCCAAGAACCTCACCATCCGCGGACAGTCGCGCTCGACCATCATCCAGGCGGCCTCCACGCGCAACACTGCCGACCGTTCGATCTTCTTCGTGGCGGCGAACACCACCGTCACGTTCCAGGACCTGACTCTGCGACACGGGCGACCCACCTCCGGCACCCACGGCGGCGCCCTCACATTGGCCGGCCAGTACTGCGGCAACTACCCGTGTGCGTCCATCACCGGCACCGCCACGTTGACCCGGGTCGACGTTGTCGACAACAACAACACCGCGACGGGCGCGGGCGCCATCGCCCAGCAAGAGGCATCGACCCTGACGCTGACGGACACGAACGTTCAGAACAACACCTGCGCATGCACCTGGGGAGCCGGGGCGATCACGGGTACCGCGCAGTCCGAGTTCATGTCGATCACCAACTCCACGATCTCCGGCAACTCCATCACTGCCGGCGCCAACTCTGCGGGGGCGATTGCCAGTCAGAGGTTCGCCCAGATCTTGATCACCAACTCGACAATCTTCGGCAACACCACTGCGGGGAATGCTGGTGCCGCGCGTCACTACTATCCGTCGCGCGCCATCTACACCAATGCCACGGTGGTCGGCAACACTGCGACCGGGGTCGGTGGCGGCATCTGGTTCAACTCACTGTGGGGCGGGCATGCCCTGTGGCTGAAGAACACGATCCTGGCGAACAACACAGGAAACGGGGTTGCCAACGACTTCTTCCCCGATCCGTCATCGGGGTTCTCGGTGTCGGAAGCGAACGCTGTGCACAGCATCATCGAGCACAGTGTGTCGAAGACCTTCTCGGGAACCGGCATGATCACGGGCAACCAGACTTCGCTCGACATTGCCAACTCTCTCGCTACGAACGGCTCGACCCGCGGGACCATGACACTCGAGATCGGACAGTCGAGCGTTGCCATTGACGCCGGGAACGCCACGGCTCATGGCCCCGTCAATCGTCAGGTGACACCACCCGCGACTGACCAGCGGGGATTCAGCCGAGTGGGCACCTCGGACATCGGTGCGTTCGAGGGCGGCGGATCTGTTCCTACGACCACAACAACCACGACTCCTACGACAACGACAACGACAACGACAATCGCGCCGACGACCACGGCAGCTCCCACCACAACGGCTGCATCGACCACATCAACTGCTCCTTCGACGACTGTTGCATCGTCCACCTCGTCGACCGCGCCGGCGTCTGCGCCCGCATCTGCTCCATCGCCCGGTGCGCCTGCGCCCGGCCCGAGTGTCACGAGCACAACGGAGGTCGCTGTTGCCGCAGCCTCTCCCACCACCACAGTGGCCCCTGCCCGTTCTGCATCTGCACCTTCAACCAGTTCGAGTTCCACAACGACCACCACGACAACCGTTGCACCGGCGCCTGTTGCGCCCGAGGCGCCGCAGGCTTCTCCGGGCACGGCAACGGCGATGGTGGCAGGGCGTGCGGTTGCGGTGTCAATGAGGCGGGTCAACAACCAGTTGGTGGTGACCGGGCCCGGCATCAGCCTCACGCTGGCCTCGGTTGATGGATCCGGTGCGACGGTGCCATTGACAGACGATGGTTCTATCCAGGTGTCTGATGACCGTCTCTTGCGCGTCGCGATGCAGAACGGCCTGACGGAGTCAGAAGTCGAGTTCTGGATCTTCTCCACTCCCACGCTTCTCGGCTCTGCGAACTTTGATGCTTCGGGCAACACCGAGAAGACACTGGCCATTCCCGACAAGATCCCGGCGGGGGAGCACCGTCTCGTCGTGAAGATGACCACCGCAGACGGTTCGGACCAAGTCGTGTCGATCGGTCTGACCATCGGCTCGACGGGGGAGGGTGTTCCTGTGAGCCGCATCATCTTCGGGATTCTCTCGGCGGCAATCGTCATCGGATTGGCCATTCCGGCCACCCGTCGTCGTCGCCGTCGTGTCACGACCCTCTAGGGAGAACCGCCAACCACCTTCCGGTCGAGCCCCGGCCGAACCTGGCTGGGCTGTGAAGAATGTCAAGAGGTTTGTTTGGCAAGCCTAACAAAAGTGTGTTAGGCTTGCCTTATGGCAAAGCACATACACCCCCAATCCCGTTTGTCTCGCCGTACTGCCGCCGCATTCGTCGGTGCACTGGCGGTCATTGCCGCATCATGCGGCGGTACCTCGTCGACCGAATCGGCCGATGTGGTCACCGTGTACACGGGCCGTCACTATGGCATCGAGCCTGTCTTCGATGCCTTCACCGAGGAGACCGGCATCGAGGTGCGCTTCACGACCGGCGGAGACCCCGAGTTGCGTGAACGCCTGGTCGCCGAGGGGGAGAACACCCCTGCTGATCTCTACATGACTGCAGATGCGGCGAACATCGAGCTCGCGGCCGCTGCGGGGCTGCTCGCAACGATCGACGACGAGAGCATCACGGCGGCGGTGCCCGCAGAGCTGCGCTCGGCGAAGAACCAGTGGTTCGGTCTCAGCCAGCGCCTGCGAGTGATCATGTCGTCCAGCGAGCGTGTCGCAAAGGCGCCCACGACGTACGCCGAACTGGGTGACGCGGCATGGTCGGGCCGTGTGTGCCTGCGCCCCAGCACCCACCCGTACACGCAGTCCCTCGTGGCCGCGATGATCAAGAACATGGGTGAGGAGAAGACCCTCGCCATCGTCCGTTCGTGGGTTGCGAACAAGCCCCTCTACATCAACTCCGACACCGACATCCTGAAGGCCATCGCCGCCGGTGACTGCGACGTTGCGCTGACGAACTCGTACTACCTTGCCCGTCTGCAGAACGAGGACGCTGCATTCCCCGTGACGTTGACGTGGCCCGACCAGTCGACCACCGGAGCACACGTGAACGTGAGCGCGGCCGGTGTGGTCGCTTCGGCCCCGAACGCCGCGGGCGCGCGTCGCCTTCTTGCGTGGCTCGCCACCAGCGGACAGAAGGCATTCAGTGACGCGAACTTCGAGTTCCCCGTGAACCCCGCGGTCACGCCTGCGGACCTGCTGGTCAAGTTCGGTGAGCACAAGTCTGATCTCGCGTCGGTTCGCGAGCTGGGTCGACTGAACGCGGCGGCTGTGTCGCTGTTGTCGACCGCGGGTTACGAATGACATGACCCGCGGCATGGCGGTGCTGCGGGCCCGGGCCGGTGAGGCGACGGGATGGGCGACCCTGATTGTGGTCGTCTGTCTCGTCGCGCTGCCGGTGGTCGTGATCGCCGCGTCGCTCGTGCAGCCATCGACGTCGATGTGGTCCGAGCTGTGGTCCACGCGGCTGCCGGGCATGATCCGCGACACCCTCGTGCTGCAGGCAAGTGTGCTTGTCGGTGCGGTGCTCCTCGGAACCGCTCTGGCCTGGCTCGTGTCCGCATACGACTTTCCGTTCCGCCGTGTGACGGGCTGGTTGTTGATCGCGCCCCTCACGATCCCCAGCTACGTGGCCGGGTTCGTGTGGCTCGACACGCTGTCGGCACCGTTCGGCCCGCGCGGCGTGCGGTCACTGTGGCTGTGTGCGGTGGTCATGGTGCTCACGCTGTATCCGTACGTGTACCTCTTCGCGCGGGCCTCGTTTCGTTCGCAGGGGGCAGAGGCACGTGATGCAGCGCGGTCGCTCGGTGTCGGCCCAGTGCGCATGTTCTTCCGTGTGGCCCTGCCCACGGCACGCCCGGGTATCGCGGCAGGTGCGTCTCTCGTGCTGATGGAGGTGCTGACGGATGTCGGCACCGTGCGGCTGTTCAACGTGAGCACGGTCGCCGACGGTGTGCTGCGTGTGTGGTTCGGTACGGGCAGCAGGCAGAACGCCGCCGAGCTCGCCACCACGCTGGTGGTCTTTGCCGCAGGTCTGATCATGATCGAGCGTTTCCTGCGGGGAGGTGCGAGGTTCTCGTCCAGGGCGGCGCACAGGCCGATGACACCGCTGCGTCCCGGCGTTGCCGGTCGTGCGGCTGTGTCGGCGATCGTGTGTCTCGTGGTCGCGGTGTCAGTGGTCCTGCCGCTGGTTCGTCTGGTCACGTGGGCGATCGAGGCGCAGCGCGCCGGTTCCACCGCAACAGTGGCAGGTGGGGTGGCGCATCATGTCGGAAGCACCCTTGCGTTGGCAGCCGCTGCACTGGTGACATGTGTGGTGTTCGGCGTCGTCATCTCGGTCGTGTCGCGGCGCAGGGGAACACCCGGTCGCGTCATGAACCAGATTGCATCCCTCGGGTATGCGATGCCGGGGCCCGTCGTGGCGGTGGGCGCGGTCATCGTGCTCGCCGCAGGTGACCGTGCCGGCATCGTGCCGGGCGGGGTCGCACTCGTGGGGTCGGCCCTCGGGGTGGTGTATGCGCTCACGGTGCGCTTCCTCGCGGTTGTCATCAACGGCGTCGATTCCGGCATTGATCAGGTGCCCGAGTCGACATTGATGAGCGCCCGGACCCTCGGTGCACGTCCTCTGCGGGTCGCCCTGCGGGTGCAGTTGCCTGCGGCACGGGCGGCGATCATGGCGGCCGCGGCGCTGTTGTCGATCGACCTGGTGAAGGAACTGCCCATCACACTGTTGCTGCGCCCGTTCGGGGTCGACACCCTGTCGGTATGGGTGTGGCAGGCCACCTCCGAGAGTTTGTGGGCCCAGGCGGCAATACCATCTCTGGTCATGATCTTGATCGGCATGGTCGCGGTGGGTGTGTTGACCTCCGCTCTGGAACGCGGGGCAGAGGTGGTGTCGTGAGCAGCACCGCCCTGCAGGTTCGGCATGTGTCTCATTCCTACGGGGCGCACAGTGTCGTGAGCGACGTGTCGCTGTCGGTCGCCGAGGGTGAGGTCCTCACCTTGATCGGACCGAGCGGTTGCGGCAAGTCAACTCTGCTGCGCATCGTCGCCGGCCTGGAGCCGATGGAATCGGGCCAGATCCTGATTGCCGGCCGTGACATGACCGGCGTGCCGGCAGAGAGACGGAACATCGGGTTCGTCTTCCAGGACAGCGCATTGTTCGGCCACCTGCGTGTTGCCGACAACGTCGCGTTCGGTCTGCGTCATCTGTCGCGGAAGCAGAGGTCGGCGCGTGTCGATGAGATGCTCGGGCTCGTCCAGCTGACGGATCTTGCGCGTCGGTACCCGCACCAGTTGTCGGGGGGCGAGCAGCAGAGGGTTGCGCTCGCGCGTGCTCTCGCATCGCAGCCGAAGGTGGTCCTGCTCGACGAGCCGTTTGCGAGCCTTGACGGCGTGCTGCGCGAGGGGCTCGGCCATCAGGTGGTGCGAATCCTGCGGGCAACCGGCACTGCGGCCGTGCTCGTGACCCACGACCGGCACGAGGCGCTCTCCCTGGGCGACCGCCTGGCGGTGATGAACAACGGCCGTATCGAGCAGTGCAGCGCACCTGAGACCGTGTATGCACAGCCAGCGAGCGACTTTGTCGCGACCTTCCTTGCAGACACCTCGTTCGTGACCGAAGCCGACGGCTCCCGGGTGGTGGCACGACCGCACCAGGTGCGGCTTCTGCCCGGCGGTGACGATGTGATCACTGATGTCGAGTTCGTTGGCGCTGCCTACCGCTACACGGTGCGCCGGCCAGACGGCACGTCGGTGATGGCCGATCACGACGTCGCCGAGAAGTTCGCGGTCGGCGACCCGTGTTCCGTGTCTGTGCTTGACGGTTCGGCCCGGTTGCCCCGGTGAGGAACCCGGTCGGTCTCCGGGTGGCTAGGGTTGCCCGCATGAGAGTGCGCGTGTTCACGTCGCTGGTCGCGGTTGTGGGGCTGGGGCTCGCAGTCTCGGGCTGCGGCTCGGACACACAGACGCTCACGTCCGCGCCAGTGGCATCCGACAACACGCCCGCTACGCGGCCCGGCGCCATGTTCGGTGCAACAAAGAGTGTCGGGGGTGCCTCAATCGACCTGAACGCCGTGACAGCATCCCGGCCGGTGGTGTTCTGGTTCTGGGCCCCCGGTTGAAGCAGTTGCAACAACGAAGCCCCCTCGGTCGAGGCGTGGCACAAGCAGTACAGCGACAGGGTCGCATTCGTCGGTGTCGCATGGGCCGGCAACGAGTCGTCGTACCGCGCCTTCATTGACAGGCACGGAATCACTTTCCCGACCGTCGACGACTCTGCCGGCGATGTGTTCTCGGCGCTTGGTGTATCGAGCCAGCCGTCGTTCGCCTTTGTCGATGGAGACAGGGTCGAACGTGCCTTCGGATCACTTGATGATGGTGAGCTGCGGTCGCAGATCGATGCGATGCTCGACAACTGAGCCCTTGTTGCCTCAGCGAAGGCGACTGATGAGCTTCCGGATCTCCTCGAGCCAGAGCACACTCGATGCCACCGCCACGCACACCAGCCATTCGTTCAGCGTGATCGAGGTGGTGTCGAACAGTCGCTGCATCGGGCCCCAGTGCGTCACGCCGACCTGCAGTGTGATGACTGCCGCCAGGGCCAGCCACAGCTGCTTGTTGCTGAGTGTCTCACGGCGGAAGACGGTGTGGCGGTCGCTGCGCACGTTCAGGATGTTGAAGAACTGGAACAGCACGAACGTGTTGAACGCCATGGTTCCCGCCACGGTGGCAACCCCGTAGCTGGCCTCTTCCCCCGGTGCGAGCGCGAGCACCAGCAGAGTGCCGACCGCCATCACGGCCGACGCGAACGAGATGGCCACCCAACGACGCCCGGTCAGGATGGGCTCTGCCGGCGGGCGGGGTTCGCGTTGCATCACGTCGACATCAGGGCGGTCGAGCCCCAGCGCCATTGCGGGCGGGCCGTCCATGATCAGGTTGACCCACAGCACTGCGATTGCCGCGAACGGCTTTCCTCCGGCGATGTCGAGAATCGAGGCCGCAAGGAAGAGGATCGCGAAACCGAGCGTGGTGCTCAGCTGGAAGCGCACGAACTTGACGATGTTGTCGTAGATCGCACGGCCACGCTTCACAGCATTCACGATGGTCGCGAAGTTGTCGTCGGTCAGCACCATGGTCGCGGCTTCCTTCGTGACCTCCGTGCCGGTGATGCCCATCGCAACGCCGATGTCGGCTTTCTTCAGGGCCGGTGCATCGTTCACGCCGTCGCCTGTCATCGCGATGATGCGGTTCTTGCGCTGCAGTGCCGCCACGAGCCGGATCTTGTGCTCGGGGGCAACACGCGCGAACACCGCGACATCATCTATGACACGGTCGAGTTCGTCGTCGCTCATTCGGTCCAGTTCTGCGCCTGTGACCGCACCGGCATCACCGGTGACCAGACCCAGTTCGCGTCCGATCGCCTTTGCGGTCGATGCGTGGTCACCGGTGATCATCTTCACCGCGATTCCTGCCTGCCGCGCCTCGGCAATCGCCAGCTTTGCCTCGGGGCGCGGCGGGTCCACGATGCCGACCAGGGCGAGCAGTACCAGGTCATCCACGAGATCCAGCTGGGCGGTGCCGGCATCCACTATCTCGCTCCATGCCTCGGGGGAGAAGTCGCGCTGTGCCACCGCGATGACGCGCATGCCCTCAGCGGCCAGGTTGTCGTTGTGCCGCAACAGCGCGTCGCGTGTGTCGCTCATCGCGACTGCCGCGCCCTCCTCACCGATCACCGTCGCTGTGCGGTCGAGAATCACGTCCGGCGCCCCCTTCACAAAGACCCTGATCACGTCGTTGCCGTTGGCGTCGGCAATCCGGTGGAAGGTGGCCATGAGCTTCACTGCCGAGTCGAACGGCACCTCGGCAACGCGCTTGTAGTGCGAACGAACCGCGGAGATGTCGATGCCGCCCTTCATCGCGAGCACCACCAGCGCACCCTCGGTGGGGTCACCGACGAGGTCCCAGTCGCCGTCCTTTTCGTGCACCACGGCATCGCTGCACAGGGCCATTCCGAGCAGTGCGTTCTGCAGACTGAGCGGGGCGTCAGCATCGACTCCAGAGATCGTGCCCTCGGGGGAGTACCCCTTGCCGGTGATGACGTGGTCGTGACCCTGGGCGATCAAGCGCTGTGCGGTCATCTCGTTCAGGGTCAGCGTTCCCGTCTTGTCCGAGCAGATCACGCTGGTGCACCCCAGCGTCTCCACGCTCGCCAGTCTCTTTATGATCGCGTTCTGGCGCGCCATGTTCGACACCCCGATGGCGAGGGTCACTGCGGTGACCGCCGGCAGGCCCTCGGGGATGGTCGCAACGGCGAGCGCCACTGCAAGGTTCAGCACATCGGCAACATCGTCCCCGCGGAACAGGCCGATGGCCACCACCGCGGCGACAATGACGCCGGACAGCTTCGCAAGGCTGTGCGCCAGGCCCTCGAGCTGCTTCTGCAGTGGGGACTTCTCGGTCTCGGTGGATCGCAAAAGTCCCGCAATGCGACCTATCTGAGTCTGCATGCCGGTCGACGTGACCAGCAGCTCTCCGCGACCCCTGGTGACCGTTGTGTTCATGTAGCCCATGCACGTGCGGTCGCCGAGGGCAACCTCGTCGCCCGGGACTGAATCGGTGTTCTTCGACACTGGCTGGCTCTCGCCGGTCAGGGCCGATTCGTCCACTTCGAGGTTGATGGCCACCATCAGCCGGCCATCAGCCGGCACCCGGTCGCCTGCCTCGATGAGCACGATGTCGCCGGGCACGATCTGTTGTGAGGGCACCGAGATGACCTGGTTGTTGCGTCGCACCCGACTGTTCGATGCAAGCATCTTCTTGAGCGCATTCAGGGATGCGTCGGCACGCTGCTCCTGCACGAACCCGATGACTGCGTTCAGCAGCACGACCGCGAGCACGACTGCCGGTGTCTTGGCCTCGCGGGAGACCACGAGACTCACTGCGGCAGCGCCGAGGAGGATGAGAATCAGAAGATCCCGGAACTGGTCGAAGAACCGCATCCATGCGGGGCGAGGTGTGACCTCGGCCAGTTCGTTCGTGCCGAATGCGTCGAGTCGTTCCTGAAATGATTCGGTGGTCAGCCCGGTGTCGGGGTCAACGTTCAGTAGCCGCGCAACCTCATCGGCGGACTGGGCGTGGGCGTTATCGTGCGCAGCAACGATTGACATTGCGACTCCTTCGGAACTCAGTGGTATAGGTTCCGAAGGTCTCTCCCATTATGTCGGGCCGGACTTCCGTCGTGATGACGACACCGATTCGCAGACTTAGCCTGCGGGGATACTCCCCTTCGTTGAGAAAAATATACCCGTATTGGCTCGAGAATTGTGGAACCGGCATCGCTTCTACGAGGAGAAGTCGTGGTTGCGGAACACTGCAACCGAGGCAGAGACACATGCCAGGAAGACTGCAAGTGTGACCGTTGTCGCCGCGGGGTCAAGACCGTCCTCAAGGGGTCTCTGTCCGATGGTCCACTGGAAAGGGTTGATGGGGAGCAGTCGGTCGAAGAACCCCACAAGCGGTGCAAGCGAGTAGGTCACGAACATGGCGATGGCCAGTCCGAGCCCGGTGCCGAGGCCCACGCCCCGCCGGCCTGACCACGTGCTTGTCAGCAATGACAGTCCGCCGAACACCAGGCTGACGAGCGCGCACGCGAGCGAGGCAGCCAGGATCTGCAGTGATGACACATTCATGTCGACGACCGAGGTGCCGACGGTGAGTGCGACTGTGCTGAGGATGCACATTCCCGCCAATGTTGACAACGTCGCGCTGACACGCGTCATCAGCACGGAGGATCTCGAGATCGGGAGTGTCATCAAGATGTCTGCCGTCTTGTTCTCTTCCTCCTCGGCGCCCGCCCTGGCGCACCATGTGGTGGCGAGGCCGATGAAGATGAGCGGAACCATGAACGAGAACAACTCGGTGGTCAGGTACCCGGTGGGCGAGGTGTAGTCCTCCATCCGGAACATCTTCCTGAACGCCTCGGGGAACTGTTCGGTCAGCTCTGACCACCCCTTGCGGGAGTCCCTGATGGTGGGGTAGACCGACACCTGCACGGCGATGAGTGCGACAAGGCCGAACGACCAGCCTGCGAGCCCCCGCAGTCTCTCGCGCAGCACCCGTGTCAACAATGCCCCGCGGATCACGCCCGGTTCCCTTCCTCGTCGTGCACCGGGGAAGGGGTCGCAACGAGCTCGCGGAACAACTCATCGAGCGATGGCTCTGGCGAGAACACCGCAACGAGACCGTTGTCCAGCGCCACCTGCAGTGTCTCGTGCTGGGAGCCGGTCACGACCCCCTCGAGACGCCGCCCGCGGCGTTCTGTGAGAGCGAAGCTCGACACGCCGTCAAGAAGACCGGGTGCAGGCTCGTTCGCGAACTCGAGCACCAGTCGTCGGGTTCCTCTTCCCGGCAGGTCCTCCACATGGTCGAAGGCGACGAGGCGGCCGGCGTTCAGGATTGCGACCTTTGTCGCAAGCCGCTCGACTTCGGCCATCACGTGGGAGGAGAGCAGCACTGCGGTTCCGCGTGACCGTTCCTCGGACAGAACGTTGTCGAACTCGTGCTGCACGATCGGGTCGAGCCCCGATGTCGGTTCGTCGAGTATCAGCAGACGGGGGGAGTGCATGAACGCCTGCACGACCCCGACCTTCTGTCTGGTGCCCTTTGACATCGAGTGAATGTGCAGCCCGGGGTCAAGTGCGAAGCGGTCGCACAGGTCGACCCATCTTGCCGTGCAGTCCTGGCGTCGCATGCGCGCAAGAAAGCTGAAGTACTCGGTGGCCGTCATGTGTTCGTAGAGGCCGAGCGAGCCGGGCAGGTATCCGATCCCGGAGCGGATCGATGACGGAGCGCGGGCGACATCGTGGCCGAAGACGCGTGCCGATCCGTGCGTTATCGACAGCAACCCCACGAGCATGCGCAGGACCGTGGTCTTCCCCGATCCGTTCGGCCCGAGGAACCCGATGACCTCGCCCGCGGCTACATCGAACGAGACGTCCTCCACGCCAGTCTTCCTGCCGTAGAACTTGGTGAGGCCGCGCGCAGACACGGTGAGTTCCTCGCTCATGGGCCCACGCTATGGACATCACCGAGCGTTCGCCGGCGACGAAACTACCTACTCATGCAACGGCGGACAGCCTCTCCGCCGGACTGCAGATCTCTCTAGGCACCACTTTGCTTGCGTCGCGACGAGCGACCCGGCAGAAGAAGTGCCGCAGCCACTGCTGCAACGAGGAGCACCCACGCCCACGGTGAGGTGGCAATACGAACGACCACATTGTCGTTCTTCGGCACGTTCACCCTGAGTGATGCAGCAAACCTGTCACCGTTCTTGCTGACGCCCGCTAGCACGATGCTGTGCCAGCCGCTGTCCGCACCATCGGGAATGCTCACGAGTTTTTGCATCGGCTCACCGTCTGCAGGCACCGAAAAGGACTCGATGAGTTGAGGCTCCGAGTACATCCACAGCTGGTGCTTCATGCCGCTGCGGAGCCCGGAGACATCGATTTCGAATGATCGTGACTCGTTCAGGTACACGCGACCACTCTCGTCGACCCGCAACTGTGAACCGCTGCCATCGACGGCCAGGATGGAGTACCTCGCATCTGAGATCATCAGGGACACTCGATTGCCCTCGACACTCGGCGTTGCTGACGCCCGCCGTCCGTTCAGCACCACCAGAATCTCATCTGGCTGTAGATTGCCCATGAGTCCGCTGTCAACAGGTGCGCTGCCGTCGCCTGTGGATGAGATTGCCACAGTCGTGGTCGTGGTGGGCGCGGCAGATGTTGTGGTGGTGGCAGCCGGCGGGACCACGGTGGCAACTCGCGGAACGGTTGAGGTCGTGGTCGTCGGTTGAGAGTTGGCGGACACAGTCGACGACGGTGTGGTGGCTGGAACGGTGGCCGGGACCACTGTGGACGAACTCGGTGCCGGTGCGACCGTGGGCGTTGTAGCGGGCGGGTTGGTGGTTGGTGCTGTGGTTGCTGGCGGCAGCGTGGTTGTGGTTGGTGCTGTGGTCGTGGTCGTGGTCGTGGTCGTGGTCGTGGTCGTGGTCGTGGTCGTGGTTGTGGTTGTGGTTGTGGTTGTGGTTGGCGTGGTGGTTGTCGTCGATGTGGACGATCCCACGGGGGTGTTGTTCGAGTTGGTCACGCACGCCGTTGCTGTCGACAACAACTGACACGTGGCCCATCCGGCACTTGCAGTCCAGCTGACGGTGCCGCTCGCAAACTCGGGGTTGGCCAATAGCTGGCTCGAACCGCTCTGTGTGGTCTGTGTCAGTGTCACGAAGTCGACCAGGGTTCCGTAGTTCCCGCCCCAGTTCTCGCCGTCGTCACCGCCGACGATGACCTCGATTCTGGTCACAGCAGGGTTCCATTGAACACTTGCCGGCGAGATGGTCACGCTGTACGTCACCATGTCCGTGTGGGCGATGGTGTGGAACTGACCTGCCGTGGCCGGGAACTGGGCCGTTGAGAGCACGGCGGAGTTTGCGCCCTTCAATCGCATCTGAACGTAGAAGCGGTCCTGCGACCCGGCCCGGCCGACGTTGTTGGCAACAGCGGCCGTGACCGTGAATGAGGTCGTGTTCTCGATATCGGTCACCGCGACTTCCTGGGAGATCGTGGTGGGGTTGTAAGAGAAGATCATCGCGAAGCTGTCGGCCTTCACGCCTGCAGGCATGGAGAACGGATCAAAGGCCACGAGCAGCATCGCCGATGCCAAGAGGATTCTGATCTTCGTGAGGCTCCTGGTCGGGCGCATGAACGATGATTTTACGGTCACTCCGCCTGCATTGGGTGCTTCTCGACGATGTGCGGGTGGTCATCTGTCCGATGCGGAGATGGATTCGGGAAGGCCGACACGGAGCAACAGTGGTGTCCCGCGACTCCAGTCGGCGATCCAGAGTTCGGGCGAGGCGCTCGAGGGGTCGAGAGGGGCGGTGTGGACGGATGTCGTCGCGTACACGGGCTTGCCGGCCGGTTTCTGTGAAGCAAGCTCCGGGAACACGCCCACCACGGTGCCGTCGACGACCAGTAGTCCCTCGCACCGGCGGCACAACGCACGCCTCAATGTGGCCCGCAACGAGAACCGCGTGGGCGCGTACTCCATGCGTGCATTGCCGATGCCATCGGTTGCTGCCGGGTCGACACTCGACCATGAGATGCCGGACATGGTGCCTGCCCCGGCGGGGACACGGGTGCCGATCAGCTCACCGCTCAGCCCGACACGTTGAATGTCGTTGACGGTGCCATTCGCGGCGACCCACGTGTCGTAGTAGCGCACCCGGTCGAGAACTGCCGGGAACCGCGTCGTCATCTTCGTGCCGGTGTACGGCCACTGCACGAGCCGCGAGTCGCGTTGCGGGCATGTCGCCGCCAGGTCAACGCCGTCGAGGCGGGGTGCGCCCGGAATCTCTGCTGCTTCGAGCACCGTCGGAAGAATGTCGAGTGTGCTCGCGGGGCAGTCGTTGACGCGTGCTGCCTCCTGGCCCGGATACTTCACGAACAGGGGCACCCTGTAGATGTCGTCGAGAGTCGGTGCGTTCCTCGGGTTGACCTTGTCACGGAACGACTCCCCGGGCACGAACGTCATTCCGTGGTCGCTCGTCACGATGAGCATGGTGCGTTCCCAGTTTCTGGATGCCCTCAGTGCCGCGAGGAACTCCTTGAGCAATGAATCAGTGGCCACGTACTGTCGCAACAGACCCTGGTACGAGTCGCGGCGTCTGTCGAGCAACGTGCTCGGACGCGGGTCGACGGGCAGTTCCCTGCCGATGCGCATGTCACTCGAGAGTCTCCATGGACGGTGGGGCAGGAGAATGTGCGAGAAGTGCATTGTGGGCTCGGTTGACGTTGCGACCCGCCGCGTGAGCCGTTCGAACTCCGCCACCTGGTACTCGGCGGCGCGTTCCTCGTCGGGAATCTTGTTCGCGCAGAGACCGACCGGGCACAGGCTGGTGATCGACTGGTACACGTCGAGTGTCTTGTGCCCGCGCGCCAGGGTGAACAGGTTGACCGGGTGGTCCCTGTGCACCGGGTAGTTGCGGATGGTCGGTGTGACGCCGGTCAGCATCGCCGGCACGGCCTCAGTGGTGCGCTGGGCTGTCGTGAGCGTGTCGCGGTACCACGTGGACACCGAGGCAAGTTCGGCAAAGCCGGGGAAACGCCGGGCGTTGATCGTTCCGTCGGTGCGCAGAAGTGGCCACAGTGGTGCCTCATCCAGCACCAGCCAGACCACGCTCGTGCCGGCATCGGCTGACCCGGGCGGTGCCGTCGTCGTGGACGCCACACCCATGGCAACTCTCGACACCGCGACCGAGACCAAGGCAACAACCAGCGCCGCACACACGGCGACGAATCTCGAGAGGGAGCGATGCTTCATCTGGGGGGATGTCGACCCGTCGAGGTGATCGACGGGTCAGAAGTGGGTCAGAGCTGCAGGCTCTTGATCTCGAGGAACTCCTCGAAGCCGTACTCGCCGAGCTCGCGTCCCACGCCCGACTGCTTGTAGCCGCCGAACGGTGCGTTGGGGTTGAATGCCCCGCCGTTGACGGTGACCTGACCGGTGCGCAGACGACGGGCAATGGCGACACCCGTCTCCTTGTCCTTCGCGAACACGGCGCCGGCGAGACCGTAGACCGTGTCGTTGGCGATCGAGACTGCCTCGTCGATGCCGTCGTACGGGATGATCGACAGGACCGGCCCGAAGATCTCTTCTTGTGCGATCGTCATGTCGTTGCGCACCTCGGAGAACACCGTCGGCTTTGCGTAGTAGCCCTTGTCGAGGCCCTCCGGGGCGCCGGGTCCGCCTGCGATCAACTTGGCACCCTCTTCGATGCCCTTGTTGATGTACATCTGCACGCGGTCACGCTGGGCTGCCGAGGCAAGGGGCCCGATGTTGGTGCCCTCGGCGAACGGGTCGCCGACCTTGATGTTGCTTGCGACCATCGCGGCGAGTTCCTCGGCCTTTGCGAGCTTCGAGCGGGGCACGAGCATGCGACTGAGGAGCGAGCATGTCTGGCCGCTGTTCAGGAACGCCTGTCCGGTGCCGCCCATGACAGCCTTCGCGAAGGTCTCGTCATCGAGGTCCTCGCAGATGATGTTGGCGCTCTTGCCACCGAGCTCGAGTGCGACCTTCTTGATGGTCTCTGCGCCCACCTGCATCACACGCTTGCCGGCGCGGGTCGAACCCGTGAACGACACCATGTCGACGTCGGGGCTGGCGGCGATCGCCTCGCCGACGACCGGGCCGGTTCCGGTGACGAGGTTGAAGACACCGGCAGGCAGGCCCACCTCGTGGATGATCTCTGCGAGCATGAACGCATCGATCGGCGCGACCTCGCTCGGCTTCAGCACCACGGTGCAGCCGGCTGCCATGGCGAACGCGACCTTTGCGGCGATCTGGTGCAGCGGGTAGTTCCAGGGGGTGATGCACCCGACCACACCGACGGGCTCCCGCACCACGAGTGACGAACCGATCTCCTTCGAGTAGTTGAAAGACTCGGCGAGGGCTGCGGCCTGCTTGAACGAGTTGATCGGGATGCCGACCTGGATGATGTTCGACAGCGGCTTGGCCATGCCGGTCTCGCGGGTGATCGCTGATGCGATCTCGTCCATGCGTCCGCCCAGTGCATCACCGATGCGGTTCATGTACTTGGCGCGCTCCTCCTTCGGCAGCGTGCTCCACGACTCGAAGGCGGCCTTGGCTGCGGCTGCGGCTCTTGCCACGTCACCGGCTGTGCCCTCCGGGATGGTCGCCATCACCTCTTCGGTGAGCGAGTCGAAGACCGGGATGGTCGAGGTGCCCTCCGAGGGAACCCATTGGCCGTTGATGTAGATCTTGTCGTAGGTGGTCATGTGCATCCTCCGTGCTCGCGGGGCGTCCCCGGGGTCGGGACCCTGCTTTCACGCTAGGCGAAAAGACGGCCATCACCACCAGCGGAACCTGTGCACGTACCGCACGAAAGAGACATTCGTTCCGTGGTTCCTGCCGTGCTGCGCCATAGCAAAGGACCCATGAAGAAATCCGGGGTCGTTCTCCTTGCGTTCACAGCGCTGGTTCCTGCCGCGTGCGGGGCTGACCCGTCGTCAACCTCGACCACCCTGGGGGAAGGTTCCCTGTCGAACAAGGTGACCGGGAGCGTCCGTGAATGGGGCATTGACACGAGTGCCACCCGGGCAAAGGCAGGCCCGGTGCTGTTTGCCATCGCAAACTTCGGGAGCATCGAGCACGAGTTCCTCGTGGTGCGCAGCACGTACCCGGCCGGGCAGATTCCACTCGGTGCCGGCGGCAGGTTCGACGAGGGTGCCCCCGGCATCGAGGTGGTCGATGAGATCAGCGAGTGGCCGGCCGATGAGGCAAGGACCCTGCGGGTGAACCTCACCGCGGGCACCTACGAACTGCTGTGCAACCTGCCCGGTCACTATGCGAACGGCATGCACAGATCGTTCGTCGTTGAGTGACTCGCCGCGAATGCAGCCGGGTCTGCAGTCGTCAGCGGAGAACGAGTCCCGCGTACCCCGACGCTGCGATCTCGTTGCACTTCTGCACGTATGTGGGGAACCCGATGAGCGGCATGAACACACGGGGTTTGCCCGGAACGTTCGCGCCGAGGTACCAACTGTTGCACGACGGGTAGAGCGTCATGTCCGCGACTGCGTTCACGAAGGCCACCCATTCGGCCTGTGAGGTCTCGGTTGTCTCCACGGTTCTCAGGCCCGAGTCGCGCATGTGTGCGATGCAGTCGCTGATCCATTCGACGTGCTGCTCGATCGACATGATCATGTTCGTGAGGACGGACGGGCTCCCCGGTCCCGACACCATGAACATGTTGGGGAACCCTGCCGTGAGGAGCCCGAGGTGTGTCACGGGGCCTGCATTTCACGCGTCGGCAAGGGTCCTGCCCCCGCGGCCGCGGATGTCAATCTTCAGAAGCGACCCTGTCATCGCATCAAAGCCGGTGGCATAGATCAGCACATCAAATGTGTGCTCTGTCCCGCCCGTCACCAGCCCGTTGGGTGTGATGCGCTCGATTGGGTCGCGGTCGACGGTGACCAGTGTGACATTGTCGCGGTTGAAGGTCTCGTAGTAGCCGGTGTCGAGGCACAGTCGCTTGCAGCCGATGACCTGGCTGGGCATCAGATTGCGGGCGGTCTCAGGGTCATTCACGATCGTCGAGATCTTGTGCCGCACGAAGTCGGCGACCAGGTCGTTCGCATCCTTGCGGAGCAGAAAGTCGTTGTAGGAAGAGAGGAAGCCGAAGCCTCCGCGCTGCCACCGCTTCTCGAACTCAGCCCAGCGTTCCTCATCGCTCGCCTCGAGTGCCGACGTATCGCCACGCTCGATCGTGGACCCGAACGCGGCGGTCTGGAGCCTGTTCGCGTCGCGGAACGACCGGTAGTTCGACTTGACCCACGATTCGTAGTTCCTGTCGATGGCATCGTTCCGTGCGGGCACCGAGAACGATGCGGTCCGCTGGAACACGGTGAGGTGTGCGGCGTTCTCTGCGATGAGGGGGATGCTCTGGATCGCTGATGAACCGGTTCCGATGAGTCCCACGGTCTTGCCGGTGAAGTCGACACCCTCATGCGGCCATTCACCCGTGTGGTACGTGGCGCCCTTGAAGTTCTCGGCTCCGGGGAACTCGGGTCTGTTGGCTGACGACAGGCAACCTGTTGCAAACACGACGAAACGCGCCCGTACCGGGTTGCCACTGTCGGTCGTCACCAGCCATGTGTCGCAGTTCTCGTCGAAGTGTGCGGACAGCACGCGTGTGCCGAAGGAGATGTCGCGCCGCAGGTCGAAACGGTCAGCCACGTGGCGTGCGTAGGCGAGGATCTCCGGCTGGGCTGCGTAGCGCTCCGACCATTCCCACTCCTGCTGGAGTGCATCATCGAAACTGTACGAGTACTCGACACTCTCGATGTCGCACCGTGCACCCGGGTAACGGTTCCAGTACCACGTTCCGCCCACGTCACTGCCGGCCTCGAAGACACGCACGCTCATGCCGAGCTGGCGCGCCCTCACGATCGAGTACATGCCGGCGAACCCTGCCCCGACAACGCAGATGTCGAAATCCTGTTCCACGCAGCCCCCCTTGTGGTTCTGCTGTGACCTTATCCCGCGCTGATAACTACGAGCCCCGTTGGGGGCAGGTCCGTCGGCGTGACGGATGTGTGCGTTCCCGTGCGCTGCACGAGCACGCAGGAGCCGTCCACCAGCGCGACGATTCCTTTCGCTCTCACCACCGAGGGCGGGAGTGCGGCGAGGTAGTCATCGAGATCCTGGCGGCTGCATGACGGCCCCGGGTCGTGCAGGACCGTGCTGAAAGGGGAGTGCAGGTCGGTGTCGCCCGATGGTTGGGGTGCTTGGCGTTCGTCGGTGACCAGGTCGGCGAGCATCGACGGTGCGGCGGTCACAACCGGTGCCGACGGGTTGAGTCGTGTCACGAGTGACAGCACCGCGTCGCGCCTGTCGTCGGGGGCGATGTCGGTCTTGGTGAGCGCGATGACGTTGGCTGCACGCACCTGACGCTCGAACGTGCGGCCGACAAGGGGATGAACGGCGGTCTGTGTTGCCTCGTTCGAGTCGACGAGCACCAGCACGCCGACCGGTGCGAGGCCCTGCAGGTGCGTGAACGCGGCGACCGACGCCGGGTCGGCCACGCCGCTCGCCTCGATGATGATCATTGACGGTTGCACGGGCCGGTCGAGGATGGTGAAGAGCGTCTCCGCGAGCGAGGTTCCCACACTGCAGCACACGCACCCGTTGGTGAGCTCGAGCGTGTCGCCGTGGCGTGAAGCGATCAGTGATGCGTCCACGTTCACGCTGCCGAAGTCGTTCACGATGATCGCCGCGTCGCGCAGACCGCCGGAGAGGCATGCATTGATGAACGTCGTCTTGCCTGCACCCAGGTACCCGCCGACCACGAGCACGGGAACCCTGTTCATCGTGGCAGTGTCGGATTCGGGTGGGGGCGCCCGCCGATGACGGTGCCCCAGATCTCGATGTCACGGATCTCCTCCGGGGCCACCTCGTAGGGATCCTGCTCGAGCACCGTCATGTCCGCGAACTTGCCGACCTCGAGTGAGCCGACCAGATGATCGAGGTGCAGCTGGTAGGCGGCCTCGATCGTTGCGGCGTGGAAAGCGCGGTCGACGGAGATGCGTTCGTGCTCGCCGAGCACACGCCCCGAGGCCGTGAGCCGGTTCACCGCGCACCACATGGTGTGGAGGTGGCCGGGCGGGGTCACGGGAGCGTCTGTGTGGAACGAGTACTGAAGGCCGATGCGCTCGGCACTGCCGCACGGGTTCATGCTCCCGGCACGGTCAGGTCCGACCGTGATGTCACGGTGCTGGTCGCCCCAGAAGAACACGTGGTTCACGAAGAAGTTCGCTGCCATGCCGAGGTTCTTCGCCTTGCGCATCTGCGCCTGCGTGATCAGCTGTGCGTGCGTAATCGTGTGCCGGTGGTCGGCCCACGCGCATTCCTTCAACAGGGTCTCGACCGCATCGATGAACACCTGTGAGGTCTCGCTGCCGTTGCAATGACAGTGGATGCCGATGCCGGCGGTGTGGAACGGCCGCAGGAAGTCGACCACCTGCTCGGGTGGCAACAGGAACAGGCCGTGGTCCTCGCCTGTGTGGTAGCCGGGCCACTGGATCATCGCGGTGAAGCCCTGGATCGAGCCGTCGAGCACCATCTTCACGATCGGGAAGTGCAGCTTGTCGTGTGCCTGCGTCCGGCACCCGAGCACGGCGTCGACCATGGTGTCCATGCCCGAGGGGCTGCCGAGGATGCGACTCGCCACGACCATGCGGACTGGGAAGTCGTCCTGTGCGGTGATCCCGCTCGTGGTCAGGAGACCCTTTTCGTTTGTGTGCAGGGTTGCGCCCAGGTCGGTGGCCGTGGTGATGCCGGCGTTGCGCATCGTGTTGCCGAACTGCACCAGGGTCTCGGGTTCGAAGATGATCCTGCCGATGGCGCGGAACTCGTCCTTTGCGAGGCCCATCGCAGCCGGCTCCCTCAACTCTCCGTCCGGGAAGCCTGATTCCTCGAATCCGACCCCGGGCGCCGGATGCCCCGGGCCGATGTCGTACTTCTGCAGGGTGTACGTGTTGACCGTCGCGAGGTGCCCGCTCGCATGGAACACGAAGACGGGGTGGTTCGTGGTTGCGTCGTCGAGATGGTGACGGCACAGCCGTTCGGTCGTGAGGTAGATCGGGTCGAAGCCCGACACGATGATCGACTCACCCGGGGGAGTGGCCCCGGCGATCGTCCTGATCCGAGCGGTGAGTTCTTCGGTCGACTTGATGCCGTCCACCCACGAGCCGTCGGGCATCTGGCGTCGGAACCAACCGACGTAGGGAACCTTGTGGAACATGCCTGCCATCACGTGGGAGTGCGCCTCGACGAAGCCCGCGGTGAGGACCTTGTCGGCAAACCTGGTGTCGATGTTGTCAATGCCCCACGAGCGGCACTCGTCGAGTGTCCCCACGCACAGCACACGACCGTCGCGGATTGCGATGGCGGTTCCGGTCGGGCGTGACGGGTTCGCGGTGCGAATCAGTCGCGCGGTGAAGATGATGTCGTCGGTGTCCGACGACGATGAGCGTTCTGACACGGACTCAGTCTTGCCGACCGAGAATCAGGATCAGTAACTGCGGGTCTTCTTGCGGGGTGCAGCCGACTTTCCGCGCGGAGCGGGACGGCCGGGGCGTGCGTCAGTGCGGGGTCCGCGTGCATCTCCGGGCTTGGCCGAGGGACGCCCGGTGCGGCTGCGCGGGGCGCGGTCGTCGTTGCTGCGGGGCGCGCGGTCATCACGGCGGTTGTCGCGGTCGAAGCGCGGACGGTCGTCACGGCTGCGGGGTGCACGGTCGTCGGCACGGAACTCGCGGTCGCGGAACTCGCCTCCGCGGGGTCCGCGGTCGTCGCGCCTGTCGTCACGGCGACGCGGTGCACGGTCGTCGCGCTCGAAACGCGGACGTCCCTCGCGCCTGTCGTCACGACGCTCGCCGGCTCCGCGCGGGGCGCGGTCGTCGCGGTCGAAGCGCGGACGGTCGTCACGGTCACGCGGTGCGCGGTCGTCGCGGCGGTTGTCGCGGTCGAAGCGTGGACGGTCATCACGGTCGCGCGAGTCACGACGGGCCCCGCCCGAGTCGCGGTCACGTCGACGTGGTCCGCCGTGTGATCCGCCGCGCGAGTTGCCGCGCGACTGCGGGCGGCGCTCCTCGATGTTCGGCATCTCGCGTCGCACGCGCTCGCCCGGGGCGATCTCGGTGAGGATCTCGTCGCCGAGGACCACGGTCTTCGTGATGGGCTGGATGTCGGCATCGCGCGCGAGACGCTTGACGTGCCGGCGCATGTTCTCGGTGACCATTGTGATGACGGTGCCCTCGGCGCCCGCACGCGCGGTGCGCCCGGAGCGGTGCAGGAACGCCTTGTGCTCTTCCGGCGGGTCAGCATGGATCACCACGGCGATGTCGTCGACATGGATCCCGCGTGCGGCGATGTCGGTGGCAACGAGGGTGTCGACCTTGCCGTTCGAGAGCGCCGCGAGGTTGCGTGCACGCACTGCCTGGGAGAGGTCGCCGTGCAGTTCCACGCTCGGCACGCCCGCGTTCACGAGTGCTGCAGTCAGCTTGCGTGCGCCGTGCTTGGTGCGGGTGAACACGAGCGAACGACCGGGTGCGGCGCACAGGTCGGCGATGATGTCGAACCTGTTGCCCTGTGTGACCTGGAAGAAGTAGTGCGTCATCGCGGCTTCGTCCTCGTCGTTCGACTCGACCTCGTGCGTGACGGGGTCGTTCAGGAACTTGCGGACCAGCTTGTCGATGCCACGGTCGAGCGTTGCCGAGAACAGAAGACGCTGACCCTCGCGCGGGGTCTTCTCGAGGATGCGGGTGACGTGCTCGAGGAAGCCGAGCTCTGCCATGTGGTCGGCTTCGTCGAGAATCGTGATCTCGACTGCGTCGAGCTCGACGTGACCGGATTCCATGAGATCAATGAAGCGTCCGGGGCATGCGACCACGATGTCGACGCCGTTGCGCAGCGCGTTGATCTGGCCGTTGTAGCTCACACCGCCGTACACGGTGGCCACCCGCATGTTGAGTGCGTCGGCGAGCGGCATGAGAACGTCACGGACCTGGTTCGCAAGTTCGCGCGTGGGCACCAGGATCACTGCACGGGGGCGGAACTTCTCGCGACGCTCACCGCTGTTGTGCAGGCGGGTCAGCATCGGGAGCGAGAAGGCAAGTGTCTTGCCGGACCCGGTGCGACCACGACCGAGCGTGTCGCGTCCGGCCAGGGCATCAGAGATGGTTGCCTGCTGGATGGGGAACGGGGCCGTGATTCCCTGGTGGGACAGCTCGTCGACCAGGGGCGAGGGCAGGCCAAGGTCAGCAAAAGTGAGAGGACGGGGGTCCATGGGGGTATCTCCCTTGTAAGGGCCACAGATACCGGTTTGTACCCATGGACAAATGAATGAGTTTCCACCGTACAGCAGAACCTGTGGAAAAACCAGACCTTCCCTTGATTTTCTTGGGAAAGAGTGGATCGCTAGCTGTGGAGGGTCACCTTGATGGCTGCGTCGCCCACGTTCGAACCCTTGCCGATGATCTTCTTGGCAAGCGCAAGCACACCGATGAGGCGGATTCCGATCCAGTACTTCCTGGCGATCAGTCGACCCACTTGTTCTGCATCGTCGTCGCCGAGGACCACTGCGCTCCCGAGGTGCACAGTCGCGCCTTCCTTGATCCTGCCCTTCATGTCGCACACGGTGAGGGTGGCCCTCGCGTCGTTGCGCACGCGCCTCACCTTGAACGCGTTCGGTTCGGTGGTGAAGGCGTAGCCGTTCTCGAAGGGAACGATCCAGACCGGGGTCGCCACGGGGGTCCCGTCCTTCTTGTAAGTCACGAACGAGACGTAGCGGGCGTTGTCGAGGTCGGCTGGCATGCGGCTCCTTCGTGTGCGCTGGTGGTCGGGGTGGGGAGACTTGAACTCCCGGCCTCCTGGTCCCAAACCAGGCGCGCTACCAACTGCGCCACACCCCGCGGTGCGCGCCTCACGCTACCGCTGAGGCGTGATCGAGGTGATCAGTTGGCCTTCTTGGCCTCGCGTGCGAGTCGACGTGCAGTGCGGCCCGTCGGCTCGAGGTGCCGGTGGTCCAGGTCGCCGACCTCGGCGCCCGTGACGAAGAGGACCCTGTAGCGCAGCCAGTTGAAGCCGTTCGCGAGGATGACCTTGCCCTCGGTGCCCTCGGGCACCTCGTCGATGCCGGCCTTCGCGATGACCTTGTCACCCACGCGCAGGTTGATCTGACCCTTGTGCGGGTTGGCGAGGGCGTGGGGCTTCCAGAGCGTCATGGCACCATTATTGCGGGAAAGTGAGCCGAGAGAGCGAACCGATACACTCCGAAGCCTGTGAAAAGCACTCTCGAAGCCCTAGAAGGCAACAAGGTCAAGCTCTCCATCGAGATTGACGAAGCCGAATTCGACCGCAACATCGATGCGGCCTTCCGCAAGATCGCACGCGAGGTGCGTCTGCCCGGGTTCCGTCCTGGCAAGGCGCCCCGCCGTGTGCTCGAGGCCCGCATCGGTCTCGACGCCGCGCGGGGCCAGGCGATGCAGGATGCAATCCCTGAGTACCTGAGCAAGGCGGTGCGCGAGCACAACGTCGACATCATCGCCCAGCCCGAGGTCAAGCTGCTGAACAACAACGACCCGATCGACGAGGAGAACCCGGTTCCCGCAGAGTTCGTGTACCCGGTGATGTTCGAGGCGACCTGTGAGGTGCGCCCCGAGATCCAGATCCCGGGCTACAAGGGCCTGCGCGTCGAGCTCGTGAACCCGGCGCTCAGCGACGAGGAACTCGACGAGGCCATCAGCACAGAGCGTCGCCGCTTCGGCACCCTGGTCGATGTCGACCGTGCCGCTGCGGTGGGCGACAACGTGGTCATCGACCTTGTCGGTTCGCGCGACGGTGAGCCCGTGCCCGGCCTGAACGTGGACGAGTGGACATACGAAGTCGGCCGCGGCTGGGTCGCGCCCGGTTTCGACGACCATCTGACCGGGGCGAAGAAGGGCGACGTGCTCGAGTTCTCCGCAGTCCCGAACGGCACCGAGGAGTCAGCCGACTTCTCCGTCACCGTGAACCGTGTGCAGACCCTCGAAATCCCGGAACTGACCGACGAGTGGGTCGCAGAGAACATCTCCGACGCCGACACGGTGGACGGATGGAAGTCGGTGCTGCGTGCCCGCTACGAGGAGATGCGCATCAACCAGATGCGCCGCACGGTCGTCGACCGCGTGACCGACGAACTCGAGAAGCTCGTCGAGATCGAGGTTCCCGAGGCGATGGTCACGAACGACCTCAACGCCCGCCTGCAGAACACTCTCCAGCAGTTCCAGGCGCAGGGCATCGCGCTCGACCAGTGGCTGTCGGCCACCGGTCAGGATGTCGACTCGTTCGTCGCCACCATGAAGGTCCAGTCGGAAAAGGCCGTGAAGGTCGATCTCGCACTGCGGGCAGTTGCCGCCGCCGAGTCGATCGAGGTCACCGACCACGACCTCGAGCGCGAGTACGCCCAGATCGCGATGCGCGTGGGCGAGAAGGCCAGCAAGGTGCGCCGCGCGTACGAGCAGAACGACGCGGTCATCGACCTGGTGTCGCAGATGCGCAAGTCGCAGGCGCTCGAGTGGTTGCTGCACAACGTCGAGTTCGTCGACCAGAACGGTGAGGTGCTCGACACCGACACGGTCCTTGGTGACCACGATCACGACCATGATGATCACGACCATGACCACGATCACGACCATGATGGTCAGGACAACGACGAGCAAGGCAACGACTGATGAACTTCCAGAACTACTACGTTCCCAACGTCACAGAGACCACGAGCCGTGGTGAGCGCGTGTACGACCTCTACTCGCGCCTGCTCAAGGAGAACATCATCTTCCTCGGCACGCCGATCGACGACACGATCGCGAACCTGATCTGTGCGCAGTTGATCCATCTCGAGAGCGAGAACCCGGACCGCGACATCAACATCTACATCAACAGCCCGGGCGGTGACATCAACTCGTTGTTCGCGATCTACGACACGATGCAGTTCATCAAGAACGACATCGCCACGATCTGCCTCGGCCAGGCTGCCTCGGCCGCTGCCGTGCTGCTCGCCGCCGGCACCAAGGGCAAGCGCCTCGCACTGCCGCACAGCCGTGTTCTTCTGCACCAGCCCTACGGCCAGGTGGGTTACGGTCAGGTCACCGACCTCGAGATCGCGGCAAAGGAGATCCTGCGCATGCGCGACCTGCTCGAGGAGATCCTGGCCAGCCACACCGGCCAGAGCATCGAGCGCATCCACGCCGACACCGACCGTGACTTCGTATTGGAAGCACAAGAGGCCCTCGAGTATGGCATTATCGATGATGTGATCACGTCACGTCAGCTTGCGGACCGCTCCGGTCCGATTCGCTGACCACATCTCGAGGGAGGGCCTTCTTGGCCAAATTCACGGACACCGGAGAGCTCTTGAAGTGCTCCTTCTGTGGCAAGTCGCAGAAGCAGGTCAAGAAGCTCATCGCAGGCCCTGGGGTCTACATCTGCGACGAGTGCATCGAGCTGTGCAACGAGATCATCGAGGAGGAGGTCGGCGAACGCTCCGACGTGCGCCTCGACAGCCTGCCGACCCCGGTCGAGACCAGGGCATTCCTCGACGAGTACGTGGTCGGCCAGGAACGCGCCAAGAAGGTGCTCTCTGTCGCCGTCTTCCATCACTACCGCCGGTTGCAGTACCTGCAGCAGAGCACCGGGCTGCGCCGTGACGAGGTTGAGCTCCAGAAGAGCAACATCCTCATGCTCGGGCCCACGGGCTGCGGAAAGACCCACCTCGCCCAGACTCTTGCCCGCATGCTGAATGTTCCGTTCGCTGTTGCCGACGCCACCGCGCTGACCGAGGCCGGGTACGTGGGTGAGGACGTCGAGAACATCCTGCTCAAGCTCCTGCAGGCCGCCGACTTCGACGTGAAGCGTGCGGAACAGGGGATCGTCTACATCGACGAGATCGACAAGGTCGCGCGCAAGGCCGAGAACCCCATCATCACACGTGACGTGTCGGGTGAGGGCGTGCAGCAGGCCCTGCTCAAGATCCTCGAGGGAACAGTCGCCTCGGTGCCTCCCCAGGGTGGGCGCAAGCACCCGCACCAGGAGTTCATCCAGATCGACACCACGAACGTCCTGTTCATCTGCGGCGGTGCATTCGCCGGTCTCGAGCAGATCATCGAGCAGCGCATCGGACACAAAGGCGTGGGTTTCCACGCAACCGTTGCCTCGAAGGCCGACAAGGACCCGGGCGAGCTCTTCGCACAGGTTCTGCCCGAGGACCTGCTGAAGTTCGGCATGATCCCCGAGTTCATCGGGCGCCTGCCGATGGTGGGCGCCGTGCATGCCCTCGACAAGTCGGCTCTCATGAGCATCCTCACGCAGCCGAAGAACGCACTGGTCAAGCAGTACACGAAGATCTTCGAGTTCGACAACGTGGAACTCGAGATCACCGACGACGCGCTCGAGGCGATCGCCGATCTCGCGTTGCTGCGCGGCACCGGCGCGCGCGGTCTGCGTGCGATCCTCGAGGAGACCCTGCTCGACGTGATGTACGAGGTGCCGGGTCGGACCGACATCGTGAAGGTCGTTGTCACGGCAGAGTGCGTCACCGACAGGGAGATGCCCGAGCTCGTGCTCAAGGGCGCAGCTCGTACCCCGCGTCAGCGCCGCGCAGCCTCATAGAGGCGCATGAACTTCGAAGAAGCGCTCGCGTACCTCGACGAGCACGCCTCGTACGAAAAGACCGGCCGCATCACCGACCCGTCGCTCGCCAAGATCGAACAGTTGCTCGCCGTGCTCGGCGAACCCCAGCACGACTTCCGCGTGATTCACGTGACGGGCACCAACGGCAAGGGTTCCACGTCGCAGATCATCACGAAGCTGCTGATGGCGCACGGGCTGAAGGTCGGCACCTACTGCAGTCCGCACCTCGAGAGCGTGCGTGAACGCATCCTGGTGAACGGCGAACCCATCCATGAGGAGGATTTCGCGGAGTCCGTGGCGGCAATCGCGAACGCAGAGGGCATCTCCGGGGTGCGTCCGTCGTACTTCGAGATAGTGACCGCAGCGGCGTTCCGTTGGTTCTCGGATGATGCCGTCGAGGTTGCGGTCATCGAGGTCGGCATGCTCGGCCGCTGGGATGCCACGAACGTGGTCCGCCCTGATGTCTCGGTGGTGACCAACATCGCTCTCGACCACACCGAATTCGCCGGGCCCACGCACGAGCACATCGCCCGCGAGAAGGCCGGCATCATAAAGGGCTCGGGTGTGGCAGTCATCGGCGAGTCACGCGAGAGTCTGCGCCCGGTTTTTTCTGCGGAGCCGAACGCGGGGATCCTGTTCCGTCACGAGCACTTCGACGTGCTCGACAACCACCTCGCACTCGGCGGAAGGTCATTGCACGTGCGAACGCCGCATGCCGATTACGTCGACGTGTTCGTGCCCCTTCACGGTTGGCACCAGGGGGAGAACGCATCCGTCGCCATTGCTGCGGTCGAAGCATTCTTCGGGGGCGCCATCGACCGCGACACGCTGGACGAGGGGCTGTCGACGGTGTCGATGCCCGGTCGTTTCGAGGTGGTGGGGCACCAGCCGTTGGTCATTCTCGACGGTGCCCACAACCCGGCAGGCGCCGACGTGTGTTCGAGTGTGTTCTTCGACGATTTCGACCCGCACGGCCGACGCATCCTGGTGGTCGGACTGTTGGGTGGTCGCGATCTGGTCGACACCCTGTCGGCACTGAAGGCCGATGAGTTCGAGGTCGTGGTCTGCTGCAACGCCCCTTCGCCCCGGGCACGACCGGCAAGGGAGATCGCCCAGGCTCTCACCGAGATGGGCGCGGCGAACGTCGTGGTGGCCGACACGGTGGAACAAGCCTGCGACACGGCCCTCAGGGACGCCTCGAGTGACGACGCAATCCTGATCGCCGGATCGCTCTACGTGGTGGGCGCCGCCCGCTCACATTTGCGCAAGGTGCTCCCGTAAAGGGTTTTGGCGGCTCATCGGGGGCAGGGCGCTGCCCAGCCCGTAGCCTGATGGAATGTCCAAGCGCACCCTCGTCCTCCTGAAGCCCGACGCCGTGGAACGCGGTCTCGTCGGCACGATCATCTCCCGTTTCGAAAACAAGGGCCTGCGCATCGCAGCCATGGAGCTGCGCACCCTCGACGCCGCGATTCTCGAGCGTCACTACGAGGAGCACGTGGGCAAGGGCTTCTATGCCGAGCTGGTCACCTTCATGTCACGCGGACCCGTGGTGGCAATGGCGGTCGAGGGCCCGGACGACACCTGGGAGATCGTGCGCACGATGATGGGCGCCACCAACCCTGCAAAGTCGGCCCCCGGAACCATCCGTGGCGATCTCGGCACCCTGTTCACCGAGAACCTCGTGCACGGCAGCGACTCGGCCGAGTCCGCAGCCCGCGAGCTGGGCATCTTCTTCCCCTCGCTCTAGGGCGGGGCTCGTTACCATTTCCACAGACCCGCCGGCACGCCGGCTGGTCGGGGAGTTTCTTTCATGAGTCGCAACAACCCGTTGGCCATTGGTCGTGACATTGCCATCGACCTCGGCACCGCGAACACTCTCGTGTACGTCAGGGGCCAGGGCGTGGTGCTGAACGAGCCGTCAGTGGTTGCCATCGACATGCGCGACGGTCGCCCTGTGGCTGTGGGCTGGGAAGCCAAGCGCATGCTGGGTCGCACGCCGAAGAACATCGAGGTGATCCGCCCGCTGAAGGACGGGGTGATCGCTGACTTCGACGTGTGCGAGAAGATGCTGCGGTACTTCATCCAGCGAATCACCACGAGCCGCTGGTCGAAGCCCCGCATGGTGATCTGCGTGCCTTCGGGCATCACGGGGGTGGAGCAGCGTGCCGTGCAGGATGCCGCCGAGTACGCAGGCGCCCGCCGGCCGGTGCACATCATCGAGGAGCCAATGGCTGCAGCGATCGGTGCCGACCTGCCCGTGCACGAGCCGAGCGGGAACATGATCGTTGACATCGGCGGCGGGACCACGGAAGTCGCCGTGATCTCGCTCGGCGGCATCGTGGTGGCCCAGAGCGTGCGCGTGGCCGGTGACGAACTCGACGAGGCGATCGTGGCCTATGTGCGCACCGAGTTCAGCCTGGACATCGGCATCAACACCGCCGAGGAGATCAAGATCCAGATGGCCTCGGCGTGGCCCCTGGCCCAGGAACTGACCGCCGATGTGGGCGGGCGCGACACCGTGTCCGGCCTGCCCCGCACCATCGAGGTCACATCGGACCAGGTGCGCGACGCCATCGCAGAGCCGGTCGCTGCCATCATTGACGCTGTGAAGTCAACTCTCGACAGAACACCCCCGGAGCTCGCGGCCGACATCATGGACCGCGGCATCTACCTGTCGGGCGGCGGGGCGCTGCTCACCGGGCTCACGCAGAGAATCCATCACGAGACCGGCATGCCGTGTTACGTGGCCCCTGACCCGCTGTACGCGGTCGCCATCGGTTCGGGTCGTGCACTCGAGAACATCGAGGCGATGCGCGGAATGATGTCCTCTCCGGGACTCGACCAGTCGTAGACGTATCTCCGTGGCGGGCTCAACCTTCACGCGACGCAGAGCGATTCTCCTGCTTTCGCTCACATCGGTCCTGTTGATCACGCTCGACCTGCGCGGCAGCTCGGTCGTCACGGCAACGCGCTCCGTCTTCGGCACGTTGTTCCAGCCCATCGAGAGTGCCACCCGGGTGATAACCCGACCAGTGGTGAACACCTGGCACGGCATCACCCACTACGACGATGTGGTCGCGGAGAACCGCCGCCTGCGCGACCTGGTCGCCTACGGCCAGGGGGCGAACATCGCGGCAATCGCCACTGTCCGCGAGGCACAGGAACTGCTCGCACTGAACGGTCTGCCCACGCTCGCGGGAATCTCGTCGTGCACCGCCCAGGTGGTGGGGCAGTCACCGTCGAACTTCTCGCAGACCGTCGAGATCAACCGGGGTTCCGAGTGCGGCATCAAGGTGGGCATGCCCGTGCTGAATGCCGCAGGAATGATCGGCAAGATCACGAACGTCTACAACAAGCGCGCGGTCGTCATGCTGCTCACGGACCCGGGCTACTCGCTGTCGGTGAAAGTGGTGAACACCCCGCCGACCACCACAACCACGACGGTCCCGGGCGCACCCACCACGTCGTCCACGACCACCACCACAACCACGACCACCACGGTGCCGCCCACGACGACCACGACCATCAGGGGATTCACGCCCGGTTCGACCTTGCCGGTCACTGCAACCACCGTCGCTCCCGGTGTGACGCCGCCGAGCGGCACTGCCAGCCCGAACCAGCCGGGACAGAACTCGGGTTCGCAGATAACGGTGCCACCCGGAGCCGATCTGCCGCTGCGCGAGACCGGTGCGCTCGAGGGTCGCGGATTGTCGAAGAACCCCGTGGTGCGGTTCGTGGAGAACCAGCCCCGCTTCGGGGCTGTTGCCATCGGGTCGCCGGTGATCTCTGCCGGCGGTGCCACGTCGCTCGCACCCCCTGACATCGTGATCGGCACGGTGAGCAAGGTGGTCAGGCGAACCGGGACCCTCGGGCCGATTCTCGAGGTGAAGCTGTCGGCGAACCTGAGCAACCTGAACTTCGTGCGCGTGCTGCTGTACCAGCCCATCACCGAAAGGCCGGCGGAACCATGATCGACCGGATCCTGATGGTGTCTGAGAACAAGTACACCCGCCTCGTTCTGGTCGGACTGTTGTTCCTGGGGCTGCAGACCACGTTGATCAACGAGATGCGCCCGTTCGGGGTGTGTCTGCAGGTCATGTTGCTGCTGGCCGCATCGTGCGGGCTGGCGAAGGGCTCGACGGGCGGGGCGATCGCCGGCTTCATCGTGGGGCTGCTGTACGACCTGGTGCTCACCACGCCGCTCGGGCTGTGTGCGGCGGTGTTCTCGTTGGTCGCATACATGGCGGGCTACGCGCACACGTTCGTGCATGAGTCGACCTGGTGGTCGCGCAGTCTCGTTGCGAGCATCGCGAGTGCGGCAGGGATGATCGTGCTGCCGTTCGCGTTCACGGTCACCGGCGCCGAGGGGGTGCTGACGCTCCACATCTTCACTGTTGCCCTCGTGGTCGCGGTGTTCAATGCGGTCTTCAGCGTGCCGGTCGAGATGGTGTGCCGGTGGGCACTCAAGGACCCGGCGCCGGTGCGGTGATGGCGGGCGAACGGAACATCTCGCGTCTCGGCGTGCTGGCGATCGTCGGCAGTCTGCTGTTCGGTCTCCTCACGGTGCGCGTGTGGTTCCTGCAGGCGGTCGACGCGCCGGGACTCGAGGCAAAGGTGCGCGAGGTCCGCACCCGCACCATCAAGATCCAGCCCGAGCGGGGGCGCATCTTCGACCGCAAGGGACGCATCGTGGCCGACAACGAGCGCATCCTCACCCTGACAATCGAGCGAGCGGTGATCTCGAGGCCGCTCGCACGCCAGCAGATGTGGAACCGTCTGTCCGGCGCACTGAACATGACCGTCACGGAACTCGAGGACAGGTGGGCGTCGAAGCGTTACGACCAGCTGCAGCCGCTGCCGTTGAAGGAGGACATCTCCGAGGACCTCGCCATCTACATCAGGGAGCGGAGCGAGGACTACCCGGGTGTCGACGTGCGGGAGGAGTGGCGGCGCGAGTATCCGTTTGCGCCCGTGGCCAGCCATGTCGTGGGATTCCTCGGCGCGATCCCCGCGGGAGAGAAGTCCGAGAACTACTACCGCAACCTCGGCTACGACCCGGATGCACGCGTGGGGCAGTTCGGCGTCGAGCAGACCTACGAGGCGGTGCTGCGCGGCACGCCCGGGTACGTGAAGTACGAGGTCGACTCGCGCGGGCGGTTCCTGCGTCAGTTGGAGCGCAAGGAACCGATTCCCGGCAACGACCTCCAGCTCTCGATCGACCTCGAACTGCAGCAGTTCACCGAGCAGGCGCTGCAGCAGCAGATCCTCATGCGCCGTCGCACCGAGGCACCCACGGTGCTTGCCTTCGGCGAGCCCGACCCGCGTTACCCGCTCGTGAACTACTACAAGGCGCCAGCCGGGTCGAGCGTGCTGATGAACCACGAGACGGGCGAGATCGTCGCGATGGCGAGCTACCCGAACTTCGACAACCGCTGGTTCAACGCCGGCATCTCGTCGGAGAAGTTCAACCAGTTGTTCCCGACCACCGACGACCCGGACAACTCGATCCTCGTGAACAGGGCGATCTCGGGCCGGTACAACCTCGGGTCCACGTTCAAACCCTTCGTGGCGTATGCCGCCCTGAACACCGGTCAGATCCCCGGGGGAGTCAAGTACACGCTGGTCGACCGCGGCACCTACAAGCTCGAGAGCATCCCCGAGGAACGTTGCCAGCTGAACGTGAAGTGCGTGTTCAAGAATGCCAACTGCGGCAACGGGGCGCCGTGCAAGTACGGGCGCATCAACATCGAGACTTCTCTCGCCGTTTCGTCCGACGTCTTCTACTACAAGATCGGCGAGCAGATCTTCACGGAGCGAGGCAACCGTCCGGTGCTCGAGGAGCAGGTGCGTCTCTTCGGGTTCGGGTCGCCGACCGAGATCGATCTTCCGTACGAGTTCATCGGCACGGTGCCGAACCGGGCCCTGAAGCAACGGCTCGCTGCATCGGGGGCGATCTCGGAGGAGGAGGGCAAGGGCTACTACGTGGGTGACAACATCCAGTTGTCGATCGGCCAGGGCCTGTTGTCGGCGACGCCGCTGCAGCTTGCGGTGGGGTATGCCGTCTTTGCGAACGGGGGCAAGGTGCTGCGTCCGCGTGTCGTGAAGGCGATCTGGGCGCCGGGCACACCGAACGGGTTGTCGAACCGTGTGAATCTTGACGAAGGCACGGTTGTGCAGGACTTCAGCGCACCCCAGGTGGTGCGCCAGGTCGAGATGGCACCGGAAGTTGTCGATCCGATCATCCGTGGTCTGAAGCGGGTCATCACCGGCCCCGGCGTCACGTCCGACTTCTACCATGCAACCACGGGTGAGAGGCTGTTCCGGTCCTTCCCGAAGCGTCTGTTGCCGCTGGCCGGCAAGACGGGCACGGCCCAGGGTGCCGAGAACCTGCCGTGGAACGACTCCTCGGCATTCGCTGCGTTCAGCATGAACCCGAAGTACCCGTACACGGCCTCGACATACGTCGAGAAGGCAGGGTTCGGTTCGCGTGCTGCTGCACCCGTCGTGAAGTGCATTTTCACGGCGTTGATCAAGCGCATACAGGTGGCACCTGCGGTGCCGTCTGACCCGCTCGACCCGAACAGCTTCGAGGTCGCCGCACCCCAGTCGTTGCCGAACCCTCTGTGTCTCGTCGGCACCGGATCCTCGGTGCGTGACTGATGGCGCGCACCGTCTTCACGCGGCGCGCCGATTCGGGTCTCGGCAACATCAGGCGGAGTTTCGCTGACCCCACGCGCACCATCGACTGGGTGCTCATGGCGGCGGTCGGCGGGCTCACGGTCATCGGCGCGTTCATGATCTACTCGGCCACGCGCCCGCGCCTGCTGAACCGCGGCGCGGACCCGTTCCTCTTCGTCGAGCGCCAGATCATCTTCGTCATCATCGCGATCGTGGTCATGATCGCGGTGATGTGGATCGACTACGTGCAGTTGCGGGGGAATGCCGAGCTTCTCTATGCGGCCACGATTGCGTTGCTCGTGCTGGTCTATTTCGCCGGGTCGATCCGCGGTGGCGCCAGGCTCTCGTTCGACCTCGGTCCGTTCGCGGTGCAGCCGTCAGAGATCGGCAAGGTGACGACGCTGTTGTTGCTCGCCGGGTATCTCGCCGACGACGACGGCAAGACCGTGCGGTACGAACGCTTCATCCAGTCGCTGTTCATCGTGGGTCTGCCCGTGGTGCTGGTTGCGATCCAGCCCGACCTCGGGTCGGCGTCGGTGTTCGTGGCCTGTGCGATGGGTGTGCTGTTGGTGGCCGGGGCTGACATCCGCTACATCATCCTGATCACCTCGTTGGCCATCGTCTCGGTGATCGCGGGTGTGGTGTCGGGGCTCGTGAAGGATTACCAGTTGCGGCGCATCACCGGGTTCCTGAACCAGAACTCGGATTCGGCGGCGCTGCAGAGCCTGGTCACGCAGGTCCGGTTCGCAAAACGCGCGGTGTCGACGGGCGGGTTCTTCGGCAAGGGGTACCTGAACGGTCCCCTGACGAACGGGGCATTCATCCCGGTTCAATCCACGGACTTCGTGTTCTCCGCCGTCGGAGAGCAGTTCGGGATGGTCGGGGCAGCGGTGGTTCTGGGGCTCTTCGGGGTGGTGCTGTGGCGGATCATCAGGATCGCCCGCATGGCCCAGGACCGGCTCGGGTTCCTGATCTGTGCCGGGGTGTTCACCATGATCCTGTGGCAGGCCTTCCAGAACATCGGAATGACGGTGGGAATCACCCCGGTCTCGGGGGTGCCGTTGCCCTTCGTGTCATACGGGGGGTCGCACACGATTGCCTTTGCCGTCATGATCGGGCTTGTGCAGAGTGTGCACATGCGCCGTTTCAGGTGAGGGTCGCGGGTAACCTGTCCGTCTAGGCCGATAGGGCCGGTGGCGCCCGAGATGGCAGCCCCCGGGCCCCATGGCGCGCCTCGTGCGCGACGTGAGAGAGGAAATTTCATGGAAAACAACGGTTCTGCCGACACAACGGCAGCCGAGCAGTCGCACACCTCGAACGGCGGGGCCGGCCAGCGCTCAGCGGGCCAGGGGGCCGGTCAGGGCAACGGCCAGGCGAAGAAGCGCCGTCGCGGCTCCCGCGGCGGAAAGAACCGCCGCAAGCCCGGTCAGCCGGGCTCAGAGTCATCCTCTCAGCCGTCGGCACAGCCCATGCCGTCTTCGCCTCCGCCGCCACCGGGCATGCCCCCCCGCAAGCCCCAGATCGGCGACACCCGCCCGGCCCCCGTGGTCGCTGCCCAGCCAAAGCAGGAGCAGTCCGGTGACGGGTCGAAGAAGAAGCGTCGTCGTGGCGGTCGTGGTCGTTCCCGCTCGGGCGGGCAGGCTCCTGCCCGCAGTGCAGCCGACATCGATGCCGAGATCATCGAGCGGCGCAGGGGTCGCGAACGCAACGGTCGCCCCGTGGGTCGTTATCTCATGTGCGTGCAGGTGCGCGACGGCGTCACCCAGGTCGCCGTCATGGAGGGTCGCTCGCTGATCGAGCATTACGTGAGCCGACCGGCCGACGACGTGAGCCAGATCCACGGCAACATCTACATGGGGCGCGTGCAGAACGTGCTGCCGGGCATGGAGGCAGCCTTCGTCGACATCGCAACGCCGAAGAACGCGGTGCTCTACCGCGGCGACGTGCAGTTCGACGGGGAAGATGTCGAGACCAAGGACACCGCACGCATCGAGCACATCCTGCGCTCGCGCCAGATGATCCTGTGCCAGGTCACGAAGAACCCGATCGGCGCAAAGGGTGCACGTCTGACCCAGGAAGTGTCGCTGCCCGGTCGCTTCGTGGTGTTGATCCCGAACTCGAAGACCTACGGCATCTCGAAGCGCCTCGACGACTCCGAGCGTCGTCGCCTGCGCACCATCCTCGACCGCGTGAAGCCTGCACATCACGGTGTGATCGTGCGCACCGCCGCCGAGCACGCCACCGAGCACGAGCTCACGGCCGACATGACGCGCCTGCTCGAGGAGTGGGCGACGATCGAGGAAGCCGCGAAGAAGGCGACCGGACCGCAGCTGCTGTACCGCGAGCCCGAGCTCGCAGTACGGGTCATCCGTGAGGAGTTCAACGCCGACTACCGCGGCGTCATCATCGATGACCAGCGCCTGTACGAGGACGTGCGCAGCTACATCCAGGCGTTCAACCCGGAGCTTGCCGACCGTGTCGAGTACTTCGACCGCGACGCAGAGCCGCTGTCGCTGTTCGAGACCCAGCATGTTCACGAGCAGCTGCACAAGGCTCTCGACCGCAAGGTCTGGCTGCCGTCGGGCGGCTCGTTGATCATCGAGCACACCGAGGCTCTCACCGTGATCGACGTGAACACGGGCAAGAACGTGGGCACCTCGAACCTCGAGCAGACCGTGTTCCAGAACAATCTCGAGGCTGCCCAGGAGGTCGCCCACCAGCTGAGACTGCGCGACATCGGCGGCATCATCGTGATCGACTTCATCGACATGGAGATCAAGGAGAACCGCAAGAAGGTCGTGGAATCGTTCCGTCAGGCCCTCTCGCGGGACAAGACCCGGACCCAGGTGTTCGACATCTCCGAGCTCGGTCTGGTCGAGATGACCCGCAAGCGCATCGGAGAGGGGCTCATCACCGCGTTCGCGGGGGAGTGTCCGGAGTGTTCCGGCCGCGGGATGAAGGTCGACTTCAGCCTCCTCGACTAGTCGGGGAGAACCGCTCCGGGGCCGATTTTCCCGAAATTCGGTGGCCGTGCGCGGTGTCAGAGGCCCCGAGGGGCAGATAGGGTAGGAAACCGCTATGTACGCAGTGATCGCATCCGGTGGAAAGCAAGAGAAGGTATCGCAGGGCCAGCAGGTCCAGCTTGAGCTCTTGCATGTTGAAGACGGTTCTGAAGTGTCATTGACACCAGTTCTCGTTGTAGACGGCTCCACAATTCTCTCCACACCCGACCAATTGAAGGGCGCGTCCGTTAAGGGCCGCGTCATCGGAACCGCTAAGGGTCCAAAGATTGACGGGTTCACCTACAAGCGCCGCACCAACCAGCGTCGTCGCTTCGGACATCGTCAGAAGTACTCGGTAGTCGAGATCACATCCATCGCGAAAGGCTGATTCCACATGTCAAAGACAAAGGGCGGCGGCTCAACACGTAACGGCCGCGACTCAAATGCACAGCGCCTCGGCGTGAAGGTGTTCGACGGCACCGTCATCACCGCCGGCACGATCATCATCCGTCAGCGCGGAACCAAGACCCATCCGGGCAAGAACGTGGGCATCGGCAAGGACGACACCCTGTTCGCCCTCACCGATGGCTCGGTGAAGTTCGGCGAGCGCCGCGGCCGCAAGGTCGTCGACGTGCTGCCGGCCGAATGACACAGTCAACATTCTGAGAAAGGCGCACCTTCGGGTGCGCCTTTTTTGTTCATCCGGCCAGGAGAGTGTCGATTCCCTGGGGGAGCTTGTGCACCGGGTAGTCGAGCAGTTCGACTGCCTGCTTGCATGCGAACCTGTCGGTCATGCCGCCCACGTAGTTCACTGCGTGGTGCGACGCTGTCGCCGAGTGGGCATCGAAGGGGCTCTCGTGCCACGCGGGCAGGAGTTGCGGATGTGCGATGTAGTGCTCGACAAGGGGCCGCAGCATGTCGATCACGCTGCTGGCCTGCTGGCGTGACTCGGGCCGGTGGTAGATCGTGTCGTAGTTGAACCGTCGGAACTCGGCGAGAGCCTCTGCGATGTCGGGGACCATTCCGATGCGGCCCGTGACGGCAGTGGCGTCGATCATTCCGGTGATGAAAGTGCTCAGTTGCTGCCGGCGCGTGGTGCCGCACCGCGAGCGCACCAGGTCGGGCAGGTCGCGTTCGGTCACGACACCTGCATAGACCGCATCCTCGAAGTCATGGCACACGTAGGCGATGCGGTCGGCCCAGCTGACGACTTCTGCCTCGGGCGTGGAGGGCGCCGGTCGCGACCAGCTGTGGTTGCGGATGCCGTCGATGGTCTCGTGGCACAGGTTGAGCGGCTGGAGCACCACATCGGCCCCCCACACGGCGTGGTCGTAGCCGCCGTCGATGTAGGGCGACAGGGCATCCTCGCTGGCATGGCCACCGGGGCCGTGTCCGCAGTCGTGGCCGAGCGCAATCGCCTCGGTGAGGGCAACGTTCAGCCGGAGGACCCGCGACACCGACACCGCCACCTGCGCGACCTCGAGCGCATGGGTGAGCCGGGTGCGCTGGTGGTCATCAGGGAAGACGAACACCTGGGTCTTGCCGGCCAGGCGCCGGAAGGATGAGGCATGCAGGATGCGGTCACGGTCGCGTTCGAAACAGGTGCGGTACGGATCCTCCTGCTCGGCTCTGTCGCGGTTGCCCGGACCGACGGCACGCGTGGCGAGGGGGGCGAGTTCGGAGTCCTGGGAGGCCTCACGCGTGGCCCTGTCGGCGATGTCGGTCGTGCCGATGCCCGCCCACGAGTCGGAGTGGGCCACGGTGATGGACGACGAGGTGGTCCCGTGCATGGTGGAGACCCATGTGGCGCCACGCTCGGATCCGGGGGACTCGTTCATTGGCACCACGATACGTGAGTGGTGTGTCGCGAACAGGGGAGCCAATGGCCGTAGCCTTTGACAGTCCCTATGAGTGCATTCGTCGACGAAGCCCAACTGAACGTCCGCGGTGGTGACGGCGGTGCTGGCTGCGTGAGTTTCCGTCGTGAGGGCCCGGTCGCCATGGGCGGACCGAACGGCGGCGACGGCGGCAAGGGCGGCGATGTGTGGCTGGTGGCCGACCGCAACGTGGCGTCGCTGCTCGCGTTCCGCGACCACCCGCACCGGAAGGGCGCCAACGGCGTGCACGGAAAGGGCAAGGACCTTCACGGCAAGCGCGGGGAGGACCTCTACGTCGCGGTCCCCGAGGGAACCATCGCCCGCGACATGTACTCCGGCGAGATTCTCGCCGACCTCGTCAACCACGGCGACAAGTGGCTGGCTGCCGCAGGCGGTCGTGGTGGCAGGGGGAACCACAAGTTCATGAGCAACAAGCGGCGTGCACCCTCGTTTGCCGAGCAGGGCGAGGAGGGGTTCGAGCGGTGGCTGAAGCTCGAGCTGAAGCTGATGGCAGACGTTGCGCTTGTCGGGTTCCCCAATGCCGGCAAGAGCACGTTCATCAGCACCGTGTCTGCGGCGAAACCGAAGATCGCCAACTACCCGTTCACCACGCTCGAGCCGCACCTGGGCGTGGTGCGCCTCGACGACTCGACAGAGTTCGTGATGGCCGACATCCCCGGCTTGATCGAGGGGGCAAGCGAGGGCAAGGGTCTCGGTCACCAGTTCCTGCGCCACATCGAGCGTGCACGGGTGCTGTGTTACCTGGTCGATCTCGCCCCGGTCGACGGTGTGTCGCCCGATGACCAGTTGCGTGTTCTGCAGCATGAGGTGGGCAACTACCGACCGGAGCTTCTCGAGCGTCCGTCGCTCGTCGTCGGAACGAAGATCGACAGTGCCGAGACCGGAACGGTCGAATCCTGGCCGCACATGAAGATGTCGTCGATCACCACCGAGAACGTGCGCGCCGTGGTCAACAAGCTTGCCGAGCTGGTGAGCCAGGCCCGTCAGACTGAACCCGTGGCCGAGGCCACGATCATCATGCGGCCCGAGCCCGAGCACTCCTGGGTCGAGCGTCTGGGCGACAACGAATACCGTGTGCACGGCCGCGGAGCCGAACGTGTCGTGGCCCTGAACGATGTCACGACCCCCGAGGCGCTCAACTACATCGACGAGCGCCTGACGAAGCTCGGCGTGCCGAAGCTGCTCACGAGGGCCGGCGTGGTGGAGGGTGACGTGGTGTGGATCGCACAATTCAGTTTCGAATTCGTGCCGGAAGTGTGAGTCTGTCGGGATGCGGATCGTCGTCAAGATAGGAACCTCGTCGCTCACCGACGACCACGGTCGCATCCGTGCGGGCGTGATCCAGTCGGTTGCGTCCCAGCTGGCGGCCGTGCGGGCCGAGGGGCACGACGTTGTCCTGGTCACCTCCGGGGCGGTTGCGGCCGGTGTCGCGGGCCTCGGCATGGCGGCACGCCCGTCCGATGTTCTCTCGCTGCAGGCAGTCTCGGCTGTGGGGCAGCCCCAGTTGATGGCTGCATACAACACCGCTCTCGCTGCACACTCGCTCGTGGCGGCCCAGGTGCTGATGGTGCCCCACGACTTCGTCGACAGGCGTCAGTACCTGCACGCACGCGACACGATCCTCAGGTTGTTCGAGCTCGGCTGCGTGCCGATCGTGAACGAGAACGATGCCATCGCGAACAACGAGATCCGCTACGGAGACAACGACCACCTGGCGGCACTGCTGTCGCATCTCGTGTCGGCCGACCTTCTGGTGTTGCTCACCGACACCGAGGGCCTGTTCACTGCCGACCCCCGCCGCGACCCGGGTGCACGCATCATCGAACGGGTTGCAGCCGATGATCCCTTGCTCAGTGTGTCGACCACCGGGGCGGGCACTGACCGCGGCAGCGGTGGAATGGCGTCGAAGCTCGCAGCTGCACGGATCGCGTCATGGTCGGGCGTCACTGCTGTCATTGCGGCAGCATCCGCCGAGAACGCGGTGGTGCGTGCACTGCGGAACGAGACACTCGGCACGCGCTTCCTTCCGCACGACCGACAGTTGTCCGCGCGCAAACTGTGGATCGCCTTTGCTGCCGAGGTCGAGGGAACCGTGGTCGTCGACGAGGGGGCAACCCGCGCGATGGTCGAGCGAGGGACATCCCTGCTGCCGGCCGGTGTCATCTCTGTCGACGGCGAGTTCGACGAGGGCGCGGTGGTCGACGTGGTTGATGCGGCGGGCTCACTGGTGGCGCGCGGCATGACGGCGATGTCTTCTGCGGTTGCCCGCGCATGTGCCGGCAAGAGAACCGCCGATCTGGCTGACACGGCGGTGGTCGAGGTTGTGCACCGCGACGACCTCGTGGTGCTCGTGAACCGCTGACGCGCCGTCAGAGGGTGGTGTCGACGTCGGTGGTGCGACGCGGCAGCAAGGACGAGAGGTCCTGCATCTCGGGAACCCGCAGCGCGTAGAGCGAGACCACGTAGATCACGAACCCGGCGACGACGCACAGGAACAGCTCGGCGAGCTGCGATGCGCCGGACTTCGGGTGCAGCAGGAACTCGAGCACCCACACGCCGACGCCCATGATGACGGTGGCACCCAGGGTGCGCCACATCATCGAACCGATGCTGACCCATTTGATGGCGGCGTACTTGGTGTGCAGCATCCAGATGACCACGCACGAGGCGATCATGTAGGAGATGCCGAACGAGAGCCCGAGGCCGAGCACGCCGTGCCGGTCGACCAGCGCGACTGCGAGCACGATGTTGAGCACGTTCTGGAAGACGTTGAGATAGAACGGCGTGCGGGTGTCCTCGTGGGCGTAGAAGCCCCTGAGGCAGAAGATGTAGAGCGAGAACCCGGCGAGGCCGACCGAGAACCCGGCGAGCGCGCGGGCGGTGTTGTGCGCGGCCTCCGAGGTGAAGTGCCCGTGCTCGAGGAGCGCACTGATGATGGGGTGGGCGAGGATGACCATGGCGACCGACGCCGGGATGGTGAGGATGCTGATCCAGCGCACGCCCGATGTTGTCCAGGTCGCGAAACCGTCCCTGTCGCCCGCGCGCACACGGCGCACGAGCTCGGGAACGAACGTGGTCGCGATCGAGATCGCGAGGAGCCCGTGGGGCAACATGAAGAACGTGAAGGCCTTCGAGTAGGCGTCCTGGTTCCCGCTGCCCGGCTCGGCGAGGTTCTTGATGACGATCAGTGCGACCTGGTTGGTGACCACGTATCCGAAGGTCCACGATGACAACTTGACCATGGTGCGCACGGCAGGGTGCGAAAAACTGGGCGTGAACCTGAACGGGATGTCTGCGCGTCGCAACGCAGGGATCAGCACGAGACCCATCGCCATGATGCCGCCGGTCGCCGACATGGTGAAGAGGAAGAAGAAGATGGGGTCGTCCAGAACGTCGGTCAGGTCCGGTGTGCCGTCGCGCGTGAAGGGTATGACGAGAAGAAGCGTGATGGTGACCACGTTCGACAGCACGGGCGCCCACGCCGCGGCGAAGAACCGCCTGCGCGAGTTCAACAGGGCGGAACCAATGGCAGTGAGCCCGTAGAAGAAGATCTGGATGAGGAAGATCCGTGTCATTGCGGTGCCGGCATCACGGAACTGGTCGGCGTCGACCAGCGGGCTCGGGTGCAGAGAGAAGATGCGGAAGATGAACGGGGCGGCAAGTATCGCCATGACCGTCGCGCCCGCCAGCACGATGAGCGATGTCGACACAACGGTCTGGGTGGCCTCGACGTCGTCGTCCTCGGCGAACCGGGTGAACAACGGCACGAGACTCGCGGCGAGCAAGCCCCCGACGAGCAGTTCGTAGATGGAGTTCGGCGAGTTGTTCGCACCGTCGAACGCATCGGCCAGGGCCGTCTGGCCGATGATGATGCCGAAGACGACCACCCGGAGCAGCCCCGTGAGCCGGGACATCGCGGTGCCGAGCGCCACGACCAGGGTGTCTTTGAACATGTGGGTCAGGTTAGGTCCTGGGGCAGGCGGGGGACGGGAGTCGGCGGACCAATGCCCCTTCCGTGTGCGGTCACAAGTAGGTTGGAGGGTCTTATGGCTCCTCGCTTCGAATCAGTACAGCAAGTTCGTGACGGTCTGAAATCCGTCAACTACCTCGCCGACGACGGCATCGCGGGCGTGGCGTTCCTCGCCGACCGCCTCGGCAAGCCGATCCTGGTCGAGGGTCCGGCCGGAACCGGCAAGACCCAGCTCGCCAAGAGCATCGCCGAGATGACGAACTCGCGCCTCATCCGCCTGCAGTGCTACGAGGGCCTCGACGAGTCGAAGGCGCTCTACGAGTGGAACTACAAGAAGCAGTTGCTGCGCATCCAGGCCGACAAGAACTCCGACTCGTGGAGCGAGATCCACGAGGACATCTTCGGGTCCGAGTTCCTGCTCACGCGCCCGCTGCTGGAGGCGATCACGGCCGAGGACCCCGTGGTGCTGCTGATCGACGAGGTCGACAGGGTCGAGGTCGAGACCGAGGCGCTGCTGCTCGAGATCCTCTCCGAGTACCAGGTGTCGATCCCCGAGCTCGGGACCATCACCGCCAAGCAGGTGCCGATGGTGTTCCTCACCTCGAACAACACCCGCGAGCTGTCCGAGGCGCTGAAGCGTCGTTGTCTCTTCCTGCACGTCGACTACCCGCAGATGGAGCGCGAGAAGGAGATCGTGCTCACGAAGGTCGAGGGCATCACCGAGATGCTCGCCGACCAGGTGGCACGCATCGTGCGCAGCATCCGCCAGCTCGACCTGAAGAAGTCGCCGTCGGTCAGCGAGACCCTGGACTGGGCACGCACGCTCGTGCTGCTCGGCATCGACCACATCGACGCCGAACAGGCCAAGGAGACACTGCACATCCTGCTGAAGTACCAGACGGACATCGCAAAGGCCGCAAAGGAACTGTCGGTCGACTGAGTCGACAGTCTCGACCATGCTCGATCTTCTTTCCGGTTTCATCGTCGAGTTGAGGAACGCGGGGCTGCCCGTGAGCCTCACCGAGAACCTCGATGCGATGACCGCGGTGTCGCACATCCCGCTCGAGGACCGCGAGGCGTTCAAGTACGCACTCGGTGCCACCTTGGTGAAGAACCATGCGCACTGGCGCTCGTTCGAGACCGTGTTCGAGGTGTACTTCAGCCTGAGGGGACCCGAGTACCGCATCACTGACGGTGACGGCGAGGGCAGCATCGACGACTTCCTGCAGCAGATGCAGGATGCCCAGATGAAGGGTGAGGGCAACGGCGGCGCCGGCGGAATGGACCAGCTGACTCCCGAGGAGCTGATGCAGATCCTGATGAACGCGCTGATGAACGGTGACCAGGCGATGATGCGGGCACTCGCGCGGCAGGCAGTGCAGCGCTTCGCGGGCATGGAGCCGGGTCGCCCCGTCGGTGGCACGTACTACCTGTACCGCACACTGCGCAATCTGGATCTCGACGGAATGCTCGACAAGATGATGAACGCCAGCCGCGACCAGGTGGGCGGCGATCTGACGAAGCTCGAGGAGCGTCTCGAGCGCGACGAGTTCAACCACCGCATCGAGCAGTTCAAGCAGGAGGTCGAGGCCGAGATCCGCCGTCGTCTGGTGGCCGACCGCGGCGCCGAGGCAATGGCCAAGACTCTCCGCAAGCCCCTCCCCGAGGACGTCGAGTTCATGCACGCGAGCCGTGACGAGATGCAGAACCTGAAGAAGGCGCTGCAGCCCCTGACCCGCAAGCTCGCTGCCAAGCTCGCGCGCAAGCGCCGTCACGGGCGCAAGGGCCCGCTCGACTTCCGCAACACGGTCCGCCACAGCCTCGCCTACGGCGGGGTGCCGGCCGAGCCGAAGTTCAAGTACCCGCGTCCGTCCAAGCCGGAGCTGATCGTGGTGGCCGACATCTCCGGCTCCGTCGCGGCGTTCGCGCGCTTCACGCTCATGCTGGTGTACGCACTGTCGAACCAGTTCTCGAAGGTGCGTGCCTTCGTGTTCATCGACGGCATCGACGAGGTCACCGATTTCTTCAAGAAGACGGAGGACGTCTCCGAGGCGATCCAGCGCATCAACACCGAGGCCGACGTGATCTGGGTCGACGGGCACTCCGACTACGGACACGCATTCGAGGTGTTCTGGGAGAAGTGGGGCAAGGAGATCAACCCCAAGTCGAGCGTGATCCTGCTCGGCGACGCCCGGAACAACTACCACGCATCGCAGGCCTGGGTCGTGAAGGAGATGAAGCAGAAGGCCCGCAAGGTCTACTGGCTGAATCCCGAACCCCGTTCCTACTGGAACACGGGTGACTCGATCGTCGGCGAGTACGGGACACACACCGACGGGGTCTTCGAGTGCCGCAACCTGCGCCAGCTCGAGGCCTTCGTCGAGAAGCTGGCCTGAGCGTCGATGACCGGCACGCGTCTCGTTCTCGTGCGTCACGGGGAGTCGCGCGCCACGGTCGAGAGGTTCCTCGGCGGGCCGCGCTCGTGCACCGGACTCACCGATTTCGGACGTGCCCAGGCGGCCGCCCTTCGCAACCGTCTCGTCGCCGGCCACGACGTGGCGGCCACCGCGATCCACTCGAGCAACTTCCCACGGGCGATCGAGACTGCAGGCATCGTGGCACCGGCACTCGGTTCGCTGCCGGTCACGGTCGATGCCGGCTGGGGCGAGCACGACCCGGGCCCTGACTGCGACGGATTGCCGTGGGCCGAGTTCGTGGAGCGCTACGGCATGCCGAAGTGGGATGACCTTCATGCGAACGTGTTCCCGGGCGGTGAAACGGTCGGGCAGTTCCAGGACCGCGTGATCGAGACGATGAAGCGCACGGTGCGCAACAACGAGGGCGGCACCGTTCTGGTGGCCTGCCACGGGGGAGTCATCGACACCGTGCTGCGCCACACGCTGCACATGCACCCCGTGGGCAGGTTCGAGCTCGCCACGAACAATGCCTCGTTGACCGAACTCGAGCACGTGCAGGGATCAAGGTGGAGGCTCGTGCGCTACAACGACTCGGCCCACCTCAACGGTCTCGTCCGTCCGGGGGTTGACGGAAAGTGACCGCGGGTGCCCCGATCGTCATCATCGGCGGCGGAACATCGGGTTGCACCGTGGCGTCCCATCTGGCGTCCGTCACCGATCGCGCGATCGTGGTGTGCGAGCCCGGCGTTCGTTCCTCGTTGGACGATCACCCGGCATTCCTTGACGTGATCGCATCCGACGGCACAGTCATCCGCGACACTGTTGCGCTCACTTCGTCCACGGTCACGCACGGGTATCTCCGGGCCCGTGCTGTCGGCGGTGGAAGTGCCGTGAACGGAATGATCCTGTCGGGCGACGAACCCGTGCACCTGCGCGGGTTGACCCGCCCGGCCGGACCCGACGACATGGGTGACGTGTCACGCGCGTTGCTCGCCTCGGGCGGAAGGCCGGCCCGCCTGTGGTGGAACCGCGGGCGATGGAACCCCGGTCGGGCACTTGTGCACCTGGCCGAGGAGGGCCGCGTGGATCTTCGCCACGCGGAGGTCTCCCGGATTCTCTTCGACGGCGACGCAGTCTGCGGCGTGGAGTGCGACGACGGAACCATCGAGTCCGACATGGTGGTGCTGGCCGCAGGTGCGATCGGGTCGCCGCGGCTGTTGGTGCGCTCCGGCATGGCCGGGCGCGTTCCCCATTTCGGCCAGGGACTGCAGGATCATCCGTGCGTCACGTTCTCTCTCGCTCTGCGCAGGCCCTCTGCCGCCAGGTTCGATGCCACCGTTGTGCTCGAGGTTGATCTCGGCGACGGCATGTCCGGTCTGTTGATTGCATACGAGCGCAGGTCCGCAGCCGATGATTCGCACGCGATGGTGTCGGCCCTGTTGATGACGCCCGGATCTGTGGGCGAGGTGTCCGCCGAGACCGGCAATGTGTCGCTGAACTTGCTCGCCGCGGAGCGTGATACTCGCGCGATGCGGCGCCTCGTCCGCGAGGCATGCAGGGTTGTCGCCGGTGCACCGTTCGACGCACTGTGCAGCGCAGTGACCGCCGACGAAAGGGGCACGAGCGCGGCCGAGGTGGCCGTGATGGGCGACGATGCCCTTGATGAGTGGGTAGCAGCGTCATTGTCCCCGGTGTCGCACGCGTCGGGGTCACTCAGGCACAGTGTCGATGCACGGGGGAGACTTGCCGGAGTGCACGGGGTCGTGGTGGCTGACGCATCGGTGCTGCCGGGCGTGCCGCGCGAGACTCCCGCGGCACCTGTCACAATGGAGGCGCTGCGCATTGCACGCGCACTGGGGGAGGAGCTCCGATGAGTTACACGCTGGGTCTGCACGAACTTGCCGACGGCACGCACGCCTACCTTCAGCCCGACGGCGGCTGGGGATGGTCGAATGCCGGTCTTGTCGTCGGTGACGGGGCGTCACTGCTGGTCGACACCCTGTTCGACCTGCGCATCACACAGCAGATGCTCGATGCGATGGCCCCGCACACGCGCGCCGCAGCGATCTCGACGGTGGTCAACACCCACGCGAACGGGGACCACTGCTACGGCAACCAGTTGGTCAAGGGAACGGAGATCATCGCATCGGCGGCGACCGCACACGAGATGACCGAGGTGCCCCCGTCAATGCTTGCTGCGCTGAACAAGGCGCCCGGCGAGGTGGGCGACCTCTTCAGGCATTTCTTCGGCGAGTTCGAGTTCGACGGGATCGAGACGGTGCTGCCGACCCGCACGTTCACCGGTCGCTTCGAGTTCGAGGTCGGCGGACGCACGGTGGAACTGGTCGAGGTGGGCCCGGCGCACACCGGTGGTGACACCCTCGTGTTCGTGCCCGACGCAAAGACCGTCTACACCGGCGACATCCTGTTCATCGGTGGCACACCCGTGGTGTGGGCGGGGCCTCTCGACAACTGGATCGCCGCCTGTGACCTGATCTGTGCTGCCGATGTCGATCACATCGTCCCGGGTCACGGCCCGTTGACCGACAAGGCGGGCGTGGTGGCGATCCGTGACTACCTGGTGTTCGTGCAGAACGAGGCAACCGAGAGGTTCCACGGTGGCATGGATGCATGGGATGCGGCCCGCGACATTGCACTCAACGGATTCGCGGAATGGGGCGAGTTCGGACGACTCGCCGTGAACGTGGACACCGTCTACCGCGCACTCGACGGCGGGCACAGGAGCCCCGACGTGGTCGAGCAGTTCAAGCGGATGTTCGCGCTGGAGAACCGTTAGTCGGGTTCTCCCTCAGTCGACGGCGGATCACGACGATCCATGCCACGAAGGCAACCGAAGAGAAGAAGAACCATTGCATGGCGTACGAGAAGTGCGAGCCCTCGTCGACCTCGGGCAGGGGCACCGGTGTGGGGAACCCCGTGCCGGGCGACGGTGATTCCTCGATCAACTGCACGAAGTAGTCCGTGTTGATGTCGAGCCCGGTTGCTGTCCGGATCCTGGGCAGATCGAACCGCTGGAACTCACGGGTGCCCGCCGTGTCGGGGTCGATGGCGCCGAGCGTGCGGCGGTTCTGCGTGAGCCGCACGTACCCCACGAGCTCTCGCGGGTCGGCGGGTGTCGTGCGCGAGCTCACCGTCAACGGCACGAACCCACGGTTGACGAGGAAGATGCCGTCCGACTCTGTCTCGAAGGGAACCGCGATGTTGTCGCCCGCAATGCCGTCCTGTGAACGGTTGATGACGAGGACCATCTTGTCCTCGAGGTAACGGCCGGTCAGGCGCACGCGCCGCCATTCATCGTTCTTCGAGCCCAACCCCGAGGTCGCAGGCACGACTGCGCTGAGAGTGTTCATCTCGATCGCGGCATTCCGTTCGCGTCGTTGCTCGAGTCGGTCGAGCTGCCAGAACCCCAGAAAAATCATGAAGACGGTCAGGGAGACCACGGAGACGTGGACGAGGACCCAGCGGGGGGTGAAGAGCCTGCGCATCGGTGCTGAACGCTAGCGGAGCAAGGGCTACGGTGGTCGTCGTGGGTGGCAGGGAGTACCGCGAGGAGACGATCGACGCCGAGTTCTGGCGGGAGGTCTTCGGGGTGGACGTGTCTGCGGGTGCGCCGAAGCGAATCGGAGAGGGCCAGGTCGGGATGAACCTGCGCTATTCGCTGTCGAGTGACGCAGCTCACGTGCCGGCATCGGTCGTGGTCAAGCTCGTCTCGCCCGACCCGACGAGCCGGGCCACCGGGATCAGCCTGCGCAACTACGAGCGCGAGGTGAAGTTCTACAGGGAACTCGTCGGCACACTCGACGTCCGCTCTCCCCATTGCTACTTCGCGGACTGGCACGAGCAGGGCGGTGACATCGCAATCGTTCTCGAGGACATGGCCCCGTGCGAACAGGGAGACCAGATCCGTGGGTGCGGTCTCGAGCACGCACAACTCGCGGTGGACGAACTGGTCAAGATGCACGGTCCGCGATGGGGGGACGAATCACTCGCGAGGGTGGACTGGCTGCAGCGACGTGACGCGAACGACGTCGAGAGATTGTCCGGACTCATCACCATGGTGAAGCCCGGCTTCCTCTCTGTGTACCGGGACGTGATCGCCGAGGAGATCGGTGCGGAGGGTCTCGAGTTCGTCGAGGTCATGTCGGCCGGCATCGAGGGCTACGTGCGGGGCAAGGGTGATGCGTTCTCTGTGACCCATGGTGACTACCGCCTCGACAATCTGCTGTTCGCCACCGATACCGGCGGTGTGCCGTGTGCGGTCGTCGACTGGCAGACGCCCGGTCACGGCAACGGGATCGCCGATCTCGCCTACTTCATCGGGGCGGGCCTGTTGCCCGACGACCGACGTGCACACGAATGGGGTCTTGTCGATCGCTACATTGCGGGCATAGAGGCATACGGCCACGAGCTCGACCATGACTGGGTCAGGTACCACTACCGACGCGAGGCAATCTCGGGCGTGATCATGGCCGTCATTGCATCCCAGATCGTGGGTCGCACGGAACGCGGGGACAAGATGTTCGAGGTCATGGCGACCCGTCACATTCTCCAGGGGCTCGAGAACGGCGCGTTGTCCCTGCTGTGACCGCGCCTACAGGGCCCGGTTCTCGACGAGATGCTTGGTCACCAGGTCGAGTGCGCCGAGATCACCGCGCAGCAGTGCGTCGTGCTCGGCGACATGGGTGGGGATGTGCGGAACGATCTCGGGCCAGGAGGGTCCGTCGAGCTGCAACAGTGAGCACAGTGCGCGACTCAGTGATGCCACAGGGTCCCTGTCGTAGGACTCGAGAAGCGACTCGATCTCGCGCTTTGTCAGACGACGCACAGCACAAGAGAGTAGGTGGCTCCAACTCCGCCCGCTGGAACGCCCCGTACGGTAGCCACCGGGGCACCGATTCCCAACCCGCGCGCCGCCTGCCCGTGCTTGCTACGGTTCGGGAACGCTTTGTTGTGCAGGGGGGATGCAATGACGACGTGGAACTACGGCTTGATGTGGGCGGGTATCGCCAGGCGTGACCCGGACCGGTTGGCACAGATCTACGGAGACGTGTCGTACACCTGGGGCGAGTTCCATGGGCGTGCAAACGCGCTCGCGGCCGACATGCTCGATGCAGGCATCGGTCACCAGGGGAAGGTCGCGCAGTACCTCTACAACTGTCCCGAGTACCTGGAGACCATGTTCGCCTCCTTCCTCGCCGGGCTGGTGCCGGTGAACACGAACTACCGGTACGGGCCGGAAGAGATCCTCTATCTCTTCGACAACTCCGATGCCGAGGCGGTCGTGTTCCATGCGTCGTTCGTTGATCTGCTGGACGGTGTCCGCGGCAAGCTCCCCGGCGTGAAGCGCTGGTACATGGTTGCGGACGAATCAGGGAACGCTTTGCCCGCATGGGCGGTCGACTACGCATCAGTGGTGTCGCGGCAGGTGCCCGATGTGGAACCGGCGCGACCGCTCTCGGGCGATGACCTGTTGTTCCTGTACACGGGGGGCACCACCGGCATGCCGAAGGGCGTGATGTGGCGCCAGGAGGACCTCATCACGGTGCTCGGCCGTGGCGGCAATGCCATTCTCCAGATCCCCGCAGCCGAGACCGTCGACGAGGTCGTCGGTCGTGTCGTGCCGGGTCAGGGGCGCGGTCAGCTGGCCCTGGTGGCATGTCCATTGATGCACGGCACGGGTCAGTTCTCTGCGTTCATCAACATGGCGATGGCCGGGTGCATCGTGACGATGCCGAACCGCAATTTCGATCCCGCACGTCTGTGGTCCGAGGTCGAGAAGCACGGCGTGAACAGCGTGGTCATCGTCGGTCAGGCATTTGCCGGACCGATGCTCGAGACACTCGATGCGAACCCGGGCAAGTGGAACCTGTCGAGTCTCATCCAGATGGGATCGTCCGGTGTCATGTGGAGCCAGGAGAACAAGGACGGTCTGCTCGGGCACATCCCGCAGATGTTCATCACCGACAGCTTCGGTTCGTCCGAGGCTGTGGGCATGGGGATGTCGGTGTCGGCCAAGGGCGCGGCGGCAAAGACGGCGCAGTTCGCGCTCGGCGCGAACTGTGTGGTGTTCACCGAGGACGGCAGGCGGGTGGAGCCCGGTACGGGCGAGAGGGGGCTTGTTGCAGTCGGCGGGGCGATTCCTCTCGGCTACTACAAGGACGAGGCAAAGACCGCCCAGACCTTCCGGACCTTCGAAGGTCGCCGGTGGACGGTGCCGGGCGACTGGGCCGAGGTGAACACCGACGGGACCCTGCATCTGCTCGGGCGCGGTTCGGTGTGCATCAACACGGGCGGTGAGAAGGTGTTCCCCGAGGAGGTCGAGGAAGTGCTGAAGACGCACGGTTCGGTGCGCGACGCGGTGGCCGTGGGGCTTCCCGATGCGCGCTTCGGCGAGAGCATCTGCGCCGTGGTCGAGGCAGAGCCGGGCGAGACACCGCGACTCGAGGAACTTGCGGACCATGTGAAGTCGCGCATCGCTGCGTACAAGGCTCCGCGGAGCATCGTGGTCGTGCCGACGATCGGGCGGGCCCCGAACGGCAAGGTCGACTACAAGCGGCTGAAGCAGCACGCCATCGACACCCTCGGAGTCGGGTGATCTGAGACTCGAGCGGCCCCGGGGCAAAGGGGTCGATCGCTGTCGTGTCATGTGAGCCTCGCCTGTCGACCGATCCGCCGATAGACTTGGAGTCAGCATTACGAGAGACCTCATGGTCCGGCAACCGGGGTGACAACCGCACGGTGCCTCCTCATCGCGAGATGGGGGATGTGGTCCTGCAGGAGCAGGGCAACAGGGTCATGTGTCTCTCCGGTGCAACGACCACACGATCGATCACGCACGGACAGGAGGGGACTTGGTTTCGATGTTTCGCCACAACCCTGCGCCGTACCCGGCGTCCGGTGCGTGGAAACCCGGTGACCCGGTCGGGCACCGCAGGTTCCACACCTTTGCCGTCGACCGTCCGTTCTCGCTCGAGGGCGGGGCATCGCTCACCGATGTGACGGTCGCGTACGAGACGTGGGGTGAGCTAAACGAGGACGGCTCGAACGCGGTTCTCGTGTGTCACGCATGGACGGGCGACAGTCATGTCTCCGGCCCGGCCGGCGAGGGGCATCCGACACCCGGCTGGTGGGAGGGCATCGTCGGTCCCGGTCTTGCGATCGACACGCGCCGCTACTACGTGGTGTGTGCGAACGTGCTCGGCGGTTGCCAGGGGTCGACTGGACCTGCATCGCCGCACCCGGATGACGGCAAGCCGTACGGACTCCGGTTCCCCGTGGTGACCATCCGCGACATGGTGCGCGCACAGGCCTCTCTTGCCGATGCTCTCGGGGTGCGTGTGTGGCGAGCAGTGATCGGCGGGTCGATGGGCGGCATGCAGGCGCTCGAGTGGGCGATCATGTTCCCGAACAGGGTGCGTGCGCTCGCGGCAATCGCAACCTCTGCTGCGGCATCGGCCCAGCAGATCGCCTGGGGCTCGATCGGGCGTCGCGCGCTCCTGATGGACCCCGGCTACAACAACGGCGACTACTACGACGCACCACCCGACGGCGGCCCCTGGTACGGGCTCGCGGTGGCGCGCATGGTTGCACAGGTCACGTTCCGCACCGATTCCCGCTTCACCGAGAAGTTCGGACGTGACCTGAACGACAGCAGCCTGCACGAGCACGGAATCGACCTGTTCTCGCGCTTCAGTGTCGAGGGGTACCTGGACCACCACGGTGACAAGCTCGTGCGACGCTTCGATGCGAACAGCTATCTCTACATCGGCAAGGCGATGGACCTCCACGACATCGGTCGGTCGCGCGGCGGCATCGACCAGGCGCTGAAGCGCATCACCGCCCCGACGCTCACCCTCAGCATCGATTCCGACATCCTGTACCCGCCGTACCAGCAGGAGTTCATCCACCGTCGCCTGGCGCCCCGTGACGCGCGCACCCGCCACGCGATGATCGAGAGCGGGGAGGGGCACGACGGTTTCCTCGTCGACATCGCCCCGGTCGCCCTGCAGCTCTCTGAGTTCCTGTCGGACACCGAGTAGCCCCTGTCGCGGCTGCCCGGCATGAGAGAATGGGGGCCCATGGTTGCTGAGATCCTCGCCTCGCGAATGTCCGTGAACCTGCTCGGCGCAGGTCTCGTGGTGCTCGGCTTGGTGCTGCTGGTCGTCACGCTCCTGTTCTGGAGGTCGGCAGTCGAGGACCACGAGGTGCTGGCCCCGCTCGAGGTGATGGCCGACCGTTCCTACGCACGTGCGGACGACGCCAAGAGGCTCGCCCTGCTCAACCAGGTGCGGCCCGACGGGGCAGAGCCGGTGGTGCACCACGCGGCGCCCCCGGTGCTCACGCGCGAACCGCTGTCCGAGCCCGACCGCGGTTACGACGATCCGTTCGACCATTCAGACGATGCGGTCGACATCATCGAGCAACCGTCGATCATCGACCCGTTGTTGAACCAGAACAAGGAGGACCACTAATGGCCGCATTCGACCCGAACGAGATGATCGCACGGTTCCGTGACCGCGCAGCAGCCGTGCGCAAGCGCCCGTTGCCACCCGTGGCGGGAGAGGAGCGTCAGTTGTTCATCGCCCAGGCAGAAGCCGACTTCCGCGACTTTGCCATCATCGGTGATGCAGTCGCCACGATGGAGGACGGAATCCTGACGCTCCGCATCGATCTGAACCCGCCCGCCAAGTGACGAACGGGGCGGGTGCCGCGCAGCGTCTGCGCAGCCGCGAGGACATCCACGTTCTTGCCGCCATCGCCGCGGTCACTGCATGGGGCGTCGGCCCGATCTTCAACAAGGCGATGACGGTCGACACGCCCGCGATCGTGTTCTACCGCATGCTCGTGGGGGCACCGATGATGGTGCTGATGGCCTACGCCACCGGAGGCCGGGTCACGCGCGAGCTCATGCGCGAGACCGCCGTTCCCGGCATCCTGTTCGCGTTGTCGTTCGTGACCGGTTTCGCATCGGTCAAGATGACCTCGATCGCGAATGCCACGTTGATCACCACCATTCAGCCGGTGCTGGTTCTCTTCGTGGCGCCGCGGATGTTCGGCGAGAGGTTGCGTGCCCGCCAGATGGTGTACTCGGCGCTGTCGATGGCCGGCGTTCTGCTTGTCGTGCTGGCGGCTGCATCGACGAGCGGCGCCCGCCTGAGCGGCGACATGATGGCAGTGCTCAACGTGGTGCTGTGGACGGTGTACTTCGTGCTGTCGAAGAAGCGTCGCCTGGCCGGGGTGCACTCGTGGTCGTATCTTGCGGCAGTGTTCGTGTGGTCGTCGATCGTGATCCTTCCCTTCGGGCTCGTCGCATCGAACGACCTGACGGCGATGCAGTCCCTCGACTGGGTGTACGTGGTCGCGATGGCGGTGCTGCCCGGGCTCGTGGGGCACGGTCTCATGACCTGGGCGCAGAGTCATGTCGATGTGACGCTGGCGTCGTTGCTCGGTCTCCTCAGTCCGGTGATCTCGACGGTTGCGGCGTGGTGGGCATTCGGTGAGTCCCTGACGCTGTGGCAGATGGTGGGGGCTGTTGTGGTGCTCGGGTCCCTGGCGTTCCTGGTCGGGGAGCAGCGTTCCGCGACCGGAGTGGCCGTCAAACCCGAGATGTAGCCGGTTGCGAGCGCACCTCGCCTCGCTACAATGGTGGTCACATACGCGGATGTGGCTCAGTTGGTAGAGCATCACCTTGCCAAGGTGAGGGTCGCGAGTTCGAATCTCGTCATCCGCTCCATTTGAAGAAGAAACGTGAGGGCTCCCAGAAATGGGGGCCTTCGCCGTTCGGGGGCTGTGGATAAACTCGCTCGGATGACACGCGACATGAACGAACCGGTGCTCCTGTTTGCCGGACCCCGAGGAAGTTCCGACGAGCGTGCGGGTTTCCAGTTCGCCCAGGCATTCGACTCTGCCGAGGTGCTGCCTCTCAGGTCCCTGGAGCAGGTGGTCTCGACCGTTGACTCCACCGTGGGGTGTCTCGGCGTCATTCCCCTCGAGGACTCCCTGCACGGCGAGTTCACCCAGGCCGTGTCGCGCCTGTTGTTCAACACCGCCAACACATGCATCACGCGCACGCTCGTTCTCTCGGAGCGTCTGTGGGTCCAGACCCTCGATGCCACCAAGCCCCCGATGGTTGCGTACTCGCATTCATCGATTCTCGAGCGCTTCGCGCCGGTGCTCGACGAACTCGGCATCACCGGTGTGTCCGCGCCGAACACCACAGAGGCATGCCGCATCGTTGCCGCCCAGGGAAACCCATTGCACGTGGCAATCGCACCTGATGTCGTTGCGGGTCAGTTCTCGCTCGTGCATCATCAGTTTCTTTCGTCGTCCGCCGTCGACGTGACCACGCGTTACGGTCTGCTCGGCCGCGGCATCCCCGAGGCCACCGACGGTGTCGAGACCCTCGCCCTGGTGTGCCCGCTCGAGGACCGCGTGGGGACACTCGCGCGCATCATGGACATCTTCCGTCTGAACGGCGTGAACCTGGTGAGCCTCCGCAGCATCAACGTGGGTGACCAGAACCCGCACGTCTTCCTGGTCGAGTTCTCGGGTCATCCGGTCGATGCTGCTGTCGCGGCCGCGGTGGTCGAGCTGTTCAACCATGACGTGTACCTGAAGATCGTCGGCGTGTGCACCCCGGCATCGCTCGCAATCGAGGACCACCCCGTGCGAGGTGTCCCCGCGATCCTCACGAATGTCGATGAGTATCAGGCGTGGATCGACACCCATTCCGCCGGCGGGTCCCGGTGACCGGTCGCTCCGTCGTCGCCTACCTTGGCCCCGAGGGGAGTTTCTGCCACCAGGCCGCGCTCATGCTGGAGACGCACGCCGATGACCTCGTGCCCACGAAGGACGTGAAGAGCGTGGTTGCCGCGGTCGAGAGCGGCGAGGTCACGCATGGCCTGGTGCCGATCGAGAACTCCGTCGAGGGCGAGGTGACCTCGACCATGCACGAGATCGTGTTCAACACGTCCCGTGTGGTGGTCAGGGAAGAGGTCGTCGTGCCGGTCAGCTTCCATGCGTTCGTGTCGTCTGCCGATGCAGAGCCCACCCGGGTCACGAGCCATCCGTTCGCCCTTGCGCAGTGCCGCAGGTTCGTCGCACGCCAACAGCTGACGGCGGTTCCTGCTGACTCGACCAGTGCGGCCTGCAGGGACCTGGCAGCGAACCCGGACCCGACAGTCGTCGCACTCGGATCACCCCTTGCCGGGCAGATCTACGGCCTGCACATCCACGAGGCCAACGTCGAGGACAACACGCTGGCCCACACGAAGTTCTACCTTCTGAGTCGCACGTTGCCGGCGGGGCGCACTGCCGATGACTACCGCACATGGATCGCTCTCGTGCCGCCCAGCAACCGCACAGGTGTGCTGGCCGACATTCTCAGGTGCTTCTCATCGCGGGGCCTTGCGGTGTTCTCGATCTCGTCGCGTCCGTTGCGCGCAGAGATCGGCGCCTACTGCTTCATCCTGACTGCCGAGGGGTGGCTGGGCGATGGCACCGTGACGGATGCCCTGAAGGAACTGTTCGACATGGGCTCGACAGTGCGTGTGCTCGGCTCGTTCCCTGCATGGCAGGGCGACGGAGTGGTGCTGTCGCTGACGAATCTCGACTCGGTGTCGCCCGGGTTGAGCCTCGGGTTCACGCAGTCATTCCCCGACATCCCGTGGGAGAAGTGAGCGCCGTGGGTCTGCGCGTGGGAGTGATCGGTGCCGGTCTCATCGGCGGCTCGGTCTGCCGTGCGCTCCGGCAGGCAGGGCACCGGGACATCGTGGTGTTCTCGCCGTCACCCTCGACCCGGGCACAGGTGTCGATCGGCGGGTTCGAGGTGGTGGACACCGTTGAGTCGGTCGTGGCAGCTTGCGACATTCTCTTTGTCTGCGTGCCGATGGGGGTGCAGCACGAGGTCATGGAGCAGGTCGCGGCGGCGATCCGCTCGTCGGGGAACACGGGGATCATCGTGACCGACGCAGCCTCGGTGAAGGGCCAACCTGCGCTCGATGCCGCGCGTCTCATTGCGTCGGCAGGTGCAGTGTTCGTCCCCGGCCACCCGATGGCCGGCACCGAGGAGTCCGGTTACTCGGCATCGACTGCCGACTTGTTCGACGGCGCCACCTGGGTGCTGTGCCCCGAAGGTGCGGCGGTCGACAAGGTGCTCGCGGTGATGGAGGTTGTGCTTGCAACGGGGGCGAGGGTGTCCCTGATCGACTCTGCGGCTCACGATGCTGCGGTGGCGTCGATCAGTCATCTCCCGTATGCGCTCGCCGGAACCCTCGTGAATGTCCTGCCGCAGGGTGACGACCTTGCCCTCGCTCTCAGGCTCGCGGCCGGAAGCTTCCGTGACGGGTCGCGGGTCGCGGGTTCTGAACCCTGGCTCTCGGCATCCATGGCGACATTCAATGCTGCGCATCTCATCCCGCGCATCGACGACGCCGTGGGGGCGCTCGAGGGCCTGCGCGACGCTCTCGCACGCAATGACGGTGCCGCTGTGCTCGCCTTCTTCGAGAGTGCACACAGTGTGCGCGGGCAGTACGTGCGCATGCAGTCGAGCGGCGCCACCGAGACCGTGATGTTGCCGGCTGACTCTGCTCTCCGGGATCTCGTCGGGTTCTGTGCAGGCGGTGCGCGCATTGCGTCGGTGACCGTTGCTGACGGCCGCTGGACTGTCACCCTCGAACGCTGACACCGCCGTCGCCGGTCGCTACGGTTGGGTGCACACAGGGGGTGCATGACATGGCGGTTCAGTTCGGGGTGCACATCGGTGCACAGAATGCAACGGTGGGGGAACTGCGCGCCCTGTGGTGCTGGCTCGATGCTGCGGGCATCGACTGGATCTCGCTCTGGGACCATCTCTACGAGGCACCACCGGCGGGCGGTACACAGCCGCACTTCGAGGCGTTCTCCATGCTCGGTGCACTCGCCGCCGACACGCACCGCGCCCGCATCGGTTGTCTCGTGTTCTGCTCGCAGTACCGCAACGTGGGCGTGCTGATGAAGGGTGCGATCTCGGTCGACCACATCTCCGGCGGCCGTTTCGAGCTCGGCATGGGCAGCGGCTGGCACGAGCAGGAGGCCCGTGCGTTCGGAATCGATTTTCCGTCGCAGGGAGACCGCTTCAAGGTTCTCGAGGGTCAGCTGACGGCCATCAACAGGTGGCGGGCAGGCGAGCGGGTGACGCAGTCAACGCCCGGTGTCGAGTTGAACGACGCGTCGATGGTGCCGGGCCCCGCGGGCCGCATGCCGCTGTGGATCGGCGGGCTGGGTCCCAAGCAGACCCTCCGGATGGCGGGGGCACATGCAGACGGTTGGAATGCCGCGTACGCGCACCCGACGCTGTACCGCGAACTGAACGGCATCCTCGACGACTGGTGCGAGAAGGCGGGCCGCTCTCCCGCACAGGTCGAGCGCAGCATCAACCTGTCGTACGGTCTCAGCAAGGATGACATCGGCGTGGTGAAGTCCCAGCTCGAGAACCAGTGGGGCGAGGCCGCCGGGCGCATCATCTCGGGTTCGCTCCTCGGAAGGCCCGAAGATGCGATGGAGCAGATCGCACCCTTCGTCGAGGCCGGCGCACAGATGGTCAACATTGCGATCCGACCGCCGTGGGACCAGGACACGCTCACCGAGTACGTCGAGACGATCATTCCCATGATGCGCAAGGAATGGTCCTGACGCCTGCTCGCCCGTTCTCGGCGGCCCGGTGGCGGGTCTAAGGTGACGCCATGCAGACAGCACAGTTGAACGGCACGACCATCGCATTCGAGGACTCCGGCGGCAAGGGTCCGGTCGTCATCCTGAGTCATGGTTTCCTCATGGACCACTCCATGTTCGACCATCAGGTCGCCGCGCTGAAGAGCGCATACCGTGTGGTGACGTGGGACGAACGCGGTTTCGGCGGCACGCGTGCCACCGGTGACTTCACCTACTGGGATTCTGCGAACGACGTGCTCGCTCTGATGGATCATCTCGGGATCGAGAGCGCGGTGGTCGGGGGGATGTCCCAGGGCGGCTTCCTCAGTCTGCGCGTGGCCCTCACTGCACCGGAGCGCGTGCGCGCATTGATCCTGATCGACACGCAGGCCGGCACCGAGGATCCCGCCACCATCGAGCCCTACAACGGGCTGCATGCTGCCTGGCTCGAGCACGGTGCGGTCGCGGTGCAGGACATCATCGCGGGCATCATTCTCGGCCCGGGCGAGTGGGGCGAGTGGTTCGCCAAGTGGGCGGCCATGGAGCCCGAACAGTTCACCCATGCCTTCAGGTGTCTGATGCACCGCGATGACATCACCGCACGCCTGAACGAGATCACGTGCCCGGCACTCATCATCCACGGCACGGCCGACGTGGCGATCCCGATGGAGAAAGCCGAGGTGCTGCGCGACGGCATCGCGGGCCCCACCACGCTCGTTCCGATCGAGGGTGGCCCGCACGCGGCGAACATGACCCATCCGGCACCCGTCAACGACGCGATTCTTCGGTTCTTGTCGGCGCTCGACTAACTGGAATACTTTCCCCTGACGACGAACAAGGGGGATTCGATGCCACTCGAACTAGATCTCGGCCCGGCCGCCCAGGCATTCCGCGAGGAAGTGCGTGACTGGCTGGAGGCGAACAAGCCGAAGGAACTGATCGGTGTCTCGAGTGACCTGGTCCAGCGTGGTCGTGTCCCCGGGGCATCCGAGTGGGCGCAGAAGCTGACCGACGCCGGGTACATGTGCGTGTCGTGGCCGAAGGAGTACGGCGGACGTGGTCTCACCGGCATCGAGGTTGCGGTGCTGAACGAGGAGTTCGCACGCGCCAATGTCCCGCGCATCACCCGCGGAATGGGCGAGTGGCTGGTGGGACCGTCGATCATCGTGTGGGGCTCCGACGAGCAGAAGAAGCGATTCCTTCCCCGCATCATCGACGGCACCGACCGCTACTGCCAGGGGTTCTCGGAGCCCGATGCGGGCTCCGACCTCGCTGCACTGAAGACCAAGGGTGTCATCGACGGCGACGAGATCGTGATCACGGGCCAGAAGGTGTGGACATCTGGCGCGACCGAGGCGAACATGATGTTCTGTCTGTGCCGCACCGACCAGGACGCCCCCAAGCATGCGGGAATCTCGTATGTGCTGCTCCCGATGTTCGCCGGTGACGGATCCTCGAACGGCATCGAGCTGCGACCGATCAAGCAGCCCCACGGTGTCTCGCACTTCACCGAGACCTTCCTCACCGAGTCCCGCGCACCTGTTGCGAACATCATCGGAGGCATGAACAACGGCTGGCGCGTCACGATGACGACCCTCGGCAACGAGCGCGGCGGCCACGCGACCACCCAGCACGTGGAATACACGAAGCAGTTCTGGGAGGCCGTGAAGATGCTGAAGGAGAACGGCAAGTCGAAAGACCCCGTCGTGCGTCAGCAGCTGGCATGGGCCTTCAGCCATGTCGAGATCATGCGGTTCCAGGGGCTGAAGCTCCTGTCCGAGGTCATGGCCCGCAAGGAGCCGGGTCCTGCAGCATCGATCAACAAGATGTTTTGGTCGGAGTACGCACAGAAGTTCTCGAACCACATGATGAACGCACGTGGGGCAGAGGCCATGCTCATCGACGACGACCGCAACGGTGCGTACGTTGCGGACCGCTGGACATCGATGTTCTTCCAGCACCGTTCGTCGACCATCTGGGGCGGCACTGCCCAGGTCCAGCGCAACATCGTCGGCGAGAGGGTTCTCGGCCTGCCGAAGGAGCCGGACCCGAACAAGCCGCGCCCGAAGGCCGACTGATCCTCAGCGGTCGACGTAGCGCTCGTTCTGTCGACGGAACCTGATGGGCGGCGACAGACGAGAGGCGGTTCCCGCCTTGTACATCTTTGCGGGGCGTCCCGGGCTCGTGCCGAAGTCGGAGTACTCGTCGGTCGGAACCACGAAGTTCTCCACGGCATCGACCTTGCGACGGAAGTTCGCCTTGTCGACCTCGTACTGCAGGAATGCCTCGTACACGCTTCGCAGTTCCGAGATGGTGAACCGCGACCTGCAGAAGCTGAGAGCCACGTTGGTGTCCTCGAGCATGCGTCGGGCCTCTTTCCGTGCGCGGTAGATGATCTCCGAGTGGTCGAACTCGAGCATTTTCCTGTCGCGCAACCTGCGGTAGGGGATGAACGCGGCCTGGTCAGAGTTGCGCTTCGGCCCCAGCTCACCCGGGTGGGGCACCAGCGCCATGTATGCGATCGCAATGGCGCGGAACCTGTCGTCGCGGCCGGGGTCGCCGAATGCGCCGACCTGGTGCAGGTCCTTGGCGCGAAGTGATATGCCGGTTTCCTCGAGCACCTTGCGCACGGCTGTCTCCTCCAGGCGCTCATCGTCGCCCACGAGCCCCCCGGGCAGTGCCCACTTGTTGGACGCGCGCTCGGGGCGCTGCATCACGAGCACCTCGAGGCGGTCCTTGGCGTCGACCTTCGGGTTGGGGTTGATGGTGAACACCACCGTGTCGGCATAGACGAAGAAGTCCATCTGCTTGGTTCTCTTAGCGGGGGCCATGGGGACATTTTGACACATATCCGGGCCGAAGTCCTTTGTTTTCAAGGCCTGAAACACCCATGTGCTACATTATGTCAAGTCTACCCATATAACCCGGCAACACCGGGAGAAGGAGCCCACATGACCCCACGACTCACCGCCTCATTCAACCAAGAGCCTCTGTCACGTGCGGCCGTTGCGCGTGCCCTTGGTGTCCTGCTCGGCACGGCCGTGGCCGATGCCGCCGGCGCACCCTTCGAGTTCAAGGATCCGGGTCTCTACTCGGGTGAGTTCCCCGTGCCGGTGGTGGGGGGTGCCGGTGAGTTGATCGGCGGTGGTCATTTCGATTGGGCGCCAGGTGAGTTCACTGACGACACACAGATGGCAATCGCGCTCGCGAACGCGCTCGAGCAGTCGGGCGGATTCGACCCGGCGGTCGTGTGGTCGCATTTCCGCACGTGGGCCCGTTCGGCCCGTGATGTGGGGATCACGATCAGCACATCACTCAGCGAGTCCGACCACGTCGGGGCGGCCGAAGCGGCCCACACGATTCTCGACGGTCGCACCGCCAGCAACGGCGCGGTGATGCGCATCGCACCGGTGGGCGTCATGGGTGCGCGTCTGTCCCGCGAGGACACCGTGTCGCTTGCGATGGCCCAGGCCTCCATCACCCACTTCGATGAGTCGGCCGCGGTCGGCGCTGCGTTCGTGGCCGATGTGATCCGTGGGTGCATCCACTCGGGCGACTTCCGCGCGAGCTTCGATTCGTCGCTCGCGTACTTCGCCGCGTCACCGTGGGCATCCGTTGTGGAGCAGAAGTTCGGTCCGTTCCTCTCGGCGGGCTTCGACCCCATGTCAGAGGAGCATCCCCCGAACGGGACCGTGTGGACTGCCGTGGGGCAGGCCCTGTGGGCGGTCCGCTCCACGTCGTCGTTCCATGACGCTGTCGTTGCCGCCGTGGACCTCGGCAACGACACAGACACCGTGGCTGCGATCGCGGGCGCCATCGCCGGTGCCGTGTACGGGCTGCAGGGAATCCCCGTGCGGTGGGTCACCTACGTGCACGGCACGGTCGAGACACCGGGGCGCGGTGAGGTGCGCTACGACAGCCAGGACCTGATCAACGTCGGGCGTCGTCTGCTCGGACTCGGCGACGCAACACTGTCCGAGCCGGATTCTCCCATCACGCCGAAGTTGGTGCACCCGGACGGTGTCTGGGCGAGCAACCTGCTCGGCGCTGCCACGGTGCCCGGGGACACTGCGGTGGTGTCGTTGTGCCAGACAGGGGACCTCTTCGCCAGCCATCCGTACCGCCGTCAGGTGTACATGATCGACACGGACGGTGACCACAACCCCAACCTGTTCTTCGCGCTCAACGAGGCCGTCGAGGCAATCCAGGCCTTCCTGGACGAGGGGCGTCAGGTTGTCGTGCACTGTCACGGGGGTCGCAGCCGCACCGGGTTCGTGCTGAAGGCGTGGTACATGATGCGCGAGGGCGTCGGTCATGATGAGGCACACCGGTGGATGTCTGACACATGGCCGCACTATGCAACGTGGTCAGAGGATTTCTTCGACCTGCTCGACAACGAGTGGGGCGATCACGTGGCAAACAAGCCGGAGGCAAAATGACGATCGATGTGGTTGAGGCGGAAGAGCGGATCGGGGAGTACTTCCTCGAGCTGGCCGACGTCACACCTGCCCTCTACGAGGGGAAGGACGATGACCCGGCACCGTGGCCGCTCTCCTTCACCACGGAGAACGATGTCGAGGGCACAGCGACCCTCTACGAACGTTTCAACGGCACGCTCGTGCTGCGCATCGATGTCGACGTCATCACCGTGACCGACTCGCCCGCGGTGCGCAACTGGGTCACCACGCGCACCGGTTGGATGCCGTTCGTCCAGGCGCGGCTCGAGAAGGTCGACGGCCAGCGTGTGAACGTGGTGGCCACGCACTCCTTCCTGGCACACGAGGTCACCAAGGCCGAGATCGAGCAGGTGCTCGGGTCCCTCGACTACGTGGTCGAGAAGTGGTCCGATGCCCTGGTCGCTCTCGAGGTCGAGTCAGAGTTGCAGGCACGGACCGAGTCCGCACGCCGCCGCACCCAGAGGCCGTCAGGGGTGAAGCAGGGCTCGTCCTCGTCATCTGCTCCTGAGGCGGCCCCCGTCACTGCACGGTCGGTGCTCGGTGGTCTCGACGAGATGGTCGGGCTCGACCCTGTGAAGCGACTCGTGCGCCAGATCACCGACATGCAGAGGGTCGCTCGTGTGCGCCGCAAGCAGGGTCTGAATGCTGTCGTTCCGTCGCCGCACCTGGTGTTCACCGGTAATCCGGGCACCGGCAAGACCACGGTTGCCCGCCACATCGGGCGCATCTACAAACAGCTCGGCCTGCTGAGCCAGGGTCATGTCGTGGAGGTGGACCGCGGTCAGCTTGTCGGTGGCTACATCGGCCAGACCGCGATCAAGACTCGCGAGGCTCTCGACTCGGCAAAGGGTGGCGTTCTCTTCATCGACGAGGCGTACTCGTTGGCGCGCGACCACGCGAACGACTACGGCCACGAGGCCATCGAGACGATCATGGCCTACATGGAGAACAACCGCGGGCAGATCGTCGTCGTGGTGGCCGGCTACCCCGAGCAGATGAAGGAGTTCATGTCGATGAACCCGGGGCTCGCGAGCCGGTTCGACTACACGCTGCCGTTCCCTGACTACTCGAACGACGAGCTGGCGGTGATCTTCGAGAAGCTCGCCAACGAGTACGACTACCGCCTTGACGACGTCTCGCGGGACGCAATGAAGCTCGTGGTCTCTTCATGGGAACGCACGCACGGCTTCGGCAATGCACGCGAGGTCAGGCGCCTCTTCCATGAGGTGGTGGCCTCCCACGGTGCGTGGCTCATCGAGAACGCAGTCTCCTCAGGCGATGCCCTGCGCGAACTGCAGTCGGTCCACTTCCCGGTCGGAGAGGCCCTCGCGGTGATCGGGCAGCGTGAGCGCCGGGCAGAACATCCCCAGGGTGGCCCCGGCTACCTGTAGTCGTCTGCAGCCACCGCGGGGCTACCAGCCCGAGCGGACCCCAGAAACTAGGGTTTTCCCGTGAATTCAGGTTGGGCACGCTCGTTGGATCGTCGTCTGCACCGGGAAGAACCCCTCGAACCCTCCCGCCGTCTCATGGCGCTGGCCTCCGTGGCGGCTCTCTGTGCGGTCGGGTTCATGCTGACTGTGGCAGCGCGGATGAAGTCCCCGACCATCCATCCCGACGAGTGGGGGTTCCTGTCGAACGGGCAGGCCCTCATCGGCAATGTGGAGGCGCCCCTGCCCACGGGCAGCTTCTACACCGCAGGCTTCGGAATCGTGACCGGTCTGGCCGGTCTCGTCACAGGATCCATCTCGGGTGCGTACCGCGTCACTCTGTTCGTGAACATCGGTTTTGCGCTCGCCACGGCCTGGTTCGCGGCCCGGCTCGCGCACCGCACGTTCGGCGTGCCGGCCATGCACGCCAGGTTGATCGGTGTGCTGGTGCTCGTGCTGCCGGGCACCATCGTGAGCGCGATGTTCGCGTGGCCCGAGATCGCGGCCCGCCTCGTGTTTCTCGCATTCGTGGCACTGGTGTACCGGGCCGTGTCGGGTACCTCGCTCGCGAACGTGGTCATCCTGTGCGGGTTCACCGGCCTCATGCCGGCACTTCACGGGCGCTTCACCCTGCTGCTGCCGGTCGTGGCGGTCCTGTGCGTGTGGCTGTGGCGGACGAGTCGACTGGTGTTCGCACACGCCGCGGCGGGAGCCGGCGCGATGGTCTCGGGGTACGCAGTGTCGTACTTCCTCAACAGGTTCGTGAAGGCCTCGCTGTATGTCGAGTCGTACGACCAGGAGAACCGGTTGCTCGAGCGGTTGTTCCGCCCGGACCTGTGGCCGGCGCTGCTGCGCACGATGGTGGGCCAGTCGTGGTACCTGCTTGCCACCACGATCGGCATCGTGGGTCTCGGGTTTCTCTACGCGGTGAGGTCGGCGGTGCGCGGTCGCGGTTCGCGCAGCGTCGACGAGCGCGCGTGGGCCGAGGGCGTGACTCTTGCGGTGCTGGCGGCATCGACCGTGGCCATCATCTTCACCGGGGGCCTGCAGCTGCTCCACGGGAACCGCGGCGACCACCTGATGTACGGCCGCTACGTGGAGATGATCGTGCCCGCACTGGTGCTGGTCGCGATGGTTGCGTTGTCGCGCCGCGGTGCCGTTGCGAGTCGCTTCTGGCTTCTTTCGCTCTGTGTGATGCCGTTGATGGCAATCGCCTACGTGATCGTCGACGGCGGTGACGGTGTGAAGGGCGGTGCCTCGAGGCGCAACATCGTGTTCCCGAACATCGTGGGCGCCGACGCCGCACGGTACGTGGTGTCGCCCGGGTTCCTCACGTTCGCTGCGTTCTTCTTCGTTGTCGGTGCCTCGGTGTGGCTGCTGTCGCGCAGGTCTCGCGCGGCTGCAGTCGTTGCGGTGGTGGTGCTGTACGCGGTGGGTGACATCACCACCGGTCAGCGCAGTCTTCTCACGCGTTCGGACAAGATGGGCGACAGGACTGCGACCATCGACCTGGTGAAGGACTCGGGTGCCACGCTCGTGGGGTTCGATGCAGGTGTCCGCAACGACCCGTCGTACTACTACCTGAGGTACCGCCTGCACCCCGTGCGGATCGTGCGTTTCGATTTCTCGAACCCCGGCACCCGCGTGCCCGCGGAGTACGACTGCCTGTACGGCTGGCCCGACCGGCCTCCCGTTGACGGCGACTGGCGCATCGTCGCCGATGAGCAAGGGGTCGCGCGAGTACTGTGGCAAAGGGTGGGTAGCCCCCACTGTTGACCGGAGATCCCACGAAGATGACCACCTACACCCCTGACCAGTGCGACGTGAGTGTCGTTCTGCCCATCTACAACGAGAAGGGCCACCTGCGCACCGAGATCGACCGGATCCGTGCGTCGCTCGAGGCCTCTGCGTACTCCTTCGAGATCATCGTGGTGGATGACGGCAGCAACGACGGCTCCCAGACCGAACTGGCCTCGATCCCGGGCATCACGCTGATCACCCACAGGCGCAACCAGGGCAGCGGTGCCGCGCGCCGCACCGGCACCACGGCGGCCCGTGGTCGTGTCGTGGTGTGGACCGATGTCGACATGACGTACCCGAACGACCGGATCCCCGAACTGGTCGACGCGATGGACGGCTACGACCACATCGTCGGCTGGCGCCAGACAGAGGAGGGCACGCACAAGTTGCTGCGTACCCCGGCCAAGTGGGTCATCCGCAAGCTCGCGAGCTATCTCTCCGAGACCGACATCAAGGACCTGAACTCGGGTCTGCGTGCGTTCCGTCGTGACGTGGCGATGCAGTACGTGCACGAGCTGCCGAAGGGCTTCTCGTGTGTCACCACCCTCACCATGTCGTTCCTCGGCAACGGGTACAGCATCGCGTTCTTCCCGATCGAGTACTTCCCCCGCGCCGGGCGGTCGAAGTTCCACTGGCTGCGCGACACACGCAGGTACATCCTGCAGGTCATCCGCATGACGCTCTCGTACAACCCGCTGAAGGTGTTCCTGCCCATCGGGCTCGCCCTGCTGCTCGCGGGGTTCGTGAAGCTCGGCTACGACTGGTCGAACCGTGACTTCCGGCTTGCGGCCAACACGTTGCTGGTGTTCTTCGCCGCCCTGCAGGTGATCACCGTGGGTCTGCTGGCCGATCTGGTGGTGCGCGCCACGAAGTCGCCGAACTCGGTGCCGCGCGCCTAGTCACGCCGTCATGTCCGCTGCAATGCCACGCATCTCGATCGTGGGCGGTGCACTCTCTGCGAACAAGGGCGCTGCGGCAATGGTGGAGACCGTGATGGCCCGCATGCCCGGAGTCGTGGGCCCGTGCCGGTTCTCGCTGCTGACGACGTACCCCGCGGCCGACGCGCCGAAGCTTCCGGCAGGGGTCGATGCCCGGGTGGTCGGGCTCGAACCGGTGCGTCTTGCGTTCGTGGAGTTCCCTGTCGCACTGCTCGCGATGGTTGCTCGGGCCCTGCGTCTTCCGCTCGGGTGGGTGCGCACGCGCGGGTGCCGTGCGATGCTCGACTCTGACGTGGTCGTCGACGTGGCCGGAATCTCGTTTGCCGACCGTCGTGGTGTTCCCATTCTCTTCTACAACGCGCTGATGACCGGGGTACCGGTGATGCTGGGGGTGCCGACAGTGAAGGCCGCACAGGCCCTCGGGCCGTTCGGCTCGCGACTGAACCGCATGCTCGCCCGGTTGGTGCTGCCGCGTCTGCGTGCCGTGTGCGCGCGGGGCGAGCGGACCCGTGAGCATCTCGACGGGTTGGGGCTCAGGAACGTTGTCGATGTCGCAGATCTTGCGTTCTCTCTCGACGAGGCCGCCGAACTGCCGCCCGGGGTTGCATCGCGTGTTGCACCGCTGGCCGGGGGGTTCATTGTGGTGATGCCGAGTGCAGTCGTGCGCAGGCTCTTCGAGCGAGACGGTCTTGCCGGTGACCATGACTACGTGGGGGCAATGGCGCGCCTCATCAGGGATCTGCGCGAGAGCACCGGACTCGCAGTGGTCATCGCACCGCACTCGTACCGTGTCGGCCACGGCGAGGGCCGCATGAACGACGGTCCGGTGTGTCGTGAGGTGGGAGAAGCGTGTGCTGATGATCCCAATGTCGTTGCCGTCGATGCCGATCTCTCTGCGGGCGAACTGCGCCGCCTCATCGGCATGGGCGAGGTGCTCGTCACGTCACGGTTCCACGCGATGATCTCCGGCCTCTGCACCGCGACACCCACGGTGGTGGTGGGGTGGAGCCACAAGTACCGCGAGGTGCTGGCCGATTTCGGTCTCGTGGAGTTCGGGTTCGACTCGACCGCCCTTGCGAACCCGGGAGAGATCGTGGAACGCGTGGTGGACGCTGCGCGGAACCGCGACGGGTACTCGGCACGCATCTCGGCGGCTCTTCCTGCGGTGCGCGAGCGGTCCGCCCGCAACTTCGAGGTCATTGCAGGGGTGATGGGACGGTGAACGTGTCGTCGGATCTTTCCGGGGTCATTGCATCCGGTATGTGCATCGGGTGCGGGGCGTGCGAGATGGCGGACCCCACGGTTCGTGTCAGCCTGAACCCGACCAAGCTGATCTACGAGCCCGAGACGCCCGGCACGGAGCGTGCCGCGTCGGTGTGCCCGGCGGTGGCGGTGGACTACGAGGGTCTGCACTCGTACCTGTTCCCCGGTTCAACGGTCGGCCCGTTCGGTGTTGTCCGCTCGGTGCATCTGTCGCAGAGCACGAACCACGGTCGCAACGTGGCCGCCAGCTCCGGGGGGCTCATAAAGGAGCTCTTGCGTGACATGCTGACGCGCGGCGACGTCGATGCGGTGATTGCGCTCGACCATGTTGACGGCATCGAGTTCGCGGCACGTCTCGTGCGCACCCCGGAGGACGTCGACACGTTGCCGGGTTCGATCTACCACAACCTGAAGCAGACATCAGCTCTCGAGTTGCTGAAGAACACCGAGGGACGTCTGGCGGTTGTCGCGATCCCGTGCCAGCTCGAGGGCCTCTACTCGTGGGTGCGCACGTGCGAGCCGCACCTGCGCGAGAAGATCGTGCTCACCATCGGGTTGCTGTGCGGTTGGCAGTACTCGCACCACAGCATCAATGCGATGGGGGAGTACCTGGGGTACGACCCGGCCGACATCGCCGACATCTCGTACCGGGGCGGCGGCCCCGTGGGGCGGCTCACGGTCACCACCCGCAACGGAAAGCAGCACACGGCCAGCCGCAGGGTCGATTTCGGGTACCAGGTTGCGTTCGACCGGCACTTCAACACCACGCGGTGCCACGTGTGCATCAACCACTCGAACTTCCTGGCTGACCTTGTGGTGGGTGATGCGTGGCTGCCGAGCACCGTGTTCACGAAGACGGGCATCAGTCTCGTGGTGTGCCGCACCGAGCGCGCCGAGACCATGCTCGCGCGTCTGGTCGAGTCGGGCGCATGCGTGTCGATCGAGGTGGGCGAGGAGGAGATCCGCGAGTCACAGACCGACCGAGTCGTGTTCGGTGAGTTCGCCTACGCCTATGCCGACCACTTGCGCAGCATCGGCATGCACACACCCGCTCTGAACGGGCCGAACAAGGGGCACGGCACCCTGAAGCCGCGACGACAGGTCGCCAAGTTTCACCGTGAGCTGGTGCGCAAGCAGGCCCTGATGGCTGCGCGCAGGTACCGCTACATGAAACTGCGCAAGGCGACACTAGAGCTGCGCGGCTACGTGATGCGGTACGTGCGTTGGTTCATGGTGCGCATCCTGCGCGTGAAGAGCCTGAGCGGCCAGCGCAAGGAGATCCCGCGCGACCGCTTCCAGGGTTTCTCCTAGATCCGTCTGCCGGAGGGAATTGTTCAGCGACGGTCCTGGAGGAAGGGGAACTTTGCTCGGGTTGATGTGACCGTGTCGGCGATGACCTCTGCATAGAGGATCGTCGCCTCGGCCCCCGCCTCGGCAAGGGCCACACCTAGAGGGTCGAAGATGCGAGAGTCGCCCACGTAGGTGATACCGCCCCCCGTGCCGACACGGTTGCAGCCGATCACATGCGCCTGGTTCTCGATGGCCCTGGCCCGAAGCAGAGCCAGCCAGTGCTCACGACGCGATTCGGGCCAGTTGGCGGGCACCACGTACAGGTCCGTGCCCTGGGCGAGCGCCCAGAACTCGTCGGCGAACCGCAGGTCGTAGCAGACGAAGAAGCTCACCCTGAGACCCTCGATGTCGACGGTGAGGAAGTCCGTGCCGGCGCGGAAGTGTCTGTCCTCCCCGCCGTAGGTGAACGGGTGGATCTTGCGGTAGCGGTGAATTGCTCCGCCCGGTCCCGCGACGACGAGAGAGTTGAAGGGACGCGGGTCGCCGTGGGCAATCTCGGGGCAGCTGCCGCAGACCCAGATGCCGAGCTCGTTTGCCAACCGTGACAGGAACCGTGCCGAGGGGCCACCCTCGGGTTCGCCGATGTCGTCGCGGTCCACCACGAAGCCGGTCGAGAACATCTCGCTCATGACGACGAGACGGGCACCCGCGGCCGCGGCCTCGCGCACGCGGGTCTCGAGCGCGGCAAAGTTCGCGTTGCGGTCTGCCCAGATGATGTCGTGCTGAATCGCGGCCACGAGCATGTTCGTACCTTACGCCCACGCTCGGAGGCGGTCCGCGGCCTCGTCGAGTGTGGTGTCCTTTTTGCAGAATGCGAACCGCACCAGGTGGCGGCCCTCGTGGGCGTTGCGCGGGTCGTAGAGAACCACTGCGGGAATCGCGACGACACCGCACTGTTGCGGCAACGACCTGCAGAAGTCGAGCCCGTCGACACCTGGAGCACGCGAGCGGATGTCCGCGGTCACGAAGTACGTGCCGTCGGGTCTGATCGGCTCGAGCCCCGCATCGGTGAGGGCCCCCACGAGAACATCACGTTTGTGCTGCAGGTCGCGGGCGAGACCGAAAAAGTAGTCGTCGGGCAGGCGGAGCCCCGCTGCGATGGCGGACTGGAACGGGGTGCCGCCGGCAAAGGTGAACAGTTGCTTGGCCATCCGCACGGCGGACACGAGCGGTTCGGGTCCACTGGCCCATCCGATCTTCCAGCCGGTGGTGTTGAAGGTCTTGCCACCCGATGACACCGTGAGCGTGCGCGCGAACATGCCGGGCAGGGAGGCAATCGGCGTGTGCACTGCGTCGTCGAACGTGAGATGTTCGTAGACCTCGTCGGAGACCACGATCAGATCGTGATCCGTTGCAACCCCGGCGATGAGCCCGAGCTCTTCCTGTGTGAACACGCTGCCCGTGGGGTTGTGCGGGGAGTTGACGAGGATCATGCGGGTGCGTGCAGTGATGGCCCTGCGGAGGTCGTCGGCGTCGAACGAGAACCGCCCCTCGGCAGTGGGTCGCATGGTCACGGGGGAGAGCACCGCGCCTGCAAGAGCAACGCATCCTGCGTAGGTGTCGAACAGTGGCTCGAACACGACCACCTCGTCGCCGGGGTTCAGGATCCCGAGCAGGGCCGCAGCGAGAGCCTCCGTTGCGCCCATCGTGACGAGCACCTCGGAATCTGGGTCGAGGTCGATGCCCCAGAAGCGTCTCTGGTGCTCGGCGACTGCGATGCGCAGATCAGCCAGCCCGGTGCCCGGCGGGTATTGGTTGTGGCCGTCGAGAACGTTCCGTGCGGCCGCCTCGAGAACCTCGCGGGGGCCGTCGTAGTCGGGGAAGCCCTGACCCAGGTTGATGGCACCCGTTGCGTTCGCCAGCGCGGTCATCTCGGCGAAGATCGACGCGCCGAAACCGCGCAGCCGTTCGGTGAGTGGGTCGCGTGGCGTCACCACCACAGGGTATGCGAACCGCTAGGCGGTCCAGCCGGAGAATGCGTCGATCATCGCCTTCACATCTCCGAGCGGGTACAGGATGGGGCAGGTGGCGCCGTCGCGCATGTACTCGCGCACCTTTGCGCGCGCATCGTCCGGGGTTCCCGACGCGGTGAGCATCTGCACGATCTCGTCCGGCACGAGCTTCGATGCCGCCACGACCTGTTCGTGTGTGGCGGGCCATGTGAGCACCTCGCCCACCTTGTCGAGCAGGGACTGGGGCACTCCCGATGCCTTCATGATGTGGGGCTGCTGCCCGAGGTACTGGGTGACCATCAGTCGCGCCATGTCGAGCGCTGTCTTGCGGTCCTCGTGCACGCTGCACACCACGAGCTGCGGGCGGTCGATGTCCTCCCAGCGGCGACCAGCCTTGTCGGCACCCTTGGCGAGCGCCTCGATGGCTGTCTTGTTGTAGTCCGGTGAGACCAGGTAGTTCAGCACCACACCGTCGGCGATCTCGCCTGCGAGCTCCATCATCTGCATGCCGGTTGCCCCGAGGTAAATCGGTACGTCCTTCGGGCGGCGGTCCTGGTACACGTAGTCGAGCTCGACGCCGTCGAGGTGCACGAACTCGCCGTTCATCGTGACGGTCTCGTTGGCCAGCAGGCCCCGCACTGCGGTGATGATCTCGCGCATCGCACGCAGTGGCTTTGCGCGTGACACGCCGACCTTTGCCGCCAACGGGTCCCACCATGCACCGATACCGAGGATGACGCGCCCGGGGGCGAGGTCATCGAGCGTGGAGAACGTGGCGGCGAGTCGCGCAGGGTTGCGTGTCCAGCAGTCGACAACTCCGGAGCCGATCTTGATCGTGTCGGTGACTGCGGCGAATGCCGCCATGGGGACGATCGCGTCGCGCACGAGCCGGCTGTCGGCCTGCCACACGGCCTCGAACCCCTTCTGCTCTGCGTACTGTGCGTACCCCATGCCCTCGGCGATGGGGTGTGCATCCTGCAGGTAAATCGCTGCCGGGCTGGTCATGGTTGCCTCCTGTGTCGTTTTCAGTCGTTGTCGTCTGTCTTGGGCTTCATCGGCAGTTGCGTGCGCCACTGCCCGTCAGCTGCGTGCAGTGCGGCTGCCACCGCTGGTGCCGTGGGCACGAGGCCGATCTCGCCCACGCCCTTGATGCCGTAGGGGCTGCGTGGCTGCGGGCACTCGACCATGATCACGTCGATCGGCGGCACGTCCTTCGGTCTGAGGATGCCGAGAGAGCGCAGGGTCATGTTCGTGGGGAAACCGTTCTCGTCAGAGGGGAAATCCTCCGTGAGCGCGTACCCGAGACCCATGTGCACGGCGCCCTCGATCTGGCCCTCGCACAGGGTGGGGTTCACTGCGCGGCCGACGTCGTGAACCGCGACGACCTTCTCGATTGCCTGCGAGGACGGGTCCATCACCACGAGCTGCGCTGCGTAACCGAATGCCGAATGGATCGTGGGGTTCTCCACGCCGGGCTCGCCGAGATGCTGTGTCCAGTCGACCACGTACTCGCCCATGTAGTCGACGCCCACCTGTCGACCGCCCGCGTCTGCCTCTTCACAGGCCTTCTTCACGCTCGCAGCGGCCATCAACGTGCCGCGGCTGCCGGTGGTCTGGCCGAAACCGAGTTGGCGGGTGGTGTCGACGATGACACGGATGCGCGACGCATCGATGCCGAGTTCCTCCACCGCCACCTGGAGTGCCACCGTGTGGACACCCTGGCCCATCTCGGTCCAACCATGACGCACCTCGACGGTGCCGTCCTCGCAGTAGCGAACAACGGCGCGGGTGACCTCACGGAAGCCGTTGCCGAGACCTGAGTTCTTCAGCCCCAGACCGAGACCCACGGCCTTGCCGGCGGCAACGGCGGCGTCGTAGGCGGGCTTGATGGTGTCGAGACACGTCTCGGCACCGAGGCAACCGTCGTCCATGATCTGGCCGGGGCCCCACACCTCACCGGGGTGGATCACGTTGCGCTTGCGGATCTCCCAGCCCGAGATGCCCACTTTCTCTGCGAGTCGGTCGAGGCAGCCCTCCATCGCGAACTGTGCCTGGTTGGCACCGAAACCGCGGAACGCGCCGCACACGGGGTTGTTGGTGCGCACGGCAACAGAGGACACATCGACGGCAGGGGTGTGGTACGGCCCTGTTGCGTGGCCGGCCGCGCGCTCGAGAACCTTCATGCCGACCGATGCATACGACCCGGAGTCACCGATCATCCGGGCGCGCACGGCAGTGAGCTTGCCGGTCTCGTCGCAACCGACGGTGTACTCCATGCGGATGGGGTGACGCTTGGCGTGGATGAGAAGGCTCTCCTCGCGCGACAGCGTGCACTTCACCGGCTTCTGCAGCAGCCATGCGGCAAGGGCGGTCTGGCCCTGGTTCGACATGTCCTCCTTGCCGCCGAATGCGCCGCCGTTCGATACGAGTTCGACCGTGACTTTGTCCGTCGGCAGGTCGAGCACGGCGCAGATCTGGTCGCGGTCATCCCACACGCCCTGGCCGCCGGAGTACACGTGCATTGTCCCCGTATCGGGGTCGGGCACCGCAAGGGTCGACTCGGGCTCGAGGAACGCATGCTCGATGCGCTGGGTCTGGAATGTCTCAGTGATGACGTGTGCGCTCGACGCCAACAGCGCGTCGACGTCACCGCGCACGTACTCGCTGCGCGACAGCACGTTGCTGTCGGTTCCCCACACTGCGATCTCGGGGTCGTCGATCGCGGCAACGGCATCGACGATGGGCCGGTGCGGTGCGTACTCGACCTTGACCAGGTCGGCGGCCGCACGGGCCTCGCGCCGCGTTCGTGCGACAACGATGGCCAGCACGTCGCCGGCGTACGACGTGCGCTCTCCGGCCCCGATCATCACCGGCCAGTCCTTGTGGATGATGCCCACCTTTCGCACTCCTGGGATGTCTTCAGCCGTGAAGACCGCCTCGACTCCGGGTGCGGCAAGCGCTGCGCTGGTGTCGATCGAGACGATGTCGGCACGCACATGCTTGGTCAGGTGCAGCGCACCGTGCAGCATGCCGGGGACCCGGATGTCGTCGACATAGCCGCGGTCACCGAGCGCAAGCTCGGCCGCCTCGTACTTGATGCCGCGGGAACCCACGCCACCGGGGAGTGCCACATCGACTGGCGTTCCCTTGGCGACGGCTTCGATCGCGTCGAGAACCTTCACGTACCCGGTGCAGCGGCACAGGTGTGCGCCCAGGTGCCGGGCCATGTCCTCACGCTTCAGGTCGGCGCCCTTCTTGTCGACCTGTGACTTCGCACGCATCACGATCCCCGGGATGCAGTACCCGCACTGCAAGCCGCCGCACGCTGCGAACGCAGATGCGTACTTCTCGCGTTCGGCATCGCCGATGCCCTCGAGAGTCACGATCTCGCGGCCCTCGGCCTTGGCGACGGGGTAGGTGCACGACACCTGGGCCTTGCCGTCGATCATGACTGTGCAGCAGCCGCACTGTCCGGAGGGGGAGCAGCCGTCCTTGGGGGAGGTGATGTCGAGATCGTCGCGCAGTGCCGCAAGCAGGTGCGGGTGGTCGGCTGCGACACTCACGTCGACGCCGTTCACGCGGAACGAGACTCGGGTTCTGTCATTGGCGAGGTCGGTCACGCTTTTACTTTACATTTTGTTAAAGCGAAAGGCAGTCCCTGTCTGGCTCGGTGGCTCCGGCGCGAGGGAATAGGGTGCAGACATGGACAGAGCGTGGGTGCGCAGGCCCGTGATGACTCTCGGGGTCACGACCCTTGCTGTCGTGTTGCTCGTGGCTGTGCCCGTCTGGGTGCCTGTTCTCCTGCTCGCCGATGTTCTGAGGGGCCGCTGGCGCTTGCCGTTGGTCCGCTTTGCCGCGTTCGGTCTGCTGTGGTCATGGCTCGAGGTCGTCGGCCTCGTGGCCGCCGGTTCTGTCGCCGCCGTGGGGCGTTCGCAAGATCTGGCCCTCAACTACCGGGTCCAGGCCTGGTGGACCCGCAACGTCGTGCGTGCACTGCGCTTCACCGTGGGGGTGTCGATCGAGGTCGAGGGTTTCGAGAAGCTCGGGGACGGACCGTTCGTGGCGTTCTGCCGTCATGCAAGTCTGGCGGACTCTGTGATGAGCGCATGGGTGCTGACCCACCATGCCGGCCTGAAGCCCCGCTACGTGCTCAAGAAGGAACTGCAGCTCGACCCCTGTCTCGACATCGTGGGGCACCGCCTACCCAACTACTTCATCGATCGCTCGTCGTCGAACGTGGCCGGCGAGCTGCAGGGCATCGAACAGATGGCGAGGGGTCTTGCCCGTGACGAAGTTGCCGTCATCTTCCCCGAGGGCAGCCGGGCGAACCCGGCCAAGCGCGAGAGGGCCCTCGCCAGGCTCGCAGCAAGAACTCCTGCCCGGGCCCAGCGTCTGTCGGCGTTGAAGTTCCTGTTGCCACCGAAGCCGGCCGGCGCATCGGCGCTTCTTGCCGCGGTGCCGTCGGCCAACGTGATCACGATGTGGCACAGCGGCTTTGACGGTCTCGACACCTTCCGCGGCATCGTGCACCACCTGGCGCGACGCGCGATCCGGGTGCACGTGCGCATCGTCGAGCACCACAGGTCGACTGTCGCATCGGGCGAGGCGTTCGTCGAGTGGCTCGACGAGCAGTGGCTCACGATGGACTCTGCCGTCTCCCGTCATCTCTCGAGGATCGTTCCCCAATCAACAGGAGCCGAACATGGCTGAAGCAATGCTCACCGCCGCGGTCACCATCGCGGTCATCATGGTCACCACATGGGTCATCAGCGTGATCGTGAAGAATGCATCGATCGTCGACATCGTGTGGGGTGCCGGGTTTGCGGTCACCTCGTGGGTGCTCGCACTCACAGTCGACGGGGACACCGGTCGTCAGACGCTGCTCGCGATCATGGTGGGCCTCTGGGGCACCCGGCTCGCGCTGTACCTGGCCAGGCGCAACATCGGCCACGGCGAGGACTGGCGCTATGTCGCAATGCGCAAGAAGGCCGGGAAGAAGTTCGTGTGGTCGAGCCTCGTGACGGTCTTCGGGCTGCAGGGTGTGCTCATGTGGATCGTGTCGTTGCCTGTTCAGTTCGGCAGCGGTGACGATTCGCCGGGTGTCGGCCCCATTGCTGTCATCGGCATCATGGTGTGGCTGGTCGGGTTCGCCTTCGAGATGATCGGCGACATGCAGCTGGCGCGCTTCAAGCGCAATCCGGAGAACAAGGGCAAGGTTCTCGACACGGGGCTCTGGAGCCTCACGAGGCATCCGAACTACTTCGGCGATGCGCTGCTGTGGTGGGGCATCGGGATCGTCGGCGCCGAGACCGGGTCGGGTGTGATCGGGTTCATCGGCCCCGTGGTGATGACGTTCTTCCTCATGCGGGTGTCGGGTGTGCCGATGCTCGAGCGCTCGATGTCGAAGCGCAAGGAGGGTTACGCCGAGTACGTGGCGCGCACCAGCGGTTTCTTCCCCCGTCCTCCACGGAGGATCTGACGCCTCAGATCGCTGACAGGGCGTTCTCGATGTCGGCGATGATGTCGCGGGCATCCTCGAGCCCGACCGACAGCCGCAGCAACGAAGGAGTGACGCCGACCGCGGCGAGGGTTGCTTCGTCGAGCCCCACGTGCGTGCTGGTCGCGGGGTGACACACGAGGGTCTCCGGACCGCCGAACGAGGTGGCCAGGTGTGCGAGCGAGAGGTTCGCCACGAAGGTGCGGCATGCGTCGATGCCGCCTGCCAGTTCGAACGACAGGACCGAACCACCGAAGCGCATCTGGCGGCGTGCGAGTGAGTTCTGCGGATGCTGCTCGAGGAACGGGTGGTGAACCGAAGCGACCGAGCGATGAGCTGCAAGTGCGTGCGCGATGGTCAGGGCGCTCGAGTTCTGGCGCTCGGTGCGCACGCCGAGCGTGCGGATCCCGCGCAGCGCATTCAGCGCGTCGTGCGGAGATGCAACCGCGCCGTGCATGACCGAGTAGGCCCAGATCTCGTCGAGAAGTTCGCTGTCACCGCTGATGACGCCGAGCAGTGCATCGTTGTGGCCGCCGATTCCCTTGGTGGCCGAGTGCAGCGAGATGTCGACGCCGAAGTCGAGAGGGCGCTGACCCAGCGGGGTTGCCATGGTCGAATCGACGACCGTGAACGGTCCGCTGATTCGACCGAGTTCCTCGAGATCGGCAAGTGTGAGGCGAGGGTTCGACGGGGTCTCGGCAATGACGAGCATGGTGCGCCCGGGAATGACTGCCTGCTCGAACGAGCCGGGCTGCGTTGGGTCGACGAACGTGGTCTCGATGCCGAAGCGTGCACAGGGCCCCCGCAGGAAACTCGCAGTCGCTCCGTAGATGTTGTTCTGGGCGACGATGTGCGAGCCGGTGCCGCACAGCGAAAGGATCACGGATGCGAGCGCCCCCATGCCCGAGCCGAACGCCAGGGAAGACTCGGACCCCTCGAGTTCGCTCATCGCGCGTTCGAACTGGGTGACGGTGGGGTTGGCGAAACGCGAGTAGAAGCTCTCGCTTCTCATGCCGGTGGCCCGTCGTGTGGCGTCATCCAGGTCCGCGGACTCCCACACGGTCGACGACCAGAGCACGGGAGCCATTGCGGACGAATCCCCGCGTCCCGCCGTTATTGCTGTGGTGTCTGGTTCCTGGGGCACGTGCCGATGCTAACGAGCAAACCCAGCCGGGGACGCCGGAATTGGGGTGGTTCCCGATGATGACGGGGCAGGTGGGGTAGCCTTTCTGCCATGTTCTCTTACCTCGATGCCGGTACCGGCAGCATGATCATCACCGCTCTCGCCGGTGGCTTCGCCGGGCTTGTCGTCGCCGTCAAGATGGGCATGGCCCGTCTCCGCTCGAAGGTCACGGGCAAGCCCCTGGCGACCGAGCCGGCCGACGAAGACGTCGAGAACGCCCACGACTGATTCCCATGTCGAGCATTCATCAAGACCCGGGCTCTTTTCGTGACCCCCTGAGCAAGGTCTTCATCGGAGACGGCCAGGTGGTCCGTGCTTTCACCCAGCAGGGTGCAGACGACATCGAGGCTGTCTGGAAGAAGAAGTCGATCCAGGCGGCTCTCGAGTCGGGTGAGCTCATCTCATCGACCATGGTCGCACCCGCGAGTGTCGGCCTGTCGGCCCCGTGGACCGCCGCCATGACCCACCCGCTGGTTCCGTTCATCTCGTACCCGTACGAATGGACCTTCTCGATGCTGAAGGATGCTGCCCTGCTGCAGTTGAAACTGACCCGCGAGACTCTCGCCGACGGTGTCGGGCTGAAGGACGCCACCCCGTACAACGTGCAGTTCATCGGCTCGCGCGCACAGTTCATCGATGCCGGTTCCTTCGAGAAGCGCCGCAAGGGCGACCCGTGGTACGGCTACAAGCAGTTCTGCGAGATGTACCTGTACCCGCTCATGCTGCAGGCACACCTCGGGGTGCAGTTCCAGCCGTTCCTGCGCGGTTCGGTGAACGGCATCTCGCCGACGACCATGCGCAAGCTGCTGCCGGGCAGCCTTCTGCGGCCGCGCAAGGGACGGTTGACGCACGTGGTCCTGCATGCGGCGGCATCGGAGCGCTTCGCCGACTCCGACACCGACGTGAAGAAGGCGACCGCCAAGGCGGGCATGAACGCACAGGTGCTCGATGCCACCATGGGCAAGCTCGAGAAGATCGTGCGCAAGCTGACACTCGGCGACAAGAAGTCGACCTGGTCGAACTACTCCGAGCGCGGTCACTACCTCGAGTCGAGTCTCGACGAGAAGCAGAAGTTCGTCCGTGATGCAGTCGCATCGGCACCGCGCCGGCAGGTGTGGGACATCGGCTGCAACGATGGTGTGTTCAGTCGCATCGCGTCGGCACATTCCGATTACGTGGTGGCGATGGACGCCGACCCGTTGGTGATCGACAGGCTGTACAACGAGCTGAAGGCCGAGAAGAACGACAGGATCCTCCCGCTCTACGTCGATCTCACCGACTCGGGCGGCGGCATCGGCTGGCGCGGCAAGGAACGCCCCGGCGTCTTCGACCGCGGCAGGCCCGACATCGTGATGGCACTCGCAGTGATCCACCACATGGCGATCACGTTCAACGTGCCGGTCGCTGCGCAGCTCGACATGTTCCGTGACCTCACGCCCGAGCTGATCATCGAGATGCCGCATGCCGATGACCCGATGGTGCGCAAGCTCCTCACGAACAAGCGCGAGGGCATCCACGACGACTTCAACCTGGATGAGTTCGAGCGTCTGCTGAACGAGCGGTTCACCGTCAAGTCCAAGATGCTGCTGGCCGGCGGTACCCGCACGATCTTCCACGCGGTGCGCAAGGCCTGACACCTGTAGGGGAGTCCCAATGGCCTCCCGATAGAGTTGGGTCGTGGCGGTGTTCGCACCGCCTCTGGCGACGTGGCGGAATGGCTTACGCAGCGGCCTGCAAAGCCGTTTATCCGAGTTCGATTCTCGGCGTCGCCTCCATCACGCCTCGGCCTGTGACGGGCGTCACGGCTACTTTTGGGTCATGCCCACACGTGCGGAAGCCATCGAAGAACTGACCTCACCGGGGTCTGTGTACGAACTCATCACCGTCCCGGTCTTCGGGAACCCGGTGCGCGTGTTCCGGAATGCCCCTGCCAGCCTGCGGGACCTGTGGGTGCAGGCTTCGAGCCGGGGCGACGTTCCGTACTTTCACTTTGCGGGCGAGACCATCTCGTATGCCGAGATGCACGCACGTGTGGTGTCGACGGCCGCGTGGCTCGCATCCCGAGGGGTGACAAAGGGTGACCGTGTCGCGGTCGGCATGCGCAACTACCCCGAATGGGCGGCGGCCCACTGGGCGATCCAGTGCCTCGGTGCGATCACGGTGAGCCTCAATGCATGGTGGATCGCAGAGGAACTCAGGTACGCATTCACCGACTCGGGTGCGACAGCTGCAATCGTCGACGGAGAGCGTCTCGAGAGGCTCTCCGACGACATGCTGCGTGACTGTGGTGTGCACTCGGTCGTTGTCGTCCGCGCTGATGCGCGGCCGGGCACGTTTGCGTGGGACGAGGTGAGCGGCAACGCGGGTGCCGTGCTGCCGGATGTGCACATCGAGCCCGACGATGACGCAACGATCCTCTACACGTCGGGGACCACCGGCTTCCCGAAGGGGGCGCTCGGCACACACCGCAACTACGTCACGAACGTGTGGAACACCCTCTTCTCACAGGCTCTCGCCGCGAGGATCGCGGGGGTTGCACCCGCGCCTGCGGATGCCCCGAAGCCCCAGGTCACCGCATTCTCGACTTTCCCGTTCTTCCACATTGCTGGGCTCTGCGGAATGGTCTCGAACACATACAACGGTTCTGCCATCGTGACGCAGCACAAGTGGGATCCCGCTGAGGCCCTCGAGTTGATCCAGAAGCACAGGGTGAACACGTTCGGCGGTGTTCCCACTGTCGTTCGCTCGTTGATGGAACACCCCGGCATCGGGTCCTACGACCTGTCGAGTCTCACCACCATCAGCCAGGGCGGCGCCCCGGTTGCGCCCGACTCGATCTCGACCATCGAGTCGGTGTTTGCGGGCAAGGTGAACCCCGGCAACGGGTACGGGCTGACGGAGACCACGGCTGCCGTCGTTGCGAACTCGGGTGCCGCCTATCTCGCCCGCAAGGATTCGGTCGGCCTGCCGCACGTCGGCTCGCTGGTCCGCATCGTGGATGATGCAGGCAACGATGTCCCCGTCGGTTCGGTCGGCGAGGTGTGGATCTACGGCCCGAACAACGTGCGTGGATACTGGAACAAGCCCGCAGAGACCGCAAAGGCATTCACCGACGGTTGGTTCCACAGTGGTGATGCGGGCTTCGTCGACGCCGATGGTTTCGTGTACGTGGTCGACCGCATCAAGGACATGGTGCTCCGCGGTGGGGAGAACGTGTATTGCGTGGAGGTCGAGACAGTCCTGTTCGAACACAGTGCAGTTCGTGACTGTGCCGTGATCGGTCTTCCGCACGCCCATCTGGGGGAGGAAGTCGCGGCGGTCATCGTGTCCGCAGACGGCCACGGCCCAGCAGACGAAGCCGATGTGCTCCGCCTGCTGGGTTCGCGCCTGGCTGCCTTCAAGGTTCCGAGCCGCATCTTCTGGCATGTGGGGGACCTGCCTCGAAATGCGACGGGGAAGGTGCTGAAGAAGGACCTTCGCGAAACCTATTCGGCGCAGATCTAGCGGGTCTTGTACACCCCGGTCCAGTCGATTCCCCAGTTGGTGACGACACGCTGGGTCTTGCCGTTCGGGAACTTCAGTTTCCCGACACCGGCGAGCTTCTTCGTCGTGAACAACGAGTAGTAGTGCGATGCGATCGATCCCATGAAGGCGTTGCGCTGCAGGTACGCGGTGCCCGCACGGTAGTGGCGCCTTGCCGACTCCCTGTCGGTTGCGGCCTGGCCCTTGTAGAAATAGCCGTCAACCAGCGTGTCCTCGTGGTGGTTCAGACTCAGCACATGGCCGAGGTTGGACTGGAAGAGCTGGTGCACCGGGTTGGTGGAGTTCGCCGGGTAGGCGTTCGTCACTATGAAGGGAATGTTGAATGCCGCATCGTTGCCCTCGAAGAGTGTGAGGAGCACTGCATCGTAGGAGTTGTAGTACTGGCCCGAGGCGAGCACGGGCGTCGGGTTGAAGACCTTCGACAGAATCAACGGTGTCTGCTCCACCGAGTAGTTCGCGAAGATGTTGCACTCGCTCCACATCGCCTTGAGGAACCTGGCGTTGGCCTGTGACGCAAGGCTGGTGTCCACCGGGAAGATGAAGCTCAGGGATTCCGCGCCCGTCTCGCGCTTGTACTGCTCGACGTACTCGCGCGCCTTGGTCCTGCTGTAGCGGGGGAAGCCGGTCTGGTTGTACATCACGTTGCTGGGTCCGACGATGGACTTTGCGACAGCTCCCTCGCCCTTCAGTCTGATCCGGTTGAAGCGTTCACGGTCGAGGCAACTCAGCACGGCCTGGCGGGCAGGCTTGTGCTCGAACGGGGAGCCGGGCTTTCCTTGGTTGAGCCAGAGAGACGGGTAGTAGGCGCGTGCGGACCTGTACTCCTTGACGAGGGTCCGCCGGTTGCGCAGATCGCGGATGAACGTGGCATCGGTCGCCGCAGAGAAGAACGATGCATCGTACGTGCCGGTGCGCACTGCGTTGGCGCGCTGCACGCCGTCGATCAGCACGTTGAACGTGATGCGGTCAAGATAGGGGAGCCGTGCGTTCGTGACGGGGTCGTGACGCCAGTAGTCGCGGTTGCGCGTCACGATCATCTGTGAAGGCGTCCACGACGAGAGCTTGAACGGCCCGGTGCCGACCGGCTTCGTCGAGCAGGTGCTCGCGTCGAGCAGCTGCGACGGTGCTCGCATCACGAAGCGCCCTGATGCATACAGGGTCGAGCGGAAGTCGTTCTGCGGACGGTCGAGGGTGAACTCGAGCACGTACTCGGACAGAACCTTGATGTCCTTGATGTTGGCGGTGAAGGCAGTGCCGGTGCCGACCGTGTACGACTTCGCCTGGTAGGCCGGCAGACCTCCCTGGGCGAGTGCCTGTGCCGCCACGCGCCCGGTGATCGCGTTGAAGTTCGCCAGTACCGCACCGGCGTCGAACAGGGTGCCGTCGTGGAAATAGACACCCTCGCGGAGGGTGACGGTCCATGTCTTGAGGTCCGACGACGAACGCGCGCTGCGGGCGAGCAGACCGACCGTGTTGCCCCCCACGGTCTTTTCGAAGAGGGTCTCGTAGATCGTGCGGGTCGCCATCAGGGCCGAGTTCGCGGGGTTGTCGCCCACGCAGAAGCCGGGGAAGTTGTCGAAGATCCCCACCTTCACGCTCCCTCCGTGCCGCGTGGTGTCCGGCGCAGGTGCTGCGCTCGTGTTCCTTCCCACCACGATGCTCGCGACGATCGCCGCGCACACTGCAACTGCGGCCTTCTTGGTCCAGCGGCTCCTGATAAACGTCGGGGTCTTCATCTGGTGTGGTCCTCTCTCGGTTGACTGGAGGCACCGTACGGACCTGCTCCTGCGAAGTGAATGACAATCCGTACCTTCTGCGGATCGCGGATGTTTGTTCGATGCAACTCTTCCTATGGTGAGTGCATGAACCAGGAAGTTCTCAATCGACTCATGAACCGCGCGCTCGTGGCGGCAGTCACCCACGACAATGCACGCATCTGGCTGCTGAACGACGGCGATGATGAACCCGTGTGCACGGTGAAGAGGCCGCAGCCCGACATCCACCACGTGCGGAGCGCACAGTCACACCATGGTCATGCCAGTGAGATCTCCGAGGTGCCGTACTTCAACGAACTGGCAGCAGTTATGTCTGTGGCGTCGAACGTTGTTCTCGTGGGCCACGGGGTGGGCAAGGCCAATGCCGTCAACCGCTTCCTCGAGCACCTCGAGGTGCACCGAGAGGCCCTGCGCAACCGGATTGCCGCAACGGGGCAGGCCAACATTGCAGCGTTGTCGGGGGCCGAGATCGTGCGCGAAGCGCGCCGCAAGTGGGCGAAGGTCGACCACTGAGCCGGAGCGGGGAATCCCCGCGAGTGACGCTCTGCGTTTGCTAGGACCAGCCGCCCGAGAACGACACGTATTGACCCGTTGCGAACGTGCTCTCGCCGTCCAGATACGGCATGCAGAAGTGTGCGAACTCGTCCAGTGTGCCCAGGCGCCCGAGCGGAACCTGTGACTCGATCTTGCGGCGCACCTCGGGATCATCGGCACCGCTCGCACGACGGAACTCGGGGAAATCCATGAAGTTCGTTCCGACGGAGTTCACCTGCACGTTGTGCCGGGCCATCTCCTGTGCTGCGTTGCGCGCGAGCATCGTTGCTGCGGCCCTGAGCGACGAGTAAAGCGGTGCCCCCGGTGTGGGGCGCGAACCTGCCGCACTCGTGATCACGAGCACCTGGCCGCTCCGTTGGTCGACCATGACGGGCAGCACGGCCTTTAGGAACTCGTACGGTGCGACGAGGCAACCCGAGTAGACCTTGTCGAGATCCTCGCGCGACGACTTCACGAGCGAGCCGGTCACGATGAGGCCCGACGACATGGCCGCAGAATCGATGCGGCCGAAGGTGGACATGGCCGCATCGACCAGAGCGGCGGCGGTGCCCGGCTTCGACAGGTCGCGGGCACCGTTCACGGCGACCACACGCGCCCCGATCGACTCGAGTTCCTGTGTGAGGCCCTCGGCCGGGTTGCCGATGACGAGGTCATGCCCGGCGCGGGCGAGCCTGCGTGCAAGGGGCGGGCCCACGTAGAAACTGCCGTCGTTCACGATTGCCACACGTTGATTGCTCATGGGTTCACCGTAGCCAAGCCGGGGGATGGTCCCGATAGTGGGGTGTGTTCGCGTGATTGTGTGCATCCGTGCCTCGCTTAGTGTGTCGCCATGACCGAGATGCGCCCTGAACCTGTGAAATCCCAGATTGCCGAGATGCTCGGCATCGACTACCCGATCATCCAGGCCCCGATGGGGTGGATCGCAAGGTCGCAGCTCGCATCGGCAGTGTCGAATGCCGGCGGGCTCGGCATCATCGAGACCTCATCGGGCGAACTCGACGAGATCAAGCACGAGATTGCCCTGATGAAGACGCTCACGGACAGACCCTTCGGGGTGAACATCGCGCAGGCCTTCGTGCGCGACCCGCAGATTGCCGACTTTGTGGTCGAGCAGGGCGTCAAGTTCGTGACGACTTCGGCCGGTGACCCCACGAAGTACACGAAGAAACTGAAGGACGCCGGTCTCACGGTGTTCCACGTTGTCCCGACGCTCGCGGCAGCGCTCAAGGCTGTCGAGGCCGGTGTCGACGGGCTCGTGGTCGAGGGCGGCGAGGGCGGTGGATTCAAGAACCCGCGGGATGTTGCGAGCATGGTTCTGCTGCCGTTGGTGGCCGAGAACGTGGGGGTGCCGATCGTCGCGGCCGGCGGCATCACCGACGGCTACGGCATGGCTGCCGCGTTCGCTCTCGGTGCAGGCGCCGTGCAGATGGGCACGCGCATGGTCGCGGCTCTCGAGTCGCCCGTGCATGACAACTGGAAGAACGCGATCGTGGGCGCAGCCGAGACCGACACGGTGTTCCTCAATCGGTTCGGCAAGCCGGGTCTGCGTGCACTGCGGACGGAGCGGACGACACGACTCGAGCGGGAGGACCAAGTGGGAATGGACCAGTTCGCCGGTGTGAAGCAGGTCTACTTCGACGGCGATCTCGAGGCGGGCATCGCGCTCACCGGCCAGGTGGCGGGCCGCATCACCGATGTGGCACCTGTTCAGGACATCATCTGGGGAACCGTGCGCCAGTTCCGTGAAAGGGTCGGGGTGCTCGAACGCCTACGGTAGGGCCATGAAGGTAGCCCTCACGATCATCGATCATCTCCGTCGTGCCGAGCAGGTCTACGGCGACCGAATCGCCGTCATCGACGAGCCCGATCAGCCGGCCGAGTCATGGGGAAGCATCACGTACGCAGAGATGGCTGTCCGCGCCCGCGCACAGGCTGCTGCACTCGACGCCCTGGGCGTGCCCCAGGGAGCACGGGTCGCAATGGTCAGCCAGAACTCGGCACGTCTTCTGACTGCGTTCTTCGGCGTCAGCGGGTTCGGCCGGGTCCTGGTGCCGATCAACTTCAGGCTCGTGGCAGAGGAGGTTTCCTACATCGTCGAGCACTGTGGTGCCGATGTGTTGTTGATCGACCCCGAGCTCGAGGAGTCGCTCGCCACGGTGACTGCTCGCCACAAGTTCGTCATCGGCGCAGAGTCCGACAGGGTGCTGTACAAGTACGACACGGAACCCGTTGCATGGGAACCCGACGAGGACGCCACCGCGACCATCAACTACACGAGCGGCACGACCGCGCGACCGAAGGGCGTGCAGTTGACCCACCGCAACCTGTGGGTCAACTCTGCGGTGTTCGGTTGGCAGATGAACGTGAACCAGGCAGACGTGTACCTTCACACTCTCCCTCAGTTCCATGTGAACGGCTGGGGCATGGTGTATGCCGTGACCGCGATGGGCGGCACGCATGTGATCCTCCGCAAGGTCGACGGCGCCGAGATCCTGCGGCGCATCGACGCGCACGGCGTCACGCTGCTGTGCGGTGCACCGGCGGTGGCCAACATGATTCTCGATGCCGCAGACGGGTCCGGCATCCCGACGGGGCGCGGCAGCGTGCGCATGGTGGTTGCGGGTGCGCCCCCGCCCACGAAGACGATCGAGCGCATCGAGACCGAGCTCGGGTGGGAGTTCGCCCAGATCTACGGGCTCACCGAGACGTCCCCGTTGCTCACGATGAACCGCACCCGCAAGGAGTGGTCGTCGTTGCCCGTGTCCGAACGCGCTGCGCGCCTCGGTGCCGCAGGCCCGCCCGCCCTCGGAGTGGAGATCCGCGTCGACGAGCACGGAGAGGTGCTCGCGCGCGGCAACACGGTCATGCAGGGGTACTGGGAGCAGCCGACCGAGACGGGCAAGGCCATCGTGGACGGGTGGTTCCACACCGGCGACGGCGGATACCTCTCGCAGCACCACTACCTCACGATTGCGGACCGCAAGAAGGACGTGATCGTGTCGGGTGGGGAGAACGTGTCGTCGATCGAGGTCGAGGACGCCATCTTCTCCCACCCGGAGGTCGCCGAGGTGGCCGTGATCGGCGTGCCCGACGAGAAGTGGGGCGAGAAGGTGCTGGCACTGGTCGTGAAGGCACCGGGGTCGACCCTGAGCGAGGAAGACGTGATCGCTCACGTTCGCACCAAGCTGGCCGCCTACAAGTGCCCGAAGGTCGTGGAGTTCCGTTCGGAACTCGCCCGTACGGCGACAGGAAAGTTACAGAAGTTCATCCTCAGGGCCCCGTACTGGGAGGGCTTCGAGCGACAGGTCAACTAGGGCCCGGTGACCTACCTACCTGCAGGTAGGCGACTAGGTTCTAGTCATGGACGACGTCGCCCTGCTCTCAGAACTCGAACCCGAGGCTGAACGCCTCCTGAATCGTCATCTCGACTCTGCTGAGGACTGGTACCCGCACGACTACGTGCCGTGGGATCGCGCCCAGAACCTGCTCACCGAGGGCTTCTCCTACGGCGAGGCAGGGTTGGCGCCGGGAGTGCGTTCTGCACTTCTCGTGAACCTTCTCACCGAGGACAACCTGCCGTGGTACACGCGCACCATCTCACGCATGTTCGGTGGTGAGAGTGCATGGGGCGTGTGGGCGCAGCGTTGGACCGCAGAGGAGGGTCGCCATGCGATCGTGATGCGCGACTACATCACTGTGAGCGGCCTGGTCGAGCCGCGCGAGCTCGAGGACGGCCGCATGGCCCAGGTGAGCAGTGCGATCGTGCCCGAACCCGAGAGCGCCGCCGACGGCATGTGCTACGTGGCCGTGCAGGAACTCGCCACGCGCATCTCGCACCGCAACACCGGGACCATGCTCGACAAGACCGGGTACGACGTGATGATGAAGCTCTCCACCGACGAGAACCGTCACCATCTCTTCTACCGCGACATGGTGTCGAAGCTGATCGAGCTCGACCCGTCACTGGCTGTCGAGGCACTCGAGCGCCAGATCGTCAACTTCGCGATGCCGGGTGTCGGCATCCCCGGCTTTGCCGAGCACTCGAAGGCGATCGCGCAGGCGGGCATATATGACTTTGCGATCCACCACGAGAAGATCATCGTTCCGTTGGTGTTCCGTCAGTGGGCAGTCGACAAGATCGAGGGCCTGTCGGGGCGTGCAGAGCAGGCGCGTGAGAATCTGATGCGCCACATCGAGCGTGTGGGCAAGGTCGCTCAGCGCCAGGCCGACCGCCGTGCGGCCGCCGCCGCAGCTTCCGCTGTCGCCTGACGCCGCTCCGTCACAGACTGGGGAACTGGATGCGCAGGTCGCGCTTCAGTGCCTTTCCTGACGCATTGCGGGGGATGGCATCGATGAACCGCACCGCTGTGGGCATCTTGAAGCGGGCGAGCTTGCCGTCGCAGTGCGCGAGCACCGAAGCCTCGTCCACGGAGTCGTCCTTCTTCACCACGACCGCCAGTGGCGTCTCGCCCCACTTGTCGTGCGGCACACCAATGACCGCCACATCGGCCACACCCGGGTGACCGAGTATCACGTTCTCGAGTTCTGCCGGGTAGATGTTCTCGCCACCCGAGATGATCATGTCCTTCAGGCGGTCCTGGATCCAGATGAAACCCTCGTCGTCGCGTGTCGCCACGTCACCGCTGTGGAACCAGCCGTTGCGGATCGCCTCTGCGGTTGCATCCGGCCTGTTCCAGTAGCCCGTCATGATGTGGCCGCCCCGGATGATGACCTCGCCCGGTTCGTCGACGTCGCACTCGGTCCCGTCAGGGCGCACGATCATCACGTCGGTGTGGAAGAAGGCCTTGCCCGTTGAGCCGGCCTTGCGCAGTGCATCCTCGGGGGTGGTGAGACAGGCCGGGCCGCAGGTCTCCGTGAGGCCGTAGACCTGGTGGATCTCGATGCCCATGGCTGCGTATGCCTCGATGAGTGCCTTGGGCACGGGGGCCGCACCGCTCAGGAACCACCGCAGTGTGCTGTGGTCGTGCGATGCGGGGTCGTACACCATGCGGCACGCGCCGAGCATCGCCGGCACGAGCAGGGCATTGGTGATCTTCTCGTCGCGCACCAGTTCCCATGTCTTCACCGGGTCGAACATGCGCATGAGCACATGGGCAAGGCCGCGGTAGGCCGCCACGATCGCCGGCGTGAGGGCTCCCACGTGGAAGAGCGGCATGGGGTTCAGGTAGCGGTCACCGATGCAGAAGTCGCTCGTGGCGTTCAGGGTGACCAGTGCCTCCATCTGCGTGGTGTGCGTGTGCATCACGCCCTTGGGCAGGCCCGTGGTGCCCGAGGTGTACATGATGTAGAGCATGTCGTCGTCGAACGCGGTGATCTCGGGTTCGGTCGTGGGCGCGGGATCGACCAGCGTGTTGAACTCATGGGCGAAGTCCGGCTTCGACGCGGTGCTGCCGGTGTGGATCCAGTGCTTCACATCGGTCTTGTCCCCGCGTGCGTGCAGTTCGCTCACTGATGCGAGGAACTCCTCGCCGTAGAACAAGACCGTGCTGCCCGAGTCCTTGAGGATGAACTCGAGTTCGTCGGGCACGAGACGCCAGTTCAGGGGCACGACCACGGCGCCGAGCTTTGCGATCGCGAAGAATGCCGAGATGAATTCGTGGGAGTTCATCATGAGCAGTGCGACCCTGTCGCCCTTGCCCACGAACGGGGAAACCGCGTTGACCACCTGGTTGGTGCGGTCGTTCAGTTCGGCATAGGTGAACCTGCGGCCCGCGGCCACGTCGTACAGGGCCTCGTTCTCCGGGTTCATGAGGGCCCGCTTGGTCAGTATGTGTCCGATGTTCGATCGCATGGACGCAAATCTAGGTCAACGGAACGACCCTGCGGAACGTGAGGTTGATGCGGGGGAGCGTGAGGCCGGGCTCCTTCGGGATGCGGTGCTGCCAGCAGGCCTGGCTCAGGCCCGACATCACGAGCAACGAGCCGTGGGGCAACAGCACCCTCACCACCTGACCGGTCTCGTTGTGGCGCAGGTCGAAGCGACGCTCGGCTCCGAGGCTGATTGAGGCAATCGTGGGTTCCGGACCGTTCACGATCTCGTCGTCGCTGTGCCACCCAAGATGGTCGTTGCCGTCGCGGTACCTGTTCACGAGAACGCTGTTGAACCCGGTTCCGGTGGCCTCGGCGCATGCATCGCGCAGGCGGGCGAGAACCGGTGTCCACGGGCGCGGGGTGCGTGTCACCCCTGAGTAGGCATACGGGATGTCGTCGGAGTGCCAACTGGACAGGCGCGGTTCGGCCACGATGTTGCCGAACATGGCAAGGTGCTGTTCCTCCCACGGTGTGGTGGTCAGGACCTCGTTCATCGTCCGGTCGGCCTCGTCGGCATCCAGGAACTCGGGCCAGAGCTCGGCTGAGCCGTCGCCGGGCAGTTGCTCCCCGCCGAAGGGGATCGAGGTCTGTCGCGGCACGCCCCCATCTAAGACAGGATGTAGCCATGTCGTCAAGTACCTCACCCCGTCCGTCCATGCCCCGGTTGCGCCCCGTGGAACAACTGTCGCCCGAAGTCGCGGCGGTGATGGGAGGCGCCGTCAACGGCCCTGACGGCAGGCCCCTCAACATCTTCGGCACCCTCGCGCACCATCCTCCGGTGTTGAAGCGTTTCCTGAACTACGCCGGGTACTTCCTGAACAAGGGGCTCCTGCCCCCACGGGAGCGCGAGATAGTGATCCTGCGGGTCGGCTGGAACTGTCGCTCTGTCTACGAGTTCGGACAGCACACCCTCATCGGGGCGAGCGTGGGCGTGACTCCCGATGAGATCACCGCACTCACGAGGGATGTGTCGGCCCACCCGTGGTCTGCCGACGATGCAGCGCTCATCGTCATGTGTGACGAACTGTGCGACGACAACTGCGTCACCGACGGGACCTGGTCACGACTGGCCGCGCGCTGGAACGAGGCCGAACTGACCGAGCTCGTGATGGTGGCAGGCACGTACAGGCTCGTGTCGGGTTACCTGAACACCATGGGCGTCCAGCTCGATGAGGGTGTGCCCGGCTGGCCGGGCGACTGACAGTTCCTACTCGCCGATGGGGTGGTGACAGGCCACGAAGTGGCCGACGGAGACCTCACGCAGCTGGGGCTCTTCCTGTGCACACTTCTCCGTTGCCATCGGGCAGCGGGTGCGGAAGCGGCAGCCGGACGGCGGGTTGGCCGGCGACGGCGGCTCTCCCTGGATCAGGTTGCCCGACAGCGGCCGGTTCGGGTCGGGGATCGGCACCGAACCCACGAGTGCCTTGGTGTAGTGGTGCTTGGTGTTCTTGTAGATCTCGTCGGGTGTGCCGATTTCGCAGACCTTGCCCAGGTACATCACCATCACGCGCGTGCTGACGGCCTTGACGACCGCGAGGTCGTGTGAGATGAAGATCAGGGTCAGGCCGTAGCGGTCCTTCATGTCCTGCAGCAGGTTCAGGATCTGGGCCTGCACCGACACGTCGAGCGCCGAGACGGGTTCGTCACAGATGATCATCGTGGGATCGAGAGCGAGCGCACGGGCGATGCTGATGCGCTGGCACTGGCCACCCGAGAACTCGTACGAACGGCGGTCACGCACCACTGCGGGATCGAGGTTGGCGGCGGTGAGGAGTTCGTCGATCTTGGCGTCGATCTCCACCTGGTTGCCGCGGTTCCACACGCGCAGGGGCTCTGCGAGCACCTCGCTGACCGGCAGACGCGGGTCGAGCGAGGAGATCGGATCCTGGAAGATCATCTGCATCGCCGGGCGCATGTCGCGCAGTTCCTTCTTGTCCATCTTCGTGAGTTCCTTCGAGAGGAAGTTCACGGAGCCGCCCGTGGGCTTCGGGAGCTGGAGGACGGCCTTGCCGAGGGTCGACTTGCCGCAACCCGACTCACCCACGATTGCGAGGGTCTCGCCGCGCACCAGGTCGAAGCTGATGCCCGACACTGCCTTCACGACGTTGCCCTTTCCGACCTTGAACTCGACAACAAGGTCCTCGACCACGAGAACGCGGTCCTCCTCCGGCCTCATGTGGGCCTTGCCTGTGCCAGCCATTACTGACCTCCTCCGATCGGGAACCAACAGCGGTAGTAGTGGTTGTTGCCGCCATCGGTCAACGGTGGCTTCTCCGCGCGACACTTGTCGGTCACGTAGGGGCAACGATTCGCGAACGGGCAACCGGGCTCGTTCTTGGTGGGGTCGGGCAGGCGACCCTCGATCACCGGAAGGCGGGTGCCGGTGGGCGTCTCGAGGCGCGGGATCGACTTGAGCAGTGCCTCGGTGTAGGGCATCTTCATGTTGGCGAAGAGTTCCCTGGTGGGGGCGTACTCCACCACGTCACCGGCGTACATCACCGCGATCTTGTCCGTGTGACCGGCAACGACACCCAGGTCGTGCGTGACCAGGATCATCGCCATGTTGAACTCCTTGCGGAGCTCGGACAACAGCTCGAGAACCTGGGCCTGCACCGTCACATCGAGCGCAGTGGTGGGCTCGTCGGCGAACAGCATGCTCGGGTTGCAGGAGACCGCAATCGCGATCATGATGCGCTGGCGCATGCCGCCCGACAGCTGGTAGGGGAACTTGCGCATCATGGCGTCCGGGTCGGGAATTCGCACGCGCTTGAGCAGGGCGACTGCTTTCTCGCGGGCGGCCTTCTTGTCCATGCCGAGGCGCACGATCAGGCTCTCTGTGAGCTGGTCACCGATGCGGCGCACCGGGTTCAGCGCGGTCATGGGATCCTGGAAGATCATGGCCATTCCGGTGCCCCACAGGTCGCGGACCTGCTTGGCGTCGTAGTTCGAGATGTCTGTTCCCTGGTACTCCACGGTGCCTGTGCGGGTGGCCGTGCGGGGGAGCAGACCCATGGTTGCGCGCGAGAGCACGGTCTTGCCCGAGCCCGACTCGCCGACCACGCCGAGACTCTCTCCTGCGTTCAGCTCGATGTTGACCTCGCGCACGGCACGAAGATCGCCGCGCGGGGTTTTGAACGACACCGACAGGTCGGTGAGCTTCAGGACGGGGCTCATATCTTTGACTCCCTCTTGTCGAGCTGTGCGCGAACGTAGTCGCCGAAGTAGTTGGTGGAAAGAACCGTGAACGCGATGCAGATGACCGGCATGTAGGTCTCCCACGGGGAGAACTCGAGGAAGGAGCGGCCGATGGCGAGCATCGAACCCCAGCTGGCACCACCTGCGATGCCGATGCCGAGAATCGACAGCGAGCCCTCGACGATGATGACCACACCGACCGCGAAGAAGCCGATGGCGAGGATCGCCGGGGCCACGTTCGGCACGATGTGCTTCCAGATGATGGTCATGTCCTTGGTGCCCATCGACTTCGATGCGACCACGAACTCACGCGTGCTCCACTGCAGCGTGGCGCTGCGGGCGATGCGGCCGAGGATCGGGATGATGACGATGATCAACGAGATGATCATGACGAACACCTTCCGCCCGTCGGAAGCGGGCACGCCGTCCTTGGTCGCCGCCAGCACCGAGATGAGCGCCAGCGAGAGCACCAGGTTCGGGATCGAGAGCAGCATGTTGAACACCACGTTGACCACGCGGTCGTACTTGCCGCGGAAGTAGGCACTGGTGATGCCGATGAACGCCCCGATGCCACCACCGATGACAACCGATGTCACCGCCACGAGCACCGACAGGCGGGCGCCGTTTATGAGACCTGCGAGCATGTCGTAGCCGTCCTGCGTGGTGCCGAAGAAGTGGCCCGGACTGAACGGCCCCACACCCAGGGCATCGGTCGACTCGTTCCATGCGCGACCGGGCAGCAGGTCCCTGAAGACCGCCAGGAAGAGCACGAAGGCAATCCAGATTGCCGACAGCTTGAAACCGACCGGCTTTTTGATGAAGTTCCTAAACACGGCGCTCCCTTGTGCGTGGATCGATGATGTTGGCGACGATGTCGACCATTGAGTTGAAGAACACGTATGCAAAGGCCACGATGGCGATGAGGGTCTGCAGCGCGATGACCTGGCGGGTCACGATGGCGAACGCGATCTCGTAGCCGAGTCCGGGGATCTGGAATAGGGTCTCGATGACGATCGTGCCGCCGATGAGTGCTCCCATGTTCAGTGCTGCCGAGGTGAGCAGGGTGGTGCTCGACGGGCGAAGCACGTGCTTCCAGAGAACTCGGCTGTTTGAGATGCCCTTCGACATCGCCATCATCACGTAGTCCTCCTTCAGGGTTGCGATCACGTCGGCGCGCAACAGACGCGTGTACGACGCAATGATGCCGACCGCAAGGCTGACAACGGGGAGCACCATGTACTTGAAGTGCTGGAACAGGTCCTCGCCCGGTGTGACGTAGCCGAGCGGCGGCAGGATCGGCCAGCGCACAGCGATGAAGAGCGACAGCACGAGCGCGAGCGCGAAGCTGGGAATCGACGACAGCACGAACAGAACCGACTGCAGTGCGCGGTCGAAACGCGAACCCTCCCTGTAGGCCGAGATCAGGCCGAGGGGGACTGCGAACAGCAGTGCGACGATCTGCACGTAGAACACCATGAGCACCGACGTGGGAATCGACCGCGTCAGCACGTCGGACACGGGGCTGTTGCCGGCTGCCTGGTAGTAGAAGCCGAAGTCACCTGTGAGCATGTTGCCGAACCACTGCCACCAGTACCCGAAGACATTCTTGTCGAGACCGGAGATCTCGCGGATGCTTGCGATCTGGTCTGGGAGTGCGTTCGACACCATGATCGCTGCCGGGTCGCCCGGCAGCAGGCGAATCAGGCACGCCAAGAAGAACGTGGCAACGCCGACCACCACGAAGATGGTGAGCAATCGCTGCACGAGTAAGCGAAGAG
>CAZENK010000002.1:0-123661 GCA_964513585.1 uncultured Bifidobacterium sp. | reverse complement strand
AGGTGATGATGTACCCGGAGGCGGTTCCACCCGAGCAAGTTGTCGGGTACGTGCCAGCAGGAGACGACGACGTGTACGTGGTCGTGCAGGTCTCCCCCGTACGAGCAACACCGTTCACCGACGGGGTACCGGTGATCGTCGGCACCGAGGCACCGGCGGTCAGCGTGTGCGAAGAGGCAGTCACCGTCAACGGGGTCGCTGCTGTGATCACCCCGGCGACATAGTCGATCGAGTAACCGGAGGCGGTTCCACCCGAGCAAGTTGTCGGGTACGTGCCGGCAGGCGACGACGACGTGTACGTGGTGGTGCAGGTCTCCCCCGTACGAGCAACACCGTTCACCGACGGGGTGCCGGTGATCGTCGGCGCTGGGTCGCCCACGGTCACGGTGTGCGACGATGCGGTCACCGCCAACGGAGTCCCCGCCCTTCGGCCGGCGCGCATGGTCAGACCTTCTCCGGTCGTGCCGGAAATCGTGCGTGCACGAATCTGGCATTCGATCAGTCCTTCACCCGCGACATTGCCGAACATGGTGCTGGTCACGGTGACTGTTTGCTGCAGCCCCAACGAGGTCCACCCCGAGTTCGTTCCGTTCCACGTGCTGCCAAAAGAGCCGCGAGACCCGCAACTTGCCTCATATGCGGTAATCGTCCCGAACGAGTGAGTAGGCGGACCCCACGAGAACGTCACAGAGGTGGGCGTGGACGTGGTGACGATGTTGGTCACCTCTGACGGGCTTGTGGCCGCGTAGTTCACAGCTGCCAGGTTGCCGCCCATCTCGCCGGATGCATCCCCGATGCTCACGTTCAGGGCCTGACCGATGCCCAACTGGGCACGATTGTTGGAGCCCCAACACTTCACCTGGTCCGTGGATGTGTACACACAGGAATGTGCATTCCCTGTCGCGACAACCGACACCGTCTCGCCCCCGGTCAGCCCAAGACTCACTGCCGGAAGAGTGGACACCGGCGCAGTACTCGACCCCCGGACTGTGGTGTCGCCCTGACCCAGTTGCCCCGAGAAGTTTGCTCCCCAGCACTTGACGCTGACGTCATCGACCAGCAGCGCACACACATGCGATCCGCCCACAGCCAGTTGTGCCGCACCCTGGCCCAGGCTGACGGCCACGAGGTTGTTCCCCATCTCGTTGGCGCCGTCACCGATCCTGTTGTTCGGCGACGTATTGGTTCCATCGCGACCGAGCTGGTGTGAGGCGTTCGAGCCCCAGCACACCACGGTGTCGTTGTCCCTGATGACACACACGTGGGCGTGACCCGCGGCGATCATTTTTGCAGTCCTGCCTGTTCCGATGTTGACGACCGGAAGGGAATCGCCCATCTCGTTTGCACCGTCACCACGCGCGCTGGTGTCACCCTGACCCAGTTGTCCGTCGCCGTTCGCGCCCCAGCACTTCACCGACCCGGCAGGCACAGAACCTCCGCCCACAATTGCGCACGTGAAGTCGAAGCCGGTGGCGATTGCAGTGGCTGTCACGCCGGTACCCAGGGCAACAGCAGGAAGAGCATCGCCCATCTCCCCTGTCTGGTCACCACGATGGCTGGTGTCCCCGAGACCCAACTGGCCGCTGATGTTCGTACCCCAGCACTTCACCGACCCGTTGTCCAGCAATGCGCAGTTGTACACGCCGCCGCTCCCGGCGGTCGGGCTGCTGCCGCCCGGGGCAACGTCCACCGCGGTTCGTCCCGTGCCTAGGTCGACAATGTTGGAGTCATTGAAGCCGAAGCTGTAACCCGCGCCCGCCGTAACAAGACCGTCACTTCGCCCCAGCGAACCGTTTTGGGCAGTGCCCACGCACCGCAGAACGGATGTTGTGTCGAGAAGACATGTCTGTTCACCGCCTGCGAACACTGCAGCAGAACGGCGATAGAAGGCACCAGTTGTCGACGTGGGAACTGTCCGGGGAAGAGCCCCGCCCATCTCGGCCGGATCGTCTCCTCGTTCAACTTGTCTCCAGCCATTGCCAAACGAGTTGTTCCAGTCCATGCCCCAGCACACGGGATACCCATCGGCCCGCATCACACACGTGGAGTGGCTACCCAGGGAGAACTTCTGCAAGGCAGCAATTCGTTGGGTGTTGCCCGCGGCCGGGAGCCCGTACTCTGCATCAGCCGGTTCGGGGAGCAGAGGCACCACCACTACGGATGTCGCCGAAGCGATTGTTCCGACCAACGCGACACGCAGCAAAAGCCTCAGGTTCACACTCGCTCCTCACGGTAAAGCCAGTAAGAAACTACATCGGGGCCTTGAGACCCTGCCAATTGGGACAGGATGATGAGAACCTGTTACCGGGTGCTCAATCGGTCAAGGAACCATGACCGGCCGACGCCCGTGCACTACCTGACGTTGACGCGTGTCCACTTCGAGTTGTTGCCTGCGCGGTCGACGACCCTGACCCACAGACGCTTCGATGTCGTGTTCACACGGACCGTGCGCGACGATGCGCGCGGTCTCGATGTCGGCACGTCGGTGATTCTGCCGCGAGACGATGTTCTCACCTGGACCTTGCCGATCCCCGAGTTGCGGTCCGATGCCCGCACCTGCAGGCGCACACCGCCGCGCGCAGAGGCAGCCGTGACCGCCGAGGGAGACGAGGCAGTCGTTGTCCCCGTTGCGCTCGTCATCGTCGGTGCGGTGGTGTCGAGGATGATGTCGTCCGAGTACGGGGTCGACGAGGTGCCGAGTCGGCTCACGAACTTCACGTACACGACCTTCGGCAGGCGCTCATCCCTCGAAGCGATGAGGGCCCACGGAATCTCTGCTGAGTTGTCAACGAGATTGAAGGTCTTCGAGTTCGAGAAACCGCCGTCGTTCGACACGATCGCCCGCACCGAGCCGCTGGTTCCCGTGACGAACACTGTCACCGAACGAGAGTTGGTGAACTCGGCAGCATCGTTGACCGACACACCGACGGGTCGCGAGGTCCTGAACGACAGGATGTCGCCGCGTGATGTTCCCTGTGCGTTCGTTGCCTCGACGCGGTAGTAGTAGGTGGTGCGCTCCTCGAGACCGGTCACCGTGAGTGAGACATCGGTGTCGGCCATCGAGGTGTCGACTCTGCCCGTTTGCTCCACACCGTCGGAGAGATCTGACTTCTCGCCGTACACGAACTTCACCGTGGTGGCCATGCCGTTCGGGTTGACCACGGCGTTGAACGTGGCCCTGGTGCCGGAGATGGATGTCGGCGCTGAAGTGCGTGCAGTCGGCTGGTTGCCGCTGATCGAGAACGAACGGTCGACATCCGGTGCCGCCGTGAACATGCCGAATGCACCGCGCGACGCGCGGATGGTGCATGTTCCGGGCGCCACGTAGGTGACCGTTGTGCCCGACACCGTGCACACGCCAGTGGTGACGGAGGTGAAGGTGACGGGTGCGGTGGACGACGACGTTGCGGCGACGGTCCGGCTGCCCGTCCCGATTGCATCATTCGACAAAGAACCGAAGGTCACCGTCTGGGCGAGGAACGGCAGAGTGGAACCGGCGTTTGCAACGCTGACATTCGATGTCTGGCCGTTGCCGAGCCTGCCGGTGGCAGCATTGCCCCAGCACCAGACGGTCGAGGCGGTGACTGCGCAGGCGGAGTCGAGCCCGGTGGTGACCGCAAGTGCAGATGACACGTTCGCCACCGCCTCTGGTCCCTGGTTGGCTGAGCTGCCCGAATCGCCGTTCCCGACCTGGCCCCTCGTGTTGTCACCGAAACAGGCCACCGCACCCGAGGAGCGGAGAACACACGTGAAGTAGGCACCCGCAGAGATTCCAGCGGCATCACTCATCGGCGTGTTCGACCCTTGCGACGCCCGAACAGGCAGAGCTGTCCTGTTCGACGAGCCACCAACTCCTGCGGCACCGAGTTCGCCGTACATGCCGCCGCCCCAACAGAACGCCTGTCCCGAGCTCGTGACCGCGCATGTGTGGAACAAGCCTGCCGACACTGCCACTGCGTTGCTGAGGTCACCGCCCGAGTTGAGTTGCACCGCAACGGGAGTGGGCTTGTCGGACATGTCGCCGCTGCCCACCTGACCCCAGAGGCTGTTGTAGCCCCAGCACATCACTTTCCCCGAGGTCATCACGGCGCACGTATGGCTCTCACCGGCGCTCACCGCGAGAGCTGGATCCGTTCCGTCAAGCGCCTGAACAGGAGTGGGGCTCGAGGACGAAGCCCCATCACCGAGCTGTCCATTGGACCCACTGCCCCAACACCGAACCTGCCCGGCAGTCATCACGGCACACGAGTGAGTACCGCCGGCGGCGATTGATGTGGCCCCGGATGAGATCACCTGGAGCGGCTGGTACGTGACTCCCGATGAGTTGTTACCGATCTGGGGACCGCTTGCGCCAAAGCAATGCACGCTGCCGTCCGATTTCAGAATGCATGTGTGGTTCGCACCCGCGGCCACCTGTGTCACACCCGTGAGGTTCGGGATCACCAATGGTGTTGCCGAGCGGGTGAACTCGGTGTGGTCCTGACCGAGTTGTCCTTGATTGTTCGAGCCCCAGCAGTACACCAAACCACTTGCCACGTAGCACGCATGGTTGTTGCCCACGGACAACCGCGCTGCAACAGCGCGGTTGGTCTGGCCGACGTCACCGGCATCAGCAGAGACTCGCCCTTGTTCCGCAACAGGCGCAACGAGAACGGCTGCCAGCAACACAAAGGCGTACATGGATCGACGGGCGCGGTTCAGCATGGATGAATCTTGGTACACGTGCGCTCCGGACACAAGCGACCCAACCGCTGCACCATGCTTCACCTTCGGCCACCGGTGGCGTTGGCCCTGCTCACGCCCGGCTTCGGTAGCATCGCGTTTCGTATGCACATCAAGCGTTTCGCAACCGCCCTCACGGGGGCATCCCTTCTTCTCGTGGCCGCCTGCAGCGGCGGAGGTGCCTCGGTGGACCTCCCCCGCACGCCCGCCGTCTCAGCGATGAAGCTCGACAACGACGGGTTCTCGTTCGCGAACTTCTCCGCAAAGAAGACCACAGAGGAGTTCGACTCCTCCGACCTGGTGGCCATGTTCGGCCTGACACCGGAAGTCTGCACAGGGGGCACAGAACCCTGCACGCCCACTCCAGAGGCCGCCGCATTCGCTCGAATGGTCAACCAGGCCCGTGCATCAGGCCACTGCGAGGGGCTGGTCGCGCTCGCAGCCAGCAGGTTCATCGAGCAGGTGTCGCCGCCGACCGGGAACCTGGACAACGACGGTGATGTCGTGCACGCGATCTTCCGTGCGTTCGCCACGCAGTTCCTGCCCGAGTCCCAGAAAGAGACCAATGAGTGGGCAAAGCGGCCGATCGAGGCCGTGTTGAAGGCGCTGCAGGACGAACTGGCCGCCAACAAGCTCGCGTACACGCTGAACCTGTACACCGACAAGGGTGGTCACGCTGTTCTTCCGGTGGCGATCGAGTTCCCCGACAACGACACTGCGATCGTTCGCGTGTACGACAGCAACTGGCCGGGGCGTGACCGCTACGTCACCTTCAACCTCGCCGACAAGTCCTGGTCGTTCAGCTTCTCGGGCGCCAACCCGGCGAACGACCCCAACATGTGGACCGGCGGCGAGGGCGATGTCGACCTGACATCTCTCTCTTCGCGAACCACCAGCTCGTGCCCGTTCTGCGGCGACGGCGCAGCGGTGCGCAACACTCTGTTGGTCATCCGCTCGGTGGACGAGAAGATCTCGATCACGACCGATGAGGGCACTGTTTCGCCGGGCACGCCGACTGCGGGAGAAACCACCATCAAGCCGTTGGCCGGGCCGGGTGCCGCCCCCGGCGAGGGTCAGCCGCGCGACTACATCGTGAGCATCCCCGCCACCAACAAGTCCACAAAGGTGAACGCAAAGACCGAGGCGAGGATTGTTGCCATCACGCCGAAGGCAATCAGTGAGGCAAAGACCCCGCCGGGCGGTTCCGCTTCCCCGATCGAGTTCACACCCTCGCAAGTGTCGGTCATCGACCCCGCAATCGAGATCACGCTGACCGCCGGCGATTTCGCCGTGACATCATCCGGCGAGAACAACTCGATCTCCACCGACGGAAACGGCGTAACCGTGACGGTTGATGACTCCTCCGGTGCACCGGCCACGGTCGAGACCTCAACCGACCAGCCCGCGATCGAGGTTGCAGGCGCAGGATCCTCCGATCTCCCCGACGGCGCCGCCTATGTGGTGAAGGCGCAGTCATCTGGTTCACGACTCGCGGTCACCGTCGTTGCACCCGACGGTTCCTCGAGCACCACCGAGACCGCAGGGACCCTGTCGAACACCGCGGTGACCCCAGATCTGAGCGATCCGCTGGCGCCGACCGATGAGGTTCCCGGTTTGCCGCCGGAATCCGAGCGACTCGAGACCACCACCGGATCGACGACCACAGTTCCGGGTGGCACCCCGGCTGATCCCAATGACCCTCGGACCCCGACCACTCGACCCCGCTCGAGCAGCACCACGAGCCCACGCTCAACGGCCCGGACCGCAATCACCGTGGGAATCAACCTTGACGAATGGTCATTCGGGGCGAACGACCCGGCTTCGTCGGGGTTTGATTCCTCCCTTGCCCTGACCGGCACATCGACACAGAGATGCTCCACGGCCGTGTGCCTCGAGGGCATGTTCGCCGAGGGAACCGCCAGCGGCACTGACGCCGCCACGGGCCGAACCGTGACCACAACGGCGACCTTCACCATGAGCGCGGTTTCCGTGCCGTTTGCGGTCAGATGCGGGAACTCCGGTTCCTGGGTGACCGCCGCGGCCTCACAGGGGCTGTATTCGGCCTCGTGCTCCATCTCGTCGGTGACGCAGGACGAGACCATCTTCATTCGCTCCTAGATCGACTGTTGGGTCGGACAACCTCGGCCCGTAATCCTCTTTGTTTGGTCTCGCAAGCAAAAGTCAGTAGATTTTTGTTCCAACTTCGCTGGGAGGCCCCATGAACCGCTCTTTGATCTCGCGCGCCCTTCGTTCGCTCGCTCTGGTGTCACTCGTTGTCACCGCCGCAAGCTGCGGCGGCTCCGACTCCACACGTCAGCGCAACTCCGCGCTCCCCGACACGACATTGGTCGGCGACACAGTTGACTTCGAGGTTCAGTGGACACCCGAAGACGGAACGATCTCCGTGTCACTGCCGGTCGACAGGATCATCGTGGAGATGTACGGCGAAGAGAACCTGTTGGGCACCCTCGCGTACGACGACGGGCCCGTGAGAAACGAAAGAGCACTCCTCTCGGAAGGCATGATCCTTGAAGGAACCGTGCGCATCCGGGTGAAGCCACAGTTCCTCGACGCCGATGGTCAGGTGTTCGACGAAGCCACCGTCGAATTCGAACCGTCGGTCGGCGCCGTGAAGTCCGCCTCCATCAGGCCCTCGCAGCAACCAACGGAAACATCAACCACAGTGCCGGCACCGACCACAACCGTGGACCCCACCACTGATGGCGTGGTGCGCTTCCCCCGGGGCAAGACCTCGATACAGCAGACTGTCGAGCTGCCCGAGGGTCTGAACGAATCGGATGAGATCGAAATCGTCGCCACGGTCAAGATGTCACCCGATGCCTCGAGTGACGCGACCTTTGTTCTCTTCGGGTCTCTGATTGATGCAGAGGGGAACACCAACGGTATGACGGTCAATGACCTGACACCTGAGAATCGCTCGCAGTTCTCCGAACTGTCGTCCCGGTTCGGTCGCGATCTCTCCCCCGTGCCCGACTCGATCAGGGCCGTACAAGTGTGGCTCGAAGCAGACTCGAAGTCAGATGAGTATGCGCACAAGAGCGCAATTGTCACTTCCGTGACACTCAAGATCAACGGGGAGCAACGGCTCGTGAACCCCAACTTCGATGAAGGCAACGAGGGCTGGACTTCCGGAACCGGTTACTGGGAGAACTGCAGCGAGCCAGAGGGATCTTCGCCGTGCACCGGGATGGACAGCCAATCAGCAACGCCTGACACGACCCTGCCGAGCGACACGACCCTGCCGAGCGACACCACCCTGCCGAGCGACACCACCCTGCCGACAGACACCTCCGCGCCATCTGACACCACGCCTGCCGAGGGTCTTCGCGAACGGATCAGTCTGCAGGAGGTTGACTGCGCCGTGACATTCACAGCGCAGACCCGCACCCTTTCGCTCTGTGAATCGTTCGACAAGATCATCGCGGCGGGCTTCGAGGCCGACGGCAACTTTGCGAACACCGCAGAGGGATCGGGTTCGAGCCTGGTTCTGCCCGCGAACCTCGTGGGCCCCGGGCGCGCGGCGATCCTGAGGATTGCTGTGGCATCCAAGCCAGAAGGAATCGACCTTGCCACCTTCCGTGGGGAAGGCGTCATGGAGATCGGTGACGGATCGTCCGACTCAAGCGGCAACATCACGATCAGCCCGGCCGGGTCAGAGGCCATGAACAACAACGGCCGCGTTGAAGAGATGCGGGTGCAGTTGACTTCTGCGCAGAAGTTCGACATCGACCGAACGGATGAGACAAAGTTCGCCTTCGTGACGCTGAACGGTCAGGTCTACGACTACTACGAGAACGTGGTGCCGCCTGCCGGCTGGGACGAGGGCAAGCCGTTGTTCTGGCGTGCGTATGCTCTTGATGGGTTCGGTTTCGCGCGACTCGTTGCCAATGGCTCGCTCGCAGTGGGCGAAAACCTCAACGTGGATTACAACGACCCGTTCTTCGAACTGGCGACCCAGAGCATCCAGCTGGTGCAGGGCAATCCCGAGTCGGCGCCCTTGGAAGGCAGTGCGTGTGGAGAAACGATTCCATACTTGATCACTGACCCTGTGACTCCGTCGGGATCGACCCGGGTCACCCTCATCGTGGACCATGAGTGCAATGACCCGGACGGAGCATTGGGGCTGGTTGTCTGGAGCAAGAACGAATACTTCGACGCCATGTCAGCCATTGAGTCCGAAGATTTCATGGGCTTCATAGGCGCAGCTCCCCTGTTTTCCAGGGTTGTAGCGTCCCGTTACTCCACCCGTTTGGAGGCGAATGTCGTTCTTGCGAGCGGCGAGTACGTGATTCAGTGGGGAGACAGATTCGGAATCGCGGGTACGCACAGGTACCGCGTGACAGCAGCAAGCAATCCGGTTTCCTGCCTGTACCCGGCGATCACCGTCAACCCCGACACCAAGATCGGAACTCTCACGGACTGCACCTTCGGCAGCCGCCCGGTGAAGTTCCGTGCTCGCCCGTTGGATGGTGCGGAGTTCAAGGGAACACGACGCCGCGTGCCGTTCCAGGACGGGCTGCTCGACTTCAGCGGGCTTCCGTTCACCGGCCCGATGAAGGTTTCGCTCTCAGTCGACGACGCCCCCGAGGGCAACGTGATCGTGTGTTGGGAGAACTGTGCCGCATTGACCGACCCACAGGTCTTCACCGATGGGCTCACCGTCGACACAGCGGGCTTCACATCGACAGGCAAGGTCACGTCGGCCATCGCGAATGCAGCATGCACTGATGACTACCTCGAGGGGGTTGACTACTTCATGAAGAACTCCCCGACATCGTGGGTGTGGGCAAACTGGTCATTGACCGGGCCTGCATCACTGCCGATGTCGGGTGAATACCTTGCACACAGCGAGTGCTGGAACCCCGAGACCTACCGAGACACGCATGGTGCGACCAGCTTCACAATCGAAGAGCCGATGCCCAACCGTCCGTCGAACGACGACTTTGGAGCGGCAGCCGAGATCACACCCGACATCGGTCGCGTGAAGTTCAGCACTGTGTCTGCGACATCCCAGCGGGGCGAAATGGCCCCGTACGCCTCGGGCTTGCCGGGCGAGGAGTTCCGCAGCGTGTGGTTCAAGAGAACCATCGCAGAAGGAGAATCCTCGATCCGGTTCGAACTGAATAGCAACGACTTTGACGCTCGAGTTCGTGTGTACCGCCTCACGCGCGACGGGCGACTCGGATTGCTCAAGGAATGGACATGGGATGCCTACCAGAGCCGCTTCGACGAGGATGTGCGGTCATTCACCATGGCTGCACCAGCGGGAGTTGTCTTCTACGTTCAGGTTCTGGGTCTGTGGACCCTTGACGCCGGCGAAGGCATCTTGGTCGTCAACAACGGTGACGGTGCCGAGGCTGTCGTGCCTCGGGGCGATGACCTGTTCACCACAGAGCACAACGTGACGGATCTCGTCCCGGGCGGCGCAACGTCACCGTCCACATCGTCCACCACCACCACGACCCCGTCATCGTCCACGACACCGCAGTCGTCCTCACCGTCATCCACGACACCGGCCGGCAGTGACACAACAGCGGTGGCGACCAGGGACACGAACGCTCCGTCGTCGGGAACCAATCCCGAGCAGAAGATCTTCGAAGCTGGTCTGACATCAGTCGCGAGGACGGACGTGGTTGCAGTGCTTGCGCCCGAGGGTTCGGGACCGCCTGTGGTTGAAGCGCGCAAGGACGCGACCGAAGTGACGATCAGCATTGCGGATCTGTATGCCACGGTCACCAACAGCAACCCCAGCGTCAACACCGCACGTCAACTCACCCTGCGCACACCGGGTCGCCGACCGATTGTTGTCGAGCCGGGAACGCGCGAGGTGGCCGTCCCGGTCGCTCTTGAGACGACCACGGTCTATGTGACCGGTACCGACGCAAGCGGCAAGCAGGTCACTGCACCGCTCGAGGTGAAGAAGAACCAGCCGCCGTTGGTCCTGGTGACCTCCGGCGATGATGGCTCCTCGCTCCCCTGGCTGTGGATCGTGCTCGCGCTCGTCGCCCTTCTGGGGGCCGGCGGGTTCACGGTGGTGCGCAGGCGCAACACCGCCACCGCAGCCGAATAGACACAGACGGAACCCTCACACAGAAGGGGAGTGGTTGGCCCGGCCAGCCACTCCCCTTCTGTCTGCATTGGCCGATCGAATGCACCAGTTGCACAGTCTTTGAGGCTCAACGCGACCCGGAACCATGGGCCAACTCTGCCCAGACTTCGAGCCAGTTAGGGGTCTCGTGGATTCATTGAGTAGATTTTTGTTCCAACTTCACTTGGAGGCCTCATGAACCGCTCTTTGATCTCGCGCACCCTTCGGTCGCTTGCTGTTGTCTCACTTGTCGTCACCGCTGCAAGCTGCGGCGGATCCGACACGTCACGCCAGCGCAACTCCGCGCTCCCCGACACGACATTGGTCGGCGACACAGTTGACTTCGAGGTTCAGTGGACACCCGAAGACGGAACGATCTCCGTCTCACTGCCGGTCGACCGAATCATCGTGGAGATGTACGGCGAGGGGAACCTGTTGGGCACCCTCGCCTATGACGACGGGGCGGCACAGCAAGGTGTAGCCATCATCAATGAAGGCGCGATCATGGAAGGGACCGTGCGACTGCGGGTCCGACCGCAGTTCCTCACGCCGGAGGACACAGTGTTCGACGAAGCCATCGTCATGTTCGAGCCGTCAGTCGGCGCAGTGAAGTCCGCCTCCATCAGGAGACCGGAACAGCCGACCGAGACGTCAACCACGGAGCCGGCACCGACCACGACCGTGGACCCCACCACTGACGGCGTGGTGCGCTTCTCCCGGGGCCTGTCAGACATCAAACAGCGCGTGGAACTGCCCGAAGGTCTGAACGAATCGGACGAGATTGAGATCGTTGCCACGGTCAAGATGTCGCCCGAGGCCCGGCCTGACGCAACCTTCACTCTCGTCGGGTCCTTCCTCGATGCGGACAAGAACGTCCTCGGTCAGTCATCAGATGCTCTCTACAGCGAGAACCCCACTCAGTTCTCAGAGGTATCGACCCGGTTCAGGCGCAATCTGACCGGCATGCCCGAATCGATCAGGTTCGTGGAGGTTTGGCTCGGAGCTGACTCCAAGTCAGACGAGTACGCACGCAAGAGCGCAATCGTCACTTCCGTGACACTGAAGATCAACGGCGAGCAGCGGCTCGTGAACCCCAACTTCGACGACGGCAGCGCGGGCTGGGCCTCGGGAACTCTCTTCTGGGACAAATGCAGCGATCCCGTGGGTGCTTCGCCGTGCGTCGGTTTCGACAGTGAGTCCACCCCTTCGGACACGACAGTCCCCGCCGACACGACAGTCCCCGCCGACACGACTGTCCCCGTTGACACCACCTCTCCTGCCGACACCACAATCTCGACCGAGGACGAGATGCGCCAGCGCATCAGCCTTCAGGAAGTGAGATGTGATGTCAGCTTCGATTCGCAGACCCGCACGCTCGAGCTGTGCGGCTCGTTCGACGAGATCGTGGTCGCAGGTTTTGAGGCCAGCGGAAGCTACGCCGACACGGTGAAGGGTTCGGGTCAGACCGTGGTCCTTCCACAGAAGCTTGTGGGCCCCGGGCGAGCTGCCATCCTCCGGATCGCCGTGGCGTCCAAGCCACAGGGAATCGACATCGCCACCTTCCGTGGTGAGGGAATCATCAGCATCGGTGACGGTTCGTCACCCACCGAAGGCAACATCACGATCAGCCCGGAGGGCACCGAGGCCATGAACAACACCGGTGACGGCAGTTCCATGGAGGTGCAGCTGACCTCTGCCCAGAGGTTCGACATCGATGACTTCGAGGAGACCAAGTTCGCATTCGTGACCCTCAACGGGCAGGTGTACGACTACTACGAGAACGTGGTGCCGCCTGCCGGCTGGGACGAAGGGAAGCCGCTGTTCTGGCGTGCATACGCTCTCGACGGCTTCGGCCTCCCCCGACTCGTGGCCAATGGTTCGGTGGCAGTTGGCGACAGTCTCGAAGTGGACTTCAGTGACCCGTTCTTCCAACTCTGGGCACAGACGCTCGAGGTCTTGCCCGGCTCCGACGAGAACCAGACCGAAACGAATGACGCGTGCGAGGGTTCCTTGCCCTACCTGATCACCGACCCGGTCACCCCGTCCGGGTCGAACCGCGTGACGGTCGTGGTCGCCAATGACTGCACCGACCCCAACGGCATCCTCGGGCTCGTCGTGTGGGGCGAGGATGCGTGGGAAGACAACGAGTTCTTCATGGACTACAGCAATGACAGTTACGAGTTCTTCGAGTACTGGCAGCCACCCGTCCCGACATTCTCCCGCGCGGTCAGCACCCGCTACTCGACCCGGCTCGAGGCAAGCCTGCTGCTCGCATCAGGCGAGTACGTGATCCAGTGGGGAGACACCTACGGACCGACGGGAATGCACAGGTACCGGGTGACCGCACCCGACAAGCCTGTCTCGTGCATCTACCCGACGATCACAGTCGATCCCGCCACCGAGATCGGAACTCTCGGCAACTGTGAATACGGGGACAGGCGGATCAGCTTCGAGGCCGAACCATGGAGGGACGACGACTACGAGGGAGAAATGCTGCGGGTGCCGTTCCGCAACGGGCAGCTCAACTTCAGCGGCCTCCCCTTCTCCGGGCCGTTGTCGATCGATGTCAACATCGATGACGCACCGGACGGTTGGGCAATCGTGTGTTACGAGAACTGCGCCTCACTGACCAACTCCGAGAAGTACACCGACGAACTCACAGTGAGCACGGAGGGATTTGCGTCCACGGGCCAGGTGACCGCAACGATCTCGAATGAAAACTGTCAGGAGTCGGGTTTCGGCACGGTCGACTACTACCTGACCACCTCACCCACATCGTGGGCGGGGGTCAATTGGGGGTCGTCCGGCAGCACCTCATTGCCCACCTACGGCGAGTACTTTGCCCACAGCTACTGCTGGAACAACGAGACATTCGAAAACACGCACGGGGCTACGTCCTTTGCAGTCGAGTCCATGCCGAACCGGCCGTCGAACGACGACTTCAGCGCAGCCGCTGAGATAACGCCGGACATCGGTTCCGTGCGGTTCAGCACTGTCTCGGCGACATCCCAGCGGGGCGAGATGGCGCCCTACTCATCGGGATTGCGGGGCGAGCAGTTCTCCAGCGTGTGGTTCAAGAAGACCCTCACCGAGGACGAGGACAACAGCGTCCGCTTCAGTGTGAGGGACGTGGACTTCTGGTCGAAGGTCCGCATCTTCCGCCTTACGCAGGACGGCCGACTCGGCCTGCTTGACGAATGGTGGCACAGTCCGCAGGGCAACCCGGAAAACCCGAGGTACTTCCAGATGAGCGCGCCAGTCGGGACAGTGTTCTACGTGCAGATACTGGGCGACTGGGTCCTTGACGCGGGCCAGGGAGTCCTGGATATCAACGGCGGCGAAGGTGCGGAAGCAACCGTGCCACGTGGTGACCAACCATTCACCACACAGCACAACGTGACCAACCTCCAGCAGGGTGGTACGCCATCGTCGTCGACTTCGACCACGACACCTTCGTCGTCGACATCCTCGACGTCGTCGACCAGCTCCACAACCCCGACCGCACCGTCAACGGACGCACCGTCGACATCCTCCACGGCCCCTGGCGGCAGCGACACCACGGCAATCGCCACCAGGGACTCAACAGTCCCCGGCCAGGGCAACTCGCCCGAGAAGACACTCTTCGAGGCGGGGCTGTCGGCTGACGTGCGAACGGACGTTGTCGCGGTTCTCGCACCGGAAGGCTCCGGTCCGCCGGTGATCGAGGCCCGCAAGGATGCGCGGGAGATCCTGATCACGACCGCCGACTTGTTCGCGACCGTGGCCAACAGCAACCCCGAGGTGAACACGGCACGACCACTCACCCTTCGCACGGCGGGACAGAGGCCGATCGTTGTCAAGCCGGGCACGGCCGCAGTGGCCCTTCGCCTGTCCAGTGACACGACCGAGGTGTTCATCACCGGTACTGACGCCGGTGGCAAGCAGGTCACTGCACCGCTCGAGGTGAAGAAGAACCAGCCGCCGTTGGTCGTGGTGACCTCCGGTGATGATGGCTCATCGCTCCCCTGGCTGTGGATCGTGCTCGCGCTCGTCGCCCTTCTGGGAGCCGGCGGGTTCGTGGTGGTGCGCCGCCGTAACGCCACCACCGCAGCCGAGTAACCAGAACTCACTCACAAGAAAGGGACCGTGTCCGGGATCAACCCGGTCACGGTCCCTTTTTGTCGTGCGGGGTCCGGCTGAAGGGGGCACGCCTACACTTCACCCATGGGCTACACACTCGACCTCACCCAGAAACTCACGGTGATGAAGAACACCTGGCACCTCACTCGCATCGACGGCCAGAACACACCCCTCGGCACCATCGAGCAGGCGCGCATGAAGATCAAGGAACAGGTCAAGTGCACCCTTCCCGACGGCAGCGGCCTGTTGTTCACCATCAAAGCCCGCAGCGCGATTGAGCTCGCGACCACCTACGACATCTCCGACGGGTCAGGCGCCCCTCTCGGCACGATGACCAAGGACTTCGGCGCTTCTCTCGGGCGATCCACGTACCACGTGGAGACACCTGCCGGCAGGTGGATGGTCACCGAGACCAGCAAGGTGCAGGCAATCCTGCGCCGCGTGGTGAACCTGGCCATCGACCTGCCCTGGTTGCTACGGGTTCAGTTCAGCATCCTGAACGCCGCCGGCGTGCAGGTCGGCCACGTGAACCGCGCCAACATGCGCATCAAGGACACCTACGAGATCAGGGTTGACGATGACTCCCTCGACATGCGGGTTGCCGCAGCCATCGGGGTCGCGGTCGACGCCTTCATGAACCGCTGATCAACCTGGCTTCCACTGCAGGACAGGCCTTTCGTCTGGCGCCCCCGGCAGGGATCGAACCTGCGACCTGCGGTTTAGGAAACCGTCGCTCTATCCACTGAGCTACGGAGGCGAGGAGTGTTCCGATTCCCCTTCCGAAACGCTCGGGAGCGGTCGTCGCACTCGGTTGGCAAGGGTACCAGCACGCTCCGGCGCCCGGCGAGGAGGCTCAAGGACGAAAAGTGGGCACAGTCAACGGGTCGTCCGCCCTGAGTTCGCGGCCTTCCCGAACACGGTGTCAGACGTTCAGGGGAACTCCATCATTCCCTACACACGGTCGATCACGACTCGCCGGCGCTGACGCCCGGCCCCCGAGCGTAGCCACGAACTCGGCGACAGGTTATTTGGACTGCGCCGAAGGTGAGCCGGCGTTGAGGAAATCGGAAGGTTCGGGATGTCTACTCTTTATCAGTATCTCTCAGGAAAGCTGGCCACAGGAAGGAAACAGGCCGATGGTTGCGCGGGTCCTCGTCGTCGACGATGAGGAGAACATCATCTACCTCGTGACGTCCGCGTTGCGACTCAATGGATTTGACGTGGTCTCAGCAAGCACGGCACGCGAGGCGGAGGCCAGCCTGCGTGATGGCAGCATCGACCTCGCCATCGTGGACGTGATGCTGCCAGACTTCGATGGATTCACGATGGTCCGACGCCTCCGACGGTCGGGGTGTCGCGTTCCGGTGATCTTCCTCACCGCTCGCGATTCGACCGAAGATCGAGTGGAGGGTTTGTCGATCGGCGGGGACGACTATCTCGTCAAGCCGTTCGCCGTGGCCGAGCTGGTGGCGAGAGTCGCGCTCCGTATCCACCGCATTGACGTGGGAGAACCCGATGACATATTGCGCTGTGCTGACTTGACGGTCGACGAGGCGGCACGCCGGGTGAGCCGCGCAGGCGCAACTGTGTTCCTGACCCCGACCGAGTATCGGCTGCTGCGCTTCCTGCTGATCAACAAGGGACGGGTCCTGACCCGAGCGCAGATACTCGACCATGTCTGGCAGTACGACTTCGACGGCAACTCGAGCGTGCTCGACACGTTCATGAGCAACCTCCGAAAGAAGGTCGACTCAGTCGAGCCGGCCCTGATACACACCGTCCGCGGTGTCGGCTACTCCCTTCGGGAGGATCCGTGACGTTGCGGGCGCGGCTACTCATACTCATCGGCCTCATCAGCGCCGTACTCGGGGTCATCGGGCCGGTCGTCGTGCAACGGCAACATGATGTTCTCGTCAAGGGCGTCGACGAATTGCTGCTGAGGTCACTGCAACTGTCGTCGATCTCCTCGGGTGAGGGGACGGCGCTGCCGGCTCTCAATCCAGGTGATGAAAGCACTTTGGCACCGACCGTCACGCCCAACTCTGACCTGTTCGTGGCCGTCCTGAAGGCGGACGGAACGAGCGTGGTCACAGCAGCGGGAAGCCTCATCAGCGATCGGCCCGATCTGACCTCGGTCGATCTCCGAGCAATAGACGATGATGCCTATTTCAGTGTGTCAGGCGAGGCCACTGATCAGCGATTCCGAGTGCTCCTCGCTCCGAATGGAAGCGGCGCGCTGTCCGTGGTCGCACGACCTCTCGCACAAGTCGACTCCGCAATTCGCGCACTCACCTTGAGCCTTGTCGGCGGGGGTGCTGCGGTTGCCGCACTCTTGCTAGTGCTGATGTGGTGGGTGGTGCGGCTGGGCCTTCGACCAATAGAGCGCCTCACGGCAGTGGCGACAGCGTCGACGGGTGGGACCGGCACTCGGCGGGTCGAACTCCCGAAGACGCGTACTGAAGCTGGGCGGCTCGCAATGGCGTTCAACACGATGCTCGACGAGCGAGATCGTGCTGACGCTCGACTCCGTCGATTCGTAGCAGATGTCTCTCACGAGCTGCGGACACCGCTGACGTCCGTCGAGGGGTACCTCGAACTCCTTGCGCACGGCGGAATCGACCCGGCCGATGTCGATGGGATCATCCGCCGCCTGCGCGGCGAGTCACATCGAATGCGCGACCTCGTGGAAGATCTGCTCCTACTGGCGCACCTTGATGAGGGCCGTCCGATGCGACAGGAGCCAGTCGACCTGGTCGGCATCGTTCGCGACCTGGCGGCCGATGCCACCGTCGTGCACCCACAGCGTCGAATAGCAGTTGTCATCGGCAACGTTCTCGGGTCAGCCGGTGCCGAACTCGACCCCGTTATCGGCCTCGTCGACGGCGACGCGCTACGCCTGCACCAGGTCATCGCCGGACTGCTCGGAAACGCGCTCGTTCACACTCCGGCGACTGCCGACATCGAGCTGCGTGTGTGGGCTCAGGCGACAGGCGACGTCGCAGTGACCGTGAGCGACAACGGGCCCGGTGTCGATGCGGCAACTGCAGCGACCCTCTTCGACCGCTTCTCACGAGGGGATTCCTCGCGTTCCCGTCGCGGTGATCACGGCGGCTTCGGGCTAGGTCTTGCGATCGCGCGGGCGATCGTCGAGGCGCACGGTGGCCGACTCACGCTCGCCAGTTCACCCGGGGCGGGGTGCGCCTTCACGATGGCGCTGCCACCGGTGGGACGAACCGCTGACTGACGTGGACTGAGCAAGCGTTCGACGATGCTCGCGCATCGTGAGACAATCTTCAGGTAGTCGCAACGTCGCCGTGAGCAAGGGCTGATGTAATGAGTCCGTACCGATAGTCGATCCACACGAACCGAGATGGGAGTTCACATCATGCGATACGCGAACCTGACAACGTCGACGAAGCAACTGCGCTCGAGGCGCCTCAGCGTTGTGGCGCTGGCCGCAACGCTGCTGCTCTCTGCATGCGGAGGGCAGTCTGACAAGGGATCGTCGCCCACCGTGCCGTCACTCGGCTCGGAGACGGAACAGCTGGGCTCGAATGGATCCACCGTCGATGCTCCCACTGACTACAACGAGGCGACCGCGCTCTACATGGAGTGCATGCAGGACAACGGGATCTCGATGGCGGTCGACGATGCCAGCAATGTCGACGTAGAGGCCTACGTCGCGGCCGACGCCAAGTGCCAGAAGCACATGGTGAACGCGGTTAGCGACCTCGAGATCAGCCCTGAAGACCAGGCGAGGTTGAAGGACCTGGCCATCGCCTACGCCAAGTGCATGTCCGCAGCGGGGTTCGACGTCCAGGCCACGCCGGACGGTGGCATCACGGCGCCGATCGACATCTCCTCACAGGACGGCTACTCGGACGCCGATACCCGGTGCGGTGCCGACCTCCGAGACGCGACGGAGGCCGCAAACGACAGCAGCGTGCAGCCGTGAGTCGCCGACTCGTGCTGATCGCTGTGGCCCTTGCCGCCGCGACCTCAGGTGTCGGTGCCCTCGTACTGGCCTCTGGTTCCGGCGAACTGGCCCGCGAGGCCGAGAGCACAGCGAAGGCGAAAGTGCAGACCGTGAGAGTGACCCGCACCGACCTCGCTGACGTCGCAACGTTTGACGCATCGGTCGACTATGGCCAGCAGTGGACCTTGGTCACCGCCGTGAACGGCATCGTGACATGGCGACCCACCATCGGTTCGATCATCGAACCCGGGAACCAGTTGATTCGTGTCGCAGACCAGCCGCTGTTCCTCGTGCTGGGCAAGATGCCGATGTATCGGACCATCTCGCGGGTCGCGGGCGGATCCTCTGAACAGCTGACCGGGCAGGATGTCCAGCAGCTCCAGGAGTTTCTCAGTGCCGCCGGATTCGACTCGAGCGGCGATCTCCGCACCGACGGTGTCTTCGACCAGCAGACAGAACTGGCCATCAAGGAGTGGCAGCTCAAGACCGGGCTCCCCGTCACCGGCGTCGTCGACAGTTCTCAGATCGTCTTCAGTCCGACGGCGATCCGAATCTCGGCTGCTCCTCGGGTCGGTCAAGTGTTCGATGGGCTGACCGTTACTGCTGCAACAGCTTCTCTGACCATCGACGTCGATAACGATGAACGCGATCTTGTGACACCCGGCACTGCAGTCGAGGTCCACCTTTCAGGCGGCACGACCCTCGCTGGACGGATCGACAAACTCACACCGGCCGGCAACGGCACCGACGGCAGCGGCGCCGACGGCTCGTCGATGTGGCGAGCAAGTATCACCGTCAAGGGCAAATCCGTCAGCACCAGGAAGGGTGTGAAGGTGACCGTCACCAAGGTGTATGCAGCCCGAGCATTGGTCGTCCCTGTTGGCGCCTTGCTCGCCCCTGCCGACGGCGGGTTCGCAGTCGAAGTCCTCGACGGTACGGCTACCCGGCTGGTCCGGGTCAAGATCGGCGACGTCGCCGTCGACGGAATGATCGACATCACCGGCGACCTCGACGAAGGTGAGGAAGTGGTGATTCCGAAATGACCGCCTCTCTCGCCGCCGCGCCAGCCGACCTCACCGCGACACCGGTGCTGCAACTCGTAAACGTCGTGAAGGAGTACCCCGGCGTACCCCCCGTGAGGGCCGTGAATCGGGTGTCACTCGACATCCGACCCGGCGAACTAGTGGCGATCATCGGGTCGTCGGGATCAGGAAAGTCGACGTTGATGAACATCCTCGGCACGCTCGATCGCCCCACGGCCGGCGAAGTCCTCATCGGTGGCCAGAGGACCAGAGAACTCTCAGATGCGAGCATGGCCGGCCTTCGCTCAGCACAGATCGGCTTCGTCTTCCAGCAGTTCCACCTCATCGAGAGTCTCTCGTCGCTTGACAACGTGGCGACCGGCCTCCTGTACCGCGGAGTCCGGCGCTCGGCGCGACGCCGACTCGCCGAGGCAGCGCTGACCCGCGTCGGACTCGAGCATCGCATGCACCATCGCCCGCCGCTTCTTTCGGGCGGCGAGCGCCAGCGGGTTGCGATCGCTCGGGCAATCGTGGGCAGCCCCTCGGTGATCCTTGCGGACGAACCAACCGGCAATCTCGACAGCAGCAACTCGCGCGAAACGATCAACGTGCTCCGCCGCCTTCATGCTGAGGGCGCGACGATCGTCGTCATCACCCACGACCACGCAATTGCCGACAGCTTCCCGCGGCAGATCGTGGTGAGCGATGGGCAGATCATCGAGGACACCAACCGCTCATGAACCCCACGATCGACCGACCGCGCTCGAGACTTCTTCCCAGCGATCTGATCGGGACGGGGACGATCGGATTGCGTAGCCGACCCGCCCGTTCGATGCTCACGGCACTCGGCATAGCGATCGGTGTCGCCGCCATGCTGTCCATCACCGGCATCACCATCTCGAGCAAGGCCGACCTCATCGCGCAGATCGACCGCCTCGGGACCAACATGCTGCAGGTCGCCCCCGGCCAGACATTCACGGGTGAGGATGCTGCGCTCCCCGACGAGGCGCCTGCGATGATCCGTCGGATCGCCCCGGTCACCGAGGCCGCCTTCACCTCGAAGGTGCCGTTCGTACCTACCCGCACCGCCGTCGATACGAGCCCGAACGGGCTTGACGTACAAGCCGCCGAACCAGCATTGCTGCGGACTCTGCAAGGAAGCCTTGCAGCCGGCCGGTTCCTCGACGAGCGCAGCAGCCATCTGCCCATTGCCGTGCTCGGCGCCGAGGCAGCCTCTCGACTCGGCGTGACCGACCTCGACCCCGCACGCACAGTGAGCATCGCCGGAGAGCGTTTCGCTGTGATCGGAGTTCTCGAGCGACTTCCACTCAACATCGAGATCGACCGCTCGGTCCTGATCGGCGTGGAGGTTGCGTCGAGGTTGCTCGGCCACCAGGTGCCACCGATGACGATCTACATCCGCACCGTCCCCACGCAGGTGGAGACCGTCCGCTCCGTGCTACCACGGACAGCGAATCCGCTGCGTCCAAGTGAGGTGAAGGTCTCGCGCCCGAGCGACGCGCTCCAGGCTCGCGCTGAGGTCGACGCGAACCTCCGCACCCTGTTGCTCGGCCTTGGTGCCCTTGCGCTCTTCGTCGGAGCAGTGGGAATCGCAAACGTGATGGTGATCTCGGTACTCGAGCGGAGGGGTGAGATCGGGCTGCGTCGTGCCATCGGCGCAACCCGTCTCCACGTGGTCGGGCAGTTCGTGATCGAGTCGATTGCGATCGCCACCCTTGGTGGCATCGGCGGCTCCATCCTTGGTGTAGTCGTGGTGGCCGGCTACGCCTGGAGCCAGGGCTGGGGGGTGGTGCTCCCCGTCGCCGCACTCGGCCTCGGCGTCGCAGGCGCCGCCGCCGTGGGTGGTGCGGCTGGCGTACTTCCTGCGATTCGCGCAGCACGCCTCGATCCGGCAAGCTCGGTGCGACCCTCATGATCCCTGATACTCCGATGGCGCAGAGCGACTCAGCTCCGCTCGTCACGGGGCCACAAGGTCACGTTGACCCTCCGGTTGTCGATGTCACCGACGACTACGCAAGTGAGGTCATCCCTCCCGCACCCCGATCCGTCAGGGCGGCGGGCATCGACATCGCACGAGGTGTCGCGATGCTCGTAGTAGCAAGAGTTCACGTCACGTGACCGAACCGTGCGGGGTGGCCAGAACTGGCCTCGTGCTCACGTCGGCACGACATAGATCTGCCACCTGATTCGAACGGTCATGGCAGCGCGCAGTGACACGAGTCTTGGCAAGACGACGGGACCCGAAAGCCACCATCAGGCCCAGGGCGGTTCTCACCAGCACAGCCCAACGGGACTGGGTCCGCATCCCAAGAATCACAGTTTCGCATTCCAGGCCGCATTCGGCACGCCGTGCCCCACAAGGGCGGCAGCAATTCGGAAGCATCCCCACGGAGGCAACTTGTGACGCGAAGCGTGGTGAAGATCTCGCACCGCATGTTGCGTCAGCCGAGCCAAGGCTACAGAGGCCTTCACCTACTGCCGGAAGAGTCGACGTGCCCGCAGGTGCAACAGCATGCCTGCCGACAGCAGCAGGCCTGACCACACAATGAACGGCATCGTCGATTCACCGGTAGCCGGCAATTCAGATGAGGACACGTTGGAACCTGCGGCAACTGTTGTCGTTGCCGCAGAATTGACAGCATTGCTGACCTGTGTGGTTGTCGGCGCAACGGTTGTTGTGACAGGAGCCAATGTGGAAGTGGTGGTCGTTGTCGTGGTCGGAAGCGCGACTTCTCCCAGTGGGGACATCCTCATCACATACACATCCGACTGGCCGAGCGACGTGAGATTCGATGTTCCGGGACCCGGGTCAAAGTCAACCGTTCCCTCCATGACACCCGCGCTCCACACATTCCCGGAAGCGTCAACAGCAACCGATTGACCGGTATCTACGATTGCGCCGCCGAAGCCCTTGACCCACACAAAGTTGCCCGACGGATCCAACTTCCACACATACGTGTCTCTTCCGCCGACGGCAGTGAGGTTTGCTGTGCCGACACCAGGGTCAAAGTCCACCGTGCTCTCATAATTGCCCGTGGTGAAGACGTTCCCGCTTCCATCAACTGTCAGGCCCCAAACGGAATCTGCGTTTGCTGTTCCGCCGTACGGCCTGGCCCATACGTGATTTCCCGAGGAATCAAGTTTCAGGACGAACGCATCGGTGTTGCCGACCGATGTCAGGTTCGACGTGCCGGCACCAGGGTCAAAGTCCACCGTACCGACGAAACTCCCTCCCAGAATGACGTTGCCCAACGAATCGGTCGCAATGCTGCTTCCGTTTTCGTTCCCACTTGCACCGAAGCCTCTCACCCACACGAAGTTCCCCGACGAATCCAGCTTCGACACGTACGTGTCGTTCACGCCCATTGAAGTGACGCTGGTGGCTCCTGCGCCGGGATCGAAATCGACAGTGCCTTGGAACGAACCGGTGCTGTACACGTTGTTCGAGGCATCAACTGCGACGGACCTGCCGATGTCATGCGATGAGGTGCCGGCGCTGCCGAACCCTCTCGCCCACGCCAGGTTCCCCGACGAATCCAATTTTGAGACAAAGATGTCTCGACCGCCGGTCGAGACCAAGTTTGTTGTTCCCGCACCTGGATCAAAGTCTGCTGTTCCTCCGAACTCCCCGGTGAAAAGCACGTTGTTGGATGCATCCACTGTGATGCCGTAACCGGTGTCTGTTGCTGTGGTGCCACCAAAACTCTTCGCCCACACCAATGCACCCGATGTATCCAGCTTCATCACGAAAATGTCGCGCGATCCCGAAGAGGTCATGTTGGCCGTGCCGACACCAGGGTCGAAATCCACTGTCCCTCCGTAGAAGCCGGCGACATGAGGGTTCCCCGAAGAATCGAGATCAATTCCGTACCCAATGTCAAACTGGGTGGCGCCGAATGTCCTCACCCACAACAGTTCTCCCGAGGCATCCAACTTTGAGACAAAGATGTCAGCAGCGCCATTCGACGCAACAGCTGATGTACCCACACCAGGGTCGAAATCCACTGTCCCTCCGAAGTACCCGGTGACGTAGACATTTCCCGAAGCATCAGCGACGATCGAACTTGCGTAGTCGGTGTCCGTGTTCCCGAACAGTGAGACTGCGACAGGCGGATTCACCGGGGTCCATGCACGCAACACATTTGACTGCAACAACACCACACCCGCGATCAACGCGGCCACTGCAGCAACTCGTGCGTGGAGCCTCGGATGACCCATGCGAGAAAACAGATAGAACTTTGGTTCAGAAGTCACCGCATGACTCTACAGGCGCACCAGTTCTTCAATCCGTGCAACCATCACGATGTCCGAGCGATGAAAAACTTTCGCTCAAGATTGTTGATGTCAACCGCTTCTATCAATGGAGGCTTGTGTGCCCCTCATGAACCCGAAGGGGCCCACGCAGAGATCCATCACATCGGCCGCGTGTCGCAGCCACCTCATGGAAGCGAGACCCACTATCGGTGGAGTCTCCCGCTACAGATCACCCCAGCCGAATCTGTACATCTTTGATGAGTTGGAGGGGTTGACACGCAGGGTGCCACCGCACGTGAAATCAGAGAAGTCAAGAGTCATGTCGCACCTGACCTCACCACTCACGCGATCAGCACTGAAGTTGCCGTCGAATGAGAGTCCCGAGGTTCCCTGATTCTTTAGGTAGAGAGTTGCGCTCATGGTGACGCTGATTCTCACAGTTCTCCTGAATCTCTTGTTCTCTATCATCGCGCTAAAGCCGCGCTCGTACGTGAACCCGGCGGAGCCGTAGATCATGGAGACATCAGGATTGTAGTCAAGACTGAATGTTGCCGTCGCCGTCGAATTGTTCCACTTGATCTGATGATCCGCAATGACCTCGATATGGAGCTCTGTCACTTTGTTGCAATTCATTGTGAATCTGGAATTCACAATCGAATACGTCGACGATCCGACGGTGAGCTGACCATTTGCCCCTGCCGAGAACGATGCACATTTTGTGAGTGCGGTATAGCTCGCTGTGGCATTGAACTGGAACTTCGGGATATCGAGGATGTTGGACTTGCCCCACGACCAGTTGGTCAAGTTGGCGGCGAGAGCCTGCGTGATCACGTTGTCCTTGTATGAGAAACCGGCCATGACATCCATGTTCCCCATCTCGGATGCCAACTTGCCCGCGAATGTGACCTGCGAAGCATCGTTGGTGATTGACACCGTGAGCATCACCCTGGTGTAGGTGAACCCGGCAAGCTTCAGGTCCGCGATCACACCGTTGAATTCGAAGCCATTCGCGGACACCTGGGTCGCTATCGAGACCTGTGTTCCGTTGGCGAACGTTCCGTCGAACTGAAACCCGGCAAATGCTGCGGGAAGTGCGACTTGTTGGTCCCCGGACTGAATCTGGCATCCCGTGGGCGCAATGCCGACCTTGAACGTCGTCGCCTTGATCACGCCTCCGTCAATGACGAACGATGCTTTCTTCTTGGCACGGCCGAACAACGAGGACATCGAGGAATTGCTCGAACTGGTGAACGAGTAGGCAAGACACGGGTTCGTGCTGCTGATGTTGAAGGCAAGTTGTCCGACCATCCAATCGGCACTCGTGCAGGCCCATTGGGACCCGCACTCGATCACGTTCTTAGTCTGCTGTCCATTGGGGTCCATGTAGGTGGTGCTCGTGTAGCCGAGGGCCGGGAACCCCCCGGCATACGAAATCTGAACTGTCATGTTCCACAGGTTGAGGCCCTTGATGCCGAACTGGTCCTTCCACACATACTGCGCCTCACTCGGCTTGGTCAGAGCCGTGGCTGCAGTAAGACCATCGGCGGTCTCGCCGGGTGCTGCTGTGCCCCGCGCAGTGACTGACAGTGCGAAACCGGGGTTCGGGGCGGTGGCTGCGACCAACTGCACCGAAGTCTGCAGTTCTTTGGTGTTTGTTCCGTAGCCGAGCACAGCTGTTCCGCTGGTGCCCATGGAGAAGGAAACACTCCCTCCCGATGTCGCGTCTATCGACAGGTTCATCGAGTTGACGGTGACCTTGAACGGTTGATTCCCGATGTTCACCTTCGTTGCTGCGGTTCCGTTCAGCGAGAAACCGGTCGAGCTCACGGTGCCGGTCACGTCCACGGCGACATCTGTCGAGGGCAGACCCAGGGCCTTGGTGATCACACCCGGCAGGGTGGTCTTGCCCGCGAGCACGATCTTGTCGGGCATGAGCTGAGTCACCACACCGCCCATCGTCACGTTGATGTTGGCTGCCTTGGCGAGCGACGTGAGCGAGTCCGAGGTCAGGTTTGTCCATGCGAGGCCCTTGACCTGCGATGACACTGTCGTGGCGGTGGAAGCAACGGCTGAAGTGACCGCATCAGCGACCACGACCTGACCGATCACGACGCCCTCCTTGGCCCACCGTGCACAGCCGTTTGTTGCTTGGTTCCCGATCTTGGGGAGAGTGACCGAGAAGCCGCCACAGAACTCAACATCGAGAGCACCGGTGAGGCTCTGCAGACTGGGCAGGCTCATGTTGACGTCGTATGAATCACTCCTCTGGCCGTGCCAGATGGTGATTGTCGGCGAGGTGATGCTGACAGGGCCGAAAGAAGTTCCCTTGACTGGTCCAAACGATGCGCTTCCCAGATTTGCTTCAAAGCGCACCCACGAGGCGTCTGCGCTCATTCCTCCGGAGATGTTGATTCCCTGACTGTTGGTGACCGATGCAATCACGAGGTTGCCGTTCATGGTCAGATACGGACCGGTGCCGCCGGTCGGGCACTTGCCCTCAAGAGGACACGCGCTCGACAGGCGCGGAGTCGAGGTGATTGTCGCACCATCTTCGAATGTCCACGTGTGCTGAGACGCGGTCACGTCGAACGCGACCGCACCGTTCACCGATGTGATGGTCCCGGTGAACGTGTTCGGGTCGATGCTGAGCCCAGTGAACGCCGAGACCGTCCACGGCGTGGCGTTGGGGTCCGCGAAGGCCGTTAACGTCCAGTTCTTCGCATCGGTGGCCGTCAGTTTCATGTTCAGGGTGAACGAGTTGTCGCTGAAGCCGATCTTGGCGGTCGCCGTCACCACGCCATTGGCGTCATTCGTCACGGTCGCCGAGTTGATCTGAACGTTGCCGCCGATCTTCAGCGGCTGGTTGGGAATCGACGAGAGTCCCAGTTTCGACCGAAGAGCATCGGCTGCGGGGCCGGTGAAAATCGGCTGTGGCGTCGGGGTGTCGCTCACGCTGTCGATGAAGAGACTCACGGCGCTCATGTGCACGGGCGGCTCCGCGTGAGCCACGGCCAGCTTCTTTAGCCGCTCGGGGTGCTTCTCGTCCGCGAGAATCTCCGCGTCATAGGACAATGTGTTGTTCTCGAGATCGAACAAAGGGTTGGTGAGAACCACCACCAGCGAATCGGTGGAACCATCCGGCTCATGCTCGACAAGCACCGCATTCGGGGCACTGGAGGCGAACATGGTGTCCCAAGCATGAACGAAGTCACCAGTGTTGATGATCTCCACCAGCCTGTCCGGACGGTCTGAGAACTGGATGGTGTGTGCGTCGATGCCGTGCATGACCAGTCGGTACTTCCCACCACCCAGGTCGTCGAGTTCACCGGTGTCCGCAGTCTGCGAGTACAGCCAGGACACTTCACCGTCGGAGTCGTCACGGACCCAGCTGACAATGGCGCCCACAATCGCGATCGTGGCAACCAACGCGAGCAAGCCGGCAAAGACCGCAACCATTCGCTGGGTGAAACTGTTCGACGTATCGGAGGCCATGGAAAGTCCCTAACTGCTCAGAGTTGGATAAACGGTCTAGGACTCTAGTACGACAGTTGGCGACTGTCTATCTTCCCGAGGCCCCAGGGACAGCCACCCCGAGCGGATGAAGCCCGACCCTGATCAGCCGGAGCGTGCGAGGCGCCGACGAAGCCGCGCAGTCTGTGCATCAACCTCGCGCGACAGGTCAGGGCCGAACCCGGAACGCATGTCGAAGGCCTCGACATGGACCCTGTGGGCGCCCAGCCTGCGGACCACACGCGTCATCTCTCGGACAAGTGAGTCCGGTCCGCACATGACCACATGGGCTCGATCCAGACCTCGGTCGCCGAACTCGTTCACAATCGCATCACGCCCCAGACGGTTGCCATCGCCCGACACGAAGAGATGAAGCACCACCCGCCCCTCATCGTGGGCCCGCCGCAGTTCGTCGAGCTCGGGGGCGTCATCGCGCGACCGGACAGCCAGGAACAGGTGCGGCACGACGGCAGCAGTCTGCTCGTTCTTGACGGCGGACAGGAACGGCGTGATGCCGACACCACCGGCGATCCACACCGTTGTCGACCCGTGGTCATGGGGCAACACGGGCAGAGCGCCATACGGTCCGTCGACCCGTACGGTGTCGCCGACCCTTGCATCTGCCCCCAGGCGACTGCTCCAGTCACCCAGGTCCTTCACGTGGATCCGCAGAATGTGCTCGTCAGGGTGCGACGCAATAGTGAACGGATGAGGTTCGGCAAGGCCGCTTCTTTCGAACGAGAAGAACGCGAACTGGCCGGCGCGGAACCGTATCGGTCTGCCCGCAGGGGCCATCTCGATCGACGTCAGCGTGCCACGTGTCTCGATGGAAGAAATCGAGTACCGGCGGCCCCTGCGGAACATGTCGCACCACACCACCCGGTACACCCAGGTGACAATTCCCATCAGCATGAGCGCCTGGAACCACCGTCCCCATGCATCGGAGTTCGCATAGGGCTTCGTCGCCGTGTGGAAGTGCCAGCTCGAGAACACGAACGGCACGATCATGAACTTGTGCGAGATCTTCCACCATCGGTAAGGAACCCAGCGGATGACGCTCACGAGGGCGAGCAGGTACAGGGCCGTCTCACCGAGCCCGGCAAGGTCTTCTGCTGCATCGGCGACGGATTCCGATGCACCCCGGATCCCCTCGACGTCATCGATCGTCTGCACGTGATACCACATCGCCGCAACGGACAGCGCGCCGAACCACCGGTGCCACGCATAGATGCGGTCGAGGCCACCGAAGACATGCTCGAGCACCTTCACCCGGGTCGACAACAGGTTGCTCCACGCCATGAGAACAATTGACACTGCACCGATGAACAACGCAATGGCAACCGGGTCCTCCTCGCCCACTGCGTCCTTGAATGCAAACCAACCAACGGCTGTTGTCCCGACAATGACCGACGGCCCGATCCACGCAGCGCTGACAGCAGGGCGGTTCACGGGGGCCGGGCGACGCATCTTCCAGTCGTGGCGGTTGCCTGCGAGCAACGTCAACGCTGTTTTCATCGGCGATTCGGGCACCTTTCGACGATAGTCGGCAGGGTGTCTCTCTCCAGCGACTGCCTGTGCATCCGCTCGTGCACGGTTCGCCCGGCGGGCTCTGTGGTGCGCTTGTGACGCATGCACGACCGAACACTGCCGGTCACGGTGCGAGACTTCACGCATGCCGCCGACCGCCCTGCCGACAGTCTGGGTCTTCGGCGACCAACTGAACCGGCGCATCGGAGCCATGTCCGAGGCCCGACCCGACACCCACCGGGTTCTCATCGTGGAGTCGAGCGGCAAGCTCGCATCGAGGCCATGGCACGTGCAGCGGGCCCACTTCCTCATCGCCTCCATGCGCCGCTTTGCGGAGGAACTGCGGGAGGAGGGCTTCCAGGTCGACTATCGCGTCGCCGCGTCGATGCGACACGGATTCGAGCAACACACTGCAGACCACGCACCACCCGCCGTGACCGTGACCGAACCGAACAGTTACGTGGCCAGGCAGTTGGTCGCGGGTCTCGGTTGCACCGTTGTCAGATCGAACCAGTTCCTGTGCCATCCCGGTGACTTCGACACATTCGCCGCGGGAAAGAAGTCATTCAAGATGGAGGACTTCTACCGGTGGCAGCGCAGGCGCCTCGGCTACCTGATGCACGGTGACGACCCGGTGGGTGGCCGCTGGAACTTCGACGAGGAGAACAGGTTGCCGCCGCCGAAGACAGGTCACGACCGGTGGGCCACGCCGACTCTGCGGCCGCTCGACGACATAGATGCACAGGTGCTCGCCGACCTTCCGCACACCGTGTGGGGCGACATGCCGACCGGTGTCTGGGCAACGTCGCGTGAGGGTGCGCTCGAACGGCTCGCGTTCTTCGTGGAGCACCTGCTGCCGGTCTTCGGTGAGCACGAAGACGCGATGCTCGACACGAACTGGCACCTGGCGCACTCACTGCTGTCGCCGTATCTGAACAACGGTCTGTTGCTGCCCGGAGAGGTCCTCGACGCAGCCGTGCAGGCTTTCGACGAGGGTCGCGTGCCGATCAACAGCGCCGAGGGGTTCGTGCGCCAGATTCTCGGCTGGCGCGAGTACATATGGAACTACTACTGGCGCTTCATGCCCGAGTACGCCAGTCGCAACCACCTGAACGCCACCAGGCCTGTGCCGCCGCTGTTCACCCGGCCCGACTCCACGAGGATGAACTGTCTCGGCAACGTGCTGCGCGGGGTCGAGGCCCGTTCGTACTCGCACCACATCGAGCGGTTGATGATCCTCGGCAACTTCGCATTGATCTCGGGCACCGACCCACAGCAGTTCACGCAGTGGATGTGGAACAGTTACGTCGATGCCGCCGAATGGGTGATGGTGCCGAACGTGGTGGGAATGTCGCTGTACGCAGATGGTGGCCACCTGGCAACGAAGCCCTATGCCAGCGGCGGTGCCTACATCGACCGCATGAGCAACCACTGCAAGGGCTGCTCGTACGACCGCAAGAAGCGCACCGGTGATGACGCCTGCCCGTTCACCACTCTCTACTGGGACTTCATGCTGCGCCACCAGGAGACCTTCGTGAGGAACCCGCGCGTTGCGCGACAGGTGCGGGCCGCGCAGCAACTGTCGGACGTGGACGACGTGCGCGCGACAGCACGCGACATGCTCGACCGGCTCGACGCCGGCGACCTGTAGCGCGGATAAATCAGTACGGGAGCGTGTAGGTGTTCTCGAACTCGTCCTGCACCACGGTGGCGTCGCGGTCGGTCGTGTCGACCGCGATCTCCTCGTCGAGAATGCGCGCCCTGTAGGTCCACCCTTCGGGCAATGCGAGCTTCGACCCGAGGTCGTCCAGCGTGTCGAGTGAAATCGTGGGGTCCACGCCCTGACACAGCGCCTGCATCACGTAGGCCTTGCCCTCGGGGTTCACCAGCTCCCACACCTTCGAGCCTGCATCGAAGAAGAACACCGAGCCCCTGTTCACGAACCGCTCCTGGTAAGGAAGCGTGCCCGGCGCACCATCCAGGTTCACAGTGGCGATCCGGCGCGTGAGGAGACCGTTGAACTCCTTGAGCACGGGCTCGACCACGGCAACCTTCGTGCCGAGACCGTCCAGGCACCAGCGTCGCGGACCGTTCAGCTTGGCGAACAGTGCACCCTCCGCCTTCGCGATCTCGGCCGCATCGAGCGTGTCCCACAGTTCGGCCGGGCAGTCGTTCAGCATCTGGGTCCCGAACACCTCTGCCACCAGTGCGTTGTCGCGGGCAAACACGAGCAGCACCTCGCCGTAGCGCACATTGCGCATGTCCGAAATGAGTCGTTGTGGCTTCTCGGTCGTCATGGATTCCCCCCCGGTTCCCGCACGCAATTAGAGCACCCTCCGGCGAACCGCGCCAACGAATGACCTGTGTTCCTCGGGGGTCGTGCCCCTGCGAGAAATCGCGACTACCGTCGGCACCAACCACACGGGGGAAACGAGGGGCCATGTCAGAGAGCAAGCGACTGAACCACAGGTACGGGACCATCGACAAGGACTACGGCATGTTCCTTGCGACACGGCCGCCCGAGGAGGACGGCCCCATCTACATGGTCAACCTCATGAAGTACCACGAGGTCGCACAGTACGACGACGGGTCGGGCGTGGAACGCACGATCAGCGGCAAGGAGGCCGACGACCGCTACAACCCCTCGTCGATCCTCAACAAGATCGGTGCCACGGTGGTGTTCTATGGCGACGTGGTCAGCAACCACACCGGGGACGAGGACTGGGACCGCATCGGCATCGTGCGCTATGCCACGCGAAGGTCGTTCATCGAGATGCAGAGTCGTTCTGATTTCGGCGAGAAGCACGTGCACAAGGCCGCCGGCATGGCACGCACCACGCTTGTGTGCTGCCGACCGGAGGACGAGTCGCTCGACACGCGCGAGCGCCCCTCGCCCCTCGAGTCGCGGCTCGTGGCCATGATCGTGCGCCAGGCAGCAGACCGCGCGAGAGCGTTCGCCGATCTTCCCGAGGCAGTCCAGTTCTCTGCAGAAGGAACCATCATCGGTGACGGCCGCAAGTGGGACACCGTGCAGTTCATCGCCGTCGACTCGACCGATGACATCGACGCGATCGCCGAGCGTGTGTCGACAGCCGACGGAGATGCCTACGTGATGGGTGTGAGGGTGACCCTCGACTCGATCACTCTCGACTGATCACTGGCGGCGCATCTCGTTGGCTGACTCGGCCGCGCGCACGTCGGCGCGCGGTTTGCCCGCCTCGATGACCACCTCGACCAGATCACCCGTGTACTCGTACGGCGCGTCGTAGCGCTCCGACACCGGCGACCCGTGGTCGTACCCGATGCTCGGCCCCACCGACGACATCATGCGCATGTACAGGGAAACGTCAGCGGTGGCCACGTCGGCACCGTCGATCTGCAGCGTGATGGTGCCGGCCATGCCCTCTCCCCGACGGAGCAACACACGCAGTTCGTGGCTTCCTGCAGGGACCGCACCGGGCGACTCGATGATCGTGTGGTCTCCGAACGCGTTGTAGTCCAGCACCAACCGGTCGTTCTGGATGAACAACGAGAGCCCCGAGTTCTGGGTTCCGGTTGCGTACAGCACACCCTCGTCGCCCGGCGTGAAGTTCACCTGCGCGTACAGATCCACATTGCGGCCGCCCAGACCCGCAGTTGCCTGTCCCGGCATCGGCGACATCGGCGGGCGGTACACGTACCGACGGTCCTCGGGGTGCGGTGAGTTCCTGCGGAACCGCGCACCGAACAGCTGCACACCGCGGTCATCGAGCGGCAGCACACCGTGAGTCTCGGCCTGCTCCCACCACAATGCAACCAGCTCGTCGAGCTTGCCGGGTTCCTGTTCGGCAAGGTCGTTGCACTCAGACCTGTCCCTGGCCAGGTGGTACAGCTCCCACTTCTCGTCACCGTACGGCTGGCCCATCGTGTGCTTCAGCACCGCCTTCCACTCACCGGCGACCACCGCGAGGCTTCCCGCGTTCTCGAAGTACTGCACCGTGTTCGTCGCGGGCGCATGTGCATCGCGCAGCACCGACCTGAACGAGCGACCCGTGACGGGCAGCTGCTCGAGCCCGCGGCGCACCGCCGGCGGGGTGACACCCACGATGTCGTACACGGTCGGCACGATGTCGGACACGAACACGAACTGGTCGCGCTTGGTCCCCTTCTCTGCATCCGGCACACCGGCCGGCCAGTGGAAGATCATCGGCACGTGCACACCGCCCTCATGGGTGTTCTGCTTGTACCAGCGGTAGGGCGTGTTGCCGCACTGCGCCCAGCCCCACGGGTAGTTGCAGTGGCTGTTCGGCCCGCCGATCTCGTCGATGTTCTTGATCGCCTCGTCAGGCATCTCGATGATGCCGTTGAAGAACTTCATCTCGTGCATGACACCGAACGGACCGCCCTCCTGCGATGCCCCGTTGTCTGCATGCACAACGAGGATCGTGTTGTCGAGCTGACCGAGCTTGCGCAGACCCTCGACGAGCCGCCCGATCTGGTCGTCGGTGTGGTCGAGAAACGCCGCAAATGCCTCCTGCATGCGTGCAGCGAGCCTCTTTTCGTTGTCGCTCAGTTCGTCCCACGGCTTCACGCCCGGGTTGCGCGGCGCAAGCTGCGTGTCGGGCGGGATCACGCCGGTCTCGATCTGCTTCCGGAACCATCGTTCGCGGATCACGTCCCAGCCCTCGTCGAAGCGACCCCGGTACTTCGCCATGTACGACGCCGGCGCCTGGTGCGGTGCGTGCGTGGCGCCGAACGCCACGTACCCGAGGAACGGGCGGTCGGGCCGCACGCCCTTGAAGTCGGCAATGATGCGGAGTGCGTTGTCGACGAGGTCCTGCGACAGGTGGTACCCCTCGTCGGGGCCGGCGGGTGGGTCAACGGGGTGATTGTCGGCAACCAGCTCGGGATAGAACTGGTCGGTCTCGCCGTCGAGGAAACCGTAGAAACGGTTGAAGCCACGTGCGAGGGGCCACTGGTCGAACGGACCCGCCGCAGAGCACTGCTCCATCGGCGCGAGATGCCATTTGCCCACGCAGAAGGTGCCGTACCCGGCGTCACCAAGCACCTCGGCCACGGTCGCGGCGTGGTCGCTGATGTGGCCGAGCTGGTTGGGGAACCCGGTGGAAAAGTTGGAGACGGTGCGCATTCCCACCGCATGGTTCGCGCGGCCGGTCAGCAATGCGGCACGCGTGGGTGAGCACAGCGGTGTCACGTGGAAGTTGGTGAACTGCAGCCCGTTGGCCGCGAGTGCATCGAGGTTCGGCGTGTCAATGTCGGAACCGAAGCAGCCCATCTGTGCAAAGCCTGTGTCATCGAGCAGCACGATGATCACATTCGGCGCATCGGCGCCCGGGTGGGCAGGCTCGGGGTACCACGCCTCGGAGTCAGCCACGTAGCGGCCGATCTTGCCCTGGAACTCGTACTTCTGCGCCATGGATCCCCCGGTGGGTGCGGTGCGGGGCACGGCTCGTGCACCCGACAGAGACCCTATTCTCCCCCGTCGGCAGCCGTCGCCCCTGATCCGCAGAGAATGGACAATGTTCCGTGCGATGGGGACAGTGCCGCGCCCGGCGTGACACGATGAACACACCCACCGAGAGAGGTACACGTGCACCTGGAAATCGACCGATCCGACATCCGACGACACCGCTTCACGCAGGACCCACGCCGGGAGCTCGAGGCCGGCGAGGTGCGCCTGTCACTCGAGAGCTTCGCTCTCACCTCGAACAACGTGAGCTACGCACTCAGTGGCGACTTCCTCGATTACTGGGGGTTCTTCCCTGCCGAGGCCGGATGGGGCAGGTTGCCCGCGATGGGGTTCGGTGTCGTGACAGAGTCGCGCAACGAGGGGCTTCCGGTCGGCGGTCGCTACTTCGGGTTCTACCCAGTGGGTGACGAGCACATCGTGGCGGCAGAGAGAACGAGTGCGGGATTCGTTGACGTTGCACCCCACCGCGAGAAGCACGCGATGGCCTACCGCAGCTTCGACGCAGTCGACCCGACACCCGGCGAGAATGACCACGCCTACCTGTTGTTGCGGGGCCTGTTCGTCACATCGTTCCTCGCCGAGGACTTCCTGTTCGAGAACGCAATGTTCGGTGCAGGCCAGATCGTGGTGAGCAGTGCATCGAGCAAGACCGCCGTTGCCTTCGCCCACAGGGTGCGTGCCCGCGGCAACACGCACTGCATCGCGCTCACCTCCGGGGCAAACGTCGAATTCGTCGAGAAGGTGAACCTGTACGACGAGATCGCCACCTACGACTCGATCGAGGATCTCGCGGACTGGGCACCCACGGTGTTCGTCGACATGGCGGGGAACTCCTCGGTCATCTCGCGGGTTCATCACCACTTCAATGACTCCTTGGTGCATTCGTGCCGCATCGGCGCCACGCACTGGGACCAGAACGGGTCCGTCGACGGTCTGCCGGGCCCCGCACCGGCTTTCTTCTTCGCACCCAGCCAGCTGGCCAAGCGCGGCAAGGAGTGGGGGCGCGATGTGCTCAACTCGCGCATGGACTCGGCCCTGCAGGAGTTCATCGTTGATTCGCGCCGCTGGATGAAGGTCGACGAGTCACACGGTGCCGATGCCGTGGCGACCGCATACGACGCACTCGTGGCGGGCACGTTGCCGGCCGAATCCGGCCTCATTCTCTCGTTCTAGTTTCCGTCACCAAGGAGTCACCATGAAGATCCTGCGCACACCCGACGACAACTTCGCATCTCTCACGGACTTCCCCTACGAGCCGCGCTATCTCGACCTCGACGGTCTGCGGATGCACTACGTGGACGAGGGCCCTGCCGATGCGCCGGTCGCGTTGTTGATGCACGGCATGCCCACCTGGAGCTACCTGTACCGCAACATGATCCCGGGTCTGCGCGCAGCCGGGTACCGCTGCGTGGCACCTGACCACATCGGCTTCGGCAGATCAGACAAGGTTGCGGATCCGTCGTGGTACAACATCGCCCGTCACACCGACAACATCACGCGGCTCGTCGAGCACCTTGATCTCACGAACGTGAGTCTCTTCGTGCAGGACTGGGGCGGCCCGACCGGTCTCGCCCAGTTCGCACTGATGCCGCAGCGCTTCTCGCGGCTCGTGATCATGAACACGTGGCTGCACCACGCGGAGTACGAGTACTCCCCCGGCATCCAGAACTGGATCACTCAGAACCAACCCGGTGGCATCTTCCGCGACAACATCCCCACGAACACAACATGGGGAACCTTGATGATCATGGCGACGGGCCGGGTGACGCCACCCGAGTCGTTGTTCCGCGAACTTGCCGGTGAGACCCTCGATCTTGCACCCGAGGTGGCGGCGGTGAAGCGCGGTTACGACGCCCCGTTCGACGGGCTCGGCGACGAGGGCGTGTCGGGCCCGCGGCGTTTCCCGCTCAGCATCCCGTTCCATGACCCGGTTGCGGGCAACGCGAACGAGCAGCAGAAGCACTTCCGGGCGGTGAACGCCACGACCCTGCCAGTGCACTTCATCTGGGGCGACGCAGACAACGTGTTCACCGTTGAATGGGGCCGCACATGGCACGGGTTGATCCCGCACTCCACGTTCACCGTGATGGAGGGAGCCGCGCACTTCCTCCAGGATTCGCACGGCGAACTGATCGTGCAGAGGTTCATCGACCTCGTGAGCGCCGAACAGCCCGGTTGATTACTTGGTGCCGAGCGGGCGGAAGAAGCCCTCGGGCGCCACGACATCATCACGCGTGAGCTCGTGCACCGACGACTTCCCGAGTCCGAGGAGCGTGGAATCGATCCCCGAGCGCAACAGGTCGAGCACGTTCTCCACACCTGCTTGACCGTTGGCGGCGAGACCCCACAGGTACGCGCGACCGATCATGACCGCGCGTGCGCCGAGCGCAAGAGCCTTCACCACGTCGGACCCACGACGCACCCCGCCGTCGAGCAGGACCTCGATCTGTGAGCCGACAGCATCGGCCACCGCGGGCAGCGCACGGATCGGTGCGGGCGTACCGTCGAGGTTGTTGCCGCCGTGGTTCGACACCGACAGCGCAGTGGCACCCAGGTCGACGACGCGCTTCGCATCGTCGACACGACTGACACCCTTGACCATGAACGGCCCGCCCCACTGCTCGCGCAGCCATGCGATGTCGTCCCACGTCGGCAACGGTGTCTGCATCCACTCGTAGTACGCACCGAAGAATGTCGGCGCCTTCTCCCCCGGCTTTGCCATGTTCGGTGCGGTGAGATCGGGGATGCGTCCGGTCTTTGCGAACATCCACAACCAGCCCGGCTTCTGCAGCACCTCGGGCGCGAGCTTGAACGCTGCCTTAAGGTCGATCTTCTCCGGGATCCACGGGCTGCCCCAGTCGCGACCGTTCGAGAACGACCAGTCGAGTGTCACGATCAGGCCCTTCGCGCCGGCTGCACGCGCGCGCTCCATGCGCTGGATGAGCGTGTCCTTGTCACCGCACCAGTACATCTGGAAGAACGTCTTGTCGTTGGCACCGGCAACCTCTTCCACCGACTTCGACGCGAACGAGCTGAGCCCCATGGGGATCCCGCGGTTCTGGGCAGCACGCGCAATCGCCACTTCACCCTGCGGGTGCACCGCCTGGACCCCGGTCGGTGAGATCACCACCGGCATCGAGATCTGCTGACCCATGATCGTGGTGCCCATCTCGCGGGTGTTCGACAGTCCGGCGATGTGCGGCGCGAAACCCAGCTGGTCGAACGATGCCAGGTTGTCGGCGGTGGAGAGGCCCTTCTCCGAACCCGCGATCAACGCCCCGTAGACGGACTTCGGAAGACGTGCCTTTGCACGCCGTTGAGCTTCTGCAACCGTTTCGAACCAGTCGTTTGCCATGGTGGTGTCCTTCGCGGGTGGGGTGACCCGATTGTACCGAGGGGTCCCGAGCGGTGACCCACCCGGCCGGTCACACGAGCAGTGACAAGAGCTCGGCTGGCGTTGCGAGCACAGCATCTGCGCCGGCGCCCGAGAGTTCGGCATGATCGCCGAATCCCCACAGCACTCCCGCCGAACGGGTGCCCACCTGCACCCCGGCCTCGATGTCGTGGTGGCGGTCACCGATCATCCAGCACGCTTCGAGGGGCGGCAACGTGCCGTGTTCACGGCGCACATCCTCGAGAGCGCGACGCAGCAACACCGACTTGTGCACCGGGGCGTCATCTGCGGGGCCGACAACCGTGACCATGTGACGGTCGAGCCCGGTTGCCCTGACCGCCACCACTGCCTGGGTCTCAGGCTTCGCTGTGACCACGGACAGGTGCCAGGTGCGGGCCAGTTCCTCAACCACATCCCTCATGCCGTCGATGACCGGGGTGAAGGGAAGGTGCTTCTGCTTGTAGATCCGCCGGTACTCGAGGATGAACTCGTCGGCACGGGCCTCGTCGATGCCCCGCGACCTCAACAACGTGGGCATGGTGGTCTGGAACGGCGGACCGATGATGAGCCTGACCTCGGCATCGGTCAACGGAGCAGCACCCTCTGCGGCAAACATCTCGTTCACCGCCCCCGTGATGCCTGCCCCCGAGTCGGCGATTGTTCCGTCAAGGTCGAAGAACAGGTACCCGCGGCGTGTCACGGTCGCCACCCTACGGCGACCCGCCTGCTGGCCCCCGCCCCTGAGTGGGCCAGCCGTATCAGCATCTGTAAGCAGTTTTGATAATCGTTCTCATTCTCACTATGCTCAGTCGCCATGACGAACCGTCCTGCCCTCCTCGCACTGGCCCTCATCTCGCCGGCACTCGTCGCGTGCTCGTCATCTGACAACGCGGCCGAGCCGGTTGACCGCATCGTGGTGTCGGCCGCACTCTTCCCCATCGCCGAGATAGCCCAGCGCGTGGGCGGCGAACTCGTCGAGGTTGTCACCTTGACACCCCCGGGATCCGACGCACACGACGTGGAACTCACCGCAAAGCAGGTGCAGCGCCTCGAGCAATCCGATGCCGTGTTCTACTTCGGTGACAACTTCCAGCCAGGCACGCAGAAGGCCATCGAGTCTCTCAACGATGTGACCGCGGTCGATCTCCTGATGTCTGTCGAACTGCTCGACGCGAGTGTCGTCGAAGACGGTCACAATCATGGCCATGACCACGGTGCCGAGAAGGCGGCCGACGACGCCCACGACCACGGCGAGCACGACCCGCACGTGTGGCTCGACCCGGCCAACATGATCAAGATGACGAACCGGGTCGCATCGACCTTGTCGCAGGCATCACCTGAACACGCTGACACGTTCTCAGCCAATGCGGAGACGTACATCGGCGAACTCACGCAACTCGGTGAGTACCTCGATGCCACCATCGGCCGGCCCTCGGCCGGGGCCGAGAGCATCTGTGCCACGAAGAACCTGTACACAGCGCACCAGGGATTCACGTATCTCGCGCACCGCGCCGGGCTCACGTTGGTGCCGATTGCCGGCGTGAACCCCGACGAGCAGGTGTCGGCCCAGTACCTCGAGAAACTCTCGCGTGACCTGACCGGCAAGAACATCACCATCTTCTACGAGTCGCTGATTCCGTCGTCGGCAGCAGAGGTCTTGGCAGAGGAACTCGATGTTGCCACCGACTCCCTGAACCCGCTCGAGGGACTGAGCCAGTCCGACATCGACTCGGGAATCACCTATGTGTCGGCGCAGCGTGACAACATCGACCGGATCGCAAAGGCCCTGGGGTGCGCGTGACGGGTGCCGTTCTCGAGGCAGTCAACGTGGCCGTGAGCTACGGCGACACGCGGGCGCTCTCGTCATCGTCATTCGCCATCGGCGAAGGTGAGCTCGTGGCCGTGGTCGGCCCGAACGGCGCGGGCAAGTCGTCGCTGTTCAAGGCGCTCGCCGGATTCGTCGACCACGAGGGAGACGTTGTGGTGCACGGCGAGCAGTGCCACCACCTGGAGCGACAGTCGATTGCCTACATCCCGCAGCGTTCGGAGCTCGACATCCGCTTCCCGATCAATGTCGGCGAGGTGGTGTCGGCCGGGCGCAGGCGTTTCCATTCGGGTCGCATGCGCCGCACACCGGGTGACGCGGCGCATGTCGCGGCATGCCTCGCGCAGGTCGACCTGGCCGGATCCGAGAAGCAGTCGTTGTCCACGTTGTCGGGCGGCCAGGTGCAGCGTGTGCTGCTCGCGCGAGCACTCGCGCAGGAAGCCGATGTGCTGATGCTCGACGAGGCACTCTCCGGCGTCGACACCCGCCACACCGACGAACTGGTCTCGTTGTTCACCGATCTGTGCGCCAACGGAACATCGATCCTGGTGTCCACCCACGACCTCTCGCTCGTGCGCGAGAGGTTCGGGCGTTGCCTGACCATCAACGGGAGCCTCCTCGGTGATGGCGCACCGGCCAACGAGCTCAGTGGAGAGCGCCTCGAGCACCTCTTCGGCCCCGCCCGGCACGGGAACGCACCATGAACTGGCTGCTCGACCCCTTCCAGTCCGACTTCTCGCAGCGAGCCGGGCTCATCTGCCTGATGGTGGGCGTGCTCTCGCCCGTGGTCGGCACGTGGGTGTCGCTGCGCCGGCTCGCATACCTGGGTGATGCCATGTCGCACAGCGTGCTCGGTGGTGTCGCACTCGGGTTCGCCTGGTTCGGTGCCGATGCGGTGCTGCCCGGGGCGCTGGTGGCCGGGGTCTTCATGGCCCTCGTGATCCACTTTCTTTCCCAGAACAGAAGGCTGCCGAACGACTCCGTCATCGCCGTGGTCGGCAGCGGCATGTTCGCGTTCGGCGTGATCACCATCAACTCCATCGACTCGAACGTGTCGGTCACGCACTTCCTGTTCGGCCAGCTGCTGACGGTCACCGAGTCCGATCTCATCATCACGTTCGTGCTCACCGTTCTCGCCCTGGTGTTCGTGTGGTGGCGGTTCCCCGACCTCACCTTCTCGACCTTCGACCGTGACCACGCCACCCAGATCGGCATCAACGTGCAGCGTCTCGACGCAGCGATGCTGGTTCTGCTTGCAGTATGCGTGGTGGTGTCGCTGAACACGGTGGGCATCGCTCTCACCGTCTCGCTGCTGATCACACCCACGGCAACAGCACGCCTGTTCTTCAACAATGTCGCCACCATCACCCGCGGGGCGGTCGCCATGGGTCTCGTGCAGGTTCTTTCCGGGTTCGTGCTGGCGTACCACCTCGATCTTCCGCCCGGCCCGACCATCACCGTGGCCGCCACGGTCACTTTCGTTGTTCTGTACGCGGTGCGCTTCGCCCGCAGCGAACGCACCTACGTGCACCACTCGCACGAGCACCACGACCACTGACCGCCAAGCCATACCCGGTGACGGGTACGTGAGTCACTGCATGTGCGACAGGGCTTTCCCCTCGCGTGTCGTGTCGTTACCTTCGGGTCATGAACCAAACTCAGTCCGGCAAGCGAAGAATCCTGGTCGGTGTCGACGGGTCCCCGAACAGTGCAAAGGCGGTCGACTGGGCGATCGGCTTTGCACATTCGGGTGACACCGTCATCCTTCTCTCGGCATGGAGCCCGATCGTCGTGCCGGCCGAGATGGCGACCTCGTACACCTTCGATGACTCGGGCGCGCGCAACATCCTCGCGGAGGAGTCGAAGCGGGTGGCGCAGCTTGCCGCGAACCGCGGGGTTGCGATTGCACAGCACTTCGAGAACAACGACCCCCGCAATGCACTGCTGTCGACTTCGTGCGACCTTGTGGTGGTCGGTGCACGGGGTCACGGCGGCGTCATGGGCCTGTTGCTCGGGTCGGTGGCCGACTATGTGTCACGCCACTCGAAGGTGCCGGTGGTGATTGTTCCCGCGGTCGAGTAACTACCGTGAGGGGATGCACATCGACCCCCTGAACGACACCGGCATCGACCTGACGACGTTGTTGCTGTGCGACTACGCGAACATCCGCGAGGGGATGATCAACATCGTGAGCGGTGGCATCACCCGCATCGGCTCTTCCGTGGGGTTCCCGACCCCCGTCGATGCCCATCTGGCCATGTCGGTCTACGTGCACCCCGACAAGGTGGCGCACACCCACACCGGTCGGGTGGTGCTTCGCTACCCCGACACTGTCGAGGAGATCGCACGCATCGAGTTCCAGTTCCACGGCGATGCCGAACTGCACCCGGGCGAAGGGCTCAACTTCCACTTTGCCCTGCCGTTGCAGGGAATTGCCGCGCCGCATGCCGGGCAGATCGACGTTGCCGTCACGATCAATGAATCACCGATCGGCCTCTTGAGTTTCTGGCTGGTCGACGCATCGTCGTGACCCGCGCGCCCCGCCGCATCACATAGGGTCGTTCCATGGAGAGCCTTGCGTTGTTGGTGTCGGTGATCGTGTTGACGATCATCGTGCTGGGCATGCTCGCGGTGTTCACCCTGGTGAGAACACCACGCAGCACCGCCGGCCGTGCTGTCACGATGATCATCAACGCGATGGGACTGCTGTCCGGGGCATGGCTCGCATCCGTTGACGTGGGCGTGGGCGCACGACTGACAGGACTCGCGGTGTTCGCCGCGAGCGCTGTCAGTGTCGTGCGCGTGTTGCGTGCGCGCTAGGCGCGGCGACGCCGGCGCGACACACCGACGGCCATGAGACCGAAGGGGATCATCGCAAACGCCACGGGAACCAGCATCGACGGCGCCGACGAGCCCGTGGCCGGGAGCGTCGCCGCTGACACAGTCGGCTTCGCCGTGAACGTCAGGTTCCGGTTAGAGAACGTGGCTCCGCCGGAACTGATCGAAATGACCTCGCGGATCGACATGGCGCGCACGCGGTATCGACCGGTGGGCAGTGCCCTCACCGTGAACGAGTTCTGGTCATCGACCTTCGCGGTGAAGGTGACGTCATCGGTGGTGTCCAGCTCTTTGTCCACACCGCTCCAGTCGACGTTCACATCGGTTCCCGGACGCAACGACTGAGAGCGTCCCGTTGCGGTGATCTCACCACGAGCCGCGAAATTCGCCTGTGCAACCTGCCCTGCCACCACGGTGACCGTGACCTTCCAGTCAGCGGTCCCCTGGGAGTCCCACGAGATTGTGAGACCCACACCTGCAGGCAGAGCCGCTGTGACGACGTACGAGCCGGGGGCCAGGTTGGTGAAACTGAATGCTCCGCTCGAGTTCGTGGTGGCGGTACCGGTGCCGGTTCCCGACAGTGTCACCACGACACCCGGAATCCACACTTCCGATGCATCCTTGGTGTCGTCAGCATCGGTGTCGATCCAGACCGTGCCGGCTGCACCACCGACGGAACTGCTCGACACCGGCGCAGCTGTCGTGGTCGGGGCTGCAGTGGTTGTCGGGGCCGCCGTGGTGGTCGGGGCCGCAGCAGTGGTGAACTGACGAATGATGCCGTTCGACGTTCCATTGGCGTTCGACACTCGGATCCTGAAGTAGTAGGTCGTGCCCGGCGTCAGGGACGAGACATTGCAGGTGACCGGCGACCCGTTCGCGCTGGCCGCCAACGGCGACTGTGTGGCGGTCACCGTGGTGGTCCCCGATGTCAGGTTCGGATCCGTGCCGAAGATGCACGAGACCGTCGACGACAGACCGTTCGATGTCCCCGTGCCGTTCAGGGTTGCTGCGGTGCCCGTCACATTCGTGGCCGGATCGGTTGTGGCAACAGGCGGTACGGGCGCAGCCGGGGTCACGAACTGCTGGATACCACCGAGGGTCGTGCTGGCACCGCTGTTGTATGTCGCACGCACCTCGAAGTAGTAGGTGGTGCCCCCGGTGAGCCCGGTGAGGTTGGCCAGCACGGGGAATGCAGACGCAGTGCCCGGCAGCGATGTGGTGTTGGCCTGTGTGGTCGTGGTGCCCGACGTGAGCCCCGCAATCGGTCCCCAGGTGAAGGCAATCGATGCAAGCGCATTGCCGTTGCCGGTCAGATGACCGTTCAACGTCGCGGTTGTCGGCTGCACGTTCGTGGCGGCAGTCGTGGTCGACGACGGTGTGCCGCACGGTGTTCCCAATGAGACAGCGCTGTCGTTGCCGGTCTTGGTCGACGTGATGGCGCGGATCACCACCTGGTACTCCTGGCCGTTCACGAGACCGGTGATCGAGATCGGGCTGGTTGTTGCAACAGGGTTGCGGGTGGTGAACGTGGCTCCACCGTCTGTGGAGAACTGGTAGTTCGTGATCGTGCCACCGTTCGCCGAACCCGCGGTGAACGCCACCGACAACGATGTGTTGCCGCAACTCACGTTGGTGATCGTGGGCGATGCCGGGGCACCGTACGAGAACTGCTTCACGACCCCGTAGAGGTAGGTCTCAACCAGCGTGTCCGCCGAACCGGAGCTCGCCACACCCACCGTGCGGTAGTAGTAGGTCTTCGTCGAGTTCAGACCGGTCGCATTGAACGTCACGTTCTGGGTCGTGGCGCTGTTGCTGGTGCCGGGGGTCCCGGGGACTTCCTGGACGTCGCTCGAGTCGTTCGCATCGGGCTCGAGGTTCGGGTCGTCATCGAACTCGAAGTACCACACCATCGAGACTCCCTGTGGGGAGATGGTGCCGTTCAGGGTCGCGGTCTCGTTGTTGTTGGACACGCCGTTCGAGATCGACGACGGCGGCTCGGTCGTGACGCGGGGCGACTCAGCAGCGAGTGACTCGGTGAGCACCGTGGTGTCCTCGCAGTTGGTCGTCGCCTGGTTGCAGGAAGCGAACCATGACGAGAACGAACCACCGGTCAGCGACTGCTTGAGTGCCGCATCATCGGCGGCCCCCATCTCGTCGAGATCGTCCATGATGTCGGACATCGGCTTGTTGGGGTTCTCCTCGCGTTCCGACTTGATGTAGTCGACTGCCGACATGCGGCGGCACGCGGCCTTGGTCACGCCGTTGATCGTGAAGGTTGCACCGTTGAAGATCGCGATGCCCGCGGTGGTCCAGTTGTTCGAGTTCGAGTTGCCGTTGCCGGGTCCCTTCACAGCATTGAAGATGTCTCCCCAACGGTCGTTGCCGCCGCCGGCCTCGTTTCCGAGGCCCGAGTCACGCGGTGTTGTTCCGTGCGTGCCGACGGGGTCTGCCACGTTGAACACCGGACCGTCGTGGACAGGGTTGTCATGGCCGTTGCCGTCAGGGTTCACCGAGCTCCAGGCCACGCTGATGAGGCGGTACGGGTTCTTGATCGCATTGGTGCGGTGACATACCTCGAACTTCGAGGCCCGGGTCCGGGCAGCCTCTGCGGGCTTCTCGAGAGCGGGGGTGGCCACTGCGGTCAGCGCACCGACGAGAAAGGCCCCGGCTACCAGTCGGGAACGACGGACAATTTTTTCCGTAAAAGTCTTTTGGAACACCGTTCTAAGATAACGGTACTCCAATATGTTATGAGTTATATCAACGAGGGTTAATGTCTCGTTCCCTTGCGAGGTGGGCCTTTCCGCAGTCATTGCGGCACCTTTATGGTCCTTCCGGGGCCCCCGACAGCCGCTGGTGCGAAGCAATCAGTATCTTCATCGGTGAAATGAATTACTACCCAGGAGGGTATTCATGTCCCGAGGTCGCTTCACCACCGTCTTGATCGCCACCAGCATCGCGCTGATCGCCCCGGCTCCCGTGACCGCGACTGCGGCAACCACCACGACGACAACCACCGCTGTCGCGCCAGTGTTTGCACCCGGCAATGCACCCTCCCTCGGCAACAAGCGCTACATCATCCGCTACGCCGACAACGTGACCGAATCCGACAAGGACAAGGAGATCGAGAAGAGCAAGGGCATCACACAGCGTCGGCTGAGCAAGGTGTTCAACGGCGCGATCGCCGACATGAGCCCTGCACAGGCTGCGTTGCTGCGAAAGAGCAACAAGGTGCTGTGGGTCGAGGAGGACAAGGGTGTCGAGAAGCAGACCGTGGTGTCGCCGCCCGGATCGTGGGGCATCGACCGAATCGATGAAACCTCTCTCCCCCTCGACAACAGATACGAGTACTCAACCAACGGTGCAGGTGTGACCGCCTATGTGGTCGACACCGGGATCCTCGCATCCCACCAACAGTTCGGTGGCCGCGTGTCGTCCTCGTTCTTCGATGCCTTCGGCGGCACGGGCACCGACTGCAACGGCCACGGCACGCACGTCGCCGGCACCATTGCCGGCTCGACCCTGGGTGTGGCCCCTGCGGCGACACTCGTGTCGGTACGCGTGCTCGACTGCGCCGGCGCGGGCTCGGTGTCGGGCGTGATCGCCGGCATCGACTGGGCCATCAACCACCACACAACCGCACCGGCAGTCATGAACCTGAGCCTCGGTTCCACGAAGAGCGATTCGTTGAACTCGGCCATCGACCGTGCGTTCGCCGACGGCATCACGGTGGTGGTCGCTGCGGGCAACTCGAACGTCGACGCATGCACCATGTCACCCGCCAGCAACAAGGTCTCGGCGTTGACAGTCGGCGCAACAACACGCACCGATGCGCGCGCGTCGTACTCGAACTTCGGCTCGTGTCTCGATCTGTTCGCTCCCGGTTCAGAGATCGTGTCCGCCTGGTTCTCGGGGAACAGCGCAACCAACACGCTGTCCGGAACATCGATGGCCAGCCCGCACGTGGCAGGCATCGCAGCCCGCTACCTGTCGGCGGTGCCGGCAGCATCACCGGCAACGGTGATGTCCGAGATCATCTCGTCGACCACCAACAACGTTGTCGGCTCACCGGGCACGCTGTCGCCCAACAAACTCGCATACGTGAACCCGAACACGGTGCCGACCGGCAGCGGCACCAGCACCACGGTCCCGGGCTCGACCACGCTGCCGCCCGGCACGGGCACAGAGTCGGCGCCGTCGGTTCCGGGCGTCACGGGCACACCGGTGGCGCTTGCAGGCGCGTCGTCGTCGTGGCTCGAGTGGTCACCCGCACTCAACGGCGGCAGCCCGATCACCGGCCATGTGGTGCGGGTGTTCAGGTCGGGCAAGCTGTTGACACAGGTGGTTGTCGATGCCGACACCTCCCACACGATCACGAACCTGCGTGCAGGATCATCGCACTACTTCACCGTTGCCGCGATGAACGGCGTGGGTGTCGGGCCCTTCTCCCCGCGGTCGAACGCGATCATCCCGCTGAAGAACACGGGCACGTTCACCAAATCGCAGTCGTCGACGGTGACCGACGTGGCTCCGCAGACACCCACGAACCTGACCGCCGTGCAGATGGGCTCGAACGTGGTGGTGCTGTGGAACCCGGCAACGAACGCAGTGGCGTCGTCGTACGAGGTCATCTTCTACCGCAACCGCAGGGCGGTGGCGAAGGTCATCACGTTCTCGTCGGGCGGCGTGAGGGTGTTCGGCCTGAAGAGGGGCACGTACGCCGTGCGGGTGCGCGCGGCGAACACCGCAGGAATGAGTGCAGTGTCACCGCACCGCATGCTGCGGGTGCGATGAACCTCAGTGGCCGAGGCTCTTGTAGCGCTCGATCGCCTCGGCAATCTCCTTTTCGGCGGCCGCACGGCCTTCCCAACCCTTGACGGTCGTGTCCTTGTTGGGCTCGAGCAGCTTGTAGACCTCGAAGAAGTTCCCGACCTCGTCGAGCAGGTGCTCGGGCAGGTCGTTGATGTCGACGTACTGGGCGAAGCGCGGGTCGTGCGACGACACGCACAGCACCTTGGCGTCGGGCCCCTTCTCGTCGGTCATCCAGAACACGGCGACCGGGCGCACCCACACATGGCAGCCGGGGAACGTGGGCTGGCTCAGCCACACGAGCGCATCCAACGGGTCGCCGTCCTCACCGTGGGTGCCGGGGAAGAACCCGTAGTCGAGCGGGTACTGCGTGGCGGTGAACAGCGTGCGGTCGAGCCAGATGGCCCCCGTCTCGTGGTCCATCTCGTACTTGTTGCGTGACCCCTGCGGGATCTCGACGATCATCTCCACTTCCATGGGGTCACTCCGCCGATCGAGCCGACTCGAGGTTCATCGAACCGCTGAGCATGAGACGCATGAGCGAGGCGAACTGGTCGTCGGTGACCCCGCCGCCGCCCTCCTCGAGCAGGTCGTTCAGCACGAAGCCGAACCCGTAGCTCTGCACCAGCATCGCAAGTGCCTCGCACGAGATGGCAGGTTCGCGACCGGTGATGCGGCGCACGGCGTTGTCCATGAACGCAACCAGGCGCTCGTGCAGGATGTTCTGCACCAGGCTGAGGCGCGTGCGCAGCGCCGGGATCTCCATCGACGCGGCGAGGATCTGCATGCGCTGCCAGCGGCGCGGACGGCGGAAGTCCTGCTGCGGCAGTGCGAGCACTGCCAGCAGGTCGTCGACCGTGGGCGACTCGAGCGCGTTCATGTAGGCCTCGGACGCATCGAGCTGTTCGAGAACGAACTCCTCGAACATCTCCCCGAGCACCTCGGCAAGCAGCCCGTCGCGGTCGACGAAGTACTTGTAGATGAGAGGCACGGAGACTTTGGCGTTCTGCGCGACGTCCTGAACGCGCAGACCCAGGATGCCCTTGGTCTCGACTTCCACTCTGGCGGCCGCGATGATTCTCTCGCGTGATGAGGGGGTGTGATGTGGTTCCACGGGCGAGACGCTACCGCTTGCCCCGGCCCTTTTTCGGGCGAGACAGCAGCTCGAGGGCACTCTCGAGTGTGAAACCTGACGGGTCGACGTCGGCACCCAACGGCCGCGTGTCGCCGTCCTTGTCCACGTAGAACCCGTACCGACCGTGCTTCAGCATGACCTCGGCACCCTCGTGCTCACCGAGCACCATGGGGTATGCGAGCAGGCCCACCACGTCATCGAGCGTGATGGTCGCGGCATCGAGCGAACCGGGGATCGACACGTTGCGCTTCCCCACCCGAACGTACGGGCCGTGCGGCCCGGACTTCACCTCGACCTGAGCCCCGTCGTGCTCACCGAGCACGCGACCCACCTTCGGCGCGTCGAGCAACTGCACCGCGTAGTCCACCGTGAGATCGGCGAGTTCGGTCTGGTCGGGAACTGCGGCATGCCGGCCGGCACAGGTCACGTAAGGAGACCCGGTCGATGCAGGCCGTCGCTTGCCCCGTGCGGCAGTCGCCTTCTTCCTCTTGGTGAACGAACGACCCGGCTTCAGAACGATCGGCTCACCGGTGCCGGGGTGCAACCCGATCATCTGCACATGGTGGTCGGCCGGCCTGTACGTGGCCTTCACGTTCTCGATCGCAGTCACCAGCCCGGGCCATTCGTCCCTGCCGCGTGAATGGAACTGGTCGAGCATGCCGGCGAGGGTCAACGAACCGTCGACGATGTCGTTCAGCTGCAGCTCCATCTCACGTGTGAAGGCATCGTCGACCAGGGCCGGGAAACACTCGGCCATGAACCGGTGCACTGCCACCGCAGTCAGCGTGGGGATCAGCGCCCTGTCACCCTGCTTCGACCACACGTACTCCTGCCGCAGTTCCTCGATGATCGCCGCATACGTGGAGGGGCGGCCGACCTCGAGATCCTCCAGCGCACGGATCAGTGTGGGCACGGTGTACCGGGCCGGGGGCTTCGTGGCGTGCTCTGACACCTCGACCGACATCACCGTGAAGTCCTCGCCCTCGGCAAGATGTGCGAGCGGGGTGGGCAGGTACTCGTTGTCGGGGTGGGTGAGGCGCATGTGGCCCGGCTCGGAGATCGTGGTCCCCGATGCGACGAACGTGCAGACGTGCGACGGGTCCTCGGTGCGGACCGCGAACGTGACACTGGTGGTCGTGCCGGTCGCATCGATCATCTGTGAGGCCACCGTGCGGCGCCACACCATTTCGTAGACCATCGCCTGCTGCGGTGTGAGACCCTTCGGGTGCCGGTCGGTCATCTTCGACGGGCGGATCGCCTCGTGTGCCTCCTGTGCGGTCTTGCGCTTCGGGAAGAAACGGTTGGGCTTCGCCGGCACGCTGCCGGGGCCGAACATGTCGACCGCCTCCCGGCGGGCCGACTCGGTGGTCACCGGGCTCAGTGCCGGGCTGTCGGTGCGTGGGTACGAGATCAGGCCCTTCTCGTGAAGCTGGTTCATGATGCCCTGTGCGGCACCGGCGCCCATCGACGTGCGGTTCACGATGTCGGACAACAGATCGGTCGTGGTGTACGGACGCGGTGCACGGCGGGTGTACTTCGTGTGCTTCACCTCGACCACAGTGGCCCTGGCACCGGCCAGTGCGGTCTCGAGCTGCCGGGCGAGCGGCGTCAGGAGCAGTTCGGCCGGCGCAGTCACGGCGCCCGCATCGTCGATGTCACCCGACTTTGCGACCGGCACGTCGTCCAGTGCGCGAAGGTCGGCGACGATGCCGTCGCCGAGGGCCACCTCGATGCCGCAGTAGTCGGTCTTCACGAAGGCAAGGCGTGCCTCCTCACGTTCCACCAGCAGACGGAGTGCGGGGCCCTTCACACGGCCGATGCCGAGGTTCTGCCGCACGTTGCTCCAGAGCACGGGTGACACCACGAACCCGTAGAGATGGTCGAGATAGCGACGGGCACGGGCCGCCTCGACCAGCGACTCGCTGACGGGGCGACGGTTCTCGAGTGCCTGCAGGATCTCGAACTTGGTGATGGCACGGAATGCGATTCGTGACACCGGCACCGTGGGCTGCAGGAACTCGACCAGCAGTGCCGCGATCATCTCGCCCTCGCGGTCGTCGTCGGTCGCAAGAATGACCTCGCTCGCCGACTCCATCTCACGACGCAGGTTCTCGATCACCTGTGCACCCTTCGTCGACAGTGAGTACGTCGCGGTGTACCCGTTCTTCACGTCGATCGCGTCCTTCTTTGCGGGGATGTCGGCGAAGTGCCCGTAGGAGGCCTGCACGTTGTAGTCGTCACCGAGGATCCTCGAGATCGTCTTCACCTTGTTCGGCGACTCGACGATGACGAGGGGGCGGCGGGGAGCTGTGTTCGTTTTCTTCATGGCGGCAGTTCATAAACCATGCGTGTCTCAGGGTTGCCCTGTCGACCCCTGCGGAAGCCTTGTGGCACAAGGAAAAAAGAAAGACTTGACAGGCCGGGCGCGCGGGCGCGCGTCCCGCGCACGCGTGTGCGCACGCGAGGGAGAGCCTCAGCGCACCACGATCGTGGCGGTGCGCAGGGTGCGTTTCCCGCGCTTCGGGATCACGGTCACGAGCACCGTGCACGAGCCCCTGCGCACTCCCCTGATGCGTGCACCGTCGAACACGCACGAACGCGAACCGCGCACGATCGTCAGGCGCATGGTGCCCCGGGAGGTCTTCGGGATCGCGAGCGACACATGCGCCGCGATCGCCCGCGCGGTCACGTGACGGTTGCGTCTCACGGTCATCGCGCGCGCTTCTGTTGCCGCGAGACCCGTGGCAACAGTGCTTGCCGTCACCGGCGTGCCGGACACCTCGGTTGTCGGTGGCGCAGTGGCCGGTGCGCCGGTGGAGGGTGGCTGCGTCACATGTGCGGGCGTGGTCGTGGTCGCGGCAGTCGTCGTGGTTGCAGCAGTAGTCGTGGTGGTTGTCGTGGGCGAGGCATTGAGTGTGCCGGCAGCAACAGCGCTCGTGCGCATGACCCGGGTGCCGTCACCGAGCTGGCCCGATGCGTTCGCACCCCAGCACCTCACCGCACCCGACACCAGCACGGCACAGGCGTGCGTGTCGCCCACTGCCACATCGACAACACCGCCCGAGATGCCCGTGACCGCGGCGGCCGTGTGCCTCGAACTGCCGCTCGAGCCACTGGCGAGCTGGCCCGATGAATCGCTGCCGAGACACTCGAGTGCACCCGAGCCCACGATCATGCACGTGGTCTCGGTGCCCGCAACGACCATGACCGGTGAGCCCGAGGCCGTCACCGCACGCGGTGTCGACGATGCAGACACCACCGCCGGGTCGGCGCCGAGCTGGCCCATCGCGTTTGCACCGAAGCACTGCACCTGGGATGCCGTGGTCACGCAGGTGTGATCTGAACCTCCCGAGACACCGGTGGACTGGCCTGCGGCGATGCTCGAGAGCTTCTGCGGCGCGAGCACATCCGATGCACCGTTGGTACCCAGGCGACCATCGTCGAATGCGCCCCAGCACCATGTGTCGCCCGCCGTGCTCGTTGCGCATGCGTGCAGGGCACCCAGATCGAGAGATGCCACGGTGAACGACACGGGGACAATGCCCACGCGTGCGGGTGTCGCATTCGCGGTGTTGTTCGCGCTGCCCACGCCGAGCTGTCCGCGGTTGTTCCTGCCCCAGCACCACAACTGCGAGTTCGCCAATGTGGCGCACGTGCTGTTGCCGCCGGCCACCACCATGGTTGCGGTGTCAGCGAGCGACACACGCACGGGATCCACCTGGCTGCCGCCACTGACTCCGACTTCGCCGTACCCGTTGTAGCCCCAGCACCACACACTGCCGTCGTCGGCCAGCACACACACGTGGCCCTTTCCCGCCGTGATCGCACGTGCGACACGTGCACCCGGCAGAGCGGCCGCCTGCACCGGCACGGTCGAGCGCGAGTTCGGCAGCGCTGCGTGCGCACTAGACCCGAGCTGGCCGTAGCTGTTGTCGCCCCAGCACCACACCACGTCGTTCGATGCGATCGCGCACGTGTGTGTGTCACCCACTGCGATGCGACCGACCGCAGGCGGCTGCGTGGGTGATGCGGCGTTCGCCGCGGCGACCACCGGAACAACGAGCGACACGGCGACGCACAGCGTCAACAGAACCCGTGTCGTCTTCCCCCCGGAACGCCCCACGGGGAAGAGTGTAGGGCGGCTACTCGGCGGCTTCTGCCGCCTCGGCCGCGGCGATCTCGCGGCGCACCTCTTCCATGTCGAGCTGCTCGGCCGCGGTCACGATCTGCTCGAGCGAGTGCTCGGGCAGGGCCCCGGCCTGGTTGAACAACAGGATCCCGTCACGGAAGACCATGATCGTGGGGATCGACCTGATCTGGAGGGCGGCGGCAAGACCCTGCTCGGCCTCGGTGTCGACCTTTGCGTAGCGCACCTCGGGGTGCGCCTCGCTCGACTTCTCGAACACAGGAGCGAACATCTTGCACGGGCCGCACCAGTCGGCCCAGAAGTCGACGATGGTGATGCCCTCGGCCAGAACGGTTGATTCGAAGTTCTCTTCGGTGAGTGCGAGGGTGGCCATGTGGGGTTTTCCGTTTCTGTGATCAGTTGCGAACGACGGGGAGCGAGAGGGATTCAGCGGCTTCATCGAGTGCCCCCAGGTCAACCACCTTTGTGAAGCCCGCATTCCGCATCATCTCGACCGCGACGGCAGACCTGCGCCCCGACCTGCAGTACACCGAGTACGACGCACTCTTGTCGAGACTGCCGAGGGCAGCCTCGAGGTCACCGTTCTCCACGTTCAGGTTGCGAGCGCCCTGCACGTGACCCTCGGCGAACTCACCGGCTGAACGCACGTCGATCACCGTGCCCGCGGGAACCAACGACACATCGACGATGGTCGTGTCGGGACCCGAGGTTCCGCCTGAACTGCCGCAACCTGCCGCGACCAATGCCGTGAACGAGGCGACGAACACCAGACCGAGAACTCTCTTCTTCATACCCCCAAGGGTATCAGATTGTCCCGTGCGTTTCACCGTGACGCCTACCTCACCGCGACCTTGACAGTGGTCGACATGGCGGGCCACGACCCGGACTTTGCAACCCGTAACACCACCGTGCAGGTGGTGGCGCGCGCCGGCGCCACGAGACGACCCGCCGAGATGGAACAGGCGCCCGATTCACGCCATGTCTTCCTGCCGCGCGACGGCGTGGTCACGATCGAGGTCAGCGACGTGCGCGACCGGCGGGCAACGGTCGATCGCCTCACCGTGAACCCGGGCCGGGTCTCGAACTCTGTTGCCGTGGGCGAGAAGGCGCCCCCGACCTGTGTGCGGATGGAGAACACGTAGTTGATGCCGGGCCGCAGGCCTGCAACGGTGCACTGGGTGAGCGTGGTGGTGCACCCGGTAGACGCAGGTGTCGACGTGACCACGTAGGTCACGTTCGGCGTCGCCGAGGGCGCCCAACTCAACGAGACAGAGTTCGCCGATGCTGCTCCGGCAACAGAGGGCGGCGCAGCCGGCTCAGGCGCGGGCTGCTGTGGGGCGGCCGCTCCGGCAACAACAGATGTCTCGACATGAGCGCCGAAACCGTCGCCGATCGACCCGGCCACCGACACGGTGTACGAAGTGCCGGGCGTGAGCCCCGAGATGGTGCACGACGACCCGTTGACCACGGTGCACTGTGCACCGCCCGGTGACGCAGTGGCGACATAGGTGGTGCCCGCCACCGCCCCTGTCCACGACACGGTTGCGCCGGCCGGTGCCGGAACCGCGGTCGCCTGGGCAACAGGTGCAGCGATGGCGACCGGCACGAACAGAAGACGGTTCAGCGTCTGCACCGGGCGCGCCTGGTCGTGATACGTGATGCGGCCCGTTGATGCGTTGGAACTCAACCATCGCCACGCTGTTGTGGGCCCGGTGGCAAAGTTCGTGGGTGCAGCAGGCATGGTCTGCATCACACGCGCAACTGCGCCGGCAACAAACGGGGCCGCCATCGAGGTTCCGGAGAGGCCTGCGTACGTGTTGGTCGTGCCGCTCAGGTACGGATACGCCGAGGTGACCGAAAATCCAGGCACGCCGCCACCGGGTGCGAACAGGTCGACACATTCGCCGAAGTTGGAGAAATTGCTCTCCGAATCCACCGATGTCGATGCGCCGACAGAGATAGTGCCGAGGGTGGAGGCCGGCGTCGAGCCACATGCAGTGGATGCCGAGTTTCCTGCCGCCGCCACGACCACGATGCCGTCGTTCATCAACGCGGTGATCGAGTCATCAACCGCGGCCACCTGTTCACCGAAACCCACGCTCAGGTTCAGCACCGCACGCTCACCGGCCTGGTGATGCGTGCGGATCCATGCAAGACCCTCGAGAATCATGGTGCGCGTGCCGTTGCCGCACGAATCGAGGGCCCGCACCGGCACCACACGCGCATCTTTCGCCACCCCCACGTACTCACCTGCTGCGATGCCTGCCACATGGGTTCCGTGGCCGTCGTTGTCGGTGCGGCCCTTGTCCGCGGCATCGACAGTGGCAGGCGCATCGAATGAGGCGGGGTTCTGGGCATGCGACCCGTCGTTGGGGCAGGCATCGATGGTGTTCGCCTGCAGTGCGTTCTTGTAGCTGTTCAGTGCGGTCGTGCTCGCGCGGTAGCTCCAGCCGTCGACCACCCTTCCCTCGAACTCGGGGTGGTTTGCCTGCACGCCCGAGTCGAGCACGTAGATGGTGACGCCGGTGCCCGTGTTGCCGAACGAGTACGACCTCGGGCTTGCCACGGGGCCGCGCTGGTCGATGCGCTCGAGACCCCACGACAGCACGCTGGAGTTCGGGCCGGTCGTCTGCGGCGACGTGACCACCATTTTGCGCGCAACCGGTTCTGCCTCGGGAACAGCCGCCGTGGCGGGTGTCTGCACAGCGGTGACAACTGCGGCGAACACCACGGCGGCAGCGAGCCACAGCCTCGATGACCTGTTCGACACTCGAATCACAGCTGCATGCCCAGCAGGACGGCGGCGTTCACCGTGTTCTCCATCAGACACGCAACGGTCATCAGACCTGTGCCGCCGGGCATGGGCGTGAGCGCCGATGCAACCATGCCCACCGATTCGGCATCCACATCGCCGACGATTCCGTCCTCGATCCGCGAGATGCCCACATCGACGACAACAGCACCGGGGGTCACGTGTTCGGCGGTGATCGAACGCGCCACGCCCGTGGCCGACACCAGAATGTCGGCGCTGCGGCAGATGCCGGCCAGATCCTGTGAGCGCGAATGCGCGAGCGTGACCGTGCAGTCGATGCCCTTGCGAGCGAGCAGCACCGACAACGGCAGTCCCACGAGGGTGGACCGCCCGACCACCACGGCATGTCGCCCCGCAGTCGGGATGCCGTGGTGCTGCAACAGGCGCAGCACTCCGAGCGGTGTGCAACTCACGTGACCGTCGAGTCCGCGCATGAGGCGACCCATCGATGCAGTCGTCAGGCCGTCGACATCTTTCTCTGCAGGGATCAACTGCAGCACCCGCTCCGTGTCGAGATGTGCAGGCAGAGGGAGCTGAACAAGGATCCCGTGCACATCGACGCGCGCAGCCAGGGAAGCCACAACCGCCTCGAGTTCGGCCTGGGTCGTGCCGGCGGGAAGCTGGGTGTGATCGGACACGAGCCCGATCGACTGGGCCGTGCGCCGCTTGTTGGCCACATAGGTACGGCTCGGGCCGTCGTCGCCGACGAGCACCGTGGCAAGAGTGATCTGCGGTCGGCCTGCGGTCGTCAGCCGTGCGGTCAGCGCAGCGAGTATCGCATCACGCGCGGGAGCGCCGTCGAGAGACCTGGCGGGGTGCGGTGACGGCATTGCCCCATCGTACTTGCGGTTGTTCCTGTGCTCTCCCGCGCAGGGCAACGGAAAATCGTTTCCGACCCGTCGGTAACGGGTCAGTGCTGGGCGACGTCGGCACGTGCGGGCAGGAATCTCAGTGCAAACAGCGACCCGACGAACGCCATGCCTGCCGCCACGAGACACGCAGTGGAGAAGCCGTGCACGAACGAATCACTCACGGCCGCGATCACGTCGGGCCGCACAGCGGCGGGCGAACCCTGCGCCACGGCGAACGCCGCACCGACGGAGTCCTGCGCCGACTCGTAGAGACCGGCCGGCAGTGCCTGCACCAGCCCCGGCAACGCAGTGAAGGTCTCCGAGATCTTCGGGCCGTACAGGCTCACGAACACCGATCCCACGACTGCGACACCGAGGGTGCCGCCGACCTCGCGACTGATGTCGTTCACCGCAGAACCCACGCCGGCCTTCTCCCGCGGCAATGACCCCATCACCGACTCGGTGGCGGGCGACGTGACCAACGACAGACCGTTGGCCATGAACAGCATGCCGATGATCACGTGACCCCAGTACGAGCTCGCGGCATCCATGCGCGACGCGATCAGGAAACCGATGCTCATGTTCAACAGACCGAGTGACACGACACGCTTGGTGCCGAACTTCAGGGCTGCACGCGCCGCAAATGGTGCGGTGACACCGGCACCGATTGCAAACGGAAGGGTGTGCAGACCGGCGCTCAGGGTGGAGTACCCACGCACGAACTGGAAGTACTGAGTGACGAGGAACGTGAAACCGAAGAGACAGAAGAAGGCGATGCCGATGCTTCCGGTCGCGGCACTGAAGCGCGCACTCCTGAAGAACGACACCTCGAGCAGAGGCTCTTCCTTGCGCATCTCGACGCGCACGAAGGCGAACAATGCCGCGGCACCGAGCACGAACCCGAGGTTCGACTTCAGGCTGCCCCAGCCCCAGTGCGGCGACTCGATGACCGTGAACACGATCGCAGTGATCGCGACCACCGAGAGCACGAATCCTGTCTTGTCGATGGAGTGGGCGTTCTCGTTGCGCGAGTTCGGGATGATGCGCGCACCGATGATCAGTGCGACCGCAACGATTGGCACGTTCACGAGGAACATGGACCCCCACCAGAAATGCTCGAGCAGGAACCCGCCCGCCACGGGCCCGAACGCAACCGCCATACCCGAGACTGCCGACCACAGACCGATTGCCTTGGCGCGCTCGACAGGGTCGAGGAACAGGTTGGTGATGATCGCGAGGGTTGCGGGGAACACCAGTGCCGCACCGATCCCCATGGCACCTCGCCAGAAGATCAAGGAACCGCTGCTCGATGCGAACGCCGCACCCACGCTGCAGGCCGCAAACAGGGCAAGACCGATCTGCATGGCCGGCTTGCGGCCGTAACGGTCACCGATACCGCCGCCGACCAGCAGCAACGCTGCGAACACGAGTGCGTAGGAGTCGACGATCCACTGCAGGCCGGTGGTCGTGGCATTGAGCTCGCGCTGCAACGTGGGCAGCGCGACGTTCACGATCAGGTTGTCGACGACGACGAGAAAGACGCTGATGCTGAGAATGCCGAGAATGAGCCAACGGCGTGCATAGATGTGGTCAGGAACAGGTGTGACGTTCATACTTGACAATGTCTAGCAACCGAACTTGACATTGTCAAGCCCTGCGTTACAGTGGCGTGCATGACGCGAGCACCCCGTCGAGGCACTCACACCACCGTGGACGCCGCAACTGACGTGCGTCGAGCCGTTCTCGACGGGGCACTCGCGATCATCGCCACCGAGGGCGCCGATGCGGTGTCGATGAGAGAGGTGGCCCGGCGGGCCGGGGTCAGCCACCAGGCCCCGTACCACTACTTCGGTGACCGCGCAGGAATCTTTGCCGCGATCAGCGAGGAGGGGTTCACACGCTTTGCCGATGACTTCGAGGCGGCGCTCACGGGCGCAGATGACCCACTTGCAACCTGCATGAACACGTACGTTCGCTTTGCCCTCGCACACAAGGGCCACTACCGCGTGATGTTCAGGGCCGACATCTGCGGCATCCCGACCCACGACGCCACGCGTGCAGCAGCCGACCGCGCATTCCTTGCGTTGCTCGATCTTGCCGCCGCAGTCGACCCTGATCACACGGCCGGCGACAACCCCCTCACGCTGCCGATCGCACTCTGGTCATCGGCGCACGGACTCGCGACCCTGTTGATCGACGGCCCTCTCGAGGCGAAACTGCCGCCCGAGGCCAGCATCGACAGCGTGGTCGACAGCGTCGCACGGTTCACATCACGGAGCATCAATGGCAACATCAAGCGCTAACCCTTTTCTTGCCGGCAATCTCGCGCCGGTCACCGAGGAGGTCACCGCACATGACCTTCCCGTCACCGGGACGATCCCGCCGGATCTCGACGGCCGTTACGTGCGCAACGGGCCCAACCCGTTCGGCGACATCAACGAGAAGCGCTACCACTGGTTCACCGGTGACGGCATGGTGCACGGCATCCGCATCCGTGACGGCAGGGCCGAGTGGTACCGCAACCGGTGGGTGCGCGAGCCGAACCTCGCACAGAAGATGGGCGTTGAAGCTCCCCCGTCCGACTGGCCCGCCGACCACAACACGTTCTCTGCGAACACCAACGTGATCCAGCACGCAGGGCGCACCTATGCGATCGTCGAGGCGGGTTCCCCACCGATCGAGCTCGACTTCGATCTCGAGACCGTTCGTGTCTCGAATCTCGACGGCACGCTTCCGATGGCTTTCTCTGCACACCCGAAGCGCGACCCGCGCACCAACGAACTGCACGTGATGACGTACTGGTGGGGTTGGGGCAACCAGGTGCAGTACCTGGTGGTCGACCCACAGGGTCACGTGCGGCGCACCGTCGACATCCCGCTGCCGGGCGGGCCGATGATCCATGACATCTCGATCACCGAGAAGTACGCGATGGTGTTCGACCTTCCGTGCGTGTTCAACATCGATGCCGCCATGAAGGGCGCGAGCCTGCCCTACTACTGGGACGCGAACTACGAGGCGCGCATCGGGCTGCTGCCCCGCGAAGGAAGCGCCGACGACATTGCATGGGTCTCGATCGACCCCTGCTACTTCTTCCATCCGATGAACTCCTATGACCTGCTCGACGGCCGCGTGGTGCTCGATGCAGCGCGTCACCCGCGCATGTTCGACCGTGAACGCCGGGGCCCGGGCGAGGGGCCGCCGACAATGGTCAGGTGGGTGCTCGACCCCGCCACCGGCCATGCCACCGAGGAGACTCTCGATGACCGTCCGCAGGAGTTCCCCCGCATCCGCGAGGACCTCATCGGGTTGAAGAACCGCTTCGGGTACTCGGCGGGCATCGCCACGGAGTTCGCCCAGGACGTGCTGATAAAGGCCGACCTCGACACGAAGTCGTTCACCGCACGCACCGACGCACGTGACTACGGCTACGGCGAACCCGTCTTCATCCCCCGCACGAACGATGCCGTGACGGAGTCCAACGAGGATGACGGATATGTGATGGCGCTGCGCCAGAACCTCGGAACAGGTCTTTCGGAACTCGCGCTGTTCGACGCCCGGGCTTTCACCGACGATCCGATCGCGGTGGTGCACCTGCCGGTGCGCGTGCCGAACGGGTTCCACGGCAACTGGATGCCGGTCGGCCAGTAACTCCCGTCACCCGGCAGGTGATTCCCGACCAAACTTGTCGGGTTTTGGGAAAACCGCCGTATCCTCGGGGACACCACAGACTCAGAAGGAGCACACCATGGCAGTTCGACTCGGGGACACCGCGCCCGACTTCACCGCGGACACGACGCAGGGAACCATCAACTTCCACGAATGGCTCGGCGACTCCTGGGGCGTGCTGTTCAGCCACCCGAAGGACTTCACCCCGGTCTGCACCACGGAGCTCGGCTACGTGGCACGCATCAAGCCCGAGTTCGAGAAGCGCAACGTGAAGGTCATCGGCCTGTCGGTCGACCCCGTGGACTCGCACGAGAAGTGGGAGGCCGACATCGCAGAGACCCAGGGAACCGCCGTCAACTTCCCCATGATCGGCGATGCCGACCGCAAGGTTGCGGACCTGTACGACATGATCCACCCGAACGCGAACGACACCATGACCGTGCGCTCGGTGTTCGTTGTGGGCCCGGACAAGAAGGTGAAGCTCACGATCACCTACCCGGCCTCGACCGGACGCAACTTCGACGAGATCCTGCGCGTGATCGACTCGCTGCAGCTCACCGCGAAGTTCAAGGTCGCCACCCCCGCGAACTGGGAGAACGGCGATGACGTGATCATCGGTGCGGCCGTCTCCGATGACGAGGCAAAGACTCTCTTCCCCCAGGGATGGAAGACGGTGAAGCCGTACCTGAGGGTGCTTCCGCAGCCGAAGTAAAGATGTGAGTCTGCAGGGTCGTGCCTGCATGATTCACCCCGAATTCATTGTCTTTTCTTGCTGTCGGCGTTGGGTCACGGACCTGACGCCGACAGACTTGTTCCCATGACTTCCCCCACCCTGACCGTTGCTGCTTCGGCGTCGCACGCCATCAAGACCTACGGAAAGGACGAGGGCGTGGTGCACGCTCTCGACGACGTGAGCGTCGAGTTCTATGCCGGCCAGTTCACTGCGATCATGGGCCCGAGCGGCTCGGGCAAGTCGACCCTCATGCACTGCATCGCCGGTCTCGACTCGCTCACCTCTGGCAGCGCGATCATCGACAACGTCGACCTCTCCACACTGAACGACAAGGCACTCACGCAGTTGCGCCGCGAGAAGATCGGCTTCATCTTCCAGTCGTTCAACCTGGTGCCCACGCTCACCGCGGACGAGAACATCCGGCTGCCGCTTCTGCTCGGCAACCAGAGCGGCGACGAAGAGTGGATCCAGCGGGTGATCTCCACCGTGCACCTGAACGACCGCCTGTCGCACCGGCCGAGCGAGCTGTCGGGCGGCCAGCAGCAGCGGGTCGCAGTTGCCCGCGCACTTGCGAGCAAGCCGCGCATCATCCTCGCCGACGAGCCCACGGGCAACCTCGACTCCACGACCGGCAGCGAGATCCTGAAGTTCATGCGCATGGCCGTCGACGAACTCGGCCAGACCATCGTGATGGTCACGCACGACCCGGTTGCCGCCGCGTACGCCGACCGCATCGTGTTCCTCGCTGACGGCAAGGTCGCCGGTGAGATGCTCGAGCCCACCGCGGAGAAGGTGCTCGACCGGATGAAGAGCCTGGGCAACTGACCCCATGTTCCGCATCGCACTGAAGAGCATCCTCGGGCGCAAGGCGCGCCTGGTGCTCACGTCACTCGCCGTCATCCTCGGTACGGCCTTCCTGTCGGGCACCTCGGTGTTCTCGGCGACACTCGACCGCACCTTCAACAACCTGTTCCAGGACGTGTTCAAGAACATCGACGGGTACGTGCGGTCCACACAGGTGGTCGAGGGCGACTTCGGCCTGATCGAGCGCCAGCGCATCCCCGCAGAGGTCGTCGACAAGGTGCGTGCGGTTCCCGGCGTCAGCGATGCAGTCCCTGACATCCAGGCGTTCGCGCGCATCATCGGCAAGGACGGCAAGCCGATCGGCACCGAGGGCGCAGGGCCGCCCACGTTCGGAAGCGTCGCTGTCGAGTTCGAGGGTGCGCTGTGGACCATCACCGAGGGTCGCTTCCCCAGCGGACCGAACGATGTCGCACTCGACGAGGCATCTGCGGAAGAAGCCGGCTACGTGCTGGGTGACACGGTGAAGATCGTGGCGCAAGCGGGAAGCCGCACGTTCACACTGGTGGGCATCGCCTCGTACGGTGACGTGCGCTCGCCCGGCGGTGCCACGTTCGCGTTGTTCGACGTGCCGACCGCCGCCGAGTTCCTGGGCAAGCCCGGCTTCGTCGACGCGATCCTGGTCGTGGGTGACGGCACGCGCTCTGATGAGGCGCTCGCGAACGACATCGACGCGATGTTCGACCCCGAGCAGAAGATCGAGACCCTGACCGGTGCCGAGATCACCAAGGAGACCCAGGATGACATCGGTGAGGCGCTGTCGTTCTTCAGCATCTTCCTCACCATCTTCAGTGTCATTGCACTGGGTGTCGGCAGCTTCGTGATCTACAACGTGTTCTCGATCAGCGCGGCACAGCGCCAGAAGGAGAACGCACTCCTCCGCGCGCTCGGGGCCAACCGCAGCCAGGTCACCCGGTCAATGCTCATCGAGTCGGTGGTGGTCGGTCTGTTCGGTTCTCTCGCCGGTTTCGTCGGCGGCATCGGCATCTCCAAACTGCTGTCGGTTGCCCTGCCGGCAATCGGTTTCGAGATCCCGAGCGGCGGTCTCGTCATCACCGCATCGACCCTGATGAACACGGTCATCGTCGGCCTGATCGTGACCGTTCTGTCGGCAGTGCTGCCCGCACGCCGCGCCGGCAAGGTGCCGCCGCTGGCCGCAATGCGTGCCACCGCCATCGAGACCGCCGGACCCGGCAAGGTGCGCCTCGCATGGGGACTCGGCAGCATCGCCCTCGGCGTCGCTGTCATCGTTGCGGTGGTGGGCGGGGCCTCGAACAACTGGCTCGGCTTCGGCATCCTCTTCGTGTTCGTGGGGACCATCGTTCTCGGGCCGATGATCGCACGCCCCGTCGCATTGGTCCTCGGCAAGCCCGCAGAGAACATGCGTGGCGTCACCGGTCGCATGGCCCGTCAGAATGCGGCCCGCAACCCGAAGCGCACCTCACGGACATCGGCTCCGGTTCTCATCGGTGTGGCACTCGTGACAGCAGTGTCAGCACTGGCAGCGAGCATCAACGGCCAGATCTCCGACATCTTCACCGACCAGTTCAAGGGAGACTTTGCCATCAGCGTCGCGGCCCAGGGTTTCGGTGGCCTGAGTCCTGATCTCGCGACTTCGCTCTCCGAGATCCCCGGGGTCGACGATGCAACGGGTGTCGGCACCGTGCTGACCAAGATCAACGACAAGGGCCGCACACTCACGGTGATCACGCCCGCAACCATCGGCGGCAACTTCGACATCGGTCTGGTCGACGCCGACTACTCGGTGCTCGACAAGGACGGCATCCTAGTGTCGCAGTCGCTCGCGGAACGCGACGGCCTGAAGGTCGGCTCGGTGATTCCCGTGACCTTCGGTGACGGCGTGACCCGTGACCTCACGGTGCGTGCGACCTATGTGAACGACGATCTCGCCGGCAACCGGGTCATCAACCGCGAGACATTCGCCGGCACCACGGTCTCGAGCTTCGACTTCGCCGTGTACATCACCCTCGAGAAGGGCGCCGATGCGGGTGACGTGCGTGCCGAACTGCAGAAGGCCATTGACGACTACGGCCAGGGCAAGCTGCTCTCGAAGGACGAGTACATCGACGAACAGGCCGGCCAGGTGAACCAGCTTCTCGGCCTCATCTACGGACTCCTGTTCCTCTCGGTCATCATCGCCGTCGTCGGCATCATCATCACCCTGCTGCTGTCGGTGTTCGAGCGCCAGCGCGAGATCGGCCTGCTGCGCGCCGTCGGTATGACCAGGTCACAGGTGCGCACGACGGTGCGCTGGGAGAGCGTGATCACATCGCTGCTGGGTGCCGTGCTCGGCATCGTGCTCGGCATCGGTCTGGGCTGGGTCATCGTGTACGCACTGCGCGACCAGGGCCTCACCTCGTTCGAGGTTCCCGTCGACACCACCGTGGTCATCATGATCATGTCGTTCATCGTTGGCGTTCTTGCGGCCGTGTACCCGGCCTGGCGCGCCACGAAGGTCGACATGCTCGATGCGCTCAACACCAACTGAGATGAAGACACCGGCGGACCTCACCGACGAGATGCTCGCGTTCCTGCGCGAGTACCACCTGGCCTCGCTCACCACGTTCCGCACCGACGGATCACCCCACGTGGTGCCGGTGGGGTTCTCGTACGACCATGCGGCACGCACGGTCCGCGTCATCACGTTCGCGTCGTCGACCAAGTACAGGAACGCCCTGCGCGGCGGCCGCGCTGTCGTCAGCCAGGTCGACGGCGGAAGGTGGCTCACACTCGAGGGAACCGTGAGCGGCACCGCCGACCCCGACCGCGTGGCAGCAGCAGTGAACGGGTACGCCGCCCGCTACCGGCAACCGGGCGAGCGCGAGGACCGCGTGGCAATCGAGATCGCAGTCGACCGCGTGATGGGCAGGGCCTGAGCGCTACGACGCGTTGCGGGACCGCAGAATCTCGCTGACGAACTGCGTGCCGGCCGGGTGCGGGTCGATGGCCCGTGCAATCGGATCACTGTCGTCGCGCTCCGGGTAGGGCTCACACCCGACCTGACAACCAGGGCACCAGTAGAGCAGCCTGGCCATCTCGCCCATCTTCGTGAGACGGATCACATCACCGCAGCGCACGCACTTCTGGCCGTTGCGACCGTACACAGCGAGACCACCGGGAACATCGGGGGCAGTCACGCGCACGGGTGAGTCGAGATTGGCGCGCAGCTGCGTTGCCGCGGTCAACACCAGATCGAGACACGTGGACTGCGGCACGTTCGCGACCTTCGCCCACGGGTGGATCCCGCATGCCCACAGCACCTCGCACCGGAACACGTTGCCCACGCCGCTCATGACCCGCTGGTCGAGCAACGCCTCTGCGATCGTGGCCTCGGGTCTGTCGTAGTGGAACAGACGCGCGGCGCACTCGTGCAGGTCGGCGGATTCGTTGCACAGGTCGGGACCGAGCCGACCCGATCGCGGGTGACGCGTCTGGTCGAACTCACGGTACGTCTCGACCACCGGTGCGCTGAAGCACACGGCGACCCATTCATCGGTCTCGATGATCACACGTGCGAGGTGCCTGCGCTTCCGCCACTTCTCACCCGGTCGGTACAGATGCCATGAGCCGGTCATGCGCATGTGCGTGTGCAGCACGATCCCGTCGTCGAAGACCATCTCGAGGTGCTTGCCGTGGCTCTCGACCCGCTCGACGGCCGAACCCGGTCGCGGCACAGGGCCGACCAACCGGGTGGCACGGAACGCAGAGACAGTGCGGCCGACAAGCGCAGTTCGCAACGCGGCGGCTGCTCGATAGATCGTGTCTCCCTCGGGCACGACCCTCAGAGTAGTTCAGGGAAGTTGACCGACCGATGCAAGTGCCAGACGAATGAGACGGTCGTGACCGCTCGTCATCTCGCGGATGACGTCCTTGCTCACGGCCTGTTCCGGGGTGAACCATGCAAGGTCGAGCGCCTGCTGTGTCGGATGACATTCGCCGGTGACCGGTACCACGAACGCCAGACTGACCGCATGGTGCCGGGGGTCAAAGAAACCCGAGACCGACGGGTCCTGGAAGTACTCGACGACGGTGAACGGTGAGGGCTCGGGCGGCACGCGCGGGAAAGCCATGGGACCGAGGTCCTTCTCGAGGTGGCGCATGAGAGCGTCGCGGATGCGCTCGTTCAGGAGCACGCGCCCCGAGACCACCATCCGGCTGATGGTTCCGTCGGCGGCCTGGCGCAGCAACATGCCCACATGCGTGACCGTGCCGTCGTGGTCCGTGCGCACGGGCACCGCATCGACATAGACGAGCGGCACCTGGTTCCGCACTGCCTGGATGTCCTCCGGGTTCAGCCAGGCGTGCTGGGTGTCGGTCTGCTCGCTCATGGCGCCGAGATTACTAGGGGTCGGTCACCACTCAGTTGATACGTACTTTGTCTCGAGGAAGGCGAGCAGACCGTCGTGCGCTCCCTCGCGGCCGAGCCCCGAAGCCTTGACACCTCCGAAGGGCGCCGCCGGGTCCGACACCAGGCCCCTGTTCAGCCCGACCATTCCGGTCTCGAGTTGGTTCGCCAGCCTCATGCCCCGCCCCGTGTCCCGCGTGTACACGTACGACACGAGCCCGTGGTCCACACCGTTGAAATCAGGGAGCGAACCCTCCACGTCATCGATGCGCACGATCGGTGCCACCGGGCCGAAGATCTCCTCGGCGAGCACGGGATTGTCCCGCGCAACATCGACGAGCACCGTCGCCTGCACACCGTGCATCGGGGCCGGGGTCACACCGCCCCCGCAGGCGACGCGGGCACCGTGAGAGACGGCCGAATCGATCAACGATGCGACGCGCGCCTGCTGTGCAGCACTCACCAGTGGCCCGAGGGTGACACCGTCGCCCAGGCCATTGCCGAGCACCAGGGCCGACATGCGCGCGACGAACTTGTCGACGAACTCGTCGTGCACCGATGAATGCACGAAGAACCGGTTTGCTGCCGTGCACGCTGCCCCGCCGTTGCGCATCTTGGCGACCATGGCACCGTCGACTGCGGCATCGACATCGGCGTCGTCGCACACGATGAACGGCGCGTTGCCGCCGAGCTCCATCGAGCAGTTGACCACGCGTGCCGCGGCCTGCGACAGCAGCACCGAACCCACGCGCGTGCTGCCCGTGAAGGACAGCTTGCGCACCAGTCCGCTCGTCAGCAGCGCCTGCACCGCATCACCGGGCGGATCGGGGGTGATCACCTGCAGCACATCACGGGGCACGCCGCACCGGTGGAGAATGTCGGCGATCGCGAGCGCGGCGAGCGGTGTCTCCATCGCGGGCTTCAACAGCACCGTGCAGCCTGCCGCCAGTGCGGGGCCGATCTTCCGGGTTGCCATTGCCGCAGGGAAGTTCCATGGTGTGATGCACAGCGCGACACCCACGGGCTCCCGTGTCACGGCGAACCAGTGGGAGCCGTTCGGGGCACGCCGCAGGTCGCCGTCGATGCGCACGGCCTCCTCGCCGAACCACCTGAAGAACTCCGCCGCATAGAGAACCTCGGCTCTTGCATCGGCGAGGACCTTGCCGTTCTCCCGCACGATCAGCTCAGCGAGGGTGTCCTGTTCGGCGACCATGGTCTCGTAGGCGCGCCGCAGCATCTCCCCGCGCTCCCGCCCCGTGCGCACCCGCCACGAGGGGAAGGCCCCGTGCGCACGTGCAGCAGCATCGAGACACTCGTCGACCGATTGCAGGTTCACCGAACCCTCGACGGCGCCTGTTGCGGGGTTGCGGATCTCGAGTGCGGTCATGCACCCATTCTGCCCGAGAAATGCAGAGTGGCCCGGTGCCGATGCACCGGGCCACTCCGTGTGTTCTGGTTCGGGGAATCAGCCCGCGCTGATCCTGGCGACCTGGCTGAGCGCCTTCTGCAGGATTGCGCCCTGCAGTGCGGTGTACCCGGCGCCCGAGGCGTTCTTCGGTGCGCACTGGGTCAGGAAGAAGCTGAAGAAGCTCTTCACCGCCGTGTTGTCGTTGGAGACGGTGCGCGACGAGAGCCCATACGAGATCGCGTTGATCGGGTATGCATCGATCGCGGTGTTCGCGAAGTTCTGGGTCACGAGACCCGACTCGGCGACCTCAGCCGACTCGAACCACACTGCCGAGCTCACCGGCGACGGCGCGACGAACCGCTTGCCCGGGTTCATCACGGCTGCCGACTTGACCCCGCGCTCGTCGAGGAACGACAGCTCGGCGTACGTGATCGCGCCGTTGTTGTCACGAACGTAGTTCGCCAGACCCTCGTTGCCGCGGGCCGACTGGAAGGATCCGTCGGTCGGCACGGTGCCGGGGAAGGCCGTTGCGAAGGTGTCGCTCGTGGGCTTGGTCCAGATTGACGGGAACGACCTGTTCAGGTAGTTGGCGAAGTTGTTCGTGGTGCCGGAGCCGTCACTGCGGTGCACCACGCGGATCGGCAGGTCAGGGAAGGAGATGGTGACACCGTCACGCACCTGCTCCACCGCGAGAACGCCGATCGACGTGCGGCCGATCTTCGCCTTGTACACGGTGTCCTTTGCGTATGCGATCGTGCGCGTCAAGCGTGCAGCGGGACGCGAGGACTGTGCGATCTTCGGCGAGCCGTTCAGTGCGGTACGCGTGATGACGAGCTTGGCGTTCCTGTACTTGGTACGGGCGGCTGCGGTCATGGTCGTGGTGAACGTGACCCTGTTGCCCTTCTTGGCGACCTGGACCGTCACTCCGTCCTTCGTCACCGACAGACGACGCGGAACCGATGTTGCCTTGTTCACTGCTGCGATTGCCGGGTCGTTCCACTTGGTGATCTGGCCTGCGAAGATCCTCGCCACGAGTTCACCGGTGAGACGGACCTGGGCGTTCGCGGGGCTGAGTCCGTCGACCCGGTAGCCGATTGCGATCGGACCACCGACCAGAGGCACGTACACGAGGTTCGCAGGGGCAGCTCCGGACGGATACGCCGACTCTGAACCGCCGAACTTGTAGGTGCCGTTCGCGAAGTTGGTTCGACCTGCGCTCGATCCGACCGATGCATAGGTGACCGTGTTCTGGCCCGGGTTGAACTGCGAGCTGCGGTTGTAGAGAGCGGCGCAGATGTCCATCATGTTGGCGAGGAAGCTTGCTCCCCCACCACCGATCGGTGTGTTGGCACTTGCCTGGCTCACCGGCGTGACGCTCGCAACGGCTGCGAGCACAGCCGCGGCAACGAACTTACGACGAAGTTTCATGTGGTTTCTCCTTCTGGGTGTGTTCCCGATGGAGAAGGTACGGGGCCGAGTTTTCGCCGGGACTGAATCGCGCTGAACTGCCCACGATGTTTCGGTGAACAGTCAGTGAACGACCGATCAGCCGAAACGGCCCTGCACGTAGTCAGCGGTGCGCTTGTCGGACGGGTTCGAGAACATGTTCGTCGTCAGGTCGGCCTCGATGAGCCGACCCGGGCCACCGTCCGACAGGAAGAACGCGCAGTAGTCACTCACGCGTGCTGCCTGCTGCATGTTGTGGGTGACGATCACGATCGTCATGGTCTCCGACAGTTGCACGATGGTCTCCTCGACACGCAGCGTGGAGCCCGGGTCGAGAGCCGAGCAGGGCTCGTCGAGCAGCAACACATCGGGCTTCAGGGCGAGGGCGCGCGCGATGCACAGACGCTGCTGCTGGCCTCCCGACAACGATCCGCCCGGGGCCTTCAGTCGGTCCTTCACTTCCTTCCACAGTCCGGCGCGGGTGAGGCACTCCTCGATGAGTGCGTCCTTGTCGTCAACCTTCACGCGCGCCAGCTTCAGCCCGGCGGTCACGTTCTCACCGATGTTCATCGCCGGGAACGGGTTCGCCTTCTGGAACACCATGCCGATTCGGCGGCGGATCTCGATCGGGTTCACCCCGGGCGCATAGATGTCGTTGCCCTCGAAGAGCACCTCGCCGGCCATTGCAGCCTTCGGGATGAACTCGTGCATGCGGTTCAACAGGCGCAGGAAGGTGGACTTGCCACAACCCGACGGGCCGATGAGGCCCGTGACGGTGTTCTCCGGGAAGTGCAACGACACGTCGGCGAGGGCGTGGTGCTTGTTGAACCATGCGTGCACACCCACGGCCTCGAGACCTCCGCGGCGGGAGACCTCGAGATTGCCGGCGTTGCGCTGTGTGCGGTCCTGGATTGCGGTTGCGTCAGCCGGGACACCCGGGGTGATGACCTCGGGCGAGGATGCCTCGTTGTTGGTGTTGTCCATGGGAAAGTTCACTTCCTTCGTGTGAGACGGGTACTGATGACACGGGCGAGCACGAACAGGATGAAAACAACGCAGAGCAGCACGAGGGAGCCGCCCCATGCCCGTGTGGTTGCGTTGTCATCGCCGAGCCCGAGACTCGAGAAGATGTAGATCGGCAGGCTGGCAATAGGGTCGGTGAGGCTCGTGCTGCGTGCCACGAAGTACGAGGCCGTGAGGATCAGCGGCGCCGTCTCACCGACGACACGGGCGATTCCGAGCACTGCGGCCGTGACGAGACCCGATGCGATCGTCGGCAGCACGACACGGAACGTGGTGCGGGCCTGCGAGGCGCCGAGTGCATAGCTCGCCGACCGCAGGTCGTCCGGCACGATCTTCAGCACTTCTTCCGAAGTGCGCGCAACGGTGGGCAACATGAGGATGACCAGCGAGAGCGCCCCGGCCCACGCGCTGAACCCCCCGAAGAAGATGACGACGGTTGCGTAGATGAAGAGACCCGCAACGATCGACGGGACCCCGCTCATCGCCTGCGTCAGGAACCGGACCATCTTCGCGAAACGCCCCTTGATCTCGACGATGTAGATGGCGGCGAGGATGCCCAACGGAACGGCGATCAACGACGCGATGATCACCATGATGAGCGTGCCGATGATGGCGTGCACAACACCGCCGTACTGCAGCAGGTCGCTCGACGGGGTGATCCTCATGTCATCCGTGAGGTACCTCGAGTGGAAGGCCTTCGAGCCCTTCTGGAACACCGTGAGCACGATCGACACCCAGGGGATGGTCACCGCGGCGAACGCCACCGAGATCAATGCTGTTGCGATGCGATCCGATGCCAGGTTCCAGCCGTGGCGAACCGACCCGATGAAAGCAACGACCGGCATCGCCATGGCGAGCCCCAGGTACCATCCGAGAAACCCACCGAGACCGGTGTACTGATTCAACAATGCACCGAACATGCCGGAGAGTGCCACCAACGCCACCACGCGGATCGCAGTCGAGCGCGAATGGTCCCACGGTCGGCGCGGCTCGGGAACCACATCTGTGTACTGGAACGTTGTCATACGATCTTCCTCGAACGGTTGACGATGACAGTCGCCATGAAGTTCACGAGCATCGTCACGAGGAACAGCACGAGTCCGGCCGCCATGAGCGCCTTCAGTTCGTACGCGGTTGCCTCGCCGAACTTGTTCGCGATGAGTGATGCCACGTTGCCGCCGGCCGAGGCGAGGATCCTGAAGTTCACGTCGAACACCAGGTTCAAGGTGAGATACACCGCCACGGTCTCGCCCATTGCACGGCCGAGGCCCAGCATCGCACCGCCCACGAGGCCGCTGCGGCCGAACGGCAGCACCACCGTGCGCAGTCCGGCCCACTTCGTTCCGCCGAGTGCGTATGACGCATCGATCAAGTCACGTGGCGCCTGTCCGTACACCTCGCGGGCAACCGAGGTCACGATCGGCAGGATCATGATCGCAAGCAGCAATCCGGCGAGGAGCGGTGACCTGCCGAAGATCGGGGTCTCGACAGAGAACAGCGGGAACCATCCGAGATACTTGTTGAGCGTGGCTGACCAGTCCTCGACCAGCGGGAGCAGCACCACGTATCCCCAGATTCCATAGATCACGGACGGCACGGCCGCAACAAGGTCGAGAACCGCGGTGAGCAGGGTGCGCAGGAACCGCGGCGCGTAGAACTCGATGAACAACGCAGACGCGACGGCGAACGGAACTGCCACGAGGATTGCGATGAATGCCGTGAGCACGGACCCGACCAACATTGCGCCGATGCCGAGCACCGCAGTCGAGGGATCCTCCGGGTTGCCGATGTCCCACTTGGACGAAGTGATGAACGACAGTCCGAAGTCGGAGAAGATCTGGAACCCCCGGTACAGGAGGAAGGCCGCGATCATCACGAGGACAATCAGCGAGAAAAGCGCCGCGACCGTGACGAAACGCCGGAACACAAGGTCCACGGGCGTGTAGTTGATCTCGATTTCCCGCCGCTCTGGGGGTGATTCCATCTGGAGCACCCGCAGATTCTCACAGCCGCATCTGTACCGCAATGAACGGCGAGGTGAACGAAGGGTGAACTCACAGGTGAATTGTCGGCGCTGCCCTAGGCGACGACCATCACCGAGTCAGCGAGGGTGTCGAGGTCGACCTCATGGTGCGAGACAACCACGGCGATGCCGCCAAAGCCTGACAGCACCTGCTGCAGCAGTTCCCTCAGTTCGCCGCGCGAATCAGCATCGATTGCCGACAACGGTTCGTCGAGCAGAAGCACAGCCGGTCGGCGCACCAGGGCCCGACAAAGGGCGACACGCTGCGCCTGGCCGCCCGAAATGCTGCCGGCCCGGCTCTGCGCGACGTTGTCGACACCGAAGTCCCGCAGCGTCGACATTGCGAGACCGCGGGCAGCGCTCCGTGACACGCCGTTGCTCACGGGACCGAACATCACGTTCTGCAGGCACGTCATGTGCGGGAACAGGCGCATGTCCTGGAACACCAGGGAACAACCGCGCAACTCGGGAACCACGAAACCACGGTCTGTGGAGTCGTCCCACACGTTGCCGTCGAGCGCGAGCGAACCGCTGCGCAGCGGGCACAACCCTGCGATCGTGTGCAGAAGCGTCGACTTTCCCGAGCCGTTGCGCCCCACGATGCCGAGGGTCGTCCCGTTCGCCACGTCGAGGGCCACCTCGAGCGAGAAGTCATTGCGACCGACGGTCCCGTGCATCACGAGGCTCATCCGCGGCCCCCTGTCAGCCACCTGTCGCGCAGCCCGCCGAGCACGAGCACCGACACCGCGATCATCAACAGTGACACCACGAGTGCTGCCGGGTAGTCGGTGCTCGCAAGCTCGTAGACCGACATCGGCAGGGTCTGGGTGCGGCCCGACAGGCTGCCGGCGAAGGTGATCGAGGCACCGAACTCACCGAACGACCTGGCCCATGCCAGCACCGCGCCCGAGCCGACGGCCGATGCCACCGACGGCACGGAGACCAGGAAGAAGACGCGCAACGGGCCCGCACCCAGCGTGCGTGCAGCTTCTTCAAGGCGCATGCCCGCCTGCCTGAACGCGGCCTCGACCGCGATGATGAGGAACGGCATGGAGACGAACACCTGCGCCATCACAACGGCCGTGCGGGTGAACGGCAACGACACGCCCCACCAGTCGTACAGCCATTGCCCGAGCAACCCACGACGCCCGAATGCAGCCAACAGGGCGATGCCGCCCACCACCGGCGGCAACACGATCGGCGACACGCACACCACGCGCAGCACACGGGCAACGACGCCCGAGTTCTGCGACAGCCACCATGCCACGGGGACCCCGAGAACCACGGAGACCACCGCGGCAACAACCGATGTCTGCAACGACAGCACCAGAGCGGTGCGCACGGTCTCGGACGACACGGTGTCCCACGCCAGGGACCACGGCACACGCAGCAACACACTCACGAGCGGAACAACCAGGAACAGCCCCGCGAGCAGGGCCACCGACGTGAGTGTGCGCGATGTCAGACTGCGTGCGGTCACTCGGGCTCGATCCCGAAGCGGTTGGACAGATCCGTGATGAAGGCGCGGGAGGTCAGTGCGGTGAACGCCTCCCGGGCGGCCGGCGTCGACGACACCCGGACCACCACGTACGGCACGCGGGCATTCAGCGGCGACCCATCGTCATCAACAAGGGGAACCTCGATGCACCTCACCGGGGCTGTGTCACGTCGTGCCACGCAGTCGCTCGCATAGACGATTCCTGCGTCGATCTCGCCCATCGAGATCTTCGAGACGAGATCTGCCGCATTCGCGGCCTCGGTGTCGACCAGTGCAGACCGTGACAACTCGAGTCCCCTGCCAGCGGCGGTGCGCGAGGCGTTGGTCATGACATCGTCGAAGAGCCGGCCGCACGGGGCACTTGCGATGCATGCGCCGATCACCGCATCGGCCGTTGCCAGGTCGAACACGGAGTCAATGCCACGCCCTGCGGCCGAGGACCCGCTGATCATCAGGCTCGCCCTGTTGAAGCCGATCGTCACGGGATCACCCAGCTCGACCCCCTGCGAGAGCAACAGGTTCACTGCATCGGTGCCGGCGCTGATGAACACGTCAACGGGTGCACCATCTGCGACCTGTGCGGCCAGAGCCGTGGACGAAGCAAGCGACACCGTGGCGGCGTCGAGACACTCACCGGCTTTCGCACCCTCGACAACCGGCGCGAACGAGCTCGCGGCGAACACCACCGCGCCGTCGCACGGGTCAGCTGTCTGCGGGGTCTCTGTGGCACCACCACACCCCGCCATGATCACTACTGCCGCAAGAACCACCCATTTGCGCATGCCCTGATGGTAGTCAAAAAGTGACTACATGCCACAGGTTGATAACCTCTGCCACGTGGCGCGACAGGATGCTCAACTCGCAAGGAACGTGGTGCTCGCCCTGGTCGTCCAGCAACCGCGTCACGGCTGGGCGGTGCACGAGGAGCTCTCCCCCACCGGCGACATCGGGCGGGCGTGGAGGCTGTCGCGCCAGTTGGTGTACCGCGCGATCGATTCGCTCGAGGCGGACGGCATGGTCAGGCGTGCGACACCGAAGGACGGCAGGGGTGCAGACCGGGTGGTGGTGTCGGCAACCGCGAAGGGCCGGTCGCACGCAATGCGCTGGCTCGACACCCCCGTGCCGCACCTGAGGGACGTGCGCACGGAACTCGTCGTGAAGGTGATGCTGCGCGAACGCAGTTCCATGCCACTGCGACCGTTCCTGCAGCGTCAACGCGACGAGTTCGCACCCGTCTTCACGGCCATCGAACGATCAGCCACAACGGGCCCCGTTGACCTCTGGCGACGCGAGAGCGCAACGGCCGTGAAGAGGTACCTGAACCGCCTGGAGAAGACGGCCGACGACTAGCCGCCGAGGTATGCCGCGCGGACTGCAGGGTCATCGAGCAGGTCCTGCCCGGTCCCCTTCTTCACCACGTAGCCCGTCTCGAGCACGTAACCGTGGTTCGCGACACGGAGGGCCTGTGTGGCGTTCTGCTCCACCAGCAGCACCGAGATTCCCTCCGAGTTGATCTGCTTGATGATCTCGAAGATCTGGCGGATCAGCATCGGCGCGAGGCCCATCGACGGCTCGTCGAGCAACAACAACCGCGGACGGCTCATGAGCGCACGCCCGATGGCGAGCATCTGCTGCTCTCCGCCCGACAGGGTCCCACCGAGCTGCGAGATTCGCTCCTTGAGCCTGGGGAACAGGTGGAACACGTGCTCCAGGTCCGCGGCACGCTGCGTTGCGTCACCGCCGCGCACGTAGAGACCCATGTCGAGGTTCTCACGAACGGTCATTCCCGGGAAGATGCCGCGACCCTCGGGTGCCTGACAGATGCCGAGCTTCACCCTGTCGTGCGGGGCCATCTTGGTGATGTCCTGTCCGTCGAAGATGACCGAGCCCTGGGTGACAGTGCGCACGCCCGACAGCGTTCGCATCGTGGTGGTCTTGCCGGCACCGTTCGCACCGATCAGTGTGGCGATCTCGCCCTCACCGACCGAGAAACTGATGCCCTTCAGGGCCTCGATGCGGCCGTAGAACACGTGCAGATCGTTGACTTCAAGAAGCATCGTCGTCGACTCCCAGGTATGCCGCGATCACGTCGGGGTTGTTGCGGACCTCGTCGGGTGCCCCGTCGGCAATCTTGCGGCCGAAGTCGAGCACCGCCACGCGGTCACTGACCTTCATGACGACGTTCATGTCGTGCTCGATCAGCAGCACGGTGTAGCCCTGCTCGCGGATCTTCAGGATCAACTCATTGAGTTCCTGCTTCTCTGCGGGGTTGAATCCTGCTGCAGGTTCGTCCAGACAGAGCAACTGCGGCTCTGTCGCGAGGGCACGCGCAATCTCGAGCCGCCGCTGGTAGCCGTAGGGCAGGTTTCGCGCGGCATTGTTGGCCCGGTCGGCGATACCCATGAAGGTCAACAGCTCCATCGCGCGCTCTCTGGTCTCGGCCTCCTCCCGGCGCTGGCGCGGCGTGCGCAGGATCGCCCCGCCGACCGATGACTTCTTGCGTGAGTCGGCACCGACCATCACGTTCTCGAGTGCGGTCATCTCGGCGAACAACCGGATGTTCTGGAACGTGCGCGCAATGCCGGCCTTGGTGATCTGGAAGCGCTTCAGGGCCGTGATGCTGCGGCCGTCGAACTTCACGTCACCGAGAGTCGGCGAGTACACGCCGGTGATCACGTTGAAACATGTGGTCTTGCCGGCACCGTTCGGCCCGATCAGGCCGAGGATCTCACCACGGTTGATCTTCAGGCTCACCTCGCTGAGAGCCGTGACACCGCCGAACTGCATCGTGACGTTGTCGAAGTTGAGGAGTTCGCTCACTGTGCCGCCTCCTCACTGCTTGCGGGGTCTTTTCGTTTCTTGTGCTCGTCGCCCACACGCTTCGGCAGGATTCCCTCCGGGCGGAAGACCATCATGAGCACCAGAACCACGCCGAACACGAACACCCGCTTGTCGGCGAAGTTGCGCAGGCGCTCGGGGATGTACGCGACCAACACGGCGCCGAGAATCGCACCGTACATGTTGCCGGCGCCACCGAGCACGACAGCCGCTAGGAACATGATCGAGAGGGTCAGCGGGAAGTTGTCCGGGTTGATGAACCCGACCTTGCCGGCGTAGTGCACACCGGCAAGACCGCCCACCGCAGCACCGATTGTGAAGGCCCAGAGCTTGAACTTGAAGGTGTGGACACCCATCAACTCCGCTGCGTCCTCGTCCTCACGGATGGCGACCCATGAACGGCCGACACGCGAGTACTCGAGGCGGTGCAGAACGAACACCACGATGAGGACGAGCGTCAGCCCCAGGTAGTAGTACGGCTTCGGGTCGATCACGCCGAACTTCAGACCGAAGATCGACGGTGGCTTCTGGATGTTGCTGATACCGCGGCTCGCTCCGAGCCAGTCCATGTTCTTGGCGGTGAGACGGATGATCTCGCCGAAACCGAGGGTGACGATCGCCAGATAGTCACCACGAAGACGCAGCGTGGGTGCACCGAGAATCACACCGAAGATCATGGACACGACGATTGCGACCGGCAGCGACACCAGCCACGGCAGGCTCGCGTGCTCGCTGGTGAGGATCGCCGTGACGTATGCCCCGACCGCGTAGAAGCCCACGTAGCCGAGGTCGAGAAGGCCCGCGAGACCGACCACCACGTTCAGCCCGAGTGCCACGAGCACGAAGATGATGACCTGGTCGTTCAACACCGTGGAGAACTGTGTTCCGGGTGTGTCAATGATCGGGCCGATCAGCGGGATTTCCGGCCAGAACGGCGCCAGGTACAGCGCGATGATCACGATGCCGTAGAAGGAGTACTTCTGCCAGGTGTTCATGCGGTCGAAGGCCTCACCGAAGGTGGAGCCCGTGCGGCGCAACGACCCGATCATTGAACCGATGCCGCTCATACGCGTGCCTTTCCGAGGGATTCACCGAGGAGACCGGTGGGGCGGAACATGAGCACCACGAGGAGCACGGTGAACGCGATGACGTCCTTCCACTGGCCACCGAAGATCGCCGACCCGTAGTTCTCGACGAGTCCGAGCAGCAGACCACCCAGAAGGGCGCCCTTCAGGTTGCCGATGCCGCCGAGAACAGCGGCGGTGAAACTCTTGACCCCGAGGATGAAGCCGATGTTGAAGCGGGTCTGGTCGTAGACGAGGGTGAAGAGCATCGCTGCGCCGCCGGCCATGATGCCGCCGAGGGCGAAGGTCACGATGATGATCATGTCGACGTTGACACCGAGGATGCGCGATGTCTCGGGATCCTGGGCCACGGCGCGCACGCCGCGACCGAGCCTGGTCTTGTTCACGAACAGGGTGAGCGCGATCATCATCAGCAACGCACCTACGATCACGATCACGTAGTCGATGCGGACGTCGGTACCGAAGAAGTTGAACAGGGTCTTCTTCTCGAGGATGCGGGCGGTCTGGTACTGGTCGCGGCCGTGCTTGCCCCACACGCCGACCGCTTCCGCAATCGCCGTCGAGGCACCGATGGCCGAGATCAGGAACGCGAGGCGAGGCGCCTTGCGACCCCGCTTGAAGATGCGAAGGTAGCTGTAGGCGATCGGCGCAGTCAGCACCAGCGCGATGATCACGTTGATCTTGGTGTCGTCGATGAACACCAGGGTGACCACGAACGACGTAAGGAACGCCAGCACGATTGCCCCGATGCTGTCACCGTTGCCCCGCAGCGGGCGGTACGCCACCCGTTCGAGCATCACGGCGCTGATGCCCGAGAAGAGCATCGCTGCGATCAGGATGACGACAAGGAAGAAAATGAGCGTCATGCCAGTGCGGTACGGGTAGTTGCCGTCCTCCAGCATCGGGATGTTGAGGAACTCCGACGACGCGAGCAGTGCGCCGAAGGTGCCCACCATGAAGATCTCGGAGTGGGCGAAGTTGATGAGCCGCAGCACGCCGTACACCAACGTGTACCCGAGCGCGACGAGCGAGTAGATGGAACCGAGCGCCAGGCCGGTGACGGTGAGGTCCCAGAAGGTGCGGATGATGAGCCAGTCAGGCATTCGAAATACCAGTTCTTATGAAGGACGATGTCAGGAATTGACTAGGGAACAGCGTAGACAAAACGAATGGCCGGGGAACAAAGTTCCCCGGCCATTCGCCAGTGATCTGGGTAGTCCCGGAGGGATTACTTGATGAGGCCGATGCCCTTGATGGCGCCGTCCTTGATCTCGTAGGCATAGACCGCGGAGCCGGTGACTTCGCCGGTCTCGTCCCACTTCAGCTGCTTGGTGACACCGGCGGCGTCGTAGCTGTTGATGAAGGCGAGGATGTCAGCACGTGAGGTCTTGCCGTCCTTGATTGCTGCAATGAACACCGACGCTGCGTCGTATGCCTCTGCCGCATAGGTGGCGGGGTCCTCATTGTTGAACTCTGCACGGAAGGCCTCGAGGAACGCGGGGTTCGTGTCGAACGGTGCGCAGGTGCAGGTGAGGATCGCGCCCTCTGCTGCCGGGCCTGCTGCTTCGATGAAGCCCTTGTCGAGCGTGCCGTCACCTGAGTAGAAGGTTGCGGTCACACCGGCGTCGGCCATCTGCTTGGCGAGCTTGCCCGCTGCTGCGTAGTAGCCACCGAAGAACACTGCGTCAACGCCTGCGTCCTTGGCTGCGGTGATGATCGCCGAGTAGTCCGAACCCTCGGGGTCGAGGCTGTTCAGCTCCACTGCCTTGTCACCGAGCGACTCCTGCACGATGTCGGCAAGACCCTTGCCGTACTCGGAGTTGTCGTCAACGACGCCGACCTTGGTCTTGCCGTCGGCGATGATCTTCTGGGCAGCGCCGGGGCCCTGCTTGTCGTCACCTGCGAGTGCGCGGTGGAAGATGTCCCAACCGTTGGTCGAAAGTGCGGGGTTCGTTGCCGAAGGAGTGATGATCGGGAGACCGGCCTCTTCGAACTTGGGGTTCACGGCTGCAGACTCACCCGAGAATGCAGGTCCGACGATGCCGACGACACAGGGGTCCGCGATCGCCTTGTCAGCGAGTGCGGGAGCCTGGTCGGGGTCACCCTGGGAGTCGTATGCCTCGACAACGAGCGGGCTGTCGGCGTTATCGGCGTTGTACTGAGCAACGGCGAGGTCGAGACCCTTCTTGATGTTCTGGCCAAGGTTTCCGGCGTCGCCGGTGAGTGCGCCGAAGAATGCAATCTTCAGGTCACCCTCACAGCCGCTGCCGGAAGCGTCGTCACCGCCACCGCAGGCAACGCCCACGAGTGACAGAGCGAGCATTGTTGCGCCAACGCGCAGCACACTCTTCTTCATGTTTTTTCCCCTTTAAGGAATCTGGCGGTCCCCCGCCTTTACTGGGTAGGTGTACAAAACTACCCGTAAATGAACCCCGAACTCAATGGTTGATCAGGTGCTCGACCAGGCGGGTCACGTCCTCATATGAGTTGTAGAGGGGCGCAAACCCGAATCTCATGAGGTCAGGGGGCCGAAAATCGGCAATAACGCCCCTGTCGGCCATGGCGTCCACCAGGGCCCTGCCCCCCGCAAACCCAAGTGCCACATGACTTCCACGCTCCCCTGGATCCCGCGGGCTGGCCAGGGTGAACCCCCGGTCGGCCAGGTGCAGGTCGAAAAGATCCACGAAGAAAGAGGTCAGACCGACGCTCTTTTCCCTGATGGCCCCCATGTCGACCCCGGCGAAGACCTCCAGGGCCGCCTCGAGCGCCTTCATGCTGAGGACATTGGCGGTGCCGGTCAGGAACCGCGAGATCCCCTCGGCCGGCCGGTAGTCGAGCTCGAAGTCGAAGGGGGCCGCGTGCCCCCACCACCCCTGCAGGGGCTGGCCGGACTGTTCCAGCAGGCGCGGCGCCACATGGATGAAGGCCGGCGCGCCGGGCCCCCCGTTCAGGTACTTGTATCCGCAGCCCACGGCGAAGTCCACGTTCAGTGCCTGCGCATCGAACGGCACCGCACCGGCCGTGTGGGCGAGGTCCCACACCATGATCGCCCCGTTGTCGTGCGCAGCACGGGTGATGCCCGCGGCATCGAGGATGCGCGCGCTGCGGTAGTCGACGTGCGTTGCGGTGACCACGGCGGTCCGCTCGTTGATCGCGCCGGTGATCTCGTCGGCAGTGACAGCAACAAGAGAAAGGCCGTGCTGGTCGGCGACGCTGCGCGCGATGTAGATGTCGGTCGGGAAGTTGTTGATGTCGATCACGATCTCGGACCTGCCGGGCCGGAGGGCGACTGCGGCATGCAGTGCCTTGCTGAGGTTGATCGATGTGTTGTCGGCGCAGATGACGGAACCTGCCGGGGCCCCGATCAGCGGCGCGATCATGTTGCCGATGCGCATCGGCATCGCGAGCCAGTCCTCGTTCCACGACCGGATGAGGCGCTCGCGCCACTCGAACTCGATCGTGCGGTGCAGCACCTCGCGTGATCTGAAGGTGAGCGGCCCGAGGGAGTTGCCATCGAAGTAGAGGATGCCCTCGGGGATGTCGAACATCGAACGCATCGGCGCGAGCGCGTCGGCAGCATCGCGTGCCCGCGCCTGGTCATGTGCCTCAGACAGCATCGGTCTCGTGTCCCTTCAATGTCTCGAGCACCCAGTCTCCCACGACGGTGCCGTCACGCAACAGGTCGTACGGAAGATCGAAGTGATCCCTGTCCTGCACGACGCGTACGCACGTGTCGGCACCGTTGCGCTGCAGCAGATCTCCGTACTCCCGGTTCTGCCGGATGAACTCGGACGACTCGTGTGCACCGACCGCCAACAACGCCCTGCGCGGCGACTGCACGGCAGGAAGCAGCATCGGGCTGATTCCGCGTGCTGTCTCATCGGTGAGGCCCAGCGGGTCGTTCGTCGGTGTGCGCACGATCGGGCGCACGTCGTAGATGCCGCTCAGCAACGCAACCCCGTCGATCCGGTCGCGTATGTCCGGCTCACGTGCGCACATGGCCGCAAGGTGCGCACCGGCGCTGCACCCGGCGATGACCACGCGACCCGGTGACGCACGCCCGAGCACGGCCCGCACGTCGGCCACGCACTCCTGCACGATCGCCTGCACGGTCGCGGCAGGGGCGAGCGTGTACTCCACTGCGTGCAGTGACACGCCGTGACGCAGCGCATCGGGCGCGTTGAACAAGGAGTGTGCAGCCGAGAGCCTCTGCCAGTAGCCACCGTGGATGTAGATCAACAACGGCGAACCGTGCCTCACGAGATCGACTGACGCATACGGTGCGCTCAACTCTGCGTACTCGGCCAGGTAGTCATCGAGCGGCCGCAACGCAAAGCGTGAGGGCGAGTACTCCCGGTCGACCTCTTCCGCATCCGCCGTGAGCCAGTCGAAACCACTCATGTCGGCCGCATGCCGGACACCGCAGTTGGTGGCTCGGTCTCCATGGCCACAACCGTAGAACACGTGCGCCACCCGGTCTGCCTGCGGGCGGATGTGCCAACATCTAGCAATGGCAACTGGCGACGGCAACGGATGGGTGTTCTGCCTGCAGTGCAATGCCCGCCACTGGGGCATCTACGGGGCGGCCGGGCTGCTCGTCGTGCGCACCGACCGTTCACCGGCAGAGGTTCTGCTGCAGTTGCGCGCAGGGTGGGTGCACGGCGGCGGGACATGGGCGCTGCCCGGTGGTGCACTGGACTCCCACGAACACCCGGTGGCCGCGGCCGCACGCGAGGCCCACGAGGAAGCAGGCATCGACCATGAGCTGCTCGACTTCAAGATGGTGTTCACCGATGACCACGGGAACTGGCAGTACCACACCGTGATCGCGCACACCGATCACGACATGAACGAGTTCGAGGCGAACGCCGAGTCAGAGGACCTGCGGTGGGTCCCCGTCGACAATGTCGGCGGTTTCAACCTGCACCCGGGCCTCCGGGCCACGTGGCCGGCACTGATCGAGCATGTGAAGACCAGCCTGACGGCGTGACACGGCTCGCCGTGCAGCACCGACTGATGCGTCGGCTCAGCGCGCCTGGGCGCGCTGGATCGCGTTCCACACGTTGATCGACGTGCAGGGCATGTCGATGTGCGTGACACCCAGGTGCGAGACCGCATCGACCACGGCGTTGTGCACTGCGGGCGTGGCGCCGATGGTGCCGGCCTCGCCGATGCCCTTCGCACCGAGCGGGTTCATCGGTGTGGGTGTCTCCATCGGTACGCGTTCGAAGCTCGGCAGTTCGGTCGCAGAGATGAACCCGTAGTCGGCGAGATTCGAGGTGATCGGGTTCCCGTCGGGGTCGTAGGCGACAACCTCGAGCAAGGCCTGGGCGACGCCCTGTGCGATGCCACCGTGCACCTGGCCGTCAACGATCAGCGGGTTGATGATCGTGCCGGCATCATCGCACGCGATGTGGCGCACCACGGCAACGGATCCGGTCTCCACGTCGACCTCGACCACGCACACGTGCGTGCCGAACGGGAATGTTGCCCCTGCCGGCACGAAGTCAACCTCTGCCTCAAGTGGTGCGTCGAGCCCGACCATGAGCTCGCCCCACGTGCGCATCGGGGTCGGTGAACCGACCACATGGAAACCGCCACGGACACTGTCGATCACGACATCCTCCACAGCAGCCTCGAGCAGATCAGCCGCACGCTGCCGCGCCTTCTCGATCACGGCGTCGGTTGCCATCTTGACCGCCGTGCCCCCGACCTGCAGCGAGCGCGAACCGCCTGTTCCGCCGCCACGGTCGATGTCGTCGGTGTCACCGAACCTGAACTCGATGCGGTCGAACGGGATGCCCGTTGCATCCGACACCAGCATCGCCCATGCCGTGTGGTGGCCCTGACCGTGCGACGAGGAGCCGGTGCGGATGATCGCACCGCCGTCGCCCGTGATCTCGACGGCGCCGTAGTCACCGGAGCCCATCGGGTTCGTGGTCTCGACGTACGACGCGATGCCGATGCCCAACTGCAACGGAGAGTTGGCTGCACGGCGTTGCGCCTGTTCGGCACGGAGCTCCGCATAACCTGCGGCCTCGAGTGCCCTGTCGAGGGCGGCTGCATATTCACCGGAGTCGTACTTGGCACCCATCGGGGTGGTCAACGGGAAGGCCGTGGGCTGCAGGTAGTTCCGGCGGCGCACCTCGGCCGGGTCGAGCCCGCACACGCGAGCGAACTCGTCGATGGTGCGCTCGATCGCTGCCGTCGCCTCGGGGCGACCAGCCCCGCGGTACGCCACGGTCGGTGTGGTGTTCGTGACCACCGAGTGCGACTCGAACTGCACGCGCTCGATGTCGTACACCCCGCTTGCCATCATTCGCGTCATGAACGGCAGCACAGCCCCCGCCTTTGCGTAGGCGCCTGCATCCTGCACGACATCGAGTCGGTACGCGACGATGCGGCCGTCACGGGTGCCGCCCATGCGGGCCCGTTGCCGCTGCCCGCGGCCGTGCCCCATCGACAGCATGTTCTCCGTGCGGGTCTCGGTCCAGCGCACGGGCACACCGAGCTTGCGTGCTGCCCACCCGACCAGGATCTCCTCTGCATACACGCCGGACTTCGCACCGAAGCCACCGCCGACATCGGGTGTGATGACCCTCACGTTCGGCTTGTCGAGACCGAGTGTGTCGGCAATGCCGTCCCGGGCGCCGTGGGCGCCCTGACTGCAGGCCCACTGCGTGAGACGCGAGCCGTCCCACATGGCGGCACACGAGCGCACCTCCATCGGGGCCGGTGCGACGCGTTGGTTCTCGATGGTGAGCTCGACCACCACGTCGCAGTCGGCGAAGATGTCGTCGTTGCTGTTGGCGGCAAAAGTCAGCACGATGTTCGAGCCCGCATCGGGGTGCAACAGAACTCCGTTGCGCAACGACTCGTCGACGTCAAGGACGGTCGGCAACAGGTCGTAATCGACGATGACAGTCTCTGCCGCATCTGCACCCGAGTTCTTGTCGGTGCTCACGACCACGGCGACGATGTCGCCCACGAAACGCACGGTGTCCCGGGCAACGAACGGGTACCTGATGCCCTTGTTCATGAACCCGTGCGCCGGCGGTGCGGGCTCGAGGTCGATGTCCGCAGCCGTCCACACAGCGACAACCCCGGGCATCGCCCGCGCGTCGTCAGCGTCGATCGACGTGATGCGGCCGTGCGCAACCGATGATCTCACGTACGTCAGGTGCAGGGCACCCGGGAGATCGAGGTTGGCGATGTAGGTTCCCTCGCCCTTCAGGAAGCGCGGGTCCTCGACACGCACGACCCGTGTGCCGAGAATGCTCACGCTGACCAGCCGCCGTCGACGATGAACTCCGAACCGGTGGAGTACGAACTGTCGTCGCTCGCCAGGTACAGCGCGAGTCGAGCGACATGAACCGGCTCTGCCTCGTAGCCGAGCGGGATGCGTGTGCGCACCGCTTCGCGCACACCCTCGCCCGCGGCCTCGAATGTCTGCAGCATGGGCGTGTCGATGATGCCCGGGTGGATCGAGTTCACACGCACACCGAACGGTGCGAGTTCCTTGGCCACGCCCTTCGTCATCCCGCGCACGGCCCACTTGCTGGCACCGTACGCAAGGAAACCGGGGGTGCCGTTCAGGCCGGCCACGGACGAGATGTTTATGATGCTGCCCGACTTGCGCGCGACCATGTGCGGCGCGACCGTCTTCATTCCGAGGAACACACCTGTCACGTTGATGTCCATCGTCTTCTCGAACATCTCGAGCGACGTGTCGAGCACGGAACCGCGCTCGAAAATGCCTGCGTTGTTGACCAGCACATCGATCTGGCCGAATGCATCGAGCGCACGCTTCACAGCGTCGTTCCAGTGGTCCTCAATCGTCACGTCGTGGTGCAGGAACACGCACCGTGAACCGTCGGGCGAGAGTCGCTGCGCGGTCTTCTCCCCGTCGGAGTCCAGGATGTCGGTGATGACGACCTTTGCCCCCTCGTCGATGAACAACTGAGCCTCTGATGCGCCCATCCCCCGGGCCCCACCCGTGATCAGAGCAACTTTTCCTTCGAGCCGTGATTTACCCATGCAGTAGGTCTACATCATCGGCTCAGTCGTGGACTACCCCGGCTTTGTCCTCTGCCCGGATCTGAAGTACCAATCTCGCGGCAACGACGAGAAGAAGGCTGGCGAACAACACGTTCGACACGGTGTCGGACATGCGGGCCGACACCCACCCGCCGGCAAGGGCCGCCAGGATGCCGCCGAGCCCCAGGATCGCCGCTGCCCGCAGGTCCACGTTCTTCTTGGTGCGGTTGCGCCACGTGCCCATGAGTGAAGTGGGGATGATCACCGCCACCGACGTGCCCTTGGCGACCGCGGCAGGCATCTGGAGCAGCATCATCATTGCCGGCACCATCACGACCCCGCCGCCCACACCCAGCAGCCCGGCAAGGACACCTGTTGCGACGCCGATCAGCACCAGTGCAGCGATCGTTCCGGTGGTCAGGACATCGCGCTGACTGCTCTGCAACGGCAGAAAGAGACGCGCCGCGGTCACCGCTAGGAGCCCGGCGAATGCAATTGCGAGGGTCCGGTGCGGAAGCACGTGCAGCAGGCGCGTTCCGAGCAGTGCACCTGCGAGCGCACCCACAGCGAGACACGCACCGACTCGCCAGTCGACGTGGTCATGGGCCCAGTACGATGCGAGGGACGACGCCGAGATCGGCAGCACCGCGGCGAGCGAGGTCCCGTGGGCGATGCGCTGGTCCATCTTGGCGATGAGGACGAGGCCCGGCACGATCAGGATGCCGCCGCCCACACCGAACATGCCCGACAGGAAGCCCGCGGCCACCCCGACCAGCACGACTGTCGACGTCGATGCAGAGTGATGGCTCACTCGGGGTGGGGATGCATCAGACATGGCATCCCATGCTGACACATCGACCTGCTGCTTCCCTATCGTTTGGGGAATGCGCGCCCGACCCGTCGCCGTCCTGATGATCGCCTGTGGTCTCGTGCTGGCTTCATGCTCCACCGAACAACCCGGGGCACGCACGCCCAACACCAGCACCGCCCTCGCGGCGCGGGTGCAGTCCCTGTGCTCGGATGTCTCGGCGCCCGATCTCGGCGAGGGCACCGTGTGCATCGACAACGGGTTCCGGCTCAAGCGTGACGACTTCTCGTTCGCCAACTGGGGCCGCTCCACCCGGGCCGACGACAACGTGACGGCCCAGACACTCATCGACCTTTTCGGCCACGACACAGTGTGCATCCCCGGGAGCGAATCCGAGTGCATCATGCGGCCACCGGCGGTGCAACTGCTCGAGCGCTGGAACACAGCGCTATCGGGAGGGCGGTGTGAGGGGCTCGCGGCGCTGAGTGTGCGCATGCACATGGCGCTCGAGAGCCCACAGGACTACTCGAGATCCGCATCGCGCGTCTCTGATCTGTCGCCACGCGACCCGGATGTTGCCGAGTCGGTCGTGTACTGGTGGGCGACGCAGTTCCTGGATGAGGTCGCGCGATCAGCCGAGAACTCGCGGAGGAAGTCACCGCTCGTGCTGGTCGAGGAGTTGATCCAGGGGCTCGCCCGTTCGCTCGGGCACACACTCGGCATGTACTACGGCAACCAGGGTCATGCCGTGACACCGTTCGCCGTCACCAGGCGCGGCGGTGACTTCGTGATCCACGTGTATGACAACAACTTCCCGGGCAGACGTCGCGAGGTGCTCGTCAACATGGCGACCAACTCGTGGCTGTACCTGGGCGCGACGGAATCAGTGGACGGGACACCCGTCGACTGGGCAGGGTCCACAGGAACACTCGAGCTCACGTCGATGTCCGCCCGGCAGGGTCCCTTCACGTGCCCTTTCTGCACCGCAATGACCGATGAGTCCCCCACTGTCGTGACGTTGTCGTCGCGCGACGAACAGAACCCCGGCTACCTGCACATCAAGACCCGCTCGGGATCGTTCGTGGTGACGCCGCAACGCATCACGAACAGCATCGACGACGCCACCCACACCGTCGGCAAGGGCAACCGCGGCCTCATCAGTGTGCAGATCCCCTCATCGGTCTCATCGTTCGAGGTGTCGGTCAGGCGCGCCGTCGACGACGTGCCCGCGGGCGACGTGCTGCTGAGCGTGGAACGCACGGGATTCGCACGTCTCCAGTTGTCGGGCGACCTAGCCGTCGTCGATCTCGCATCCGCACCGGTGCCGGTCGTGACCGCGGGGAGGAACGGGCTCACCGTCGTGGCGCCGCCACAGTCACGGGTCGCCGTGACCGCCGCGCGTCTCGGCACGCTCGCCTCGCACTCGCTCGCTCCCGACGAACAACTCACCTTCTCCCGCGTGAACGACCGCAGCATCGCGGTCAGCGTGAAGGGATCACGGGGAACAACAAAACTCGACCTTCCGATTGCCCAGGCGGACATGAGCGAGCGGGTCGTGATCGCCACAGACGGCGACGGCGCACTGCTGCTCGAGACCAAACGCCCGACCGCGATCACCGCCCGACCGCAACGGAACGTGAACTTCACCGCAGGCACCAAGCCACGGCGCACTTCGCCCACGACCACGGTCCCGAGCATCGAGATTTCCGACCCCGATTGAACCGAACGGTAGTTTTGTGTCCATCGAACACAAGATCGTTCTCTTCTACAGGTTCACGCCCCTCGCCGACCCGGTCGCGGTACGGATGTGGCAACGCGCACTGTGCGAGAAGCTCGACCTGAAGGGCCGCATCATCATCTCGAAGGACGGCATCAACGGCACCGTCGGCGGCCGCCTGATGGACGTGAAGCTGTACGTGCGCGAGACACGCGAGTACGAGGCATTCAGGGACATCGACTTCAAGTGGAGCGAGGGTCGCGGTGACGATTTCCCGCGGTTGCGCGTGCGCGTGCGCGACGAGATCGTCACGTTCGGCGTCCCCGACGAGATCAAGGTGAACGAGAACGGTGTCATCGGCGGTGGCACCCACCTCAGCCCCCGGGAGGTCAACGAACTCGTCGAACAGCGCGGGGACGAGGTCGTGTTCTTCGACGGTCGCAACGCGTTCGAGGCGCGCATCGGCCGCTTCCGCGACGCCGTCGTGCCCGACACCAGGGTCACGCCCGACTTCGTGCGTGAACTCGAGAGCGGCAAGTACGACCATCTCAAGGACAAACCGGTCGTCACCTACTGCACGGGCGGCATCCGGTGCGAGGTCCTGTCGGTGATCATGAAGAACCGCGGTTTCCGCGAGGTGTACCAGATCGAGGGCGGAATAGTCAGGTACGCCGAGCAGTACCGCGACAAAGGGCACTGGCAGGGCTCGTTGTACGTGTTCGACGGACGGCTGCGTGTCGAGTACGGACGCGATCAATCACCGCTCGGTCGATGCGACTACTGCGCAGGGCCGACCGACGACTTCCACAACTGCCGTGTGTTGACCTGCCGCACGCGCATTCTGGTGTGCGCGGACTGTGCGACTGACGAGGAACCGCTGTGCCCCGTGTGCTCGGAGTCAGCAGAATCGGAGTCAGCGGAAGTGGACAGCGACCTCTGACCAGAACGTGCCGTATGCGTCGAGACGCTGCTGCGGCGACTGGCCCATGGTGAAGTCGGGTACGCAGATCTCGTCGAAGCCAATCTCCCTGTAGCGGCCGACAGCATCGACGATCTGCGACGGCGTGCCGACCACGGACCGGTCCGCGGGCACCACTGCCTTCAGCTTCTCCGCAGACGCATCATCGGAAACGATGAAGAACAACGGCTGCACCGACGTGCGGATCGTCGCGATGTCGCGCCCTTCCTTCTCGCATGCCTCGCGCAGTCTGGCCATCACCACTGCCGCACCCTCCGGCGTGCCCCAGGTGTTCCACTCCTGTGCAAAGCGGGCGGTGAGGCGCAGCATGCGCGCACCCCCGGTACCGACCAGGATCGGCAGCGGCGACTGCACGGGCTTGGGTTCGCACGGCGCATCGGTGATGGTGAAGTGCTGACCCGCGAACGTGGTGCGTTCCTGCGAGAGCATGCTGACCACTATCTCGATCGCCTCGGCGAACCTGTCGACACGGGCCTTTGCGTCGAACAGCTCGATGCCGAACGCGCGGTGCTCGTTGACCTGCCATCCGGCACCCATTCCGAGCACGAAACGACCATTGCTGATCCGGTCGATCGTCGCGGCGCGGTTCGCGATGAGTGCAGGGTGGTTCATGGTCGTGGGTGTCACCAACGAACCGAGACGCATCCGCGACGTGGTTGCGGCCAGCGCGGACAGCACACTGAAGCACTCGTGGAAGTCGCCGGCGGCCGGCTCACCGTCGGGAGTGTTCGGCATGTAGTGGTCTGCGTACCAGAAGCCGTCCCATCCCATGTCCTCGACTGCACGGACGAAATCGCGCACCTCGGGCCACGGATGCGCGCTGTTCGCCCACGCGGAGAAGAACATGATCAGGCCGGTCCGGAGAACATGCCGCGGTAGACCTGGGGCTTCGGCGGCGTCGACTCACCCTCGTACCGGTTGATCTCGGCGCGGGCCACGACCCCCCAGTGCACCTCGTCCGGGCCGTCAGCGAGACGCAGCGTGCGCTGGCTGGCATACATGCGTGCGAGCGGGGTCCACTGCGAGACGCCGGTGGCGCCGTGCATCTGGATCGCCTCGTCGATGATGTGGCACACACGGATCGGCACCATCGCCTTGACCGCGCTCACCCACACACGCGCCTCCGCGTTGCCCATGGTGTCCATCGCCTTCGCGGCACGCAGAACCATGAGACGGCACGCCTCGATCTCGATGCGGGCCTTGGCGATCACCTCGGGGTTCTTGCCGAGCCGAACGATCGGGCGGCCGAATGCCTCGCGGGTGAGACCACGACGGATCATGAGCTCGAGCGCACGCTCGGCGGCACCGATGGAGCGCATGCAGTGGTGGATGCGGCCGGGTCCGAGGCGCAACTGCGAGATCTCGAATCCGCGACCCTCGCCCAGCAGCACGTTCTCCTTCGGCACACGCACGTTGTTGAAGCGCAGGTGCATGTGCCCGTGGGGAGCGTCATCCTCGCCGAAGACCTCCATCGGACCCACGATCTGCACGCCGGGGGTGTCCATCGGCACCAGGATCTGGGAGTGCTTGCGGCTCGGCGGGCCATCAGGGCTCGTGAGCAGCATGACGATGAGGATCTTGCAGCGCGGGTCGCCGGCGCCCGAGGCGTAGTACTTGTCGCCGTTGATCACCCACTCGTCACCGTCGAGGTACGCACGGCACTGCAGGTTCTTCGCGTCGGACGACGCGACATCAGGCTCGGTCATCACGTAGGCAGAACGGATCTCGCCGTTCAGCAGCGGTGTCAACCACTTGTCCTTCTGCTCGCGGGTACCGACACGCTCGAGGACCTCCATGTTGCCCGTGTCGGGGGCCGAGCAGTTCATGCTCTCTGATGCGAGTGGGTTCTTGCCGAGCTCGACCGCGATGTACGCATAGTCGAGGTTCGACAGCCCCTCGCCCGTCTCTGCATTCGGAAGGAAGAAGTTCCACAGGCCCTGCGACTTCGCCTTGGCCTTCAGACCGTCGAGGATCTCGAGCTGGCCCGGGGCGTAGTCCCACCGGTTCTCGCGGTTCTCACCGAGTTCGTAGAACTTCACCGATGCGGGCTCCACTTCCTCGGCGATGAACTTCTTGACCGCGTTGAACAGCGGCACGACCTTCTCAGACATCGCAAGATTCAGCGAATCGTCGGTCTCGGATACTGCGTGCATTCCTGGCTTGGGCATTGCTCTCCCCCTCGTGGTCGGGACCCGCCGAGCCCCGTACCCGAAACCCTAGTTCTCAACCCCGTCACGGCGTTCAGGCGGAAACTAAGGTCACAAGGTCAGACCAGACCGGGAGGCCCCACATGGCGGACGCACACGCGCACAAACCAGCAACCGACCACACCCGCAGCAGGAATGCCGCAGTCACGGTCATCGATGACCCGGCCGACTTCGAGCGGGCAACACGCGGGTTCATCGCCAGTCACCCGACCGGCCATGTGGTCGATGCCCACGGGCGCACGGTGGTGAACCGCAACAACTACGGGTTCCTGGCACAGGGCAACCCCGCCCCCGACACCGTGAACCCAAGTCTGTGGCGCCACGCGCAGCTGAACAACATGCACGGCCTGTTCGAGGTGCGCCCTGACGTGTACCAGGTGCGTGGGTACGACATCTCGAACATCACCTTCATAAAGGGCGACACGGGATGGATCGTGATCGACCCCCTCACCACGGCACAGACCGCCCGCGACAGCTACGACCTGATCACCGAGAAGATCGGCCACCGACCGATCACGGCCGTGATCTACACGCACTCGCACACCGACCACTTCGGCGGCGTGCTCGGGATCATCTCGGAGGACGACGTCGAATCAGGGCGCTGTATCGTCGTGGCGCCCGAGCACTTCATGCACGAGACTGTCGGTGAGAACGTGATCGCCGGCCCCGCAATGGGGCGTCGTGCGCTGTTCCAGTTCGGGCCGTTCGTGCCGCCGGGCCCCACCGGTCACGTCGACTGCGGTCTCGGCACGTACATTCCCGTGGGTCCCCCCGGTCTGATCGCACCGACGCACGACATCACCCGCACTGGCGAGGAGATGGTCATCGACGGTGTCCGCGTGGTGTTCCAGTTGACGCCCGAGTCGGAGGCGCCGGCGGAGATGAACTTCTACTTCCCCGACCTCAAGGCGCTCTGCATGGCGGAGAACTGCAGCCACACGATGCACAACCTGATCCCGATCCGCGGTGCACTCGTGCGCAATGCGATGAACTGGTCGAAGTACATCAACGAGGCCCTCGAGCTCTTCGGTTCGGATGCAGACGTGCTGTTCACCTCGCACAACTGGCCGCGCTGGGGCAACGACGACCTGACCGACTTCCTCGAGAAGCAGCGTGACCTGTACAAGTGGATGCACGACCAGACCATGCGCCACGCGAACCACGGGCTCGTGCCCACCGAGATTGCCGAGCACCTGGAACTGCCGGCAGAGTTCCTCGCCAACGAGCACACACGCGGCTTCTACGGCGACCTCGTGCACAACGCAAAGGCCGTGTACCAGCGGTACCTCAGTTGGTACGACGGCAACCCGGCCAACCTGCACAAGCACCCGCCGGTCGAGGCCGGCAAGCGCTACGTGGAACTGGCGGGGGGCGCCGATGCACTGCTCGAGAAGGCCCGTCGCGCGTTCGACGCCGGCGACTACCGCTGGGTTGCCGAACTCGTGAACCACCTCGTGTTTGCAGACCCGACGAACGCCGCGGCCCGCGAGCTGCAGGCCGACACGCTCGAACAACTCGGGTACCAGGCCGAGTCGTCGACGTTCCGCAATGCGTACCTGAACGGTGCACAGGAACTCAGGCAGGGGCCCCCGACCCTGCTGGGGGGCGCCGGGCGCGGGAAGGGCCTGCTGCGGGCGATGTCGGTCGAGCAGGTCTTCGATGCGATCGCTGTTCGGCTCAAGTCAGAGGAAGTCGGCGGGCAGAGACTGTTCGTGAACTGGACCTTCACCGATCTCGACGAGAAGTGGGTCCTCGGTCTGTCGAACCGCACGCTGTTCCACGTGCAGGGCAGGCATGACGAACGCGCAGCGGTGACGGTCACGCTCTCACGGCTCACCCTCGTGGCAGTGGTGACGCAGGAGACCACCTTCATGGACGAGATCCAGGCAGGCAACATCACACTCGACGGTGACCCTGCAGCGCTCCTCACGATCTTCGGCAACCTCGACACCTTCGTCGTCAGTTTCCACGTGGTGGAACCCTGAACGAACCGCGGTTGCTACCGCTTCGGCGTCAGCACAACGGGCACACCGAGGTACTCGTCCAGCAGTGACGTGCGCTCCTGTGCCGTGTACAGGTTGAGCTCGAGCTTCTCGTCGTTCTCGCACGCACTCGAGACCACGAGGCGCACCACGTCACCGTCCCCCGCCGGCTCCACCTTCGCTCGCACGCGCGTGATGCACTGGTCGTGCGAACGGTCGAGCCCGGTCGCGACGCGCAGGATGCCCGCCAGCAGATCGACATCGTGACGGCGGTCCTCGTCGAGGGCGGCGTACTCGGGGTGGGACTTCTTCGGGTTGCCCTTGCGGTGGTAGCGGGCGGCGAGTGCGACGAGCTCGATGTCGTCGTCGGTGAAGCCGACCAGGTCCGCGTTGCGGATCATGTAGTACGAGTGAAGGTGGTGCCGCGAGTACGAGATCGATGCACCCACGTTCGACAGGATCGCCGCGGCCTCGAGCACCGGCGCGAGACGCTCGTCGAGCTCGAAATGCTCACCCAGCGACCGGAAGATGTCGAGCGACAGTTTCGCCACGTGCTCCGAGTGCTGCACGTCGACAGAACACCGGCGCGCGAACCTGAGCACGCCGTCGCGGGCGGCATCCCTGCGCGACAGTCTCATGCCGAGCAGTTGCTCTGCCGCGTCGAACAGCACCCCTTCACGCAGCGCAAAGTCGCTGTACTCGATCTGGTCGACCCTCAGCACACGACAGATCTCCTGCAGCAGCACCGAGCCGGCCCGGATGATCTCGGCACGTTTGCCGTCGATGCCCGGGATGCGGGCTATGCCTGCCACGTCCGGCTCCTGTGCGATCGCATCGACAACTGCATCGATGTCGCTGCGCATGATGACCTGACCGTTGAGTGTTCCCGTCAGGTCGCGCCCGCGCATGAGTAGAGCGGAGCGCACGATGGTCTCACACGTGCCGGACGAGACGATCACGCGCGAGAAACCCTCGCGGCGCACGTCGTTGGCGAGCGGTGCAAAGGTCGAGGCGACGTAGGCGCGCATCTTCTCCACTGCACTGTGCTGGTCACGCCCGGCCAGGAACCTGTCGGTCAGCCGCACGGCACCGAGCTTCAGGCTCTGCGAGATGCGTGTACGGCTGCCGCACGACACGGTGAACTCGGTGGACCCACCCCCGATGTCGATCATGAGCACCTGGTCGTCGCCGAGCGCGAGCGACTGCCTCACGCCGAGTGCGATGAGGCGGGCCTCCTCCGAACCGGAGATGACATCGACGTCGATGCCCACCTCTGACCTCACGCGCCGGATGAAATCATCGCCGTTGTCGGCCTCGCGCACGGCACTGGTGGCAACGGCACGGATGATCGCCGAGTGGGCGTTCGCGATCTGCTTCATGCGCCTCAGTGCCGCGACGCCACGGTCCATCGCATCGTCGGCAAGATGGTCGAAACCCGACACCCCCGACCCGAGCCTGACCACTTCCTTCTCGGACGTCACGATGTGGAAGCCGAGGCGGTCGACGTCTGCGATCACCATGTGCACGCTGTTGGTGCCGATGTCGATGGCAGCAACCACCACGCTCTGCACAGTGGTCGTCGTGTCCGCCATGGCCCCACTCTAGGTAACGGCACACCGAATTCTCGGTGAACGAGCACCACGAATCCGCCCGTGCGCGAGCAAGACGGCCGTACGGGTTTGTACCGTTGTGACATGGCCGAGAACCCGTTCGTCAACCGCGAACTCAGCTGGCTCGACTTCAACCAGCGGGTGCTGTCGTTCGCCGAGGACGACGGCATACCGCTTCTCGAGCGTGTAAAGTTCGTCGCCATCTTCTCCTCGAACCTCGACGAGTTCTTCCAGGTGCGGGTCGGTGCACTGCACGACCGCGTCGAATCGGGAATCACCGCCACCAGCTTCGACGGCATGACACCCACCCAGCAGTTGCTCGCCATCCGTGCGAAGACACTCGAGTTGGTCGAGCGTCGCGACCGTGTGCTCGACGAACTCATGACCAGGCTGCGCGGTGCGGGTCACACGGTGGTCAAGGCTGCGGAACTCGAGCCGGCCGAATCGCATTTCCTCGACGGTTACTTCGAGAAGGAGATCCTCCCGATCCTCACACCGCTCGCCGTGGACCCCACGCACCCCTTCCCCTACATCTCGAATCTTGCGGTCAGTATCGGTGTCACTGTCACCGACACCGAGACCGACACCACCCGTTTTGCGCGCGTGAAGGTGCCCGACACCATCCCCCGTTTCATCGACCTGGGCAACCGCCGTCACGTGCCGCTCGAGGGCGTGATCTCCGAACGGCTCGGGTCGCTGTTCCCCGGGATGCGCGTGGGCACGCCGGCGGTGTTCCGCGTGACACGCAACACCGACCTGTCGATCGACAGCGAGGAAGCCGAGGACCTGCTCGAGATGGTCGAGCTCGAACTGCGCCGCAGACGTTTCGGCAATGCAGTTCGCCTCGAGATCACCCGCTCGATGCCAGATGACGTGCTCGCGATGATCCTCGAGGAACTCGAGCTGGATGCCGACGACGTGTACCGCCACGACTGGTTCGTGGGCGGCACCGAGCTGTGGCAGCTGCACCGCATTCCCGACGAGTCCCTGCACGATCCGCCGTGGGTCTCGATCACTGCAGGGCGACTGTCGGCCGCAAGCGACGCCGGGCACAGCTTCTTCAGCGTGCTCCGCCACCGTGACCTCATGGTGCACCACCCCTTCGAGTCGTTCTCCACCTCGACCGAGGATTTCATCCAGCAGGCGGCCAACGACCCGCGCGTGCGCGCGATTAAGGCCACCCTGTACCGCACCTCGGCAGACAGCCCCATCGCCCGCAACCTCGTGCTCGCCGCAGAGCGCGGTGTGCAGGTCGTCGCACTGGTGGAACTCACTGCACGATTCGACGAGCAGACCAACGTGACGTGGGCAAAGGAGCTGGAACGTGCCGGTGCCCACGTGGTGTACGGAATGGTCGGGCTGAAGACGCACGCAAAGTGCCTGCTGGTGGTGCGCGAGGAGGAATCGGGCCTGAAGCGCTACGCCCACATCGGCACGGGCAATTACAACTCCACCACGGCCCGCTTCTACGAGGACATCGGGTACTTCACCGATGACGAGGCGATCACGTCCGATGTCTCGAACCTGTTCAACTACCTGACGGGGTTCAGCAAGTCACCGGAGTACTCGGAACTGGTCGTCGCACCGGAGCACCTGCGTTCGCGCATCAATGCCCTCATCGAGCACGAGGCCAGTTTCGGTGCGGACGGTCGCATCAGCTTCAAGATGAACTCGCTCGTGGACCCCGACGTGATCACGATGCTCGTCGGTGCCGCCCGGCGCGGCGTACAGGTCGATCTTCTCGTGCGCGGCATCTGCTGCCTGAACATGAAGGCGGTCGAGGGCCTGCCCATCCGGGTGCGGTCGATTCTCGGCCGCTACCTCGAGCACTCGCGCATCTACCGATTCGGCCACGGCGGCGATGCAGACGGACCCGCGTACTTCATCGGTTCACCGGACATGATGCAGCGCAACCTCGACCTTCGCATCGAGGTGCTCACACCGGTCCACCATGAGAAGCACCAGGCATGGATCGACAAGGTTCTCGAGATCCACTGGGGCGAGGACGTGTCGGCGTTCGACCTCGGCCGTGACAACAGATGGACCCGGTCGATCCGGTTCACCGAGGATGCCGACCCGCAGCACCGGCTCATGAAGTGGGCAACAGAACTGCAGCAGGTGCGTGGCCGAGTGAGCCGGTTCGACACCGACATCACCACCGAGACCGTGCGCGACACCAACGTGCTTCACCGCTTCATGCCGTGGATGCGACCACGACCTGACTGACCTCCCGGCCTCTGTCTGCAGAGGGGCACAGGGCTAATCTGCGGATGCACTGATGCACGCACAAGGGGGAATCGTGTCGGGGAACTTGGGGAACGGCTATGGCGGGCTCACGGCGGTGGTCACAGGCGGCGGCACCGGGATGGGCCGCGAACTGGTGAGACAGCTCACGGCGCAGGGATGCAACGTTGCAACGTGCGACGTGAATGCCGCCGCACTGGCCGAGACCGTCGATGTGTGCACGAAGGACGGCAACAGCGGCCGGATCCTGACGCACGTGGCGGACGTGTCGGACGAGGCCCAGGTGCTCGCGTTCCGTGATGCCGTTGCGGCATGGACACCGCACATCAACCTGCTCTTCAACAACGCGGGCATCGGGGGCGGCGGCAGCCTGGTCGAGGACCCCCGCGACGGCTGGGAGAAGACGTTCGACGTGTGCTGGGGCGGCGTGTACCTCAACACGCGTGCCTTCATGCCCTTGCTTCTTGCCGCACCGTTCGGGCATCTCGTGAACACGAGCTCGATCAACGGTTTCTGGGCGTCGCTCGGCCCCGGGGTCTCGCACTCGGCCTACAGCGCCGCCAAGTTCGCGGTGAAGGGCTTCACCGAGGCACTCATCACCGACTTCCGCATGAACGCACCGCACCTCCGTGCACACGTGGTGATGCCCGGTCACATCGGGACCGACATTGCGATCAACTCGGGCAAACTGCACGGCAACGACCCGAAGGAGATGTCAGCGGAACAACTGGAGAGGGTGCGTGACCGGTTCGAGCGCCAGGGCGTCGACACGTCATCGGTGAGCGACGAGGACCTGCGGGTCCTGCTGCAGATGGGGGCGGAGGGGTTCCGCGACAATGCCCCCACGAGCGCAGCAGATGCATCGAGGTACATACTCGAGTGCGTTGCACGGGGTGACTGGCGCATCCTCGTGGGTGACGATGCCAAGGTGATCGACGACGAGGTCCGCAAGGACCCATGGTCGGCCTATGAGCTGGACTTCATCGACCGTGTCCGGGCACGCGGCGCCCTCGGCGGGATCGTCAGCAACTAGATCTCGGCAAATGCGTAGGCGTGCATGAGCTCGCCATCGTCGTCGAGCAGGGCGTGCGCAACGACACGCTCGTTCGCCACGTGGTACTCCACACCGAGCCCGGTCCCCCCGGCCACGGAGGCCTCCTGTGATGCGATCTCAGCGAGGAAGGTCTCCACTGCCGCGATGTCCACGGTGACATCCTCCGTCAGACCTTCGGGCGCATCCAGGACAGCGGAACGCACCAGGGTTTCCCAGCTCTGGACCAGGTCGTTCACGCTCGTGAACACCTCGACACCGGCCACGGCGTTGCCGTAGGCCACTGCGACACCGGTCTGACCGGGCTCGAGTCCGACGTTCAGGAACTCGTTGAGCATCTCGGAGCGGCGACGGTCCTGTTCGACGTAGTGGTCAGCGGCGAGGTAGTTGCTCGACTCGTGCTCGATGGAACGGCTCTGCAACTCGAACGAGATCGAGTTCCACACCGCGCCCTGGTCGGAGTACTTGCCCAGATGACGGTCGATGCTCGACTTCACCCCGCGCTGCTTGGCCATGCGCACGTTGCGACCCGCGACGCGCTTCGAGTCACGGAAGTGTGACCCACCGTGCCAGCGACCCGCTTCCACGCACGACACCGGGATGGTGAGAGTCGCACCGGCGGGCACGAGGATCGACACGTTGACCGTGCGCGTCTGGCGCCCGCCCTCGAGCACGCGACCGGCAGGGATGATGACCGGGGTGTCCTTGAGGTTCGTGACCTGCAACTGCGGCACGCTGGCTGACTCCAGTTCGGAGACCATAAGTGAGTCATCGGCCACCGCGGCGCCGGAGCGCTTCGAGGACTCGAAGTACACGGGGAACAGCGAGACTCCCCCTCGACGGATGGGCTGGCCGATGACGGCTGATTTGAGAGTTGCAAATGACATGGTGTTTCTCCTTCTGGGGACTGACTCGTTCGGACGACTGCACGGTACGGAAAGGGTCTGTCAAATATGGTCTGACGTACTCTAATAGGGATTTAGGGATACAACTACCCTTTTGCACATGTTTCTCCGACCCCAGGAGTTCGCTCACGATTCCACCCTGGTTGCACCCTGGTTCACCTCGGCGACACCCGGGTTCGTCACTGTTGGGGCATGAACAACCGTGTACGTTCGGCGCGTCTGGAATCTGTCGGTCTTGCTCTCGCCTCATTGGGTCTCGGCGCATACCTGGCATCGAGCGCCTCGGGGACGATGTTGCAACTGGCAATGTTCTCGTTCCCGCCAGCCAGTCTGTGGATCACAGTGAGGCGCGAGGCAAGTGTCGACTCCCGCACCGCTGATTCAAGGAACCCGGAGCTCCCCCTCTTCACCGCGACACGCACAGTCACACTCGAGGAGCAGTGCGACTTGCTCAGCCACGCGTCATAGCCCGCCACCGGCACACCGGGGTGCAAGACTGACCACGTGTACACGCCACCCGAGTATCTCTCCCCCTCGTCGATCCGCACCTTCATCGACTGCCCGCAGAAGTTCAAGATCAACCGGTTCGACAAGATCAAGGAGCCGCCCACATGGCACCTGCACCTCGGGTCGTTCGTTCATGAGGTGCTCGAGCACCTGTACAAGCTTCCCCACGAGGAACGCACCGTCGACTCGGTGAAAACCCTGGCCGGACAGCTGTGGGCCGAGAAGGAATGGGAGGAGAAGGTGCTCGCACTTGCCGAGCCCCTCGGCAGCATCAAGGACTTCAAGGTTGCAGCCTTCAAGAACATGGTCAACCTGTGGAACCTCGAGGACCCGGCCGAGACCGACCTCGACGAGATGGAGATGAAGGTCGTGACCGACGTCGAGGGCGTGCAACTGCTCGGCTTCATCGACCGTCTTGTCATCGATGACGAGCAGTCGGCGATCATCTCGGACTACAAGACGGGCAAGGTGCCCGACCCGCGCTACAAGTCAGAGGACGAGATCTTCTTCCAGTTGCTCACCTATGCCCTCATGCTCGAGGCCTCCGACGGGGTGCCCACGAACAAGCTCGAGTTGCTGTACCTCACGTCGTCGACGAAGCTCGAACTCGAGGCCACCCCGGTCAAGCTCTCGATCGCCAAGGGAACGATCGTGGAGACCAAGGAGAACCTCGATGCCGCGTGCGGCACCGGAGACTTCCACTGCAACGTCACGAAGCTGTGCGACTGGTGCCACTACAAGAAGATCAACGTGTGCCCCGCACACAAGTGACCGGGCGACACTCCGCCGTCACTCGAACCTGAGACAGCCGTCCTCCAGGTCTGCGTTCGGCAACAGATCCTTCTCCGCCCAGTAGTCCTGGTTGTGCATCCACTCGGGCTTTGCGCCGCGCTTCGGCATCAAGTGCTGTGAACGCATCAGGTAGTTCGGGTTGAAGTTGTCGGGGTCCATCCACGGGCCGAGCTCCATGTCGGCGTCCTCCGGGCGCAGCTGGGGGATCACACGGTGCGCCCCCTTTTCCTCCATGTGGCGGAACATGCGGAGCACGAAATCGGCCATGATGTCGACCCGCAGGGTCCAGCTGGCACGGAAGTACCCGAACACCCATGCGAGGTTCGGCACACCCGTGAACATCATGCCGCGGTAGGTCACGGTCTGGCTCCAGTCGAGGGCCTTGCCGTCGACGGTGAACGGAATGTCACCCAGCACACTGAGATCGAACCCGGTGGCCGTGATGATGATGTCGGCGTCGAGCTGCACCCCGCCCTTCGTGAGGATGCCCGTCTCGTTGAACGTGGCGATCTCGTCGGTGACGACACTCGCCTTGCCGGCACGGATGCCCGCGAACAGGTCACCGTCGGGCACGAACGCAATGCGCTGCTGCCACGGCCGGTAACTCGGCGTGAAGTGCTTCATGTCGAAGTCCTCGGGCAGCAGTGCGCGCACGCCGGTGAGCAGTTGCTCCCGCAGGAACTCGGGCTGGTCAAAACCCAGCTGTGCGATGACCTTCTGGTCGAACAGCACCTTGCGCCGCACGATCTCGTGGATCCACTCCTCGTTCACCTCGAGCTGGCGCAGCGTGTCGGCGAGCTCGTTGGCGTTGCGCCCGGGGATGAAGTAGGTGGGCGACCGCTGCAGCATGGTGATGTGCTCGACGTCGTTCGCCATGTTCGGCACGAGTGTCGCAGCAGTTGCACCCGAACCGATGACCACAACGCGCTTGCCCCTGTAGTCGAGATCCTCGGGCCATGTCTGTGGGTGGATGATCCGTCCCTTGTACGAATCCATGTTGGGCCATTCGGGGGTGTAGCCCTTGTCGTGCTTGTAGTAGCCCTGGCACATCCACAGGAAGTTGCATGTCATCGTGAAGGTGCGGTCGTTCGCAAGGTCGTGCACGTTCACCGTCCAGGTGTTGTCATCGCTCGACCAGGAAGCCGCCGTGACGCGGTGCCGGTAGCGGATGTGCTCGTCGAGATGGTTGTCGACGATGACCTCGTGCATGTACTTCTTGATCTCGGCGGCAGTGGCGATCGGGGTGCCCGTCCACGGCTTGAAGCGGTAGCCGAAGGTGTAGAGGTCACTGTCGGAGCGGATGCCGGGGTACTTGTGGGTGTGCCACGTGCCCCCGAACGTGTCGAACGCCTCGAGCACGGCGAACGACTTCCCGGGTGCCTGGTCCTTCAGGTGGTACGCAGTGCCGACTCCGGAGATGCCCGCGCCGATGATGAGGACATCGAAGTGTTCCACGCCGTTCCGAACGGCCGGTTGGGTGGTGTCCGTCAGCGTCATTGTGCCCCCTTGGCTCTCGTGTCGATACTAGGTACCGCGGTGGCGGGAGCCCCGTGTCGAAGGGTTATTGTTCTGCGTCGGGGGGTCCGATCATGTTCGACATCATCATCAGGGGCGGCACCATCATCGACGGCACCGGGGCGCCGGCACATGTCGGTGACGTGGCGATCAAGGACGGCCGCATCGTCGAGGTTGCGCAGCGCATCGTGGGCGAGGCGCGCGAGGAGATCGACGCCTCGGGTCGACTGGTCACCCCGGGCTTCGTCGACATTCACACCCACTACGACGGCCAGGTCAGCTGGGACACCCTTCTCGAGCCGTCGAGTGCACACGGTGTCACGACCGTGGTCGTCGGCAACTGTGGCGTGGGGTTCGCGCCCGTGCGACCGGGCCGGGAGGAATGGCTGGTGCAACTCATGGAGGGCGTGGAGGACATCCCCGGCACTGCACTCCACGAGGGCATCAACTGGGAGTGGGAGACGTTCCCCGAGTACCTCGATGCGATCGACCGCCGTCGCTACGCCGTTGATGTCGCCGCATACGTTCCGCACGGAGCGGTGCGCGGCTACGTGATGGGCGAACGCGGCGCCCGCAATGAGGACGCAACCGCGGAGGACATCGCCGAGATGGCCCGCATCGTGCGCGAGGCGCGCGAAGCAGGTGCCGTGGGGTTCTCGACCAGCCGCACGATGGGTCACCGCGCACGCGACGGCGAGCCGGTGCCCGGCACCTTCGCCAGCAGTGAGGAGCTCAATGCACTGGCCGACGCACTCGTTGCCGGCGGCGGCGGCATCTTCGAGGTCGCACCCGAGGTGCTGCCCGACGGAGGCGACCAGCCCACCATGGGCATGACCGAGGAACTGCAGTGGATGGGCGACATGGCACTGCGCACCGACCTGAAGGTCACCTACCTGTTGCTGCAGTACATGACGATGCCCGATGCATGGAGACAGGCGCTCGACTACTCGGCATCGATCATGGAGAAGGGCGGGTACCTGCGGCCGCAGGTCGCTGCACGGCCCTTCGGCATGATGGTCAACTGGGCGGGCTACCACCCATTCACCAAGCGACCGACGTTCATCAGACTGCATTCCACGCTGTCGCTCGAGGACCTGCGCCGTGAACTGGCGCGACCGGATGTCAAGGCCGCGATTCTCGCCGAGGCGGACGAACCGACGGACCCGTCGGTGCAGTTCGACGGTCTCGGGCCGCGACTCGGCATGATCCCGCATCTCATCTACGCAATGGGCGACGGTGCGGATTACGAGCCCACCCCCGACATGTCGGTGCGTGCACTCGCCGAGAAGGCCGGTGTGACCCCGCTCGAGATGGCCTATGACCTGTTGAATGGGAACAACGGCTCCGCATCACTCATGTTCCCCACCCTCAACTACGTGGGCGAGAACCACGACGTGATCCACGAGATGCTCACTCACCCCGCGGCCATCAACGGTCTCAGCGACGGCGGTGCGCACGTGCGCATGATCTGTGATGCGTCGATCCCCACCTACCTGCTCACCCACTGGGCCCGCGACCGTTCGCGCGGACCGAAGCTGGGCATCGAGGAGGTCGTGCGGATGCAGACGAGCGCGACAGCCGACGTGATCGGCCTCACCGACCGCGGTCGCATCGCAGTCGGCACCCGCGCGGATGTGAACGTCATCAACTTCGACGCGCTCACTCTGCACCCGCCCCGGGTCGTGCACGACCTTCCGGCCGGGGGCATGCGGTTGCTGCAGTCAGCCAGTGGCTACGAGGCGACGATCGTGGCCGGGGTGGTCACGCGCCGCAACGGCGCCGACACCGGTGAGCGCCCGGGTCGGCTGGTGCGCGCCTAGACGCGCCCGGCTCTCGCCGTGCGGTCGCTCAGCGACCCTTCCACTCGGGAGCGCGCTTCTGCGCGAATGCAACCGCGCCTTCCTTGGCGTCCTCACTCGAGAACACCTTCTTCTGAAGCTCGCCGAGCAGCGCAGGGTTCCCGCCGCCGATCTCATCGAGCATGAGTTGCTTGGTGGCCTGGACTGCGAGCGGGCCGTTCGCTGACACGCGCGATGCAAGCGCCAGTGCAGCCTCACGCAGCCCGGCGGCCGGGACCACCTGGTTCACTAGCCCGAGTTCCTTGGCACGCGCTGCATCGATCGGGTCACCGGTGAGACCCATCTCGAGTGCAACAGCGAGCGGGATGCGGGCAGGCAGGCGCACGCCACCACCGGCGGCGAACAGACCACGCTTCACCTCGGGAATGCCGAACCGCGCAGTCTCGACCGACACCACGAGATCGCACATCATCACGACCTCGAACCCGCCGGCGAGGGCGTGTCCGTTCACCGCTGCGATCAACGGCTTCTTGAAGTTGCGCAACGCGGCGAAGCCGAGTCCGATCCTGGCGAGGTCCTCGCCGGCGGCGAACGCCTTGAGGTCCATGCCCGCGCAGAAGATCTTCTCGCCGGCACCGGTGACCACCACCACGCGCACGTCGTCGTCTGCGGCGGCGTCATTGAGCGCGTTCGACAGCGCCTCGCTCAGCGCGCCGTTCAGCGCATTCCCGGCGTCCGGGCGGTTCAGTGTCAGCACGAGAACGTTGTCGATGAGTTCGGACAGGACTTCCATGTTTTCCTCCAGGTAGGGCACCAAACCCTGCCACAGTCGGGTCAGGTGCCGCCATTCGTGCGCGGTCGCACGGCGAGAGAACCCCCGAACGACGACACATCGGCGACAAACGTCATCACGCGGTTCACGCCGAGTGCCACGAGCACCTCTCGGGTCGATGCCCCCGTGCTGCCGAGCGCCCACAGCGTGACGGCCTCGCGCACGCCGATGCCCGCAGGTGCGAACACCGCGAGGTAGCCCATTGCACGCCCCACGGAGAATGCACCGATCGCAACCAAGGGTGACACGTCGGCATCGACGGCCACCAACGGGATCCACACACCGAGACCGAGGAACACTGCCATGATCGTCTGCTCCGTCATCGACCGGATGACGGTGATCGGCACGATCGGATTCCCCGTGAGTCGACCACCGACCCATGTGCCGGCCACCCATGCCGCGATGAGCAACAGTCGCACGACGACAACGACCCACGACGATGACGAGGCGCCGACCGCCCGCAACGCGTCGGGTGCAAGTGCGATCGCCCCGGTTGCGAAGGCGCCGAGCACCATCCAGTACTTCTCGAGCGCGAAGGCCTTCGCCGATGCCGTGGCGGGCATTCCCATGTTCGTGTACAGGCGCACCCTTGCAAGAGCGTTCCACAGCCCGCCCGGGATGTACTTCACAAGGTCGCTTGCCGAGTACATCCAGAACGACTCGCGGAACGTGAACTCACGACCGTTGAGGCGCGTGATGAGCTGCGCCTGCACGCTCACCATGACCTTGCCCGCAACCGTCACCAGCACCGTCGAGACCAGCACCACAGCGCTGAACGAGCGGAACACATCCACGATCGAATCCCAGTTGCGGACCATGTACCTGGCGACGAAGACCGTCACCAGCACCATCCACACGGCCTTCAGAACATTGCGCACGCGCGGCGAGAACAGACGCCCCGCGACAACTCTCACCCGCTCGACCCGTGAACGGAGCACGGAAGCCGGGCGGTTCGGGTCGCCCGCCGTCATCGGAACTCGAGCCCGGCGAACTCACCCGACGTGCGCCACTGCTCGATGTACTCGAAGTACGCCACGGGACCGCCGGGGTGTCCGCTGCCGTTCAGTTGTTCGCGACGCCCCATGGGCCGCCCCTCGTTGTTGTAGTAGCCGGGGGTGCAGTCGGATCCGCCGCGGAGGCCGCGCTGGTTGCTCGTGATGAATTCGACCCAGTCGTCCTCAGCCCGGCGCGACACCTCGACCTCGGTTGCGCCGACACTGCGTGCGTGCGCGATGGTCGATGCGATCACAACACTGTTCGCCACGTAGTTGTGCGGGATGTTCGAGATCAGGTTGGCGCCCTGTGCGGGCCCGAGCACGAACAGGTTCGGGAAACCGTGCACGTGGATGCCGTGCAGACTCCGCATCCCGTCCTCCCAGTACGCACCGAGCGACACGCCGTCACGCCCGGTGACGTCGTACCCGCTGCGCCGTGTGTACGGGGTGCCCACCTCGAACCCTGATGCGATGACGAGGCAGTCGATCTCATGGTGCACACCACCGACCCACACGCCTGTCGCATCGATCCGCTCAACGCCCTTGCCGTCCGTGTCGACAAGCCGCGTGCCGGGGTTGTTGAACGACTGCAGGTACTCGTCGTGGAAGCAAGGCCTCTTGCACAGCTGCCGGTACCACGGCTTCAACGCCGCAGCCGTGGCCGGGTCGGACACGATCGCATCGACACGTGCACGTATCTCGGACATCTTCTCGTCGTCGCTCTCCTCGTAGGCACGCAACAGAGTCTCCGGGCCGACCTCACTGCCCGCCTTCACCATCTCGATGACGCGGTCTCGGATCCGCAGGGAGATGTCGGTCCAGCCGTCCATCACGAGGTCCTCATCGGCAAAGCCCATGGTCTGCAGCGTTGTGAAGTTCATGAGCCACTTCTGCTGCCAGCCCGGCTCGAGGGCAGCGAACCAGTCCCTGTCGATCGGGTGGTTGTTGCGCGTGTCGATGGCCGACGGCGTGCGCTGGAAGACGAGAAGTTCCTTCGCGGCTCGCGAGAGATGCGGGATGCACTGCACCGCCGTGGCTCCCGTGCCGATGATGCCGACGCGCTTGTCGGAGAGCCCCGACATGAGCGCACCCGACGGGTCTCCCCCGGTGTAGTCGTAGTCCCACCGGCTGGTGTGGAACGCATGCCCGGCGAACTCATGGATGCCCGGGATGCCGGGGAGCTTGGGACGATGCAGTGGTCCTGTTCCCATGGTGATGAACCTGGCCCGCAATGTGTCGCCGCGGTCGGTCGTGACGACATAACGCGAGACTGCAGGATCCCATGTGATCCCGGTGATGCCCGTGGACAACAGCGCGCCGTCGTACAGACCGAACGTTGATGCGATGCGCTTGGCATGTGCATGTATCTCGGGGGCGGGAACGTATTTTGCCGACGGGACCGTGCCTGTTTCTTCCAGCAGCGGCAGGTAGATCATCGCCGCGGTGTCGCACATGGCGCCCGGGTACCTGTTCCAGTACCACACGCCACCGACATCGCCGGCCTTGTCAATCAGGCGCACATCAGGGACACCCGCCTGCTTCAGCCTTGCCCCGGTCACCAGACCGGCAAAGCCTGCCCCGATCACGAGCACCTCGACGTCGTCGTTCACCGGCTCACGTGGCGCAGGCACGACGTACGGATCGTCGAGCAACGGGGCGAAACGGCCGGTCGGCTGCAGGTACTGCTCGTTGCCGTCCGCGCGCAGTCTCTTGTCGCGCTCGAGCCTGTAGCGCTCGCGAATCTGCCGCCGCTCTGCCTCGCTGAGTGCCGTTGCCATCGACTCGACTCTATGTCTGCCGGCAAACCCTGCCCGAGTTCTGCCGCGCAGAGGGCCTATTTCAGCAGTGACTTCATCTCCGTGATCTCTGCGGACTGGCCGGCGATGATCGAGTTCGCGAGCGTCTTCACCTCGCCGTTCTGCCCGCTGTTGAGAACGTACTTTGCCATGTCGATTGCACCCTCATGATGGGCGATCATCGCGGCCATCCACGCACGGTCGAACTCGGCCCCGCGCAACGTGCCGAGCCTCGTCATCTCCTCGGCACTCACCATTCCGCTCATCATGTCGCTGTGGTCCATCGACGGGTCCATCTCGGTGCTCGCCCCCCAGGACCCGAGGAATCCCTTCATGGCCTGGATCTCGGGATCCTGTGCGCCCTTGATGCGGTCGGCCAGGTCGCGCACTGCGTCACCGGCACCCACTGTGGGGTCGAGAGCGATGTCAGACATCTCGATGGCCTGTTCGTGGTGCGGGATCATCATCTGGGCGAACATCACGTCGGCGTCGTTGAATGCCAGCCGTTCACCTGATGTGCTGACCGGCTCACCCGAGTCGGCTCCCGGGGTCGAACCGCATCCCACGAGCAGCACGACCGCACCGACGGCTGCAGCAATCCACTTTGCGTTCCTCATGTTGGCTCCTTTGCTCGTCACCCGAATGATGCTGTCACAAGCACCGACGTGATGGACATCACCAGTGCACCCAGACCGATCTCGGTCAGGCTCGCGCGCCGGATCAGCGCAACATGCCGTTCAATCACCATCGGGTGATCGGGCAGCCTTCTCTCGACTCGTCGTCTGTTGATGTCAGCCACCTTCAGCATGCCCGCCACCACGACCAGCTTCGCGAGCAACCACCGACCGTGGCTCTCCGTGAACAGGGTGACGATGGTGCCGTGGAGCCGAAGCGTCTGCACCACTCCCGTGACCACGATCGCCGCGACGGCATAGCGTGCGAGTTCCCCGTAGCGCCTGAACGAATCAAGTGCCTCGTGCGCCGACTGACCCGGTACCACGAACACCGCCAGAACCACGAGACCACCGAGCCATGCGGCAATGCCGGCGGTGTGCACCACGTCGGCCGGCACACCAATCACTGGCCATGCCATCGACCTCGAGTGACCCGCATACGACAGGGCAAACAGGTACATCAGCGACAGCAGCAACAGAGCACGCGACGCCAGGTCGATCCCGCGCCACACCAGGTACGCGATCAGTCCCCCGATCACTGCACGCAGCACGAGCATCGAGCCCGGCGTGGTGTCGAAGGCCTGGAAGACGGAGCCGATCGACCCGAGCAGACCGTTGCCGCTCACGTCATCGAGGAACACCAGGGTCTGAACAGCCGGCACAACGAATGCAGCCGTTGCCGACCCCACGACCAATCTGCGCAGGCCGGGTGCAGAAACGACACCGCCACCGAGCGCAGCAGTGGCGAACACGCCGCCGAGCGCCACGATCGCGGCGAACCCGATCAGGCGCAGGGCGAACCTTGCGGGTTCGGGCGTGGTGCTGTCATCAGCGGCGATCTCGGTGACGGTTGTCGGCCCACCTGCCGTTGCTGTGTCGCCGGGTGAACCACCGGCTGGCACAGTGGTTGCCACAGCCTCACCCACCGTGAAGGAGATGCGTGCGCTGACAACATGGCCGTCAGTGCCCACGAGTCGCCATCGGGCGGTGACCGCACCGGTCAGGTTCTGCGGCAGGGAGAACAGGATCTCCTTCTGCGAGGCACCGTGTCTCGGGGTGGGCAACTGCGTGCGCACACCTGACTGTGCAACCACCTCTGCGGTGGCGCTGTCGAGCGGCACGTCATTTTCGAAGGTGAGCGACCATTCGACCGGCACTGCCGACAGCACCGCGCCGTCCTTCGGGTTGCTCTCGACCAGCGTGTTGTGCGCCGAGGCCGGCGATGCCCCGAGTGCGGCGAACATGACCGTGAACAGGGCACACACAGACAGAGCCCACCCGGCAGACCGCCGGCCGGTACGGCGCACCGGGACCCCTGCGTTTCTCACGCAGTAAGTGTGTCAGACGCGGGCGGCGCCAGCTCGGCGGCGAGCCATCGACGGGCCCTGTGCACCCGACTCTGCACGGTTCCCACGGGGCATCCGATGATGCGGGCAGCCTCGTCGTAAGGGAACCCCATGACCCTCACCAGCACGAATGCCTCACGGAAATCCCGCGGGAGCGACCCCACAAGCAGCGCATTGTCGACTTCGTCGAACGACGACTGCCCCGCCGGCACCTGTGCACGGTCGTCGAGCGAGACCGGCTCGCGCAAGGTGTTCGAACGTAGATGATCGAGCATTGCGCGGCGTGCAATCGTGAGGATCCACGACATGGCAGATGACTCGCCGCGGAATCCGTTGACGCCGCGGAACACCCGAAGGTACGCATCCTGCACGATGTCGTCGATGTCGTTCTCGTTGGCCCCGTACCACCGGCAGAAGCGACGCACGTCATCCTCTGACAACCGCACCACCGAACCGAACGACGACCAGTCGCCGTCCTGGACCAGCAGCAGGCTCTCGGTCAGGGGGTCCATGGCGCCGAGTGTAGGGGCGGGATTCTTTCGTGTTGCGGGAACAAACCGGGCCGAACCTGCGTCTGTGGTCACATGAACGATCACACAGGGGAGAATCTGCCGCCGGGCGACCCGCTGCTCTCGACCCGCGTCCGTCGACAGCACGACCGCCGTCCGGCACGGGTGCCATCGCCGCGGTCGAACATCCCACCCCGGACTGCGTTGTCCCCGGGCGGGCGGTTGGCATTCTCGGTCATCGCTGTCGCGGTCGGTTCGTTCGCCCTGAGCCAACCACATGACGATGCAGTCACTGCTCCGGCTGCCACGACACCGACGGGCCCTGGCAGTCAGCCGGTGCCTGCAGTCGAGCGAAAGCGGGTTCTCGTGTCGGACCCGGCGAACTGGGCGATCGTGCGCGAGATTGCCGGTGACCTGCTCGTCGTCGAGACCATCATCCCGCCGGGCGCGAACGGCCACACCTACGAACCTGTGCCTGCAGACGCAATCAAGGCATCGACGGCGGACCTCTACATCGAGAACGGCATGGGCCTGAACGACTCGGTCACGAAGTTCGTGATGGCGAACTACAGGTCGCCCAACAAGGAGGTGCGCCTCTCCGATGTCATCCCGGAACAAGAAGTGATCAGCACGGACTCTCCCGAGCAGATCGCCGCACACGGGCATGCACACGCCTTCAACGCACACTTCTGGACGGACCCCAACTACGCAATCCTCTACGCGCGCACTGTTGCTCTCGCACTGTCGAACCTCGACCCTGCGAACCAGGCCACGTACTCGGCAAGGGCCGATGCGTTCATCACACGGCTCACCGCGCTCGACGCTGCTTTCCGTGCGGCGATCCAGTCGATACCCACGGCCAACCGGAAGCTCGTGGTGTACCACGACAGCTGGTCGTACTTCGGGCGTCGGTACGGGATCCCGGTCGTGGGCGCCATCCAGCCCGTCTCGTTCGCGGAACCGTCCGCAGAGGAGATCCGCCGCATGATCGAACAGATCAAGCGCGAACGCGTGCCGGCCTTCTTCGGGAGCGAGGTGTTCCCCACCGATGTGCTCGATGTCGTCGCACAGGAGACCGGTTCGCGGTACTACTCGGACCTGTCTGACGAGGAGCTTCCGGGTGCGCCGGGCACGCCCGAGCACTCGTACGAGGGCATGATGATCGCGAACGTGCGGCTCATCACCAGCGCACTCGGGGGCAACGTTGCGTTGCTCGACCAACTCAAACCGGGGGCTGGCGCGTCATGATCGTTCTCGACAATGTCTCGTTCGCATTCGGGGCAACACCCGTTCTCGACGGCATCACGACCGCGTTCGAGCCGGGTGAACTGGTGGGCATCATCGGTCCGTCCGGTTCCGGCAAGACCACGCTCCTGCGTGTTCTCATCGGCGAACTGACACCCTTCGCGGGGTCGATCCGGCATTCCTCCGGCGCGTCGGTCTCCATCGGCTACGTGCCACAGCTCGAGGCGGCCGAGCGCACTTTCCCCATCACGGTTCTCGAGATGGTGCTGCTCGGTGCTGCATCAACGAGCTCGCGCCGGCCGTGGTTCAGCAAGCGTGAACAGCAGGCAGCCACCGCGATTCTTGACCGGCTCGGTGTCGCCGACCTGCGCCACCGTCGCCTCGACGAACTCTCCGGTGGGCAGATGCAGCGTTGCCTCATCGCGAGGGCACTGATGTCGGGCCCCGAACTGCTCGTGCTCGACGAACCGACCAGTGGCATCGACCTGCAGACGCGCCAGCAGGTGCTCGAACTGGTTCATGAACTCGCGACGGACGGTTACACCGTGCTGCTCACCACGCACGACCTCAACTGGGTTGCCTCCCGACTGCCACGGATCATCTGCCTGAACAAGCGCATCATCGCCGACGGCAGCCCGGCCGATGTGATCACGGAGCCTGTCGTCCGCGCGACCTACGGGGCGGCAATGGATGTCTTCATCGTCAACGGCCGACCGGTGGTGGTCGACACAGTCACCGGGCCGGGCGGGCGATGAGTTACTTCACCGATCCGTTCGGCTACGCGTTCTTCACGCGCGCCCTGATTGTCTCTGTTCTCATCGGCACGCTCGCCGGGGCCATCGGGCCCTTCATCCTCGTGCGCCGCATGGCCTACATCGGACAGGGAATGTCACAGAGCATTCTCGGTGGTGTCGCAGTGGGCGTGTCGTTCGGCATTGATCTCTATGTCGGTGCGACCGTGGCCGCCCTGATGTCAGCCGGTCTGATGTTCGCGGTGAGGAACCGTGGGGTGCCGATTGACACCGCGATCGGCATCGTGGCCTCGACGTTCTTCGCTGTCGGCGTGGCGGTCGTGTCGTCGTCACGGGACAGGAGACTCAACTCGACAAACCTGTTGTTCGGGAACGTTCTCGGCGTCGACACATCAGATGTCATCCTCGTGGTCGTCGTGTTCCTCGTGGCAGCCGTGGTTCTGTTCACCAGCTACAAGATGCTCCTGGCAACGACCCACAACCCGTCCGTCGCCAAGGCGCACGGCGTGAACGCCCGGGTGATGGAGATCGTGTTCAGTGCGCTGCTGGCCATGGTCGTTGTGACCGCACTGCGCGTGCTCGGCGTGCTTCTCGTCGCTGCCACACTCCTCATCCCCGCAGCCACCGCCACCATGACCTTCAAGTCGTTCGCCCGCATCACCGCGGCATCGACAGCTCTCGGCGCCGTGTTCACCGTGATCGGCCTGTTCGTGTCGTTCCACAGGAACATCGCGAGCGGGCCCGCCATCGTGCTGGTCGGTGCGGCCGTGTTCGCACTGAACATGTTCGTGTCGGCGACGCAGAAGAAGGCCGTGTGAGCCACATGGAAACCAAGCCGAGCAACTGCACCTGGGAGCTGCGCACTTCGTTGCTGCTCGACGGTGAACTTCCGCACGCCGAGGAAGAGTTGGTGAGGCGCCACATGGCCTCGTGCCGTGTCTGCAGTGGTCTGGCCGCTGCCGACTCGACAGTCGCAGGGAACCCCTCGGGCGGGCGCGCCGATCGCACCGTGTTCTCGATGACGCCCGGTGTGCTGAGACCCTCAGTGCGACTCCGCATCGTTGCCGCATTGCTCGGCAGCATGATCATCGCTCTGTCGTTTCCCGACTTCGTACGCGGCAGCACACTCGGCGTCACCTTCCACGACCTGCGGCACCTGGCGATCTGGCAGACCGCGGTCGGCATCACGATCCTCGCCGGTGCCGTGACATTCCGTTTGTCGCGCCTGGTCGTGATCCTGGTCGGCAGTTTCCTGTTGATGACGCTTGCAGCGGTCGTCTACGACGTGGTGACAGGTCACCGTGGCCCGTGGACCGACCCGGCACACATCGCAGAGGTGATGGCGGTCATGGTGCTGCTTGCGATGATCTCTCCCCGGTTGAGAGCGCTCGGCCGGTCGGCGTCATGTCGACGCAACAACAACTGACGCGCCACCGGCGAGTCACCAGAGTTGTACCTGTTCTGCGTTACATGTTATTGTTGTCATGTTTTGACTGGAGACACATGAACAGCGACGTACTCAACAGCCTCACCGATCCTGCGGTGTTGTTCTTCTTCCTCGGCCTCTTCATCGGGGTCATCAGGTCCAACCTCGAGATCCCCCCGGCAATTGCCAAGTTCCTCTCCCTGTACCTGCTGATGGCCATCGGCTTCAAGGGGGGCCAGGCCCTGAGCGACACCGGGCTCTCGGCGACCGCATTCCGGGTGATCGGGGCCGCGATCGTTCTCGCCCTCCTGATCCCGGCCCTGTGCTTCCTGGTGCTTCGTCGGCGTGTCAACGCATTCGACGCAGCCGCGATCGCCGCAACCTACGGTTCGGTCAGCGCGGTGACGTTCGTGGTCGCATCGCAGTTCCTCGCGAACCGCGGCGAGGAAGCGGGCGGGTACCTCACTGTTGCACTCGTGCTGATGGAATCACCCGCGATCATCATGGCCGTGCTGCTCGCGACATGGGTGCGCTCGCGCCAACCTGATGCCGCACTCGTCGGGGTCCCGGCAGAGGACTCGACCCCCCGACTTTCCACGATCGATTCGCGCACGATCGTGCCCGAGGCGGCGCACCCGGCCGGTCGTGTCGGCCCCGAGGAGACAGGGCACGACCATGTCGGCGCTCCCCTGTCGATCAAGGAGGTCCTGCACGAGGCCTTCACCGATGGCGCGCACCTGTTGCTGCTCGGTTCGATGCTCATCGGCGCGATCAGCGGCGATGACGGCGGCGAGATGATGAAGCCCTTCACGACCGACCTGTTCAAGGGCCTGCTCGCCTTCTTCCTGCTCGAGATGGGTCTGCTCGTTGCACGACAGCTCCGCGAGGTGAGGGACGTCGGTCCGTTCCTCATCGGGTTCGGCGCCCTGGTTCCGTTCGTCAACGCATCGCTCGCACTCCTGGTCGGCTGGGTGCTCGGGCTCTCCGTCGGTGATCTGACGCTTCTTGCCGCACTCGCATCGAGCGGCAGCTACATCGTGGTTCCGGCCGTGATCCGCTACGCGATCCCCGAGGCGCGACCCAGCCGCTACTTCACCCTCGCGCTCGGCATCACGTTCCCCATCAACGTGGCGATCGGAATCCCGATCTACTACACCGTCGCTTCTGCGATTGCCGGCTGACCGCCTCAGCGGTTCGGCCGCATCTTGGCGAGAATCTTGAAGATGTCACCGATGGTGTGACCCGACTCGAGCGGGTGACGCAGGTGCCGCGAGTAATCGACTGAATAGGTGTTGCGGCGGCCGTCCTTCTTGCGGTTCACGTACCGGCCCTCCACAAGGTCGCTCACGATGCGGTGAGCGGCCCTCTCCCCGATTCCGACCAGATCGGCGATCTCGGCGATGCGGATGTCCGGGTTCTGGGCGATGCAGACGAGGACATGCCCGTGGTTGGTCAGGAAGGTCCAGGACGCCGCCGGCTCCGGGGCGGGGGGAGTCTTTTTCGTCGCCATGCCGATGATTTTTCCACACACCTGTCGGCGTGTTGTCATGTTTTGGAATACATGTTATGTTTAGCATGTTTCCAAATACAGGAGAAGCCATGGCACACGAGATCACCTTCCTCTCCGACCAGGACCGTGATGCGGTCATCGGGATCCTGCGCAACGTGTTCGATGCGAGCCCGTTCGTGGAGAGTGCACCCACCGACCTCGGTGGGCACCGGTGGTCAGTGTCGCTCGTTCCGAAGCGCGCCGACATGACGGTCGGGTTCGCGAGCGTCGCCGAGTTTCAGCTTCGACTGTGCCGCAACGTCGAGATCATCTCGGTGCTGCGCCACGACCTGGGCGCTCTCGCAGCGGCATCGTGACCGCGGAACACACCCCAAACAACAGAAAGAGAACAGCACAATGACACAGCACCGAGTAACGGTCATCCCCGGTGACGGGATCGGACCCGAATGCGTCAACGCAACGGTTGACATCATCAATGCAACCGGGGTCGGCATCGACTGGATCGAGCGTCATGCGGGCGAGCGAGTGTTCGCCCAGGGCATCGCATCGGGCGTGCCCCAGGACACCATCGACTCCATCAACGAGACGCGACTGGTCCTGAAGGGGCCACTCGGCACACCGGTCGGCTTCGGCGAGAAGTCAGCCAACGTGACGCTGCGCAAGCTCTTCGAGACATACGCGAACATCCGGCCCGTGAAGGAACTGCCCGGCGTGACCACCCCGTACTCGGGACGCGGCATCGACCTGGTGGTGGTGCGCGAGAACGTCGAGGACCTGTACGCGGGCATCGAGCACATGCAGACCCCCGACGTGGCGCAGTGCCTGAAACTGATCAGCGCGAAGGGATCCGAGAAGATCATCCGTCTCGCCTTCGAGTTCGCCCGGTCGGAAGGGCGCAAGTCGGTCGCATGCGCGACCAAGTCGAACATCATGAAGCTCACCGAGGGTGAGCTGAAGCGCACCTTCGAGCGGATCGCCCCCGAGTACCCGGACATCGAGTCGTGGCACGTGATCATCGACAACTGTGCGCACCAGCTGGTGAAGAAGCCCGAGCAGTTCGACGTGATCGTGACCACGAACATGAACGGCGACATCATCAGTGACCTGACGTCGGCCCTCGTCGGCGGTCTGGGGTTCGCTCCGTCGGCCAACCTGGGACAGGGCATCGCGATCTTCGAGGCCGTGCACGGATCCGCGCCGAAGTACGCAGGCAAGAACGTGATCAACCCGACTGCGGTGCTGTTGAGCGGCGTGATGATGCTGAAGCACCTCGGCGAGTTCGAGGCCGCGGCTGCGATCGAGCACGCCGTGCTGACGACCCTGACACAGGGCAAGCTCACGGGCGATGTCGTCGGCTACGACAAGGGAATCTCCACATCCGACTTCGCCAAGGCGATCATCGGCAACCTGGGGAAGAAGGCAGAGGGCTGGACCGTGCGCACTGCACAGCCGATCAAGATCCCCCAGACCAGCAAGCAGCAGGTGTTCCGCACACCGACATCGAAAGAGGTCGTGGGCAGCGACATCTTCGTCGAGAGTGCCCTCCCCCCTTCGCAGCTCGGACCGTCCCTCGAGACCATCTCGCAGAACTCGCCCCTCAAGCTGAAGATGATCTCGAACCGCGGCACCAAGGTGTACCCGGACGGCAACCCGAACATCGACTGTGTGAGCCACCACCGCTGCAGGTTCGTGTCGCGCTCGGGTGAACCCGTGCTGTTCGACGATGCACTCGCCCTCTCCCGCAGGATCAACGAGGTGCACGAGGTCTGCCACGTGGAGCGGTTGCTGCGCATCGACGGGGCGGACGGCTTCACCAAAGCCCAGGGCGAAGACTGAGCCGGGCATGCCGGCTGTGCCGACGAGATACGCAGACCGTCGCGCCTCGCTCGCGACACTGCACGACAAGCACCCCCTCATCGCTCCTGCGATGAGGGAGGTGCTCGGTCTCGACGTGTTCACAGTCGGCATCGACACCGACGCATTCGGCACGTTCGCCGGCGAGATCGAGAGGGCGGATCCGCCCCTCGTCGTCGCCGAGAAGAAGGCCCGTGCGGGGATGACAGCAAGTGACTCGTCGATCGGCATCGCCACCGAGGGCTCGATCGGCACCATGGGTTTCGTCCCGTTGCTCACCGACCATGAAGTGGTTGTGCTGGTCGATGACGAGGAAGGTTTCGTGCTCGCCGAGTCGGCGACCAGCCACGACATCATCGCGGCATCGTGGACCCTCAGCGAGGGCCATCCGAACGACGACGAACTGTCCCGTGTGGGTTTCCCCGGCCATGGACTCATCGTGCGCTCTGCCGACTTCGGTCGCCTGTACAAGGGAATACACGACCCGGTCGAGCTCCGGAAGGCCATCGAAGCCTGCAGGGAGTCAGGTTCGCAGGAGGTCACGATCGAGACGGACCTGCGGGCGAATCACTGTCCCTCGCGGCGCCCGACGATCGCGCTGGCCGCGCGACGTCTTGCCGAACGGCTGCTCCGACAGTGTCCTGCGTGCGACTGCCCGGGATGGGGGGCAGTCGACACGGTGCGCGGACGCAAGTGTGCGGTCTGCAAGCACCCGACCGAACTGGTGCTCGCCACCGTCGACGGATGCCCTCGCTGCGACCACCGCGAGACCGGCCCACACATCACCGAGCCGGCCGACCCGGCGTCATGCGACTACTGCAATCCATGAACGGCATGCACACGATGAGCAAGGAACTCCCTGACACCATCAATGTGGAGACGGGTCGTCTCAATCTCGCCCTGCGCGATGTCCTCACAGAACTGCGCGTCAGGACGTCGGTCGAGAGCCACCCCTCCGACACCGTGATCACCATCAACCGCACCCCGGAGGGCGACATGTCGTGCGCATCCCTGCCCCCGGAGGGGGCCTGTCATCACGACCCGAGGCTCGTGTCGCTGTCGTACATGGTTGCCGCAGGCATCAACGCTGTCGGCAACGTGTCTGTGCGCCTGCGGCTCGAGGACGAAGAGGCCGTGTTCGTGAGCGTCTGGACGGAACCATGAGCTCACTCTTCTCCACGGTCGGCCATGTGTTCCTCTACATCGCGTGCCACCCCGAGAGTCGCGTGCGCGAGATCGCATCACACATCAAGGTCACCGACCGGACGGTGATCGTGGCCCTGGCACAGCTGGTCGAGGCCGGTCTCGTGACCGTGGAACGACGAGGCCGACGCAACTCCTACACCGTTGCCCGCGAGGGACGCATACGTGCCGGTTCCTCGACCCTGTGCGTCGGGGATCTGCTCCGGCTGCTCGAACCTGACAAGGCAGGCAACGAAACAAACTCCTGAAAGCATGTTGTTTGTTTCATGCTATTTGGTTCACATACGATGGCCGAATGTCCTCGTGGGAAATTGTCACCCTCAATCTCGGGTCTCCGGCTGTTCTCGCGTTCGTCCTCGGTGTCCTCGCTGCACTGATCCGCAGCGACCTGCGGTTCCCTGAACAGGTCACGAGCTTCCTCAGTTCGTATCTCTTGTTCGCCATCGGCCTGAAGGGCGGCATGCGCCTGCGCGAGGCCGACATTGCCGACCTGGTCAGCCCGTTCGTGGCCACGGTCGCGCTCGGGGTTCTGACTCCGTGCGTCGCATACGTGGTGGGTCGCAGGTGGCTGCGCCTCGACGTGTCGAACGCTGCTTCGATCGCCGCCCACTACGGCTCGGTCTCGGCAGTGACGTTCACCGCTGCAGAGTCGCTGGCGCGCTCAGCGGGCACCCTCGAGGAAGGATTCCTGCCGGCCCTCGTTGCCGTGATGGAGATCCCCGGCATCATCGTGGCTCTCGTCATCGCGGCACGGGCCACGGGAGGCCGGTCGATTCGTCACGCACTGCACGAGGTCGTCACCGGCAAGAGCATCGTTCTGCTCGTGGGAGGCCTCGCCATCGGGGCGATCTCCCCCGCTGATTCGGTGGCAAAGGTCGAACCGTTCTTCGTCGATCTCTTCCTCGGCTTCCTCTGCTTCTTCCTTCTCGACCTCGGAACCGTGGCCGGCCAACGCATGTCGCAGATGCGCAAGTCGGGCCTGCGACTCGTCACGGCCGCAGTCGGCATGCCGGTTGTGTTCGGTGCCATCGGTGCTGTTGCCGGCTCGGTTGCGGGTCTCTCCATCGGCGGCGCCACAGTTCTCGCAACGATGACCGCGAGCGCCAGCTACATCGCGGCGCCTGCGGCAGTGCGCGTGGGCCTGCCCGAGGCGGACGTGGGGTACTCGCTCGGTGCGGCGCTGGGAATCACGTTCCCGTTCAACCTGATCATCGGCCTGCCGCTCTACGCCGAGATCGCACAGCGCCTCGCCTAGCCGGTCACCGGGTCGGCAGTAGGGAACTTCCGTTCACCCAGCGAAGTTCGACCTTCCGGTCCTCCTCGGTGCCGATTGTCTGCGACACCGCTCCGTATCCGGCGTAGCGGATCCACGCCCGCACGCCCACCGACGAGAGATAGCGCGACACCTCGAGTGCACGCTCCAGCGACAGGTTGTTCAGGAACCTCTCGGTGTCGATTCTGTTCTGGCGTGCGAACCCTGACACCAGCACAAGACCGCCCTTTCCTCTGATCTCGCGGGCGAACTGTCTCAGCTGACGTCTGTCGGTCTCGTCGAGCGCCGACGATGCTGGGTCGAAGATGATCCTGTTCACCACGAGCGCCTCGCCCACCAGCACCGGCAGACCTGAGGCGTCGGCGCCCCGCGCGGTTCTTCCCCTCTTCAGGTTCACACGTTGCGGTGCACTGGACGACACGCCAAGACCGCTCTCCACGTATGTGGTCACTCGTTGTCCGGGCAGCAGACTCGGAATCCTCGTCGAAACCCGCGCAGCGGACCTGGGCACAGGGACCCGCACGACCCGTGCCGAGGTCCCGTCGGCATTCCTCACGATGAACACCACATGCGACACACGGCCGCGCTCAGATCGACGCAGTCCGGCTGTGACGGTGACCCAACCGGTGTCCACTGCATCCGAATCGAGAGTCGCGACGTTCTGCGGCAGGTCAGTGCTGCGGACCGCGACGGGCGCCGCGGTCGAAGCCTGTGACGTGTTGCCCGCAGGGTCGGTGGCGGTCGCAGTGAACTGCCATGTGCCTGGTGAGAGGTTGGGCAGGTCGCAGCCGCGGACGGTTGCCGAAGCCACGAATGTGCACGTGACCACGGTTGCGCCGTTGCGCGCCGTGATCTTCACAGTGTCGCCGGAGGTTGCATCGGGCACGGTTGCATTCGGCGTGGAATCACTCGTTGATCCTTCGGCATCGAGCAGCACCTGCGGCGCTGACAGGACAGCAGGTGCGACCGTGTCGATCGAGATCGACAGACCCGGCCCGCTCGACGATGCATTGCCCGCGGGGTCGGTGACCACGGCACTCACTGACCACGTGCCGTCCGAAAGTGTCGCGAGGTCGCAACTGCTGATGGTCGACGACGCGACATAGGTGCACGTAACGGACTGGGCTCCACCCCTCGTTGCAGTCAACGTCACCGTGCTTCCGTTCTCCGGCGTGCCCGCCGACACTGCAGGCGAGCTGTCGGATGTCAGATTGTCGGTCGAAGATGCACCCAGGTCGGATGACGCCAACAGGTCCGGCGCTGAAGGGGTCGACGGTGCGGTCGTGTCAATCGCGACTGACAATGCCTGCGTGGTCCCCGAGTTGCCCGCTGCATCGACAACCGAGGCCGAGACGGACCATGTTCCGTCAGAGAGTGTTCCGAGGGTGCAATTCGAGGCCGAACCAACGGTGTACGTGCACGTGACAGAGGTGGCCCCCGACCGGGATGCCGTCACTGTCACCACATCACCTGTCGACTGCCCCGTGAGCGAGATCGTGGGGGTGTTGTCACCCGTGACGTTGTCGGAGTTCGACGACCCGGTGTCTGACGCAGTGACGAGGTCCGGGCTCAATGACCCCGGCCCGGTTGTGTCGACGACGACCGACAGCGCTGACGAGGCAGCAGAGACGTTCCCCGCTGAATCCGTGAGTGTTGCACTCACGGACCATGTTCCGTCAGAGAGCGTTCCGAGGGTGCAACTGGTCGCCACGCCGATCACATAGGTACAGGTGACCGTGGTCGCCCCGTTCGTGGCGGACATTGTCATCACATCACCGTTCGATCCGCCCGATGCCGAGAGTGTCGGAGTGTTGTCGCCCGTGATGTTGTCCGAGCTCGAGCCGCCGGTGTCGGATGCCGTCAACAGGTCAACGCCCGTCGGGGTCGCCGGGGCCGTCGCATCAATGACGATCGACAGAACGCCGGATGCCGACGATGCGCCCGAGACAGGGTGCGAATCCGTGGCCGTGACCGACCATGTCCCGTCCACCAAGGTTCCGAGACTGCACCCCGAGGCGGGAATCACGTAGGAACAGGTCACATTAGGTGAACCTGCTCGTGTCGCTGTGACGGTGATCGTGTTGCCGTTCTGGTACGACCCCGGCACCTGGATCAACGGCGTGTTGTCACTCGTCAGGTTGTCGGAGTTCGAGGACCCGAGGTCGGATGAACCGGCGAGGTCAGGCGTCTGAGGAGCAACGGGCTGCACCGAGAGAGTTCCCGCTCCCGTCGAGCTGGCGAACGCGGCACTGTTGGCCGGGGTGAATGCGGCACTCACTCCGAAAGACCCGGACACAGCGGACGTGTAGGTGGCGACGGCGCGGTAGCCGGTCGGGGCAAAGCGGAACATGCTCGATGTGCCCATCTCAGCCCCGGCGACGTAGATGGAGCCGCCCGAGTACGCAATGTCGAACGGTGAGTTCTGGCTTGCCCCGGGCGTGGTCGAGCCGCTTGTCGTCAGATACCCCGACATCGTGCCGGTCGGAGAGATCTGCGTGACCACCGGTTGGCCGTTGCAGTCACGCCCGTAGAGGAAACCTCCCTCGTCAATGGCCAACTGGCTCCCTCCCCACCATGCGGTCGCACACGTAGCGTTCACCAGCAGGATTGACGAGCCCCCTCCCACCGGCACGGTGCTGATGTCACCGTTGCCGTCGGCGACGTACAGGATCCCGGTCGACTTGTTCATCACCACACCGCACGGTCCGGTGAAGCCCGATGCATAGGTGCTGACCACGCCGGCCGGGGTGATGCGGTGGATGATCCCCGAGTCCTTGTTCGCAACATAGAGATTCTCGTTTGCATCCAGCGTGAGACCGCACGGGCGGCTTAGCCCGGTGTTCACGAATTCCGTTGTCGACCCACTGATTGATGTGCGGCGGAAGATCTTGTTCGCGCTGCCGACCGATTCGTAGATCACCCCGCTCGAGGTGACTGCCATGCCCGTGATGAACACCGAGGTGCCGTTCCATGACTGGTTGGCAAAGGTGTTCACCGACCCGCCGGGAGTCAACTGCTTGCTCTGGCAGCGCCCACCGGAACAGTCACTCGGGTTGTAAGTGGCAACGTAGACGTTGCCGTTCGAATCGACGGTCGATGATGTGGCAATGCTGTTTCCCGTATAGTTCCAGCGCTGTGCATTGGGCACCGATGCACCTGTTCCGACAGATGCACCCGTGGCAATCACCTGACCGTCAACGGTGAACGAAACGGAACCCGGCGCGCTCGTCGTTGCAGTGAGTGTGGCCTGTTGCCCGGCAACCACCGGGTTGGGAGAAATCGTGACGGACGTTGAGGTGGCCGACGTTGCCTCTGCAACGCGTACGGGACCAGCGGCGACGCCTGCAACTAGTACGAGGGCACAACATGCTGCAAACCTGGAACGAATCGAGATGCGCTTCATCGCATGAATGGTGGCGAGCCGAACAGATTCTCACCCTCGGTACGGGAAATCAGTAAAACATTTCCGCTACCTTTCATCCGATGCGTATCCGCCACAGCCACCTTCTGGGGGCGTCAGCGTTCTTCGGTTCTGCGGGCAACTCTGCGGTTCACGTCGCAATCCCGTGGCTGGTTCTCGAGGCCACAGGGTCATCTGCGAACGCAGGAGTCGTGCTCGGCCTCAGCGGTCTCTCCGTCATCTTCACGGCACCGCTCATCGGCGGTCTCATTGCAATTCTCGGGGCACGACCTGTCTCGATCTGGGCAGACATCATCTCTGCCGCGTCAGTGCTGTTGTTCCCTCTTGTTGCTGCTCTCTCCGGCCTGAACCTCGCATCACTACTTGTCATCGCCGTGGCCGGGGCAATGTTCGACCCGGCCGGTGCCACCGCGCGCAAGTCACTCATACAGGCAGTCGCCGAACGCGAAGGGCTCTCGTTGACCAAGTTCAACGGCACCTACGAGGCCGCTGCAACGATCGGAACCGTCATCGGCCCCACCGGAGCAGCTCTGTGCATCGGCATCGTGGGTGTGCATGCGACCTTCCTCGTGATCGCGGTCGTCTTCGTCTTCGCCTCCGGTGCGGCGTTCTTCATTCCCGCCGTCACGAGCGCCACGCGACCGCAGAAGACCTTCTCGGTGGGGAATGTGGTCAACGAGACGCGCACCGGCATGAGGGCCCTGGCGAACGACCGACCGCTGTTGTCGCTCGTCGGCCTGTACACGATGCTCACCGCCATATACATGCCGGTCGAATCGATTGTTCTCTCACGGTACTTTCGTGATCTCGACGAACCCGAGACACTCGGTTTCATCCTGTCGGCAATGTCAGTGGGCATCGTGATCGGTGCTCTCCAGTTCCACCGCGCGGTTCGCACCTTTGCCCCCGGCAATCTCGTGATCGTTTCCATGTCACTCATCGGCACCGTGGTGTGCCTGATGGCGTTCCTGCCGAACGCCATCATCTTCATCGCACTCGGGCTGCTGCTCGGCCTCGCATTCGGCCCTGTCAGCCCGATGACCAACTACCTGGTCCAGCGCCGCATGCCGCAGCACCTGCACGGACCGGTGTTCGGGACCCAGTTCTCCCTCACACACCTCGCAACACCCGCAGGCACACTGGCCCTGGGGCTCATCGTCCAGTCGGTGTCGATCCCGCTGTTG
>CAZENK010000001.1:0-139023 GCA_964513585.1 uncultured Bifidobacterium sp. | reverse complement strand
AAAATCCGTTGTCCGAAAGGGCGTGTGGGTTCGAGTCCCACCTCGGGCACCCAGGTGATTCATACACTCACTCCGATGGGTCAACGACTTCTGCAGCGCAAACTCACCCAGGCGTCCCGGCGTCTGCGTGAGCTCCAGGATGAACTGCGGGTCGTGCAAGACCAAAAGAGCCAGCTCGTCGACGAGGCCGACGAGCTGTCCCTCCGTGCGCTCGTTTCCGAGACCCCCGCGGCCGAGTACGAGTACCGCGAGGCAAAGAAGCACGCAGACGCCCTGGTGCGCCACCATGATTCGGTGGTTGCAGAGATCGCCGAGATCGAGCAACGCATCAACGATCTGCTCGACCGAATGAAGGAGGCACGCTGATGGCCATACGCGTTGTGATCGCAGAGGACGAGGCGATCATCCGCCTCGACCTGAAGGAGACCCTCGAGGAAGAGGGTTACGAGGTGGTCGGTGAGACCGGAAGGGGAGACAAGGCCGTGGACCTGGTGCGCGACCTGCGCCCCGACCTGGCCATCCTCGACATCAAGATGCCCGGCATGGACGGTCTCGAGGCTGCCCGACTTATCACGAAGGACCGCATCTGCGGGGTGCTGGTGCTCACTGCCTTCTCCCAGCGTGAGGTGATCGAAGAGGCGCGTGACGCAGGTGCGCTTGCCTATCTCGTCAAGCCCTTCCAGAAGAGCGACCTGATCCCTGCGATCGAGGTCGCCATCGGGCGATTCCGCGAGATGCAGGCACTCAACGGGGAGGTCGAGGTTCTCGGCGAACAGCTCGAGGCGCGCAAGTCGATCGACCGGGCCAAGGGTGTGCTCATCGACACTCACAAGATGGGCGAGGCCGACGCATACGGATACATACAGCGGGCAGCCATGAACCACCGCACCACCATGAAGGCGGTTGCTGACATGATTGTTTCGGGCGAGATCACGCCCGAATAGTGGAAAGAGGTCTGCCATGCTGCTGATGGCGCTCGACGGGAACTCGTTGGCCTACCGGGCGTTCTTCGCGCTTCCCGAGGACATGTCGAACGCGAGCGGTCAGGCAACCAATGCGGTCTACGGCTTCGCCACCATGCTCCTCACGCTGGTGAAGGACCACAAGCCCGACGGCATCGTCGTGGTGTTCGACCGGCCCGAACCGACCTTCCGGCACGAGGCGATCCCCGAGTACAAGGCCCAGCGCGAGAAGGCCCCGGACACACTCGTGCAGCAGCTCGGGATCATCCGTGAACTGCTCGACACGCTCGGAATCCGTTGGTGCGAACTCGCCGGCTACGAGGGCGACGACTTGATCGCAACGATGGCCACCAGGGCCGCGGCGGAGAACCGCGACATCATCATCGTGACCGGTGACCGTGACAGCTACCAGCTGGTGAGCGACCCGCATGTCCGTGTGCTCTACAACAAGCGGGGCGTGAGCGACTACGCACTGTACGACGAAGCAGGGATTCTCGAACGAACAGGCGTGACCCCCGCGCAGTACTCCGACTATGCAGCGCTGCGTGGGGACCCGAGCGACAATCTCGCAGGCATCCCCGGGGTCGGCGAGAAGACCGCCGCAAAGCTCATAACGCAGTACGGCGACATCGAGTCGGTGGTTGCCGCTGCCGACCAGCAGACACCGAAGCTGAAGGCCGGTCTGCTCGAGCACGGTGAACGTGTGATCCGCAACTCGCAGATGATGGTGCTGCGACGCGATGTGCCGCTCGACATCGATCTCGATTCCCTCGCACCGAGTCCCGATCTCGGTGCCGCTCTGAAGCTCTTTGACTTCCTCGAGTTCAAGACGATGGGGAAGCGCCTGAGGGACACGGTCACGGCCCAGGGGTGGGCGACACGCGGTTCATCAGAGTCGGTACCGCAGGAGGCGCCGTCGGATCCGATGGTGCTGACGGCGACGGAAGTCATCCGGGTGACCGAAGCGGGTGAAGCTGGCGGACTGCTCCAGGATCTCGAAGAACTCGTGATTGCTGCATCGTTTGACGGCGAACCGGGTCATTCGGCCCTGCAGTCGATCGCTGTTGTTCTTGATCCTGCGACAGGGCGCGTCGCCGTTGTGCCCGCCGGCTTGCTCAACCAAGAGCCCCTCGCATCCCTCCTCGCGGTCAAGCCGTTCGTCGCACACGATGCAAAGCCGCTGATGCGGTCGCTTCTTGCGCTCGGCGTCGACATGCGTGCGCTGCGGCTCGACACCGCCATTGCTGCATATCTCATTGACCCCTCGAGGTCGGCCTATTCCATCGACGACGTGGCCCGCAACGTTCTCGGTGTCGAACCGGGCGAAGGGGCACAGCCTGACGGCCAGTTCGATTTCTCCGGGGGGTCCGACGGCGCATCGGACCAGAAGTGCGCCGAGGCAGCCATGATCACCGGGGCTCTGGCATCGACCCTGGGCGACAGGCTCCGTGAGGTGGGCAACGAAGCCCTGTACAACGAGATCGAGAACCCGCTCGTACGGGTGCTGGCCAAGATGGAGCATGCAGGTGTGGCCGTCGACCGCGCATCGCTCGGGGTCATCCGCGACAAGCTCACCCAGGAGACCGTCGAGTTGACGCGGGCACTGCACGGGATCGCCGGCCGGGAGTTCAACCTGAACTCCCCGACACAGCTGCGAGAGATCCTGTACACGGAGCACGGTCTCACCCCGGGAAAGAAGACAAAGACCGGCTACAGCACCGATGCAGCAACTCTGGAGAAGCTGCACGACGAGTGGCCCGAGTTCATCGGTCCGTTGCTGCGGTTCCGTGAGGTCGAGAAGCTGAGGTCCACCTACGGTGAGGGCCTGCTGTCGGAGGTGCGCGACGACGGCCGCATTCATGCGACCTTCCACCAGACAGTCGCCCGCACCGGCCGTCTCTCCAGTGACAAGCCGAACCTGCACAACATTCCCGTGAGAACCGATGAGGGCCGTGTGTTCCGCACTGCCTTCGTGGCGCCGACCGGCTCGCAGTTGCTCGTGGCCGACTACAACCAGATCGAGTTGCGCTGCATCGCTCATCTTGCGAACGACCCGGGTCTCATCGCGGCGTTCGAGGCCGGGGAGGACATTCACCGCGCCACTGCGGCGCGCGTGTTCGCGGTCGATCCGTCGAAGGTGAGCCATGACCAGCGCTCGAAGGCGAAGATGGTGTCGTACGGACTCGCGTACGGCATGGAGGCCTACGGACTCAGTCAGCGCCTGGCGATCCCGGTGGACGAAGCGGCGGCGATCCTCAACTCGTACTTCGCTGCGTTCCCGAACGTGAAGCAGTACATGGACGACGCCGTTGCAGAGGCGCGGCGACTCGGCTACACAGAGACCTTGTTCGGCCGCAGGCGCCCGATCGAGGAGCTTCGCAGTGACAACTTCCGCGTGCGCCAGGCCGGTGAGCGCCAGGCGATGAACGCAGCGATCCAGGGGCTCGCAGCAGACATCTTCAAGATCGCGCTCGTGCGCATCGACGCACTGCTCGAGCACGGGGGGCACCGTTCGCGCATCGTGCTGCAGGTGCACGACGAGGTCATCTGCGAGGTGCCCGACGATGAGGTCGACTCGGTGGGCCCACTGGTGCTCGATGCGATGCGCGATGCGGCCGACCTGCGGGTGCCTCTCGAGGTCAACGCTGCCTGGGGCGCCACGTGGGCCGATGCAAAGGCATGAGCCGATGAGCACGGACGTGGGGTCGCACTGGTTCGAACCGATGGCCGACCACATGGGGCCTGCGTATCTCCGTTACTCGTTCACCAAGGGCACAACGAACGAGATCGACCACCTCGAGTCTGCTCTCGGTCTGCGTCCGGGGATGAGGATCCTCGACGTCGGGTGCGGACCCGGTCGGCACTCCCACGAGCTTGCACGTCGCGGTTACGCCGTGCACGGGATCGACATCAGCCACACGTTCGTGGCTCTCGCGGCAGAACACGCGCCTGCGGGTGCCACGTTCGAGCGCATGGATGCCAGGGCGTTGACGTTCGCACACGAGTTCGATGCGGCGATCTGTCTTTGCCAGGGGGCCTTCGGGCTCATGACCGCCGACGGCCACGACAGACAGGTTCTCGAGGGAATCCACCGTTCCCTGAAGCCCGGCGGTGTGCTCGCCCTGTCCGCGTTCAACGCGTATTTCTGCGTGAAGTACCAGACGGATGCCGAGTTCGATGCGGACACCGGCGTGAACCACGAGGTCACAGAGATACGCGACGCGTCAGGGGTGGGGCGCACGGTCGATCTGTGGACCGGCTGTTACACGCCCAGGGAGCTCCGTCTGCTGCTCGGGGCCTGTGGTTTCGTCGTGTCGAGCATCAACAGTGTGGACCCCGGGGCCTACGGCACGGGCGCCCCGACCACGGAGAGTTCGGAGTTTCTGGTGGTAGCGTCTGCTCTGCCCTCCCGTCGGGAGGGTGACCCTTCCGGTCCCCACTGATAACTGACTATCCATCCCGAAAGACCACATCCTTGTCCGACTCAACTCTCACTTCCGCCCCTATGGGAACCTTCGACGCGGAAGGCAACTACACCCCACGCCAGATCACCGAGCGTGACCTCTCCACAAGCTTCGCCGAGGCAATCGACGGCACCATCGTGGAACTGAAAGACGGTCAGCTGGTGACCGGCACTGTCGTGAAGATCGACCGTGACGGTGTTCTTCTCGAGTTCGGATACAAGACAGAGGGTGTCATCCCCACGCGCGAGCTCGCCATCAAGAACGACGTGAACCCGCATGACGTGGTTGCGCTCGGCGAGAAGATCGAGGCACTCGTCCTCACGCTGGAGGACAAGGAGGGCCGTCTGGTCCTGTCGAAGAAGCGCGCCCAGTACGAGAAGGCATGGGGCGAGATCGAGCGCAAGAAGGAAAACGACGAGCCGGTGCGCGGCATGGTGATCGAGGTCGTCAAGGGCGGTCTCATCGTCGACATCGGTCTGCGGGGCTTCCTCCCTGCATCGCTCGTGGAGTTGCGCCGTGTGCGCGACCTGCAGCCGTACATCGGTCAGCCGATCGACGCAAAAATTCTCGAACTCGACCGCAACCGCAACAACGTGGTTCTGTCGCGTCGTGCGTTCCTCGAGGAGAACCAGAAGGAGACCCGCGACGACTTCCTCAACAACCTCAAGCCCGGCGAGATCCGCCACGGCAAGGTGTCGTCGGTGGTTGCGTTCGGTGCGTTCGTCGATCTCGGCGGCATGGACGGACTCATTCACGTGTCCGAACTCTCGTGGAAGCACGTGGAGCACCCGTCGCAGGTCGTTCAGATCGGTGACGAGGTCACCGTGCAGGTTCTCGATGTCGATTTCAGCCGTGAGCGCATCAGCCTCTCGCTGAAGGCTACGCAGCAGGACCCGTGGCAGGAGTTCGCCAGCACCCACGAGGTCGGCCAGCTGGTCTACGGTCGCGTCACCAAGCTCGTGCCCTTCGGCGCATTCGTGCAGGTCGGCGACGGCATCGAGGGTCTCGTGCACATCTCCGAGATGTCCGCGCACCACGTCGAGGCTGCAGAGCAGGTTGTCGCCCCCGGTGAGGAGCTGTGGGTCAAGATCATCGATCTCGACCTCGCTCGCCGCCGCATCTCGATCTCGATCAAGCAGGCCGCTGAGGGTGGCGAGCTTGCCGCCGAGTACCAGGGCCAGTTCCAGGTCGATGAGCACGGCAACTGGGTCGGCGGTGACGATTCCGAGCGCGAGGCCGCATGGGCCGAGTACTACAAGGAATACGGCCAGCCCGAGGGCACAGTCGCCGAGACACCCGCAGAGTAGGCGGACCTCGCGATGATCCTGATCGGCTTGACCGGCGGGATTGGTTCCGGAAAGTCAACTGTGTCGTCGATGCTCGCTGCCCATGGTGCAGTGATCATCGATGCCGACGCCATCACGAGGGAACTGCAGGCACCCGGTCAGCCCCTGCTGGGGGTTCTTGCGGAGCGTTTCGGCAGTGAGATCCTCGATGAGTCCGGTGCGCTCGACAGGCCACGACTCGCCTCGATCGTGTTCTCCGACGCCGAGGCCCTCGCCGACCTGAACAAGATCGTTCATCCTGCTGTTGCCGCCGAGATGGACCGCCGCATGAAGGATGCGGACTCCGCGCCGTTCTGGTGCAGGGTGCTTCCGTGGCTGAAGCGTCACAGGGTGGTTGTGCTCGACATTCCGCTCCTTGCTGAGAACCCGCGCAAGGGCCTGTGCGGTGTCGTGGTCGTCGACGTGCCCGTCGAGCTCGCCGTGGATCGCCTCGTCAGGTTCAGGTCGATGAGTGAGGAAGACGCCCGGGCCCGCATGGCAAAGCAGGCGACGCGTGAACAGCGGGCCGCCATCGCCGACCGGATCATTGACAATTCCGGCGACCTTGACAGCCTGCGTTCCCAGGTGGATGCAGTGTGGCAGTGGGCAACCTCATTGCCACCGGCCGCACCCGATGCGGGATCGCGCACGAAGGCGCCCTGACCCGCCTCGGTACGATGCAGTCGTGCCGAACTTCGAGGTTGTCTCCGATTTCGCCCCGGCGGGCGACCAGCCGAAGGCGATTGCACAGCTGAGCGAGGGTGTCGAGAACGGCGAGCGCTTCCAGACCCTTCTCGGAATCACCGGTTCGGGGAAGTCGGCGACCATTGCGTGGACCATCGAGAAGACGCAGCGACCGACGCTGATTCTCGCTCCGAACAAGAGTCTCGCGGCGCAGCTGGCCCAGGAGATGAAGGAGTTCTTCCCCAACAACCGGGTGGAGTTCTTCGTGAGCTACTACGACTACTACCAACCCGAGGCGTACATCCCGTCGAGCGACACCTACATCGAGAAGGACTCATCGATCAACGAGGAGATCGACCGCCTGCGCCACTCCGCCACGGCGGCTCTCCTGACCCGGAGGGACACGATCGTCGTTGCGAGCGTGTCGTGCATCTACGGCATGGGCGACCCCGCCGAGTACAAGGGTCAGTTGCTCGAGGTGCATGTCGGTGTCGACTATGACCAACGCAGCATCCTGAGGCGTCTCGTCGACCTCCAGTACGACCGCAACGACATGACGCTCGGCCGGGGCAACTTCCGTGTGCGTGGGGACACCATCGAGGTGCACCCTGCGTACGAGGAGAACGTCGTGCGCATCGAGATGTTCGGGGACACCGTCGACCGCATCACGATGATCGACCCACTCACGGGCGAGACCCTCTCCGAACCGTCCGAGATCATCGTCTTCCCCGCCACGCACTACGTGGCCGGCGATGACCGCCTCCGCAAGGCGATCCGCGGCATCGAGGACGAGCTTCAGCAGCAGCTCGCGTTCTTCGAGAGCCAGGGAAAGCTGCTCGAGGCGCAACGTCTGCGCATGCGAACCCAGTACGACCTCGAGATGATCCAGGAGATGGGCTACTGCAACGGCATCGAGAACTACTCGATGCACATCGACGGACGCCAGCCCGGCGAGCCGCCCTTCACCCTTCTCGACTACTTCCCGAGGGACTTCCTCCTGATCATCGACGAGAGCCATGTGGCCGTGCCGCAGCTGCACGCCCAGTTCGCCGGTGACCGCAGCAGGAAGGACACCCTGGTCGAGCACGGTTTCCGTCTGCCGAGTGCCCGCGACAACCGCCCCCTCCGGTTCGAGGAGACCATGGAGCGGATCAACCAGTGCATCTTCATGTCAGCAACACCGGCTGCGTTCGAACTCAAGCACAGCACGCGGGTCGTGGAACAGATCGTCCGACCGACCGGTCTCGTCGATCCCGAGGTGGTCGTGCGGCCGACCAAGGGTCAGATCGACGACATCATCGAGATGGTCCGTGGCCGAGTCGACTCGGGTGACCGCGTGCTGATCACGACACTCACGAAGAAGATGGCAGAGGACCTCACGGAGTACCTGCTCGAGCAGGGTCTGAACGTGCGATACCTCCACTCGAACATCGACACCCTGCAGAGAATCGAGATCCTGCGGGGTTTGCGCCTGGGGGAGTTCGACGTCCTTGTGGGCATCAACCTGTTGAGGGAGGGCCTCGACCTTCCGGAAGTCTCTCTCGTGGCGATTCTCGATGCCGACAAGGAGGGCTTCCTGCGCAGCGAGACATCACTCATCCAGATGATCGGGCGTGCCGCAAGAAACGTGGCCGGACAGGTCGTGATGTACGCAGACAAGATCACGCCCTCGATGGAGCGCGCCATCGGCGAGACGAAGCGCCGTCGTGAGACCCAGATCTCGTACAACCTCGAGCACGGCATCAACCCGCAGACCATCCGCAAGGCCGTCGGGGACATTCTCTCGGTTCTGACGGGAGGCGACGGGTCGGCCCCGGTGCCGGGCAAGGGGCAGCGGCGCAACCGTGAGCGTGACAAGGTCCAGCGCGAGATCAAGTCGATGCCTCAGCAGGACATCGCACGTTTGATCCAGACGCTCGAGGACGAGATGCACGAAGCCGCAACCGACCTCAAGTTCGAGTACGCAGCACGCCTGCGGGACGAGATCAACGACCTGCGGCGCGAACTTCGTGACGCCCGTTGACGTGTGGGTAGCCTCGTACCGTGGCTGAGAAGATCGTCGTTCGGGGTGCGCGCGAACACAACCTGAAGAACATCAGTCTCGAGCTCCCGCGCGACCAGTTGATCGTGTTCACCGGTCTCTCGGGGAGCGGCAAGAGTTCCCTTGCCTTCGACACGATCTATGCGGAGGGTCAGCGCCGCTACGTCGAGAGCCTGTCGGCGTATGCGCGCCAGTTCCTCGGCCAGATGGACAAGCCCGATGTGGACGTGATCGAGGGTCTGTCGCCCGCAATCTCCATCGACCAGAAATCTGCGTCGCGCAATCCCAGGTCGACCGTCGGCACCATCACGGAGATCTACGACTACCTGCGCCTGTTGTATGCACGGATAGGCGTGCAGCACTGCCCGACGGACGGCACGCGCCTGCAGCGCCAGACCCCCCAGCAAATCGTCGACCGCATCATGACCCTCGCCGAGGGCACCAGGTTCCAGGTGCTCGCACCGGTGGTGCGCGGCCGCAAGGGCGAGTACGACACGCTCCTCGGCGACCTGGCCGGCCAGGGGTTCGTGCGCGCGCGCATCGACGGGGAGACCAGGGACATAGCCGAGTTCCTCGCATCGGGGGAGAAGCTCGCGCGCTACGAGAACCACACGATCGACATCATCGTCGACCGACTGGTCCGCCGTGACGACATCGAGCGTCGTCTCACGGACTCTCTCGAGACCGCGCTGAAGCTGGCCGAGGGTGTGGCGAGTGTCGAGCTCGTCGCCCGCGACGGCGGCGACGGCGAGACGCTCACGTTCAGTCAGCACCTGGCGTGCCCGGACTGCGGCGCGAGTTTCGACGAACCGGCACCCAGGAACTTCTCGTTCAACTCTCCCTACGGTGCATGCGAGAACTGTGACGGTCTCGGCACAAAGTTCGAGGTCGATGCCGAGCTCGTGATTCCCGACCCGTCCATGTCCCTGGCCGAGGGTGCCATTGCCCCGTGGCGCAGTGCGCACACTGCGTACTTCCACCGCATGCTCGGTGCAGTCGCCGAGCAGGAGGGCATCGACATGGACAAACCGTGGTCGAAGCTCTCGGCGAAGCACCAGAAGCTCGTCCTGCAGGGCAAGTCAGGTGCCATGCAGGTCAAGTACCGCAACCGCTTCGGGAAGGTGCGCCAGTTCAGCACGCAGTACGAAGGTGTCATCCCTTGGATCAAGCGCAGACACGCCGATGCCGAGGGTGACTGGACGCGCGAGCAGTTCGAGTCGTACATGCGTGAGGTCCCGTGCCCGGCGTGCGAGGGAGCCCGTCTGAAGCCGTCGACACTCGCCATCACCATCAACGACAGGAACATCTCCGAGGTGTGCGACATGTCGATCGGGGAGTCAGCTGCGTTCCTCGCGGGGCTTGTTCTGTCGGACCGCGATTCGATGATTGCCGAGCGAGTCACGAAGGAGATCAACGCCCGTCTGGGCTTCCTGCTCGATGTCGGTCTTGATTACCTCACATTGTCACGTTCCGCGGGCACCCTGGCCGGCGGTGAGGCGCAACGAATCCGGCTCGCCAGTCAGATCGGTTCGGGCCTCGTGGGCACGCTGTATGTGCTCGACGAACCGAGCATCGGTCTGCACCAGCGGGACAACCGTCGTCTGATCGAGACTCTGTTGAGGCTGCGCGACCTTGGCAACACTGTGATCGTCGTCGAGCACGACGAGGAGACAATCAAGGAGAGCGACTGGATCGTCGACATCGGGCCGGGAGCAGGCGAGCACGGTGGAGAAGTCGTCTACAGCGGCCCGGTCCCCGGCATCTCCAGGGCAAAGGAGTCGGTGACGGGGCGCTATCTCACGGGTGCTGCCTCGATCGAGGTGCCGCGGGTGCGGCGCGCACCGGCCGGCGAGACAATCACGGTACGGGGCGCGAGGGAGCACAATCTCAGGGACATCGATGTCGAGATCCCGCTGGGGTGTTTCGTTGCGGTCACCGGTGTCTCGGGCAGCGGCAAGAGCACGTTGATCCGCGACATACTGCTGCCCGCGATGATGCAGCGCATCTACAAGAGCAAGGAATCTCCTGGCAAGCACCGCACGGTCGAGGGCATCGACGCGATCGACAAAGTCATCGACATGGACCAGTCACCCATCGGCCGCACACCCAGGTCGAACCCCGCCACCTACACCGGTGTCTTCGATTCGATCCGCAAGTTGTTCGCTGCGTCTCCCGAGGCGAAGGTGCGCGGCTACATGCCCGGCAGGTTCAGTTTCAACGTGCAGGGTGGCCGCTGCGAGGCGTGCTCGGGTGACGGGACCATCAAGATCGAGATGCACTTCCTGCCCGACGTGTACGTGCCCTGCGAGGTCTGCAAGGGGGCGCGCTACAACCGCGACACCCTCGACATCACGTTCAAGGGAAAGAACATCGCAGAGGTGCTCGACATGCCGATCTCGGAGGCGCTGGAGTTCTTCTCCAACCAGCCCACGATCGCGCGCCACATGCAGACCCTTGTCGATGTGGGTCTCGGGTACGTGAGGCTCGGACAATCGGCGCCGACCCTCTCGGGCGGCGAGGCACAGCGTGTGAAGCTGGCGAGCGAACTGGCGAAGCGCTCGACGGGGCACACCATGTACCTGCTCGACGAGCCGACCACGGGCCTCCACTTCGAGGACGTCCGCAGGTTGCTGACTGTGCTCTCGCGTCTCGTGGACCAGGGCAACACCGTGCTGGTGATCGAGCACAACCTCGATGTCATCAAGACTGCCGACTGGTTGATCGATCTCGGACCCGAAGGCGGCAGCGGCGGAGGCAGCATCGTGGGCTGCGGAACACCCGAGCACATCGCAACACTCGCGGACAGCCACACCGGTCGTTTCCTCGCACCCCTGCTGGGCATGCCCGAGCCGGTGGGCACGCCCAGGAAGGCCCCCGTGAAGAAGGCCGTGAAGGTTGCCGGCGCTTCGAAGACCCCGAAGGCGCAGGTCAAGAAGGCGGCAAAGCCGGTCACTGCGGCCAAGAAGACGAAGGCCCCGGCCAGGCCGAAGAGGTAACCGTGGCCGTGCAGCGCCCACCCGTGGGCACGATCCCCACCACGCCGGGCTCGTACCAATTCAAGGACGAGCACGGCCGTGTCATCTACGTCGGCAAGGCATCGAACCTTCGGTCGCGACTGTCGAGTTACTTCCAGGACCATTCCCAGATGCACCCGCGGACGGTCGCAATGGTGACTGCAGCTCATTCGGTGGAATGGATCGAAGTGCGCAATGAGGTCGAGGCACTCATGCTCGAGTTCTCGTTGATCAAGCAGCACCGTCCGCGTTTCAATGTGCGTCTGCGTGACGACAAGAGTTACCCGTTTCTCGCGGTGACACTGGATGAGGAATGGCCCCGTGCCGTGGTGATGCGCGGCACCAAGCGCAAGGGGACCCGGTACTTCGGTCCGTACGCGCATGCCTGGGCGATCAGGGAGACCCTCGATCTGCTCCTGCGCACGTTCCCGGTGCGCACCTGCTCGCAGGGGAAGTTCAACCAGCACCAACGGCTCGGCCGGCCGTGCCTGTTGTTCCACATCGAGAAGTGCTCCGGCCCCTGCGTCAAGGAGGTGTCCGCCGAGACGTACAAGCATCACGTGGACGACCTCGTTGCATTCCTGGACGGTGACACTGACGAAGTCGTGCGGACACTGCAACGGCAGATGGAGGAGGCCTCGTCCGTGCTGGAGTTCGAGAAGGCTGCGCGCCTTCGCGACCGCCTGGGTGGTGTGCTGCGGGCGATCGAGAAACAGCAGATGGTGGGCGAGCGGGACGAGGACCTCGACATCATCGGTGTGGCCGACGATGACCTGGAGGCGGCCATCCAGGTGTTCTTCGTGCGCAAGGGCCGTGTGGTCGGGCGCAAGGGCTTCATTCTCGACAAGGTCGAGGATCTGTCCCCCGGCGGACTCATCGACAGGGTGCTGGAGGAGATGTACGGCGATCATCCTCCCCTCGGCATCCCGTCGCATGTGCTCGTTCCCGTGATGCCGGACCACACGGACACCTACGCAGAATGGCTGAGACACCTGCGCGGTTCACAGGTGCAGTTCCGTGTGCCGCTCAGAGGGGACAAGCGCGACCTGCACGAGATGGTGACGAAGAACGCAAAGGAAGAGTTCGTCCGCCACCGGCTGAAGCGTGCCAGCGACCACAACTCGCGCAGCAGGGCTCTGTCGGAACTCCAGGACCAACTCATGCTCCCCGAGGCCCCCCTGCGGATCGAGTGCTACGACATGGCCCACTTGCAGGGCACCGACTACGTGGGGTCGATGGTCGTGCTGGAGGACGGTCTTCCGAACAAGCGCGAGTACCGCCGCTTCAAGGTGAAGGACGTGCCCGGGAACGATGACTACGCGGCCATGCGCGAGGTGCTCACACGTCGTCTGTCGGCCTACATCGAGGACCGTGATGCGCCCGTCGCTGAACGCGGCGAGAAGCCCGGTCGCTTCGCGTATCCACCGCAGCTCCTGCTGGTCGACGGCGGCAAGGGGCAGCTGAACGTGGCGGTCGAGGTGGTGGCGGAGCTGGGACTTTCTGACGAGATTCCCGTGGCGGCACTCGCAAAACGCTTCGAGGAGGTCTACGTGCCCGGCCGCGCCGAGCCGGTGCGCATCCCCCGTGGATCGGAAGGTCTCTTCATGCTGCAGAGAATCCGTGACGAGGCCCACCGGTTTGCGAACACCTTCCACAGGGAACTGCGCGGCAAACGGATGACCTCGTCGTCGCTCGACGGCATCACAGGGCTCGGCGAGACCCGGGCGAAACGACTCGTGAAGGAGCTCGGCGGTGTCACCGCAGTGAAGAACGCAGAACTCGCTGTGTTGCTCGGGCTGTCATGGTTGCCCGACAGCGTTGCTCGGGCGGTGTACGACAAGTTCCATCCGAACCCTTAGGGTGTTGCGGTGGATGACAACGGACTGTGGGAGTCATATGCCCAGTGGTGGATCGACGGGTTCACCGACGGCGTTGATCCCGAGTATGTGGAGCAGATCATCCCCCTTGCGATCGAGGAGATCGAGGGCTTCACCAGGGTGATCGACGTCGGCTGCGGGGAGGGACAGATTGCCCGCGCGTTGGCAGGGGTCGGGTGCGAAGTGATCGGGGTGGACCCCACAGCCAGGCACATCGAGGTGGCCCGTGAACGCGGTGGTGGCCCTGCTTATGAGATCGGTTCTGCAACTGCGCTGCCTGCTGCCGACGCATCCTGTGACGCTGTGGTTGCGTGTCTGGTGTTCGAACACATCGACGACGTGGACGGTGCCATCGCCGAGGTCGCCCGGGTGCTCCGTCCGGGCGGACGGTTCGGGTTCTTCCTGAACCACCCGTTGTTGCAGACGCCGGGCAGTGGTTGGATCGACGACCACATCATCGACCCGCCCGAGCAGTACTGGCGCATCGGGCCCTATCTGGTCGAGACCGAGTCGATCGAGGAGGTCGAACGCGGTGTGCATGTGCGTTTCCTCCACCGTCCGTTGAGCAGGTACGTGAACTCACTGATCGCCCACGGTCTCCGGATCGAGCGGATGCTCGAGCCGAGCCCGCCCCAGGGCTTTCTCGACCGTGCGCCCGAGTACGCACTGGCCCACACGGTGCCGCGGCTGTTGTACCTGCGTTGCACGCGCATCGACGACGCGGCTCGGTAGTCTTCGCTCGTGACTGACATTCTCGTGGTGACAGGCCTGTCGGGCGCGGGTCGGTCGCAGGCCGCGGACGACCTCGAGGATCTCGGCTGGTTCGTGGTCGACAATCTTCCTGTCGTTCTCATCGACAAGGTGGTCGAGCTCACGGGCGAAGCCGGCGGCGAGATCCCGAAACTGTGCCTGGTCGTCGGGCATGCGCGCCACCAGGCCGCGATTCTCGATGCGGTGGGGAACCTGCGCCAGCAGGGTCACACGGTGCGGATTCTCTTTCTCGAAGCGTCGACCCGTGAACTGGTGCGTCGCTACGAGGCGACACGGCGCAAGCACCCGATGAGTGACGGTGTGATCGGGCTCGAGTCGGTGATCGAGCTCGAGCGCCAGGCGATGAGTCCGGTCAAGGCCGTGGCTGACCTGCTGATCGACACCACGGGTCTCACGGTGCATCAACTGAAGAACCAGTTGCTGCAGTTGTTCGGTCCTGAGAACCCCGGTGACCAGTTGCAGGTCTCGCTCACCTCGTTCGGGTTCAAGCACGGCGTTCCCATCGACGTTGACATGGTTCTCGACGTGAGGTTCCTGCCGAACCCGCACTGGGACGAGAACCTGCGGCCCCTGAGCGGTCTCGACGACGATGTCCGCAGCTTCGTCATGGGGCAGAGTCTCGCTGTGGACTTCCTCGACAGGGTGGGGCATCTGTTCGATCTCGTGCTGCCTGCCTACGTGGCAGAGGGGCGCAGTTATCTCACCATCGGCATCGGCTGTACCGGCGGCAGGCACCGTTCGGTGGCGATGGCCGAGGAGATCGGCCGTCGACTCGCCGAATCAGGGCGTCACCCCCGGGTGTCCCACAGGGACATGCATCTCTAGCGGAATCCTGTTCGTGTTCGGGCCACGAACTAGGGTCATGGCAGGCTAAAACCCCCACCCACGTGGTCGAAGAGTGAAAGGACTGCCCGTCGTGACAGTACGAGTAGGTATCAATGGATTCGGACGAATCGGTCGCAACTTCTACAGGGCGGTTGCAGCCCTCGGTGCCGACATCGAGATTGTTGCCGTGAACGATCTGGGGTCGTTGAAGACGATGGCCCACCTGTTGAAGTACGACTCGGTCCTCGGTGTCCTCCCGAACGAGATCAAGGCTGTCGATGGCGGCATCAGCGTCGACGGCAAGGTGCTGAAGGTGCTCGCAGAGCGTGACCCGAAGGCCCTGCCCTGGGGTGACCTCGGGGTCGACCTTGTCATCGAGTCCACCGGGATCTTCACCGACCGCGACAAGGCCGCGATGCACCTCGAGGCAGGTGCCCCGCTGGTGATCGTGTCGGCTCCCTCGAACGGTGCCGATGCAACATTCGTGTACGGGGTGAACCACACGGACTTCGACCGCTCGAAGCACAAGGTCATCTCCAACGCCAGCTGCACCACGAACTGTTTCGTGCCGCTGGTCAAGGTCCTCGATGATGCGTTCGGGGTGCAGAACGGTCTGATGACCACGGTGCATGCCTACACGGGAGACCAGTCGCTCGTCGACGGACCGCACAGCGACCTGCGTCGTGCACGCGGTGCGGCCATCAACATCACGCCCACGAGCACCGGCGCCGCCCGCGCGACCAGCCTCGTCATGGAGTCGATGAAGGGCAAGCTCGACGGCACTGCGTTGCGCGTGCCCGTGCCGACCGGTTCGATCACCGATTTCGTTGCCAACCTGTCGAAGCCGGCGACGGTCGACGAGATCAACGCTGCGTTCAAGGCCGCTGCTGACGGCCCGCTGAAGGGTGTCCTCGAGTACACATCGGATCCGATCGTGTCGAGCGACATCGTCACGAACCCGCACTCATGCGTGTTCGACAGCGATCTCACAATGAGCATGGGCACGCTCGTCAAGGTGCTCGGTTGGTACGACAACGAGTGGGGTTACTCGAACCGCCTCGTTGATCTGACCCTTCACGTGGCAAAGAACTAGGGGCCACTTCTCATGGCGCGTGTTCCGACACTTGAGGATCTCGGCGACGTCGCGGGGAAGCGGGTGCTCGTGCGCACGGACTTCAACGTTCCGATGGAGGGCCCTGATGATGCCAGGGTGATCACGGACGACTTCCGTATCCGGGCCGCCCTGCCGACGATCGAGTGGCTGACGTCCCGTGGTGCCCATGTTGTCTGTGCGAGCCATCTGGGGCGTCCGAAGGGCGCTCCCGTGCCGAAGTACTCCATGGAACCCGTGCGCAGGCGACTTGCCGAGCTCGCACCCGGCGTGGAACTGCTGGAGAACCTGCGTTTCAATGCGGGCGAGGAGGCGAACTCGCCGGAGTTCGTGGCGAGTCTGGTCAAGAACGTCGACATGTACGTGAACGATGCTTTCGGGGCCGCCCACCGCGCCCACGCGAGCATCGTCGGACCGCCCCGCACGCTTCCGTCCGCTGCTGGTCGCCTGCTGCAGAGAGAGGTCGAGGTGCTCGGTGGGCTGCGCAGCAACCCGAAGCGCCCCTTCGTTGCCGTGCTGGGCGGGGCAAAGGTCAGCGACAAGCTCGGCGTGATCGAGTCGTTGCTGCAGGTAGTCGACGCGTTGGTCATCGGTGGCGGCATGTGTTTCACCTTCCTCGCCGCCCAGGGTCATCCGGTCGGCGCATCGATCTGCGAACTCGACCAGATCGCAACCTGCAAGCGCCTGCTCGACAGCGGCAAGCCGATCCATCTGCCCGACGATCTGGTCGGACTCGATGCGTCGGGGAACTTTGCGACCTTCGGCAAGCGCCTGCCCGAGGGAGCCAAGGGACTCGACATCGGTCCGGGCTCGGCCGCGGCCTTCTCCGACGTGATCATGGACGCGCGTACCGTCTTCTGGAACGGGCCAATGGGCATGTTCGAGGACGAGAGGTTCGCTGCCGGCACCAGGACGGTGGCAGAGGCTGTCGCTTCCACCAAGGCGTTCACGGTCGTCGGCGGCGGTGACAGTGCGGCGGCTCTCGCGCAGTTCAAGCTCGAGGACGACGTCGACCACGTGTCAACCGGTGGCGGAGCCTCGCTCGAACTTCTCGAGCTGGGCGACCTGCCGGGACTCGCAGCGTTGAGAGGTGCCCCCAATGTCAAGTAGCAAGCGTCGTCCGCTGATCAGCGGGAACTGGAAGATGCACCAGAACCATTACGAGGCGATCCAGTTCATGCAGAAGCTCGCGTACCTGGTCGGCAAGGATGACTTTGATGCCGTCGAAGTGTCGGTGCACCCGCCGTTCACCGACATCCGCAGCGTGCAGACGTTGATCGAGGGTGACAGTCTCCGCTTTGCTCTGGGTGCACAGCACTGCCACTTCGAGGAGAGGGGGGCGTTCACCGGCGAGGTGGCTCCTTCGTTCCTCGCAAAGCTGAGCGTGTCGTACGTGATCTGCGGTCACAGCGAACGGCGGGAGATCTTCGGCGAGACCGACGAGATCGTCGCGAAGAAGCTGCGCGCGATCCTGGCGAACAACATGACGCCGATCGTGTGCGTGGGTGAGACCCTCGCCGAGCGCGAGGCCGGCGAGACCTCATCGAAGGTGCTCGGGCAGGTGAGGGCAGCTCTGGCGTCGTTGTCCCCGGAGCAGGTTGCATCACTGGTGGTGGCCTACGAACCCATCTGGGCCATCGGTACCGGCCGCACGGCGACAGCTGATGACGCCCAGGAGACCTGTGGCGAGATCAGGCGTGAGATTGCCGTGCTGGCAGGCTCCGAGGCCGCCCAGGCAGTGCGAATCCAGTACGGGGGCTCGGTGAAGGCGGCCAACATCGCCGAACTGATGCAGAAGCCCGACATCGACGGGGCCCTGGTTGGCGGCGCCAGCCTCGACCCGGATGAGTTCGCCAGGATTGTTCAGTACCGCCTGCACTAGGCGGCGATGAGGGTTCCGGCTGCCGGCTGCGGCACCGGGATTTCCTGTGGGGGAGACCCACTCCGGAGGGGTAGGCTGGACAACCGTGCGCACAGTCATCCTGTATCTCTCGTTGGTCATCAACGTTGTGTCGATGCTGGCTCTCATCGTGGGCGTGTTGTTGCACAGCGGCCAGGGCGGCGGCCTGTCGGACATGTTCGGGGGCGGCGGCGCGAGCCTGGGGTCTGCAGCGGCGGAGAAGAACCTCAACCGCATCACGACAGTGCTCGCGACCATCTGGCTGTTCACCGTTGTCGCACTCGGGTTCCTTCTGCAGAACTGACCTGTGGGTTCCCTGCGGAACCTGGGTAACCTGACAACTCCTCGTCGAAGTGGCGGAATAGGCAGACGCACCAGCTTGAGGGGCTGGCGCCCGTTAGGGCGTGGGGGTTCAAGTCCCCCCTTCGACACCAATTGCACTCCGAGTCAGGTGCCGGCGACACGGTCTGATGCGTGGGGGTTCAAGTCCCCCCTTCGACACCAATTGCACTCCGAGTCAGGTGCCGGCGACACGGTCTGATGCGTGGGGGTTCAAGTCCCCCCTTCGACACCAATTGCACTCCGAGTCACGGGTTGAACTTCGTCTCGCTCGGTTGGCTCCTCAGCAGGTACCAGAGGGTGACTGAATGCAGCGCCGCAATAGCAAGATTGCTGATCACTGCTGGGTTCGCAAGGGTTCCGACCGTGAAGGGTGTCGTCACCTTGTAGATCACCTGCACTGCGAGAAGTGCGGAGATCATCCGTGCGTCGGGTCTCTTGAGCAACACGAGGGACATGGCAAGTATCGACAGGTAGATGGAGAGAAGTACTGCCCGGCCTTCGGTGGCGGGCCCGTAGGCCCTCGTGATTCGGTCCGCATCGAGGATCAGCGCGGTGCATATCGGCACGAGTGCGAGCACATTGAGGATCAGGGACAGTTTCGGAAGTTGCATTCTCATTCGATGTGATTTCCTTCTCGGTCGTTGTTTGGCTGGGATGCGATTGAAACGGCAGCTCGCCCTGCGAGTGTGGGAAGCCCGTCGGTTCGCCGCCCCTCGTTGGTCATGGTCTGCCAATCTGTCAACTGCACGGCGCCATGGGCCATCGTCCAGATGGTGAAGCTCCTCGTCACAGATTCCGGGCTCGAGAGTGTCGGGTTGGCCAGGCGTACGGTGTTGACCAGCGTCTCGAAAGTCGACATCGCAATCTGTTGAAGGGCGACGGCTGACTTTCCGGGTCGTTGATGTGGCGGAACAGAGAACATGAGGCGGTAGAGGGCCGGGTTCTTGCGCCCGAAGTTCACGTATGCAGTGGTCAATCTGGAGACATCGCTCGGGTCCGGTGCAAGTGCCTTGTTCTGCGTTCTTGTCAGTTCGAGAAATCCCCGGCGCGCCACCTCCGTCAGGAGTTCCTCCTTGGACGAGAAATGGTGATACGCGGCTGCAGCGGTGAGTCCGGCCTCCCGTGCGACTGATCTGAGACTGAAGTCACCTCCACTCTTGAGAGCCTCAAGCGACGCATTCACGAGGGCCTTGGTTGCATCCCCATGGTGTTGTCCCTGAAGTCGAACCATCTCCTTTGTTTAACACCGTTTAACAAAGAATTCCAAGTTGTGGGATGCCGGTTCCTCGTCTGCAGCGCAGATGCCCCCTATCGGGAAGGGGGCAACGACTAGCCTTTCTCCGTGGACGTTTTCACTTTTGTGTTTCTAATCGTGGGCATGGTGTGTCTGGTCGCCGGTGCCGAAGGGCTCGTCAAGGGTGCGTCTGCAATCGCCAGCAAACTGGGGGTTGCCCCGATCGTCATTGGTCTCACGGTTGTTGCCTTCGGCACAAGCGCCCCGGAGTTCGCCGTTTCAATCAGTGGTGCACTGGCGGGTGAAGCTGACGTTGCACTGGGCAACGTGGTCGGCAGCAACACCTTCAACATTCTGTTGATTCTCGGGCTCTCGGCCGCCATCAGTGGGCTTGCGATACAGCAGCGTCTGTTGCGTCTCGACATCCCGATCCTCATCGGTATCTCGATTGTCACCTACATCTTGATGCAGAACGATGTGGTGGGCCGCATCGAGGGTGCAATCTTGTTCCTGTCGTTGATTGCCTACACGGGCTGGTTGCTGAGAACGTCGATGAAGGGTGAGTCGCCCGAGGTTGTCGGGGAGTACGGCGAAGCGATCGAGGCTCTTGAGGGAGACTCGGTATCGAAGCCGATGATCTTCCAGATTGGGCTCGTGCTCGGCGGTCTTGCGCTGCTCATTGTCGGTTCGCGGCTTCTCGTCAGTGCGGCAACAGAGATCGCCACGGCTCTCGGTGTCAGTGAGCTTGTCATCGGCCTCACAGTTGTTGCCGCCGGAACCTCATTGCCGGAACTCGCCACCTCGGTGCTGGCCGCGATGCGAGGTCAACGCGACATTGCAGTGGGCAATGTTGTCGGCTCGAACATTTTCAACACACTCGGCGTGCTCGGGGCATCCGCTGTGATCTCGGATGGCGGAGTCGCTGTCAACTCCGAACTCATCCGCCTCGACTTCCCCGTGATGTTGGCGGCAACTCTCGTGCTTGTCCCCATCTGTTGGAACGGCTTCATGATCAAGAAGTGGGAGGGCTCCCTGCTGGTTCTCTTCTATGTCGCCTATGTGGCATATCTGATCATGGAGGCCGGAGACAGTTCGGCGCCCGAACTGTTCCGCGCGGCCATGTTGATCATTGTCCCGCTGGTGTTCATGGTTTTCGGTGCAACCGGCTTACAGGGCTGGCGCAGGCACCGGGCATCTCTCGCCGGTCGGGCCTGACTGACGCCGCTGCCTGCCCAGCGCCTGCGTGCATTGGTACAGTTGGCTCTCACGGTGAGTTTCTTCCCTGTCCACTCTCGCCGGGTTGTTGAATGCGCCTGACCAAGATTGTTGCCACGCTCGGACCCGCATCGTCGAGTCCTGAAGGGATCAGGGCACTTGTTGACGCTGGTGCCTCCGTGCTGCGTCTGAACTGCTCGCATCTGTCCACAGAGGCTCTTGTGGAGACCATCGCCACCGTGCGGGAGGCGGCACCCGAGGTTGCCATCCTGGTTGACATCCAGGGTCCGAAGCTGCGCTTCGCTCGCGACACCATGGATGTCGAAGCCGGCGGGCTCGTGGAGTTCTCGTTGGCCGACCTCGGCATCGAGAATGGTGCGAGGGGTGGTTCCCGCGGCATCGAGACGGGTCACCGGATCCTGATGGATGACGGGCGGATCGAGACACGTGTCGAGCGCGTCGACGGCGAGCAGCTGTCGCTGCGTGTCGTTCGAGGGGGAAAGGTCAAGAAGGGCAAGGGTGTGAACCTGCCGGACACCGAGGTGACCGGCGGTGTGCTCGCGGAGAAGGATCTCGCCGACCTGCGGGTCGCACGGGAGGCCGGTGTCGAGATTGTCGCGATCTCGTTCGTGCAGACTCCGGGAGACGTGGTGCAGGTGCGCGGGTTGGTGGGGGACAACGTGCTGGTGTTCGCCAAGATCGAGCGGCCGCAGGCACTGGAGCGCATTGACGAGATCTGTGCCGTGTCTGACGGCGTGATGGCCGCCCGCGGAGACCTGGGTGTCGAGACCCCGTACGAGAGTGTTCCCGCGGCACAGAACCGGATCGCGCTCAGTGCACTCGAGAGGGGAGTCATCTCGATCTGTGCGACCGAGATGCTCGAGTCGATGATCACCGCCACACGGCCCACGCGAGCCGAGGTCGCCGACGTGAGCGGGGCTGTCAGGGATGGCTTCGATGCTGTCATGCTGTCGGCCGAGACCGCGGTCGGCCACAACCCGCCCGAGGCCGTCAGGGCAATGGCGCGTATCTGCGAGGCCGCCGAGCGCCGGGTGTCGATGCCGAACTACTTCGCCGACAAGAACCCGGAGGACGCAGCCGTGACGGCAGCTGCGTCTGCCCTGGCGAAGCGCATCAATGCCGACCTGATTCTCTCGATCACGTTCACGGGCTACTCTGCGCGTCTGCTGGCCTCGTGCCGGCCCATGTGCGAGATCATCGCGGCCACGCCGGGTGTCGACAAGGCGAGGCGCCTCAACATCTGCAGGGGTGTGTACCCGCTGGTGGCGCCGCGTGACGGGAACATCACATCGGCCATCTCCACCGCAGTGAGCCTCGCGCGCACCGAGGGGCTCGTGAAGTCAGGCGACACCATCGTGGTGTGTGCCTCGCGCCTGAACCCGCGGTCGGACGCCGACACGATCCTGCTGCACCACGAGCCCTAGGCCATCGGGCGCAGGTGCTTCTTGACCGCCAGGAAGTACCCGGCAGTCAGCAGCATCAGCGCCCCGCACCCCGAGAACACCAACGGCGCCGAGTCGATGCGGCGTGCAATGAAGCCGACCAACAGGGCGCCCGTCGGGGCCAGACCGCTCATGAGGAGCGAGTGAATGGCCATGACGCGTCCCATCACCTCGGGTGGTGTGTTGTTCTGGATGAGTGTCTGGTTGAGGTTCATGTAGAAACCCCCGCCGATTCCCCAGAGGAACAGGAAGATGCCCATCATGACGATCGATGACGACTGGCCGAGGATCATCTGGATGCTCGATCCCCAGCACAGGCCGCACATGAACCACATGCCCTTGCGCACCATCTTGTGGTTGAAGCGCATGATCCCCATCGAGATGAGGAACTGACCGACGCCGAGCAACGCAAAGAGTGCTGTGGTCTGGCTGCCGCTGGCGCCGACCTGTTCCCGGGCGATCTGGGGCCCGAGCACGATCCACGGGGCCATCATGAAGACCGTGGAAGCCGAGAGCAGGACATAGAAGGACCTGACTGCCTCGTTGCCGTTGATGAACTTGATTCCCTCGAAGATCTCGTGACGCATTTGTTTGCGTTGCGGAACAGTGCGGTCGGGCACCTTCAGCGGGAGCAGCACGAGGAAGCCGACGATGTAGAGAACGGCCTGCAACCAGAATGCCCCCTGGATTCCCCATGCGCTGATGACCGGACCTGCGGTTGCGGGGCCGATGATGAGCCCGATGTTCGATCCGATGGTGCTCACGGCGATCGCGCCGACCAGTTTGTCCCCCGGCACGAGGGTGGGCAGGAGCGCGGTGCGAACAGGCGTGCCGAGCGCGATGAAGATTCCCGCGGCAAACGACCCGACGATTGCCCAGGTGATGGTGATGTGCCCGGTGGTGACGAGGGTCGCGACGACAACCGTGATCGAGAGGGCGCCGATCTGGCTCCCCATGAGAATGAGCCTGCGGTCCATGCGGTCGCTCATGACCCCCACGGGCAGCGAGATCAACAGTGCGGGCACGCCCATCACGAACAGGATGATTCCACTGATGTCCGATCGTGCACCGAGCTCGAGGGCTAGCCACACGAAGGCGAAGCGCTGCGTGCTCTGCACAAGGATGAACAGGAAGCTGTTGGTCCAGAGAAGCCGGAATGCGGGGATCCGCATCAACTCCATCGGCTTGATGCCACCCCCGTTGCTCACCTGTCCATCGTTGCAGGTGGGCGGTGAATTCTGCTTACCCGAGACAGCCGTACAGGGCCTCGATGAGGGCCCTGTTGCGGGGATTCTGCCAACGTGGCCCCATCTGGTTCATCACGTAGCCGAAGCCGACGCGGGCGTCCGGGTCAGCGAACCCAACGGATCCGCCGGCTCCGAAGTGCCCGAAGGCCCGAGGGCTGGGGCCGAAGGAGCGCTCGGGGATCGGAATCTGGAAACCGTGGGCGAAACGGGACTGCCTGCCGAGCACGAAGTCGAGGCCGTTCGAGACCTCGCTTGTTGCCTCGGTCAACAGCGAGACCGGGAGCAGCGTCTCTCCGGCGCTCTCGGTGCACGCCAGTAGCGAGTACATGCCGGCCACTGCTGCGGCACTTGCATGCATGTTCGTGCTGGGGATCTCGGCAGTCCGCCATTCAGTTGTGTTCACGGTGCCCGAGCCCGAGAGCCCCGATGGGTTGTAGTACGTGTTGTACTGCATCAACTGTTCGTCGTTCATTCCGGTCGGTGGTTCATCAGGCACCGGGGGTCCGGGCCATTCGAATTCGGCCATGCGGTGGTGGGTCTCGGTCGGGCAGCCGAGATGCAGGTCCAGGCCGTGCGGGTGTGCGATGCGGTCGCGGACAAGTTGACCGACAGTCGATCCCGTTGCTCGCCTGATGAGCTCGCCCACGAGGTAGCCAAAGGTGTTCACGTGGTACCCGTGGGTACCGTCCAGCTTCCACCATGGCTGTTCTGCCGCAAGGGAGGCCGCCATGAGCTCCCAGTCGTACATGGCGTTTCGTGGCAGGCGCGGGCGCACTGCCGGCAGACCGGCACGGTGTCCGAGCAGGTCGCGGAATGTCAGTGCCTCCTTGCCGTGCACGCCGAACTCGGGCCACAGATCGACCACGGGCGTTTCGTAGCTGAGCTCACCACGGGCAACGCACTGTGCCGCGACGAGGGCCGTCACGCCCTTGCCCACGGAGAACACGTTGACGAGTTGGTCCTGACGCCACTGCACGGTTCGCGAGAGGTCCGAATGACCCGCCCACAGGTCCACCACGCGGCGACCGTCGACCTCTATGCAGACAGATGCACCTATCTCGCCGTGCTCGAGGAAGTTGTTCTCGAATGCCTCGAGCACGGGCGAAAAGCGCCCGTCGCACGAGCCCCATGCGCGAGTGGAATGGGTCAGAGCGCCGACTTCTCCAGGATGTGGACTCCACATGCCGATCCGAGGCCGATGACGTGCGCGAGTCCGACCTTGGCCCCCTCGATCTGGCGGGGTCCTGCCTCACCGCGCAGGTGGTGGCAGACCTCCCAGATGTTCGCGATGCCGGTGGCCGCGATCGGGTGCCCCTTGGACTCGAGCCCGCCGGAGACGTTCACAGGGGTGGATCCGTCACGCCAGGTCGCGCCCGAGTTGAAGAAGTCGACTGCGCCACCCTCCTCGCAGAGCATCAGGTTGTCGTAGTGAACGAGTTCGGCAGTTGCGAAGCAGTCGTGCAGCTCGACAAGGTCGAGGTCCTGCGGTGACACCCCGGCCATCTCGTAGGCCTTCTTGGCCGCAATGCGGGTGAGGGTGTTCACGTCGGGCAGCACCTGGCAGGCCTCCTGGTAGGGGTCGCTCGTGAGCACGGAAGCGGACACCTTGATGGCGCGGCGCTGCTGCTCGAGGGACATGGTCTTCAGCTTCGAACCACTGACCACCACGGCTGCCGCTGCACCATCGCAGTTCGCCGAGCACATGGAGCGGGTGTTGGGGTACGAGATCATCACGTCGTTCATGATCTCTTCCAGCGTCATCTTCTTCTGGTACGCGGCGAGGGGGTTCAGGGTCGAGTGTGCATGGTTCTTCTCTGCGATCTTTGCGAAGAGTTCGAAGCTCGCGCCGCCGTACTTGTGGCCGTACTCCATGCCGACCTGTGCGAACGTGCCGGGCATGGTCGCAGTTCCGATGAATCCGTCGACGTTCTGCACCGCTCCGAAACGGCCCGAGGGCTTCCACTCCTTGCCGGAGCCCTTCGCTCCCGAGTTGCCACCGAGAAGACCGACACCGGCGAGCTTCTCGACGCCGACAGCAAGTCCCATGTCGCACTCGCCGGCCTTGATGGCCATGATCGCGGTGCGCAGCGCGGTGGCACCGGTGGCGCAGGCGTTCGACACGTTGTACACGGGGATGCCGGTCTGGCCGACCTGCTTCTGGATCATCTGGCCGATGCCGCCCTGACCCATGAGACAACCGGCGGCCATCACGCCCATGTCGCGCATGGTGACGCCGCCGTCCTTGAGAGCGGCCATGACGGCCTCGCTCGCAAGATCGACGGTGTCCTTGTCGGGGTACTTGCCGAACTTCGTCATGTTGATGCCGAGGATGTAGATGTCTTCAGTTGCCATTTGTGTTTCCTTCTTCTTGGTCTCTGTGTTTCGTTCTGTGTGGTCCCTAGGCGACGGGCTCGAAGCCGAAGCCGACTGCCTCGACGCCGTTGTCGTCATCACCGAGTGAGTACGTGGCGAGCTGCACCTTCATGCCCAGGTGCACCTTCTCGGGGGTCGGGTCGACGTTGATCACGTTGGCGCGCACGCTGGTCCCGCCGCAGTCGACGATCCCGGCCACGAACGGAACGGGCACGCCGGGGGCTGCGAAGGTGACGATCGTGAACGAACGCAGTTCGCCCTGCGTGGGGATGTCCGTCTTCCTGAAGTCGGTGCCGAAGCAAGAGGCGCATGCGTTGCGTCGGTCGAAGAAACGCGCACCGCATGCGGTGCACTCATTGGCAACCAGATGGGGTGCCGGGGAGAGGGCGAGATAGTCAACCAGGGGCACTTGCGTCTTTGTCATGGGGATCCTTCTTGTGTGCGGGCGTCGTGACCGCCCTAACCCTACGCCTTCTACGAGGGGGCCGGTGAAGACGGAGTCGTGCCCTGCACGGTTGAATCGGCTAGTAATTGGTCCATGAACTCCAAATGGTCGAACTGGGCCGGCAACGTGACCGCACGTCCGGTCTCCCTGGAGCGTCCTGCGGACGAGGCCGAGGTGGCACGGCTGGTGGCCTCGGCCGCAGAAAGGGGAGAGCGGGTCAAGGTCCACGGGTCCGGACACAGCTTCACCCCGGCCGCAGTGTCGGATGGTCGCATGCTGTGCATCGATCGCCTGAGCGGGATCACGTCGGTCGACCGCGAGGCAATGACGGTCACCGTCGGGGCGGGCACGACGCTGAACGACCTGAACCGCATGCTTGCCGGACTAGGTCTTGCGATGCCGAACCTCGGTGACATTGCGTACCAGACCGTGGCCGGCGCCGTCTCGACTTCGACGCACGGAACCGGGGCGCGGCTGCCCGGTCTTGCCGCGCAGGTGGTCGGCATGCGCATTGTCGACGGATCCGGTCGTGTCGTCGTGGCCGGTCCCGGGAACAACAGCGACATCCTGGATGTCGCGAGGGTGTCCGTCGGGGCTCTCGGCGCGATCACGGAGGTGACACTGAGGGTCGTCGATGCCTTCCGTCTTCACGCACTCGAACAGCCGATGAAGTTCGACAGGGTGCTCGAGAACCTCGACGAGCTGAAGACTGCCAACGACCACTTCGAGTTCTTCTGGATACCCCACACGAAGTGGACCCTCACCAAGCAGAACAACCGCACCGACGACGCGTTACAGCCCCTTCCGCGCGTCAGGGGCTGGATCGACAAGACCTTCATGGAGAACTACGCGTTCGGAGCCCTGTGCCGCATCGGGCGCATGCGCCCGAGCGCCATCCCTCGTCTTGCGACTGCGCTCCCGTCGTCAGGGGCCCGGAGCTACGTGGAGGAGAGCCACAAGGTCTTCGCCAGCAAGAGGGTCGTGCGCTTCTACGAGATGGAGTACTCGATCCCGTCGGACCGTGTTGGCGAAGCGCTCTCGCGCGTACGCGCCATGGTCGAACGCAAGGGGTACCTGCTCAATTTCCCCGTCGAGGTGAGGTTCACGGGGTCAGATGATGTTCCGTTGTCCACCTCGTACGGGCGCGAGAGTGCGTACATCGCGGTCCATGTCTACAGGGGGATGGAGTTCGAGCCGTACTTCCGCGACGTGGAGGAGATCATGGCCGATTATGACGGGCGCCCCCACTGGGGGAAGATCCACTTCCGCACCAATCGGGAACTCTCCGCCCTTTATCCGCGTTACGCCGAGTTCCTGGCCCTGAGGGAACGTCTCGATCCGCAGAGGGTATTCGCGAACGACTACACCGAGCGCGTGTTCGGCTGATCTCCTACAGGCAGATGTCCTGTGGTCTCACAGGACACCGGGGGATGTCGCGGCCGACAGCATCCCGGATGGCAGCCACGATGGCCGGCGTCACGGAGATGCAGGGCGGCTCACCGACGCCCTTCGCGCCGAGGGGGGCCTGCGGGTCGGGCTCCTCGACGAGCCTTGCAACGACATCGGGTGCATCCAGCGCTGTGGGGAGCAGGTAGTCGGTGAAGCTCGGGTTGCGCACCCGTCCGTTCTCGACCACGATCTCTTCCATCACCGCCAGGCCGAGACCCTGTGCGATACCGCCTTCGATCTGTCCCAGCACCGACAGGGGGTTCAGGGCGCGACCGACATCCTGGGTCGTTGCGATCTGGACCACCTTGACCAGTCCGAGCTCGGGATCGACGTCGACCACGGCACGGTGGGCGACGAATGCGAAAGCGACGTGGCAGTTGCCCTGACCGTTCTCGTCGAGGTCCTCGGTGGGGCGATGGTGGTGCTCGAACTCCTCAGAGATGGTGACACCAGCACTGGCCTCGCTGACCGGGATCCGCAGGGTTCCCACGGTGTCGACGACGTCGGAGTCATCGATCGCGAGACGTATGGGGTCGATGCCGTGGGCCCTGCCCACATGCTCGAAGAGGCGTTCGCGCACGAGGCGACATGCACCGTCCACGGCGCCCCCACTCATCCAGGTCTGGCGCGATGCCGAGGTCGAACCTGCAGAGCCGATGTTGGTGTCGATCGTGTCGCAGACGACATGGTCGACCCCGAGGACCGACCTGGCGATCTGCGGCGCAAGGGTCACGAAGCCTTGTCCGACCTCGCTCGTTGCGAACTTGAGGGTGACGCGGCCATCCTTCAGCGTGCAACGAGCCGTCGAGTAGTCATCGAATCCCTCGCTGTACATGATGTTCTTGATGCTCACGCCCCAGCCGACCCCACGGCGCACGTGGCTCACTTCGGACGTGATGCCCGACCCGCCCGGTAGCTCGAGCTCGTCTGCATCAACCGCGAGCGGAGGGGGCATGGGAATCTCAGCGGTCTCGCGTATCAGCCTCTCGACGGGGGCCACGCTCTCCACGACCTGTCCGGTGATGAGCGTGTCGCCCGTTCGCATCGCGTTCACAAGACGAACCGAAACCGGATCGAGGCCCGCCGCCCTGGCGATCTTGTCCATCTGTCCCTCGTGGGCGAAGCACGCCTGCACCACGCCGAAGCCGCGCATGGCACCGCACGGTGGGTTGTTCGTGCGCACCGCAAAGCCGTCGACGACAGCGTTGGGGCAGCGGTACGGCCCCTGCGTGTGCGTGATGCCGTTGATGAGCACGGCGGAAGAGGTGGAGGCGTACGCTCCGCCGTCGAACACGAAACGTGCCTCGATCTTCACGAGGCGACCGTCGTTGTCGGCATGATGACGCATCCAGATGCGCGCCGGGTGGCGGTGCACGTGCCCGAAGAACGACTCCTCGCGCCCGTACTGCATCTTCACGGGTCTCTTGGTGCGCAGTGCGAGCAGAGCGGTGTGCACCTGCAGGCTGATGTCCTCGCGGGCACCGAATGCACCGCCCACGCCCCCGAGCACGAGCCTCACTCGTTCCGTGGGCAGTCCGAGGCACGCTGCCATCTGCTTCTGGTCCTCATGCAGCCACTGGGTCGCCACATGAACCTCGACGCCGTGTCCGTCATGGTCGGGGAACCCGAGGGCCGCCTCGGTCCCGAGGAACGCCTGGTCCTGCATTCCAATGTCGTACGTGCCCTCGACGACGATCGGTGCGGTGGCATCTGGGTCTCCGTGCACGATTCGCTGGTGGCGTATCAGGTTGCCATCGGGATGGATGGGGTCTGCGCCACCTTCGATGGCGACCTCGGGATCCGACAGCACGGGAAGCAACTCGTACTCGACTCTGATTGCTGCAAGTGCGCGGCGGCAGGTCTCGGGGTGATCGGCAGCAACTGCAGCGATCGGCTCGCCCATGTAGCGCACCACATCGCGGGCGAACACGGGCTGGTCCTGGCTGATGAGGCCGTACGTCGGCAGCCCGGGCACGTCCTCTGCAGTGATGACTGCTTCCACGCCGGCGATCTTCCATGCCTCGCTGAGGTCGATCGACAGAATGCGTGCGTGCGCATGGGGCGATCGCAGTGTCGCCCCCCACAGCATGTTCTCTGCGTTCAGGTCCGATGTGAAGGCGAAGTCACCCTTCACCTTGGCTGCGCCGTCGGGGCGCAGCGCACTCGTTCCGAGCACGTCCCGTCGTGTCTTGACAGTCGTCATTGTGCGGCTCCGTTCCTGCGGGCCACCACGGCATCGACTGCGGCGAAGATGCGCCCGTACCCGGTGCAACGGCAGATGTTGCCCGAGAGCGCCTCCTTGACCTCGAGCTCGCCGGGGTTCGGGTTCTCGTCCAGAAGGTGGTGCACGGCCATGACCAGGCCCGGTGTGCAGAACCCGCACTGAACGGCGCCCTCGGTGATGAAGGCTTCCTGCACATCCGTGAGGGAACCATCGGGCTTCAGACCCTCCACGGTTGCAATCTCACAGTCGACTGCGCTTGCGGCAAGCACCAGACAGCTGCAGACCGACTCACCGTTGAGGAAGACCGTGCAGCTCCCGCACTCACCCTGTTCGCACGCGCCCTTTGCTCCCGGCAGACCGAGGCGCTCGCGGAGCACGTAAAGAAGGCTCTCGCCGACCCAGGCGTCGGTGACCCTGCGGTCGATCCCGTTCACCTTGAGTGTGTAGAACTCTGCTGCGCTCATGATGCTGCTCCTCTCAGTGCCAGGCGACGTGCAAGCACGCCGACTGCATGTCTCCTGTAGTCCGCGGTCGAACGGTGGTCATCGATCGGGCGGGACTCCGCAGATGCGATGTCCCCGAAGCGACGGGCATCCTCCGGCGACATGGTGCCGTCACTTGACAGCACGGATGCCGCGAACACCTCTGCTTCGGTGCAACGGATGATGACCGGCCCCACGCTCCCGAGAGCGAGTCGCACGGTGCCGTCCTGCAGGGCGAAGCACGCCGAGGCCACGGAGATGACCATTGCATTCCTCACGCCGACCTTGGCATACCCCTGGCGCCCGCGCATGGACGGCAGTGTCACACCCGTGATGATCTCGTTGGCGGCACGACTGTTCCTCTTCGGCCCGACCATGAAGTCGCGGAAGGCCACATCGCGTGTTCCCGACAGCGACGAAAGATGAACCACAGCATCAAGGGCAGCCAGTACCGGCAGCGAGTCGCCGGCAGGGGAGCAGGTGCCCAGGTTCCCGCCGATGGAACCGGCGGCACGGATCTGGGGCGAACCCACCGTGCGGGCTGCCTGGGCGAGGGCAGGCACCGCGTCTGCGAGTGGCCCCGTCTCCATCTGCTTGTACGGAACCGATGCCCCGATGAAGACCGACCCGTCAGGGTTGACACGCCAATCGAAGAGCTCGGGCACATTGCGCAGAGCGAGCACGGTGTCCGGCTTGCGGTGGTTGAAGTTGATCTCGACCATCAGGTCGGTGCCACCCGAGAGAAGGGTCGCATCCGGATGCGCATCGAGTAGTCGGGTCGCCTCGTTGATCGATCGTGGAAGCAGGACAGTCATTGGATCAGAGCCTTTCGTGCAGTCGGACCGCGGCCTCGGCAGCCTTCCGACGTATTTCTTCGATATCGAACTGTGTGGGGCGTCCGTTCTCAACGACGACCCGGTTGTCGACGACCACCTTCTCTGCCCGGATGCCGGGCGTGAATGCGACGTGCCATGCACTCCCTGACTCGGGGTAGGACCACTGCACGGTGTCGTCGAGCACCTCGGGGAAGAAACCAGACCCGTTCATCAACCAGGTCCATGAGGTGTCGGGTGACGCGCCGAGGTCGTGCTCACGGTGACGCGCGTACGCCAGTCGGAACTCCTCGAGCATGTCGGCACCGATCCCGTCGGTCCCGAGAATGACCTTGTTCGGCCGGGATGAAGGTGCTGCGTAGCCGACTGCGTTGTTCATGTTCGACCGCGGGTTGTGTGCAATGGTGCCCGGCAGGTCCCTGTCGAGATGCACCGCGTGGACCAGGAGCCACTCAGGTGCGGCAAGGTTCTCGAGACGCCTGCCTGCATCTGCGTCGTCCGTTCCCTCGGCGACATGGATGTGGACACCGGTGTCCATCCGCACGGCCAGGTCGGCGGCGGCCTCGAGAGTCTCGTCGCTGCAGGTGAAGGCTGCATGAACCCCGACCATTCCCCGGCCGCCGCTCTTCAGGTAGCGCTCGTTCTCGGCGAGCCCCCGGCGCGCAGCGTCGGTCATCCCTGAAGCGGGATCGACGTGCGAGGTCTGGGTCCCGCTCTTCCATCGGTCAGTGACGCCGTAGCAGAGGTTGTGCCGCACGCCGATCATGTCACAGGCCGATGCAATCGCGTCGAGGGATCCCTCGATGGCGGAAGGACTCTCGTGGTGGTCGATGATCGCGGTGGTGCCGTTCATGAGGGCCTCTGCCGCACCGAGTGCCGCCGACCAGTAGATGATGTCGAGGTCGAGCGCTGCGTCGAGTCTCCACCACACGTTCTCGAGCACCTCGATGAATGACTTCGGTGTGTTGGGTGGCGCTGGCATGCCGCGCGCGAGCGCAGAGTACAGGTGGTGGTGCCCACATACCATCCCGGGTGTCACGAACGACATGTCACTCGACAACCGCTCCGCGCTGTGATGTGATCCGGGTGTACACCTCGGGTCGACGGTACAGGTCGAAGTTGAAGAGGGTGTTCTTGTAGCGGGAACACCAGTCGAGATCGCAGCGGGCGAAGATGAGTTCGTCGTCGGTCGTGAGGGCCTGCGCCACAATCTGTCCCGACGGCGCCACGATCATGCTCTGTCCGAGCGAGTCAACGCCTTCCTCCACGCCGCCCTTGGCGACGCCGACGACCCAGGTGCCGTTCTGGTAGGCACCCGACTGCATGACGAGAGCGTTGTGAAACCCCTGCAGGATGTCCTGGCTCGGGTCGGGCACGTAGTGGATCGGGGTGTTGTAGCCGCAGAAGATCATCTCGACTCCCTGCAGTCCCATCTCGCGGTACGACTCGGGCCAGCGGCGGTCGTTGCAGATCATCATCCCCACACGGCCGCCGAAGGCCTTCCACACACCGAAACCCTCCATCGACGGCTCGAAGTAGTAGCGCTCTGCGTGCTGAAAAGGTCTGTCCGGTTCGAATCCCGCGTGTCCGGGAATGTGCACCTTGCGGTACTTGGCAACGGCGGTGCCGTCTTTCTCGACGAGGATCTGGGTGTTGAAGCGCCGACCGTCCTCGGTGAGTTCGGCATACCCGAGACAGAATCCGATGGAGAGTTTCCTGGCCTCGTCGAACAACGGCTGCGTGACGGCATTGGGCATCGAAGTCTCGTACCAGTGGTCGGCCTCGGTGATGTCATGCACGAACCACCGGGGGAAGAAGGTCGTGAGTGCCAGTTCGGGGAACACGACCACGTCGCATGATGCGGACTTTGCCTGGCGCAACAGCGCGATGAGTCGATCCACGACGCTCTCTCGTGTGTCGCTCTTCTGGATCGGACCGAGCTGGGCGGCTCCGATTACAACTGTTCGGCTCATCGGGGCACCTCGGTTTCCGTCAGTTCGAGCATTGCGGCAAGCAGAAGGTTGGCTCCGGCCTTGAGGTCCTCGTCGTGTGTGAGCTCTGCGGGGTTGTGGCTGATGCCACGCACGCTCGGCACGAAGATCATCGCCGACGGACACACCCTGGCGAGCATCTGGGCATCGTGACCTGCACCGCTCGGCATGCGCATGACACTGTGGCCGTGTTCGGCCGCCAGACGCTCGACCATGGAGACGATGCCGGGGGAGAACTCGACGGGTTCGAACCGCGCAAGTTGACGCGTGGTGATCTGCACACCCTCGGAGGCCGACAGTTCCTCGATGAGGAGAGCAACCTCGTGCTCGGCGGCCCGGAGAACCGACTCGTCGGTGTTGCGAATGTCGAGGGTGAGTGTCGCGGTCGACGGAACGACGTTGATGAGGTTGGGATGCAAGTCGATCTTGCCCACGGTGCAGACCTGGTTCCCACCGATCCGTTCGGCCATCTCACGCAGGTGCACCGCGAGCTTGGCCGCGACGAAAGCAGGATCATGTCTCAATGACATCGGGGTGGTGCCCGCGTGGTTCGACTGGCCCGCGATGGTGACTTCCTGCCAGCTGATGCCCTGCACTCCGGTCACGGCGCCGATCGTGATGCCGCGTTGTTCGAGCACGGGGCCCTGTTCGATGTGCAGTTCGATGAACGCATGGGGTGAGAGCCCGGGGCAGGGTGTGGAGCCCGCGTAGCCGATGCGCTCGAGTTCGTCCCCCGCCCGTGCGCCGTCGATGCCGACGGTGTCGAGCGCAGTCTCCAGGTCCAGTCCGCCGACATAGACCAGAGAGCCGAACATGTCGGGCGCGAACCGGGCTCCTTCTTCGTTCGTGAAGAACGCGACTGCCATCGGTCGCGAGGGTGTGATGCCGGACTCCTGGCATGTCTGGATCACCTCAAGGCCGGCGAGAACACCCAGGTTGCCGTCGTACTTGCCGCCCGTCCGCACGGTGTCGATGTGGGACCCCGTCATCACCGGGGCACCCGAGCCGACGTTCCATGTTCCGACCACGTTGCCCACCCGGTCGACAGTGACCTCAAGGTCGAGATCGCGCATCCATGCCACCACAAGATCGCGTCCGTGCTTGTCCTCGTCGGTCAGAGCCAGGCGGGCGCAGCCGCCGCCGTCAATTTCACCGATGGAAGCAAGTTCCATCAGGCGCGACCTCAGGCGGGCGAAGTTCACCTCAACGAAACGGAGGTCTGTGCCGGCGGTCATGACCAAAGTGTACGAAATGTAAAACCCAAAAGGCAGATTCATGGGGTCGACAGTGGAAATCAAGCCCTGCCCCGGCGCCGAACCCTAGGGTGAGGGCGTGCAAAAACGGGTTCTCGACAGGGCAGTGTTGCGTCGCCAGATGGCGGGGGAACTGGCTCTTTTCGACGCGTCGCATCCACGTTCGCGTGATCTGGCGGCTGCGGCGCGCGAGAACCTTGTCTCCGGGGTGCCCATGCCGTGGATGGCACGTTGGCCGGGCTCGTTTCCCGTGTTCTTCAGCTCCGCGGAGGGCGCCTCGTTCACTGACGTGGATGGGCATGACTATGTCGACTTCTGTCTCGGCGACACGGGTGCAATGACAGGACACTCCCTGGTCCAGGTCGCCGATGCACTTCATGGCCAGGCCCGGCGCGGGATCACGACAATGCTTCCGAACGATGACTCGGTGTGGGTTGCACAGGAGTTGACGCGACGTTTCGGTCTCCCGAAGTGGCAATTCGCCATGACCGCCACGGATGCGAACCGTTTTGTGCTGCGCTTCGCCCGGCATCTGACGGGGCGTCCGAAGATTGCCGTCATTGACTGGTGCTACCACGGCACTGTCGACGAGACTCTTGCTGTCCTGGACGATGCCGGCAGGGTCGTGCCGAGACCCGGAGCACTCGGACCCGCGTTCGACGTGGCCGACACGACTGTCGTGGTTCCGTTCAACGATCCTGGTGCCCTTGACGCGGCCCTGCAGTCGGGCGACGTTGCATGCCTGCTGATGGAGCCGGCTCTGACGAACATCGGCATCGTGCTGCCTGATGCGGGTTACCTCGATTCTGTTCGGGAGATCACCCGGCGCCATGGCGTTCTGCTGGTCATCGACGAGACACACACGATCTGTGCCGGCCCCGGTGGTTGCACGCGCGCATGGGGTCTGGACCCCGATCTCTTCGTGATCGGCAAGCCGATTGCGGGTGGAATGCCGGCCGCGGTCTACGGCATGTCGGCAGAAGTCGCGGAGCGTCTCGAGCGTTCGCTCGTGGTGGACGATGTCGACGTTTCCGGAGTCGGCGGAACGCTCACGGGCAATGCCCTGGCGATGGCGGCCATCAGGGCCACTCTCTCGAGCACGCTGCGTGAGGACGATTTCGCCCGGATGATCCCGCTCGCAGCCGCATGGACCCAGGGCGTCCGCGAGGCGTACGAACGTGTCGGTTTCGATTGGCATGTCCAGCAACTCGGTTGTCGTGCCGAGTACTGGTTCTGTCCACCACCACGGAACGGCCGTGATGCAGCCATGAGCATCGACCACGAACTGGATGCGTACCTGCACCTGTTCTGTCTGAACCGCGGGATCCTGCTGACTCCCTTCCACAACATGGCCCTCATGTCACCCAGTCACCGGGCCGAACATGTCGAGAGGCACACCGACGTCTTCAACCAGGCGATGGACTCTCTGGTGTCCTGAACGTGGACATCCCACAGTTGCTCTGGATTCTCGCTGTTGTCGCGGTGTCCTCCTTTGCCCAGTCCCTCGCGGGCTTCGGGTTCGGTCTGCTGGCGGTCCCGCTCATGTCGATCATGGTCGTGCCGCACGACGCAGTCGTCGTTGCCACGGTGATCGGGGCAGTCTCGACGACGGTGCAGGCGTTGCTCGACCGGTCGTCCTGTGACTGGGGTGTGGCGAGGCGCATGTCGCTTGCCGCATACCTGGGCATGCCGGTGGGTCTGTTCGTGTTTGTTGTGGTGTCGGAATCGGCTCTGCGCGTCTCTCTCGGGGTTGTCGTGATCCTTGCGACGTTCATGCTCGCCCGCGGTTTCACTTTCCACGGCAGGTCACGCCCGATGGACTGGTCGATGGGCTGGCTGAGCGGTGTGCTCTCCACATCGACGTCGACCAACGGGCCTCCGTTGGTGTTCCTCATGCAGGCACGCGGAATGGAGGCCCAGTCGTTCAGGTCGACGATCAACACCGTGTTCGCCCTCTCGAACATCGGCGCGATCCTGCTCTTCGCCGTCACCGGTCACGTCACGGCCGAGGGGCTCCTTGCCGCCGCCGCGACTCTTCCCGTGCTCGGTGTCTCGCTGCGGCTGGGTTACGCGCTACGACCGAGGGTGAGGCAGGAGTCCTTCAGGATGTTGGTGCTCGTGCTGCTCTTTGTCTCGGGCGTGAGCGTGGCTTCGTCGGCACTCTTCTGACCGCGGGTCAGTCGTGGCCGAACATGGTCATCCATGCATCCCTTGACTTGGGCTTGAACACGTAGTTGAACTGCTTCACGTCACCGAGACGGGCAGCCGGTGGCTCGGAGTACCTGTGACCGGGCAGGATGATCGTCTCGTCCGGAAGAGCCGACAGTCGGCTCAGGCTCTCGTACATCTGTGCCGGATCGGAACCGGGCAGGTCGGTGCGCCCGCACCCCTCGAGGAAGAGTGTGTCCCCGGACACCAGACACCCATTGGTGAGGAAACACTGGCTCCCGGGTGTGTGCCCCGGCGTGTGGACCATTGTGATCTCGAGCTGGCCGACAGTGAGGACATCGCCGGATTCGTGTGCCACCAGATCGCTCTCTGACAGTCCGGTGGTGCGGACCACCCACGGAACCTCGTGAACATTCACATGCACCGGGATGCTGTGGTTCTCCAACAATGAGGAGACACCCTCGATTGTGTGGCCCATCATCGAACCGCCCACATGGTCAGCGTGGTAGTGGCTCGCGAGCACCCCGACGATCCTCATGCCGTCGCTCTCGGCAACGGACACCAACTCGTCGACGGCGTAGGCGGGGTCCACCACCACACACTCGCCGGAGTCCCTGTCGCCGATCAGGTAGGCGAAATTGACCATCTGCCGGGCCATCATGTCGCCCGTGGCAAAGTCCTGACCGCTCAACAACTGCCGGAAGTAGAAGCGATGGTTCTGTTCTGTGTCCACACGAAGCAGAATAGAGCAATGTCATCGACACACGAACTCAAGGCGGGCGACCGTGTCCTCGTCGGCACCGAGCTCATCGAGGTGGATCAAGACTTCGCATCGCAGCTCCGGCCCGGGGACTCCGTTCTGGGTGTCGCCGCGACCGGGGCACTGAAGAGAATCCCGGCAGAGACCCTCGAGAAGGTCCGCGAAGGGGTGTCCAGGTCGATGACGGCCTTCACGAGGCTGCAGGGTTACGACGAGACCGCGGTGACGAGTTTCTTCGTGGCAGCCGCTGATCTGCTCTCGGATGATTCGGTGTTCGATTCGATTGCCACTGCGAACTCCCTTGACGTGGTGTCGGCGCGCGAGCGCGGGCGGTCGACCACACGACTTGTTCTCTCCCCGAAGATGCGCTCGGACATGGTCGCGAGCTTCCGTATGTGGGCGGACCTCTCGATGTCGTTCGAACAGTTGACGGAGTCGGTGGACCACGACGGATGGCGGGTCGAACAATGGCGTGCACCGCTCGGTGTCATCGGTTTCGTGTTCGAGGGCAGGCCCAATGTCTTCGCAGACGCCACTGGGGTGCTTCGCGGCGGCAACACGGTCGTCTTCCGCATCGGCAGTGACGCGCTCGGGACAGCTCGGGCCATCATGTCGGCCGTGATCGAGCCTGCGCTGCGCCGTGCGATGCTGCCTGACAGGTGCGTGACCCTCATCGACTCGCCCGAACACGCAGCGGGCTGGGCACTGTTCTCTGACCCGCGCCTCTCGCTCGCGGTCGCACGCGGCTCGGGTCACGCTGTTGCCGAGCTCGGCTCGATTGCACAACAGGCAGGCGTACCGGTGAGCCTCCACGGCACCGGAGGGGCATGGATGATCGTAGGGGATGACGTGGATCTCGACCGTCTGTCCCAGACGGTGGAGTTCTCTCTCGACCGCAAGGTGTGCAACACGTTGAACGTGGTCACGGTGCTGCGGCACCGTGCACCCGAGGTGGTGCCGGTGGTGTTCGAGGCTGCCCGTCGGGCCGCAAGGACACGCGGCACCGAACCGAGGATCCATGCCGTGGGCGGCGCGGAGATGTTCCTCCCGGCGGCTGTGGAGGTGCCCGTGCAACGACCCTCCGGGACGGTCCATGAACGACAGATAACGCCGGCAGCTGTGGACGGTCTCGGAACCGAGTTCGAATGGGAGGAGAACCCGGAGTTCCATCTTGTGGTCGTGGACGAGCTTGCGGAGGCAATCGACCTGTTCAACCGTTACAGCCCGCACTTCGTGGTCTCTGTCTCCTCCCGCTCTGATTCGGAACGGGAAGAGGTGTGGCGAGGCTGCAATGCGCCTTTCGTTGGGGACGGTTTCACGCGGTGGGTCGACGGACAGTTCGCCCTCTTGCGGCCGGAGCTCGGGCTCAGCAATTGGCAGACCGGTCGTCTCTTTGCCCGCAGCGGGATCCTGTCGGGTGACTCTGCATTCACCGTCCGCCTGCGGGTGAGGCAGGAGAACGCGGGACTGCACCGTTAGCGGCGGGCGAACTGAACGTTGTCGATGAGGCGGACATCGCCGAGCCAGACAGCCACGCACATCACCGCGCCGTTCCCGGTGTCGGCAACGGGAGTCAGAGCGGAAGGGTCGACCACCGAGACGTACTCAACGGTCATTCCGGGCATACTCGAGAGCCGTTCCGTCACCTCGTCGGCCAGGGTCGATGAATCGGTGACACCTGCGGAGTGCCTGAGAACAGCAGCTGCCAACGCCCGGTGGATCTCGGGGGCAACTGCTCTCTGCTCGGGGTCGAGTCTCACGTTGCGGCTCGACATTGCCAGACCGTCAGGTTCGCGCACTGTCTCGACACCCGCAATCCGCACGGGAAAGTCCAGGTCGCGAACCATCTGGCGGACCACGGCGAGTTGTTGGTAGTCCTTCGTGCCGAAGTACGCGACATCGGGCGTGACCGCATTCAGCAGTTTTGCCACGACTGTCGTGACACCACGGAAATGCCCGGGTCTGTGCGTGCCCTCCATGCCCTCTGCCGCTGACCCGGGTTCGACGACCACACTCGCCCCGGCGGGGTACATGGTCTCGGGTGAGGGAACGAACACGGCATTGACGCCGTGTGCGCGTGCGAGTTCCAGATCGTGTTCTGTCGTCCGTGGGTAGGCGTCAAAGTCCGAGGCGACATTGAACTGCATCGGGTTCACGAAGATCGACAGAACAGTGACATCGTTGTCGTGCACGGATGCCTCTATCAGGGTCGTGTGCCCGGGGTGAAGTGCGCCCATCGTCGGCACGAACCCGATGGTCCTGTCCTGTGTCCGCTCTGCACGGCTCCATTCCTGCATCTCGGCAGGTGTGGTGATGATCCTCATCAATCGAAGCTGTGTTCCCGGTCCGGCCACGTGCCGTTCTGCACCTCTGCGACATAGCGAGCCACGGCATCGAGGGTGTTCGCACGCAGGTCCGCGTACTTCTTGGTGAAGGTGAACGAGCGTTCGGAGAGCCCCAGGAGGTCATGCATGACCAACACCTGCCCGGAGCAGCCCGGTCCTGCCCCGATTCCGATCGTCGGACACGACACCTTGGTGGTGATCTCCGCCGCGAGTTGGCTCGGCACACCCTCGATGACCATCGCGCTCGCACCCGCACTGTCCACGGCATGCGCATCATCGATGAGGCGTTCCCGTGAACCGGCGTCTTCCCCCGAGACACGTCCCTGGACCTTGTTGCCTCCCATGCGGTGATAGCTCTGCGGTGTCAGCCCGATGTGGCCCATCACCGGGATGTCGGCATTCACGATGGCCTCGATGCGGTCCGCGACATGCACGCCGCCCTCCAGCTTCACGATCTCGGCTCCGGCCTTCACGAGGCGAATCGCGTTGTTCACGGCGTCCGTCACGGAACCCTGGTACGAACCGAATGGCATGTCGCCGACGATCATGGCCTTCGGTTGTGCCGCTGCCACCATGCGCACGTGGTACTCCATGTGCTCCATCGAGACCCCGAGTGTCGTGCGGGCGCCCTGCATCACGGTGGCAACAGAGTCGCCCACGAGGATCATGTCGACCCCTGCCTGGTCGATGATCGATGCGAAGGTGGCGTCGTACGCGGTGACCATCGACATGCGCTGACCACGAGCGTGATGCTCGGCAAGCATGGGAACGGTGAACTTCTTGCGGGGAGTGGTCGTCATTCGGTCTCCAATCTCGGCTCTGAGGCTACGGGCTGTGTCGGGCCGACACCCCCCGGCGGGCGGTTACCCCGAGGTAAAGAGACCACGTATGTCGGACTCCGGATCGGACAGGAGCTCGATCTCCGTGTCGATGCGAAGGGTGTGGCGGTTCACCGTGTCGTACTGGGCCCAGGAAGGGTGACCATGGCGGGCAAAGTCGACGATCTCGTCCGCGAACCGTCGGGCGATGTCGTGACGGAGGGGATCGTCGCCCGTGAAGAGTTCTCCTCCCGGGGCATCGAGATTGTCGAATCCGAACGGAATGTCGAGGGCGTGACAGGAACCGAGAATGCCCCCGAATGCAGGTGTGGGCCACGTGAACCAGTACATCCATGTCGGCATGCCGCGGGCGCATCGGTCATCAACAATTGACCACGCTCGGGCGCGGAATGCCGTGTCAGTGTTGACTGCCGACATGAGGAAGTGCGGCGATTCTCCGGCGCGGAGTTCCTCGTAGACACGCTGGGCCTCGGGGGCGCGACCACCGAACGTGCGCTCGAGGTGTCGCTGCCATTGTTCGGTGGTTGCGCTGGCGGCATCCGGGTGAAAGGCGGCCCACAACTTGTTCTCGTCACGGTTGGTGCCGATGACGAACGGGACGGCACTTGACGCTGCGGCATCGAGCAGGTCTGCGTTGACCAGGTCGCCGTCGGCAGTGGGTGCGAACCAGTCGTACTCTCGCGCCGGTCGGGCGAGCACTGCTGCCTGGATCTCGAGCAGACGGTCGACGGGAAGCGCGTTCATCTCTTCGACAGTCGCGCACCCGGACTCCGTGAGCAATTCGACCAGTACCGCCTCGGCACGTTCACTCGTGCGCAGTTGCCCAATCGACGGACTCATGGCCCAGGCCTTGTGGAACAGGGAGCCGGCGTGTGGGGTGGCCATGAGCGTTGTCACGGCCGAACCGCCGGCCGACTCGCCGAAGATGGTGACGTTGCCGGGATCACCACCGAGGGCCGCGACGTGGCTGCTCACCCACCGCAGGGCGGACACCATGTCGTGCACCCCGAGGTTGTTGTCGGACTGGAACCCGAGGATGCCGAGTCGGTAGTTGATGGTGACCACGATGCACCCGCGTCGGGCGAGCCGCGCCCCGTCGTACCAGGCCAAAGACCCGGCACCGTTTGTGTACGCACCGCCGTGGATCCAGAACAGAACCGGGAGCTTCGACGACGCATCGGTCCCCGCCGGGCAGTACACGTTCAGGAAGAGACAGTCCTCGGACATTGACGACGCATCAAGACCGAGTGTCTGTTCGAGGAATCCGGGCACCTGCGGGCAGATGGGGCCGAACCCGGTTGCGTCGATGAGACCCGAAGGGTCAAGATCCACTGGCAGCTGTCCACGTGTTGCTTCGGCATAACGGATACCGCGGTACTCGCGAACACCGTCCGCGCCCACAAGTCCCCGGAGGACGCCCCCGGCCAGTTCCGTTTCCACGAAAGTTCCGTTCATGAGCGCCAACCGTACCTGCGGGCCGGCGCGGTCTCACTAGCGTGAACCTCGTGCTCGGTCGAATCGTTGGTTCCCTATACGTCCGCTTCAGTGAGTGGGTGACTCTTCACGCGTCGATTTCCACGGCAAGCCCGAGAGCGAGGGCATTCGGCGGGTTCGGTGAGCGCAGCCTCATCATGTGGCGACCCACCACCATTTTCAACGAGCGGTACATCAGGATCGGCAGCGACACTTTGATCGGGCCTGGCGTGGCACTCTCCGCGGGCATGGTTGCAGGGCAGGAGTGCATCACGAACCCCGTGGTGTCGATCGGCGACCGGTGCCTCATCGGGAAGGGCAGTGGAATAGTCGGACACTTCTCGGTCACAATCGGTGATGACGTGTGGACCGGCCACCACGTCTACATCACCGACCAGAACCACGGCTACGAGGACCTTTCGCTGCCGATCTCGCGTCAGTCCCAGCCCGAACGTGCGGTGTCGATCGGGACTGGTTCATGGCTCGGGCACGGCACGATCGTGCTGCCGGGCGTGACCATAGGGGAGCACGTTGTCATCGGTGCGAACTCGGTCGTCACGCGCGACATACCGAGCCGCAGTGTTGCCGTCGGTTCCCCGGCACGGGTGATCCGCAGGTACACAGACGACCAGGGTTGGGTTGACGTCAGGTCTGACTGAGCCGGTCGTTCACACAGACAGGTCAAACGGCGGCTGGCAGGACCGCATGTCGTTCTCGCGCGCGAACTTCCGCAGACGCTCCGTGATCGGCACGCCCTCGACGTCTTTCTCGGAGAAGTAGGGGCGTCTGTCGGCCACGCGGAGTTGATCGACGAACTCGCGTCGGTTCTGGATGTAGATCCGGTACTCGGCTATCCATTGGGGAACGATCGCGCGTCCCTTTTCGTCCGAAGGAACATCTGCAGCGATCCGGTCGATTGCGGCTTCCATCGAGTCTGTGGCCTTGGCCACCAGGTCGGCCTTCTTCCTGAGAGCCTGGCGGTCCTCCGGGTCCATCTCAGTCAGGTCCTCGAGAGCCAGACGTTCCTGCTGCGCCGTCTTGCAGTGTGCCTCTGCCCGGGCCTTCCATGCGTCATCACCGATCCTGTTGATGCTCTCTCGCGACGAGAACCCGAAGGCATAGACCCACATCGCAAAAATCGCCGAGCACACGATCGTAAGGAGGATCCGGGTGAACTTCTGCATGGTTCGAGGCTATGAGACGCCGTGGCGACCCGCGGGTCGGTACGACAGGGACAGATGACACAAAGCCAGCAGAACGCCGGCCGGGAGCGCGAGCAGGGGAGGGCCGGCAGGCAATGACCATGCAGAGTCGAGCGAGATGCTGCCGGGCCCGGTCAGGGACAGCGCGGAGGCAACAACGATGATCGAGGCGCAGTACTCCCACCCGCCGTTCGGCAGGAAGATGAAGTAGCCGACGCGCCAGTGCACGGTCACGATCGCCACCACCATCAATGCGACGAAGATCGCACATGCCAGCGGGTGGAAGAGTCCGAATGCAAGCAACACGCCCGCCGACATCTCCGAGAGCGATGCAATCCGGGCCTGCGGCCGGGCCCACTTGAAGCCGATGGACGCAAACCATGCCGCCGTTCCGTCGAGCCCACTCGGTGATCTCAACTTGTTCCAGCCATGGGCGAACATCGAGGCGCCGAATCCAACTCTGAGAGCGAACAGGCCCAGATCGACAGAATCCATGGGTCAACTATGCCATGCACGCCGCACACCCCTCCTGACAGAATGGGAAACGTGGTGCGTCGGATACGTCAGGTTGTTGTGGTGGCCACTGTGCTCGTCGGGGTGTCTGCCTGCGGCGCCGGCAATGAGACTCTCTGCGACAAGGCCCTCTCTGTCCCCAGTTACACCATGCGGTTCGCACAGGGGCTCGACAACTTCTCCGAGGACCAATACGAGCAGCTCCGTCTCGACTCCCTCGACGCCCTGGAGGTCACTGCCCTCGTCCTCGAGTCGAACCCCGACAGCGAGCCTGCACGGCGGGTGCTGTCGATGGTCGAGCGGTTCATCGTCGAGATGGACGCGTCGAACTGGGATGTCTCGGTGGCGCTCACGAGCAGGACTGCCGTCGAGGCGGCAACAAGACTCGGCTCGCCCGAGACACTTGCCGTTGCAAACGAAGTGGATGCGTTGATCATCGCGCAGTGCGGACTCCCGAGCACCCTTGCGCCGGTCCTCTCACCCGTGTACACGCTGCCGATGCCGACGATTCCGTCACCGACCCAGACCGATCCTCCGGCGACGCCGCCGAACCAGGAGTCAGAGAACCGCGAGCTTGGCCGTACAGTTGCAACGATGTTCGGCCTGACCATCACCGAGAGTGATCTGGCGTGTCTCGGTTCGGAGCTCCAGGACATCGTCGACATGACCGGCGCCGATGCCGGTCTCGGCCAGTACCAGAGGCAGTTCCAGCGAGCATTCGATTCGTGCGGGATCGACTTCAAGGTCCCGGTGGAGTGAGCCATGGAGATCGTGATCATCAGACATGCACAGCCCGAGTGGGTGAAGGACGGACTGAACGTCGTGAACCCGCCCCTCACGGACCTGGGCTTTCGACAGTCCAACGCCCTTGCTGAAGCGCTGCGCGACGAGCATTTCGACGAGGTCCATGTGTCGCCCCTCGTGCGCGCGCGACAGACCGCCGAACCCGTTCTCACGGCACTCGGGCGCGAGATGGTCATCGCCGATTGGCTGGAGGAGATCCGCGACCCCATGTGGCACGGAACCCCCGAAGAAAAGGCCCGTGAGGCGTGGAAGGCAGAGAAGGCAAAGAGATCGCACGATCGATGGACGGGACTCGAGGGCGGCGAGAGCGTCGTCGAGTTCGTCGACAGGATCAATGCCGGTACATCTGATTTTCTCGCGCGCAACGGCCTGCGTCGCAGCGACAATCGCCTGCCCGTGTGGCACGAGGACGGTTCGTACGTGCACGGGAAACGGATTGCGCTCGTGTGCCACGCGGGCACGGGGAGTGTCGCCATCTGCCACATGCTCGGTCTGCAGCCGACTCCCTGGGAATGGGAGCGTTTCGTGATCGGACACGCCACGGTGAACGTGGTGACCGCCATGAAGCTGGGCGACGGCGTCACGTTCGGTCTCAGTCTTCTCTCGGGCAACGATCATCTCGATTCCGAGATGCGCACCTACTGATCCGTCTGCCACGCGGTCGACGAACCCTCGCTCCTAGTGTGGAGGCATGAGCAACGAACGGCCCCTGAACCCCGATGCACTGCGGATGTTCTCCTTCATCGTCTTCTCGAAACTCGAGGGCGCGGTGACCGCGGGGATGATCCATCTCGGTGACCATCTCGGGCTCTACAGCGCTCTTGCATCCTCCGAGCAGGGCGACACCTCGGAATCGCTCGCCGGTCGGACCGGCCTGCACGAACGTTGGGTGAGGGAGTGGCTGCACAACCAGGTGGCGGCGAACATCGTGGCCTGCCGCGATCTGTCCGCCGAGAGGCCCGTCTTTCATCTCACACCGGAGGCCGTTGCCGTGCTCGCCACGCCGGACCATCCGGCCTACGGCATGGGGATGTTCCATCGCCTGCCCCAGACGATGGGTGCGTTGCAGCACATGCCCGAATCCTTCAGGACGGGCATCGGTCGCGACTATGACTCCCATGGCCCCGAGGGGGCGGTGGGAATCGAGCGAAGCTTCGAGCCGTGGAACCAGAACTTCCTCATTCCACGCGTCATCCCTGCGCTGGCGGGCATGCGCGAGCGGCTCGAACATGGCATACGTGTCGCTGACATCGGTTGCGGCTCTGGCGGGCTCGCTCTGCTGCTCGGGAAGACCTTCCCGAATTCCGAGATTGTCGGTTACGACATATCGAGACACGCGCTCGCCCGCGCGCACGAGAGACTCGCCGAGGAGTCAGTCACGAATGTGTCCTTCGCGGACCCGCGGGTCGACCCGATCGACGGCACGTTCGACTTCATCTGCACGTTCGACTGCATTCACGACATGACGCACCCGACCGAGATGATGCGCACGATCCGCAGGTCGCTGTCAGACGACGGAACCTGGCTTCTCGTGGACATCAAGGCCCACGATTCTCTCGAGCTGAACGTCACCAAGAACCCGATGGCGTCGCTTCTCTACGGAATCAGCGTGCTCAGTTGCATGTCGTCGGCCATGTCGACGCCGGATGGCGAGGGTCTGGGCACGCTCGGTCTGCCAGCTTCAAAGGCCGAGGACATGGCACGGGCCGCAGGTTTCTCCACGTTCACGAGGCTCGACATCGACCACAACATCAACGCCTTCTACGAGATACGCCCCTGAACGACGAACTCCCGGCCTGCCCTGGATCGGGGGCAGACCGGGAGAGAACTTGTCTCGTCGTCGATCAGGGGATCGGCAGCGGGGTGGTCACATGGCAGGCATCGACTGCGGCCACGATCGAAGTGGGATCGATCGCCTCACCGCCGAACGGGTGCACTTCGAAGTGCAGGTGCGGGGTGTTCGTGGCGCCGGTCTTGCCGTTGAACCCGATCACCTGACCGGCCTTCACCCGGGTGCCCACGGTGATTCCGGGGGCAATCGACTGGAAGTGGCCGTAGAAGAAGTAGGTCCCGTCGGCCTGCGTCAGGCGCACGCCGTTGCCCGCGAGGCGGTCGGTTGCGGTGCTGTAGGTCCTGGTGATGACGCCGTCTGCAACTGCATAGATCAGGTTGCCTTCCTTGGCGATGATGTCGACGCCCTTGTGCAGGCGACCGTTGGGGCGGGGTGCATGCCAGGTGTTCTCGAACGAGCAGGGGCCCTGCACGGGGAAGACCGAGATCTGCACCTGCGGGGGAGCAACAATCCCGAGGGCGATACCGGTGCGGGTGTTCAGGCGGCCGGTCACCGGGATGCCCCTGGCGGTCTGGAAGTTCTGGATCGCAACGGTGGTCGCACCACCGAACACTCCGTCGACGCCGCCCTTCAGCTGGATGCCTGCGGCGACAAGTGCCCGCTGGAGCACCATCACGGACTCTCCGCGGTTGCCGCGCACCGGCAGGCGGGTGAGGAAGGTGCCGTTGTTCGGGGTTGTCGCGGCGACCGGTGTGGCCACCGGAGCAGGTGCAGGTGCCGGAGCGGCAATCAGGCCGAGTGCGACGGCTGTCGCGGTGTCAAGGAGGCCCGTGACGGGCAGACCACGAGCGGCCTGGAAGTTCTGGATTGTGGCGGTGGTGCCCGACCCGAACATGCCGTCGATTCCGCCACGCACAACCTGACCGGCATTCTGCAGGGCACGCTGCACGACGAGCACTGCGTCACCGCGGTTGCCGCGGACAGGGAGGTTCTGCGCGGTGAAGGGGAAAACCGGCGCCGGAGCGACCGTCGTGGTCGGGGCTGCGGTCGTGGTCGGTGCCGCAGTGGTCGTGGGTGCCGCAGTTGTGGTGGGGGCTGCGGTCGTGGTCGGCGCCATGTCAACCTTCAGCACACGGGCAGTGGCGGCATCGACGACGCCTGTGACGCGAAGGCCGACGACACGCTGGAACGTGCGCAGAGCAGTACGCGTGCGACGGTCGAACACTCCGGTGGCGCCACCGCGCAGGGTGAACCCGTTGCGCATGATGGCCTGCTGCACTGCGACCACATGGGGGCCGCTCTCGCCGAACTTCGGCTGGCCGGGGGCCGTCTTTGCCGATGCGGCGCCGGCGACCACTGCCGTTGCATTCGAGGCCTGCGCTGTTCCCGGCAGTACCACGAGTGTCATGCCGGCCACTGCGGTGGCCAGTGCGAGACGGCTGAAGATGTGAGTGCGGTTGTGAGACATCTGTCTGCTCCCTTGTTGATCCGGTAAAGGGATCGGCAGGTCGCAGGAGAACTTGAGAGATTTCTCACGGAAAATGTTGAGATGACCACGCTGAGTGGTCTACGTGGTCGTCTGAACACGCAAAGTGGCAGAGTGACGCCCATGACGGGCGAGGAGGGGCGAAGGTCAGGCCTCGCCCGGGAGCGTTACCGGTGAAGAGGTCAGGCGGTTTCGACGAATCCGTCGTTGATCCCGCTGAATCCCGAGGGCGAGTGCGCCCCAAGGACCAGCGTCTCGAGCACGCCCACACCCTCGTGGGATGTGCCTTCGCTGTCGCGGGCGGTGACACGGCACAGGGTCTGCACATGAAGATGGTGCATCGCGGTTGGGTCAACCACCGGCAGCGCGAAACGGTCGGAATCGACTGCCAGCTCGCCCTTCCATGTTCCGTGCCCCCATTCAGGGTGCAGATAACCGAGGCCGAACATCTGGAAGTGGAGAATCGGCGAGAAGGTGAGTGTCAGCGCGGACTTCTCGAATCCGTAGTTGAGCGTGAAACCACGGGCGCGACGGGTTCCGGGTTCCCAGTCGAAGTCGTAGTCGACTGAGTGCGCATGCTGCACCGTGTCGGAGCCGCGCAGCAGCGCACCAGAGTGGTGCCAGCGCTCTCCGTCGGCGAACTCGTTCACATCGAACACTGTGCCGAACCCGTCGAAGCACACGGGAGCCCACAGCCAATAGAACTGCGGTGAGTGGGCGACGGGTGCACCCATCTGGACGCGTTCCCCGATGCCGCGGATTCCCCACGAACGATCGCGTGACCCGATGACGGTTGAGGGACTCAGATCGTGCCGCTCGCCGTCAACGGTGATGTGGCCGCTCCACGAACCGAGCTGGGTGAGTCGTGTGTAGTGCATCGTCGTGCGGTTCCCGGTCAGGGCGAGGAACGGCGGCTCCTCGTACGGCTGAGACGTTGCGGTGAACTCCATGTCCGCCGTGATCCCGTGTTCGGGTGAGTCGACGATGATCCGGTGCCGCCTCAAGGGTTCCACGATTTCGATGGAGATCGGCCCGACAGTCGTGCACTGCATCCGGTCGTAAGGGGCCCGTGCAGAGGCATGGAGATTGACCTGTTCACCGTTTCTCACGATGCTGACCGACGAGTCGACCACATGGCGGTTCGGGTAGACACCCAGGGCGACAGCGAAGAACAAGGAACCGTCCCGGGTGTACCCGTTGAAGAAGTACCTGTCGTAATGGCTCGGGTCGCCCGACGAGGGATGCGCAACCGGCTGCCAGGTCTGATGAATCGGGTAGTCGTCGAACGAAGTGATCATGCATGTGACGGTAGTCATCAGGTGGGCCGGCCCGGAAAGTGGGCCGAGGGGAAGCACGCCCCCTACAGTCAAGGCGTGTCACGCGTGTCGCCGAAGACCTACCGCATCACCTGTGGCGCTGCCCTCGGTTCGTTGTGCGTGATCGTGTTCACCGGGGCGATGGTGCGCCTCACAGGGTCCGGTCTGGGATGCGAGGACTGGCCGCGGTGCAACGAGGAGAAGTTCGTCGATGTGTCGGCCGGGCACACCTTCATCGAGCAGGGGAACAGGCTCTTCACCGGCGTTGTCTCGGCGAGCGTCATTCTTGCCGTGCTGCTCTCGCACCGCCTGCGCCCGAAGCGTCGTGACCTTGTGTGGCTCGCATGGAGTCTTGTTGTGGGCGTGCTTGCCCAGATCGTCATCGGCGGCATCGTTGTCCTCACCGGCCTCAACCCGTACGCGAACATGGCGCACTTCCTCGTGTCTCTCGTGCTCATCGCTTCGGCACTCATGCTGTACCGGCGGTCGGCCGTGGAGAGCTCGGAATCCTGGTGGAGAGTGATCCCGCCCGGCGAGAAGCGGCTTCATGCGTTCCTCGTCCTGGCAGCGATGGTCGCAATCGTCACGGGCACGGTCGTGACCGCCACCGGTCCGCACGCAGGCGACGAGACGGCGGTGCGTTTCGGTTTCGAACTGGCGTCGGTTGCGCGGGTGCACGGTGCATCTGTTGTGACCACATTGATCGCACTGCTCGCCCTCATGTGGCGTTCGCGACGTTACGGAGCATCTGATTTCCGCGAATCACTCAACACCCTCGCCTTCGTCGCATTCGCCCAGGCGGGTGTCGGATACGTGCAGTACTTCACCGGGGTTCCCGTGGTCCTGGTGGCAGTGCACATCGTCGGGGCGGTCAGCTTCTTCATCGCGGTGCTGAACACCTTCTTCGTGCCGCTGCCGAAGAACATCGGCGCGCAGTGACCCCCGGGGAACCGGGTCTTGCTAAGTTGCCGAAATGGCACAAGAAGACGAAGTACTGCTGGAAATCGCCGACCACATCGGGACGATCACGCTGAACGCCCCCGGGCGCATGAACACGATCTCCGGTCGCATGCTCGACCAGATGTCAGAGAAGTTTCTCGAAGCGGACAAGAACCCGGACGTGCGGTGCATCATCCTCACCGGTGCGGGCAGGGCGTTCTGCGCAGGTCTCGATCTGGGGTCACAGGCCGGGAAGACCGAATCCCTCGGGGTTCTCGACAATCCTGAGTCGAACATGGTCGAGTTCAATATCCGCGACACCCCACCCATCGTTCTGCACGGAATCGACACTCCCGTCATCTGTGCCCTGAACGGCGGTGCAGCTGGGTACGGCCTCGACATCGCCCTTGGTTGCGACATCCGCATTGCCGCAGACACAGCCAAGATGGCGCCCGGGTTCGCCAAGAGGGGGATCCTGCCGGAGAGCGGAGGCACCTGGCTCCTGCCCCGGATCGTCGGCTATGCCCGTGCAGCCGAGATTGCATTCCGTGCACGCACCCTCCTTGCCGACGAGTGTCTCGAGTTGGGTCTCGTCAACGAGGTGGTGCCGGCTGACCAGTTGATGGACCGCGCACGCGAGATGGCATCCGAGATCGCATCGAACGCTCCTCTCGCTGTCCGTGCGATCAAGCGCATGATGCGGGCTGCCGAGACCGAGACCTTCGAGCAGAACGTGCACCACGTGTTCCTCCAGCTGCTTCCGCTGTTCCGCACCCAGGACTTCAAGGAGGGTGTCGCGGCGTTCATCGAGAAGCGTCAGCCCCAGTTCAAGGGGCGCTGATTGTCCCAGGATCCTTCTGCCCATGACGTCCTCGGCACACAGCCCGGGGCGTCCGAGACGGAGATCCGGGCAGCATGGCGGCGCAAGGCCATGTCCCTGCATCCCGACGCCGGCGGCAGCCACGCAGAGATGGTGCGCCTCAACCAGGCACTCGAAGCAGCCCTTGCTTCTCCTGCGCCCGCCGTGTCGCCGTCTCCACGCAGCCCCGGACACAGCGAACCCACACGCCGTTCGCGCTACCTGCGTGATGTCTCCTGCTTCACGGTCGACGCTCTTCCCGTCGACGCGCACCATCTGATGACCCTTGTGGCCGCCCAGTGCGGTCAGGTCATCGACGATGAACCGCCGTACCTCATCGAGTTCACGATGAACGATTGCGGCGTGTCCGAGTGGTGGAGCATGACGTGCCGTTGCGAACTGGTGCCGGAGGCCGGCGCAACCATGGTTCACCTGACCGTCTTCGGGCGCCATGACGGCGTGATGCTCGAGCGCATCCGTGACCACCTTGTGGCGTGTGCCAACGAGATGGACCTTCAGTGACGCGCGGAACCGGCGGACGCCTTGCGCAACCGGTCACGAATCGCGCGGCCGAGGCCTTCATCCGGAGGCAACACCGCATGCACCACGGCGACCCCCTGTCTGTCGGCTTCCCTCAGTTCGGAATACAGCCGTTCGGCGTATTCGTTCGTGTCTTCGTGGTGGAGCAGAATTGCCGATTTTCCCTCGTGTCCCGAACGCACACACGCCTGTTCGGCGTCCTGCAGGTTGTCCCATGTGAACACCGCCGCATCGGGTGCGTAGTGCGACGCAAGCATGCCGGGGGCACGCGAATCTCCGCCATCGTCGGCGAGTGCAGTGTGGAGCGTCTCCAGGATCTCTTCCTCGGTCACCACCCCATGACGTAGAACCCTCACGTGTCCGTCGATGCACTCGACGATCGTTGACTCGATACCGACGCTGCACGGACCCCCGTCGAGCACCAGGTCGACATCGTCACCGAGGTCGTCGATCACATGAGCCGCAGTGGTCGGGCTGACCTTGCCGAACCTGTTCGCGGACGGTGCCACGACTCCGGTTCCGACGGCCGTCAGAAGTTGATGGGCCACAGGGTGCGAAGGGACACGAAGCGCCACGGTGTCGCGGCCACCCGTGACCCAATCGCCCACCATGGATGTGCGGGGCACGAGGAGAGTGAGGGGTCCGGGCATGTACCGCGCAGCGAGCAGTCGGGCGTTGTCATCGAGCACGCCCCAACGGTCAAGTTGTGTGGGCTCGGCAAGGTGAACGATCAACGGATGATCCGTCGGTCGGTCCTTCACCGCAAAGACCCGCCGAACAGCGGCCTCGTCCGTGGCGACCGCGGCAAGCCCGTAGACGGTTTCGGTCGGCATGCCGATGATGCCACCATCGCGGAGAACACGTGCCGCCCGATCTGTGTCACTCGTGACCCAGGACTGCGTCATGCGAGAAAGTCCAGCAGGGCATCGATGAACGCGAAGGACTCCGGCGTCGCAAAGTGGTCGGTGTTTCGCAGCGTCACGAGGCGACCGTTGCGGAAGGCCGAGGCAAGCTTGTGGGCGGGGGCGGTGAAGTCCGTGTCGCCGATGACGATGAGAACCTCGTGATCGAGTGCGCCGAGCGATTCCTGCGACACCGGTTCGCTGGGTGGGCGCTTCATGACGGCAGTGAGCGCAGCAAGATCATTGCCCGAGGTGTTGCCGTAGTTGGCAAAGACGCGTGCGAATGTGTCGTCCTCCGGGGCGCGACCCTCGAGTGCCGCCACGATCCGGTCGTTGCCTCTTGGGTCGGCTGCCTGGAACACGCCGTCGCCGATACCGGAGAGCACGACCCGCCGGAAGCGGTGAGGGGCGAGCACCAGTGCCCGCAGCAATGTGAGTGCCCCGAGAGAGAAGCCGACGGCGTCAATCAGCGGCCGGTCGGGAAGGGCCCCGAGGAGCCAACCGGGCAGGTCCGCATAGGCCTCAGGGTCGTGAGGCTTGGCCTGTTCACCGTGTCCGAGCAGATCGATCCCGATGACCGTCCTGCCGGCGTCCTCGAGGAGAGCATCGATGCCCGGTTTCTGCCATGTCTGCCTGAAACTGCCCGCCCATCCGTGGATGAGCGCCACGGGAACGTTCTCCGAAGTCGCCATGGGAACACGGTAGTCTCGTAGCGCCCTATGCGCTTCCTACAGCAGCCACCCGCGCACGATCTCACCTACAACGACGTGTTCATGGTTCCGAGCATGTCCTCGGTGCCGTCACGTCTTGACGTTGACCTCAGCACCAGCGACCGCATCGGCACGAACGTGCCGATCGTGGTCTCGAACATGACGGCGGTGGCCGGCCGTCGCATGGCAGAGACAGTCGCACGCAGGGGAGGGCTCGTCGTTCTCCCTCAGGACATCCCACTCGACATCATCAAACTCGTGGTCGACTACGTGAAGTCCCGCCACCCGGTGTTCGAGACCCCCATCACGCTCGCGCCAGAGGACACTCTCGGTGAGGCAATCAGTCTCATCCACAAGCGGGCCCATGGCGCTGTCGTTGTCGTCGATGCAGACAACCGACCGCTCGGAATCTTCACGGAGCACGACGCAGCCGGCTACGACCGATTCACACAGCTCAAGAACGTGATGAACCTCGACATGGTGTGCGTTGATGCATCCCGGTCGGTCGTCGACATCCACGACTCCCTCGTCGAGCAACGTCTCAGCTTTGCACCGGTCATCGACTCCGACGGCGTTCTCGTCGGGGCGATCACCCGCAAGGGTTCGCTCCGTTCGACCATCTACAAACCCGCGGTCAACGCGAACGGCGAGTTCCTGACCTCTGTGGCAGTCGGCATCAACGGCGACCCGGCGGCACGTGCGCGCGAACTCGTCGCACTCGGGGTCGACGTTCTGGTCATCGACACGGCTCACGGCCACCAGGCGACCATGTTGCGTGCAATCGAGGCCGTTCGGGCAGCCGCACCGCACACCACCCTGGTGGCGGGCAACATCGTGACCCGGGAGGGGACCCGCGACCTGATCAATGCGGGCGCCGACATCATCAAGGTCGGTGTCGGCCCCGGCGCAATGTGCACGACCCGCATGATGACCGGCGTGGGCAGGCCCCAGTTCAGTGCGGTGCTCGAGTGTGCCGAGGTGGCGCGCGCGATGGGCAAGCACGTGTGGGCCGATGGTGGGGTCCGCTACCCGCGCGACGTTGCTCTGGCCGTTGCAGCCGGTGCAGCGAGCGTCATGTTCGGGTCGTGGCTCGCTGGAACATACGAATCTGCGGCTGACACCCTCAGGGACACCGAGGGGCGTCTGTACAAGGAGAGCTTCGGCATGGCCTCGAACCGCGCGGTGCGCAACCGCACGCGCTCAGAGAGCGCATTCGAGCGGGCCAAGAAGGAGCTGTTCGAGGAGGGCATCAGCACCTCGCGCATGTATCTCGACCCGCAGCGCCCCGGTGTCGAGGACATCATCGACCAGATCGTGGCCGGCTTGCGTTCGTCCTGCACCTACGCAGGAGCGGCAACTCTCGAGGAGTTCCACGAACGGGCTGTGGTCGGCGTGCAGAGCTCGGCCGGCTACGACGAGGGTCGACCGCTCGGCACGAGTTGGTGACCGGTGCGCGTCATCGCGATCGACGGTCCGGCGGGTGCCGGCAAGTCAACTGTGGCCCGTCGGGTTGCCGAAGCGACAGGTCTCCCGTATCTCGACACCGGAGCCATGTACAGGTGCGTTGCCCTTCGCACCCTGCAGTCGGGCACCGATCCGCACGACGCTGAAGAGACAGGCAGGATTGCCCGTGATGTCGAGATCCGCCTCGAGGGGCCGGTGACACTGCTCGACGGCGTCGATGTGTCCACCGAGATAAGGACCCCCGAAGTGGCCTCGGTTGTCAGCATCATCGCGGCACATTCCGGTGTGCGCGACGCAATGCGCGGTCAGCAGCGCGCGTGGATCTCTGCCCACGGGGGCGGCGTTGTCGAGGGCCGCGACATCGGGACGGTTGTGTTCCCCGAGGCCGACGTGAAGATCTTCCTGACCGCGAGCCCGGAGGAACGGGCAGCACGCCGCGTCAGGCAGAACGGTGGCGACATTGCACAGGTGGCAGCGGGAATCGCCGAGAGAGACCGGATCGACTCGACGCGGGACGACTCGCCGCTGAGGCCGGCCGAGGAGTCGGTCGTGGTCGACTCCACCGGCAGAAGCATTGACGACGTGGTCAACGACATCGTGGCCGTGCACAGAACAAGGGGGCAATGAGCCATGGCCGATGTCGACACCAAACTGGCTGGGGGCTCGCTTGCGAGTCGTGTCTTCTACACGATCATGCGGGGCATCGTGGTGGGTGTCTGTGTTGCGTACACCCGTACCCGCATAGTCGGCAGGCACAACATTCCGAGATCCGGTCCGTTTCTTCTCGCACCCATACATCGTTCGAACATCGACACACCATTGGCAGCCGCAGTGACGGGCAGACGCATGCGGTTCATGGGGAAGGACTCGATCTGGAAGGTGAAGGCGATCGGCTGGATCGTGTCGGCGCTCGGCGCTTTCCCCGTCACACGGGGCTCGGCTGACCGAGAGGCCCTGAAGCGTTGCATTAGCGTTCTCGAGTCTGGCGAACCACTCGTTCTGTTTCCCGAAGGGACACGGCAGTCCGGTCCCGTTGTGCAGCCCCTGTTCGACGGCGCCGCCTATGTCGCCGTGAAGGCAGGAGTGCCGATCATCCCGGTCGGGATCGGTGGATCGGAACGGGTGATGCCGAAGGGTTCGAAGATGATCTACCCGCGCAAGTGCGTGCTGGTGGTGGGTGAACCGATTCACGCCCCGACGGACGAGAACGGACGCATACCGCGCAGTGCCGTGCGCGAGGTCACCGACACCCTGTCACGCGAGCTCCAGAGACTCTTCGACGAGGCACAGCGCCTCGCCGGCTCGCCGAACGATCGTTAGGCCTGCAGGAACGCCGACATCAAGTCCAGCAGGTGTCCGGGGTCCTCGATGCCGCACATCTCCCTTGCCGAGTGCATGGAGAGCTGCGGCACACCGACATCGATGGCCTCGATGCCGAGACGTGTCGCGGTGATCGGGCCGATGGTCGACCCACAGGGCATGTTGTTGCGCGACACGAACGTCTGCAGGGGGACTGAGCGTGCCTCGGCAAGTGTGCGTACATGCGCCGCGCCGCGCGCCGAGGTTGCGTAACGCTGGTTGCCGTTCAGCTTCAGCGCGACTCCGCGGTTCGGCAGGGGCGCGTGGCGCGACTCGTGGCGCTCGCGGTAGTTGGGGTGCACGGCATGGGCGTTGTCGGCCGACAGGCACCACGACTGCCTGATGATCTCGTGTCGACGCCCCGGGCTCAGGTTCTGCTCCGCAGCGATGACATTGATCAGGGATTCGAGCATCGGGCCGCCGGCACCGGTGACACTGTCGGACCCGACCTCCTCGTGGTCGTTCAGGATCGCGATGCAGGTGTGGTCCGACGCAACTGTGGAGAGAGCGGTGATGGCGGCCCAGCACGAGAGTTGGTTGTCGAGGCGGCCGCTCACGAGGAAATCACCGTCATGACCGAGGGTCGCTGCGGGCTGCAGATCGAAGAGGTGTGCGTCGAATGCCGCAATTCGTGACACACCGCTCCTGTCGCCCAGCCAATCGACGAATGTGGGCGCAGAGGTGCCCCACACGGGGACCACATGGTTGTGGCGGTCAAGAAGAAGGCCACGGTCATTGATCTCCCTGTCGAGATGAATGGCAAGCTGCGGGACACGTGCAACAGCGTGATCAACTGCGAACAACGTTTCATCGCCGTCAGTGGAGATGACCCTGCCGGCGATCCCCAGATCGCGGTCGAGCCACGAATTGAGGAGAACACCACCGTAGATCTCGACCCCGAGCTGGGCCCATCCGCCGCCAGAGATGTCGGGGTTCGGCTGCACCCTCAGGTTCGGAGAGTCAGTGTGTGCGCCGAGGATCCGCAGCGGGGCGCCGTCGGCCCCGAGACTCCATGCAACGATTGCGCCGTCAACTGCGAGGTAGCCACGCCGGGCCAACTGATCCGAGAGGGACATCTGCCGCACGAACCCGGCCGACTCGAGCAATCGAGCCGCCGTCGACACGACATGGAAGGGAGTGGGTGAAGCATCGAGCCACTCGCACAACCGGGTAACGGTGCCGTCAGCCATGGAAGAGCCCCACCGGCAGTCCGGTCCCGCGCAGGTGTGATGTCTCGTTCACCGAGAGAATGCTCCGGTGGCCCTGCGACGAGGCCGCGATTCGATGGATCGAGGTGTAGTTCGGGTAGAAGAACTGCCCCCTGTCGATGCCGAGAATGAGGGAGAGATACGAGTTGATGACGCCACCGTGACACGTGACGACCACACGACCACCACGGTGGGCTTCGACGATCCGGTCGAGCGCTGTCCTCACGCGCTCGTTGAAGATCTTCGGGTCCTCCTCCGATGTCCACGCACCGCTGGCGAGTTCCTGCCACCGAGGGTCGTTGGCGGCCTTGAGTTCCTCGATGGGGATGTACTCGCTCGAGTGCTGGTCCCATTCGGCAACGTCTGGCTCTATCACAGGTGACAGGCCCTTCTTCTCCGCGAGCGGGAGAGCCGTCTGGTGGGCACGCTTCATCGGGCTGGTGTAGATCGCATCGATGTGCTCGAGCGACAGGTAGTCACCGAGATGCCGTGCCTGTGCATGACCCTCAGTCGAGAGTTCGGGGTCAGCAGCACCCTCCGTTACCTCGCGGCGCACCGGGAGCCCATGACGGACAAGAATCAGTTCCATTGCTGTGAGATGATAAGGCTGTGGGGCAGTCGTTCACTCATCCGGAAGGGCCCGCCGGGTCGTGGATCGATGAGATCGGACCTGCGACGGACGTTGTTGTCGTGTTCGTGCACGGCTCTCTCGATCGCTCAGCGGGAATGGCGCGTCTGACGCGCCTCGCAGCCCGGACCCACAGGTCCATCCGGTACGACCGTCGTGGTTACGGACGCAGGCGGGACCACGCAGGACCGTTCACTGTCGCCGACAATGCCGATGATCTCGAGGAAGTCCTGGGGGAGCGCCGTGCTGTCGTAGTTGGGCACAGTTTCGGTGGGAACGTTGCTCTCGCGTTCGCGGCACGTCGCCCTGATCTCGTGGTCGGAGTCTCGACGTTCGAGAGCCCCTTGTCCTGGTTGCCGTGGTGGCCACGCACCACCGCAGGAGCAAGCGCAGTGGATTCGGAACCCGGGAACGCAGCAGAGAACTTCATGGTCCGCCTGATCGGACAGAGCCGCTGGGATGTGCTGCCAGAACGGACCAAGCAGGACCGCCGACGCGAGGGTCGGGCCCTGCAGGGAGAACTGCGTGACCTGCGCGAGAACCAACCGTGGGTGGCGGACCGCGTCATGTGCCCTGTTCTCTGTGGTCATGGCACGAGGGGGAACGAGCACCACGTCAAAGCTGCAGTCGAACTTGCGCGCATGCTGCCGCACGGACAGGTGGTCACACTCGAGGGCGCAGGGCACGGTGCCCCGGTCTCACACCCGGCACAGTTCCACGAACTGCTCGTGGCGCCTCACTTGTTGGGCAGAGGCACCTTCAGCGAGACGTCCTGACCGAAGAAAGTGCAGGTCGTGTCGACCGAGGCCGTGGACGTGGCCTGGGACTTCACCTTGTCGACGCAGTCAGTGATCTCGGCTCGTTGTGAGTAGCCGCCGAGTGCGATAGCAACGAAAATGGCCGCTGACACGATCTTGCCGACGATGGAGGAGATCACCTTCATCAGAACGATCGCGACCAGCAGGGATGCACCCGACACGCCGAGGGCCAGGTTTTTGAGGGTTTCCGGGTCAGTGGCGGCAAAGATCATGCTCATGCCGCAACGATAGATGCCCGAACGGGCGTACCCTTGACACCATGTCCGCGCACCCGTTCAGCGTTGCCATTCTCATCGGAGGCGACAGTTCGCGCATGGGCGCCGACAAGGCCACTTTCGAGGTCGACGGTGTTCCCATGGCGGCAAGGGTGGCGATGGCGGCCGAGTCGGCCGGGGCAGCCGAGATCCTTCTTGTCGGGGGGACACAGGCGCGGGCGAAGAAACTGACAGGAACCTGGAAGAAGGACGCTTTCCCCGGCGAGGGCCCCCTCGGAGGCGTCATCACGGCGCTGAAGGCAGCGAGCAACGATTCAGTGGTGGTTCTGTCGTGCGACATGCCGTTCATCACCGATGCCGTGATCCAGAGTCTCGTTCGTGGACTCGGTGATGCACAGGCCTCAGTGGGGCGCACGGACAGACTGAACTGGCTGTGCGCTGCCTGGTCCAGGGAAGAGTGTCTGGGCACGCTGCAGACCGTGTGGAAAAGAAACGAGCGGGCCGTGCATCGTGCCGCAGTTCTGCTGGACGTCGCAGAGGTCCCGGTGCCCGCGGTTGCCGTGCGCAACATCAACACCCCCGAGGACCTCCTCGCGCCTGACGAGTCAACTATCGTGAAGTGATGGCCTGGACCGAGATCGACACGACCGAACTCGCAGGGCTCGACGAACGAGTTGTTGTCGATGTCCGCGAGACCGATGAGTACACGGGCGGGCACATCCCCGGTGCCGTCAGCGTGCCGCTGAGCATTCTCGTGGATTCGCTCGATCTGATCCCGCGCACCGGAGTGGTGCACGTGGTCTGCCAGGCGGGCGGACGGAGTGCACGGGCATGCGAGTTCCTCTCGCAGCAGGCGGAGTTCTCGGCGGCCAAGTTCGTGAATGTGACAGGAGGGACCGGTGCCTGGATTCTCGAGGGGCGCGACGTCGTCGTCGGCGAACAGCCTTCCTGACATCGATTTTCGTTGGATCGATTCCGACGCGGAGTTGATCGATTTCGTTGCCGAGGCGCGGAACGCGGACAGGTACTACCTGGACACCGAGTTCCACAGGGAGAAGACCTACTTCCCGCAGCTTGCGCTCGTGCAGATTTCGGTCGGGGACAGGATCACGCTCGTCGATCCCTTGACGGTCGACCCGCGGCTCATCGCGCCGCTGCTCGAGGGACCGGGGACATGCATTCTTCACGCAGCTCAGCAGGATCTCGATGTTCTCTCGCAGAGCGTCGGGGCGGTTCCGACACGCATACTCGACACGCAACTGCTGGCGGGCTTCCTCGGCTACTCGCAGCCTTCACTTGCATCGCTGCTGCAGATATTCATGCGCATCACGTTGCCGAAGGGCGACAGGCTCACCGACTGGATGCGACGTCCCCTGACACGTGACCAGATGAACTACGCAGCAGCTGACGTGGCGTACCTGCCGGAGCTTCTCGGGATCATCGAAGCGCGCCTCGCGGAGAAGGGCCGCACCGAATGGGCGAACGAGGCCTGCGAGGAACTGCGTCAGCGACGCACGGGACCACAGTCCCCGGATGATGCGTGGTTGCGGGTGAAGGATGTGAGAACCCTCAAGGGCAAAGCGAGGTGGGTCGCCCGCAGTGTCGCCCGCTGGCGTGAGGAGCGCGCGATGCACCTGGATATCCCGCCGCGCCACGTGCTCTCCGACATCGCGGTCCTGGGCGTGGCGCAGCGTGCACCCCGCACAGTCGACGACCTGCTGCAGTGCAGAGGGGTGGACAACCGGCACGCGAACGGAGCAACCGGCAAGGCCCTCATGCAGGCAATCTCGGACGGAGTGCATGACGCAACAGGCGGGGAACTGAGTTTCCCCTCGTCAGACGCCGATGATCTCGACAAGACGATGCGGCCCGCAGCCACACTCGTGTCGGCATGGGTCACGGAGCTTGCCCGTCAGAGCGAGCTGGATGCCGGGCTTCTCGGCACGCGAAAGGACATCAACGAGTTGCTGTCGGGTGCACCCGGCGCCCGCATGCGAGCCGGCTGGAGAGCCGACATCGTCGGCCGAGACATCGAGGACTTGGTGGCCGGACGAAAAGCCCTGACATTCACACAGAATGAGGGAGAAACAGGCCTGAAGTTGGTCGATGTACCCGCCACATGAGGCAATTACCCTGATTTCGTCTCAATTTCCTGTACAGTATCGGGGATTGTCCATACGGCACTAGTGCCACACACTGTTCGGAGACCGACCGTGAAAAAGGGTCGACATCGCCGGTTCGAAGAAGCGCGCAAACTGAAGCAAGCGGGTCCTTCTGCCGCAGATCTGGGTTTCGGAGATTCACCCCGTGAGTCGTCATCCGAAGAGGACGAGTACGCAGCAATCGCTGAACGATATGGCGTCACCTTCGACGATGAAGACGACACCGAAGACGACGACGAATAGTCCGTCTTTTCACAGAAACTGACCCCCGCATGACCACCTCTCTTCGTAATGTCGCCATGGTTGCCCACGTTGACCACGGCAAGACCACACTCGTCGACACACTCCTCAAGTCCACCGGCGCCTTTGCCGCCCACCAACAGGTGGTCGACCGCGTGATGGACTCCGACGCACAGGAACGCGAACGGGGAATCACGATCCTTGCGAAGGCCGCGCGCATCACATGGAACGGCACGCTCATAAACCTGGTCGACACACCCGGTCACGCCGACTTCGGAGGCGAGGTCGAACGCGCCCTCGCTCTCGTGGACGGCATCGTCCTGCTGGTCGACGCGGCAGAGGGCCCCCTGCCGCAGACCAGGTACGTGCTCTCGAAGGCCCTCGGACGAGGGTTGCCGACGATTCTCGTGATCAACAAGGTCGATCGACAGGATGCCCGCCCACAGGAGGTGCTCGAGGAGGTCGAGCAGCTCTTCCTCGATCTCGCGATGAACGATGACCAGCTGTCGTTCCCCGTGGTCTCGGCGGTTGCCCGCGAGGGTCGTGCGATGATCGGCGTCGGCATGCCAGCAGCTGATGCCGACCTGTCGTGTCTTCTCGACACCATCATCGCCACGGTGCCCGCGCCGGAGGTTGATGCTGATGCACCGCTCACCGCCCTGGTCACGAACCTTGATGCCTCTGACTACCTCGGTCGCCTCGCCATCGGTCGCGTGCACAGCGGTACCATGCGCAAGGGAGACACTGTCGCCCTGTGGGGCAAGGACGCCGGCGGTACGCCGTTGAAGCGACGCATCGCACAGTTGAGCGTCTTCGACGGCATCGGTCGCACCGAGGTCGAACAGATCACCGCCGGTGACCTCTTTGTGCTCGCAGGTATCCCCGAGGTCGAGGTCGGAGACACGATTGCGTCGGTAGATGTGACCACTCCGCTCGCGCGACTCGAGGTCGACGAACCGGTCATCCGCATGAGCTTCGGGGTCAACACGTCCCCGTTTGCCGGCCGTGAGGGCAAGTTCGTGACCAGCCGTCACCTGAAGGAACGCCTGGCCAAGGAGATCCTCGGCAACGTGTCCATCAAGATCGCCGACACCGATTCCCCCGATGTCACGAGCGTGGCGGGCAGGGGAGAGCTGCAGCTTGCGGTGCTCATCGAGAACATGCGCCGTGAGGGATTCGAACTCCAGGTGAGCCGGCCCGAGGTCATCACGAAAGAGATCAACGGAAAGAAACACGAACCGCTCGAGTCGGGCACATGCGACGTGCCCGACGAGCATGTCGGCACCGTGACGCAGGCACTGGCACCACGAAAGGGTCGTGTGACCGACCTGCGCCCCGGCGACCCCGGTCGCACCATCGTCTCATTCGAGGCACCATCGCGGGGCTTGATCGGCTTCCGTTCGATGCTCATGACCCAGACCCGCGGAACCGCTCTTCTTCACCAGACACACGCCGGATGGACACCCTGGGCGGGCGAGCTGCCCCACCGCATCGGTGGCGCAATGATCGCCGACCGTATCGGCTCCACTACCGCGTACGCCCTCGACAACCTGCAGTTGCGGGGCCAGCTCTTCGTGCACCCGGGTGTCGAGGTCTACGAGGGCATGGTCATCGGCGAGGGTGCCCGTGGGGAGGAGATGGTGGTCAATGCCGTGCGCGCCAAGGAAAAGACCAACATCCGCACCCACAGTCACGATGACGGTGTGAAGCTGGCGGCGCCCGTGGAACACACGCTCGAATCAGCAATCGAGTGGATCGGCGATGACGAACTCGTCGAGGTCACACCGAAGACCATCCGCATCCGAAAGCGACTGTTGGCTCTCGAGGACCGCAAGCGGGCCCACAAGAAGAACTCCTGAGACCCGTTACTTCTTCTTTGTTGCCTTGCGGTTCCTGACCGCGGGGTGCGGCAAGGGGACCGCCGTGGGTCGTGTGAGCTGCTCCACCATGATGTCGTAGGCCTTCGGGCCCATCATCTCGGTGAGCTCGTCCCTGAAGAAGACGAAGGCGGGGTCCTTGCCGACGAATGCATCTGCTGATTCGGTGCACCACCAGTGGAAGTCGTCCCCACCGTCACCCCAGTCGCGTCGCTTCCATTCCCTGATCGTCGAGATGACGTACCCGCCGTCCTCTGTGTAATCCTCGTGGCGCACCGGGACCTGCCAGCACACGTCGGGCTTCCAGTCCATGTGGCGTTCGCCGGCCTCGACCGCAGCGATGTGGAACGCGCAGCCGGTCCCGCCCTCGAAACCCGGCGGGTTGTGGAAGATGCAGGCCCCGTTGACGACGCGCGTCTTCACGTCGTCGCCCTTGCCGACCTTCCACCTGCCGTCGGCCCCCTTGTCGAAGTTCTTCCAGTGGCGGCGCTTCAGTCGCTTGACGTACTTCGTGACGGTCTTCAGGTCGTCCTTGTCGAGGAAGTGTGCACCGTACGAGCAGCATCCCTGCATCAGTTCCGGTGTCGGGTCGTCGTGCACGCCCTGGCATCCCTCGCCGTATATGCACTTGTAGTTCGAACGCAGGAACGTGGCGTCGATCATCCATGTCCGCAGTTCCTCTGGATCCTCAAAACTGATCCATTCCCGTGGTTCTTCTTCGCGTGGCACGGTCGTTCACTCTATGCCATCGTGGAGCCCGCACGGAGAATGGCACGGAGTACGCTCGTGCCGCCGGAGGACAAGAATGAGCCACTCAGAAACCGCAGTCGGCATCGCCGACGAACTTCGAACCATTGCCGAACGCCTGAACGACCTGTCAATGTCGATTCTCGCCGAGGCAATCGAATCGGGTGAGACACAGAGACCGGCCCTCGAGAAGCGCACTTCCCAGGCCCGACGCGCAGTCGAGAAGGCGATCGACCACCTGGAACGGGGCTAGTACCGGTTCAGTGCGTCGATCAGCGGGCGCAGATCGGCAAAACCCTTTGCGGAATAGTCGAGAGCGACACGTGCGAGATCAACGTTGTCATCGTCGCGGATCTCCGCCTCGGTCGCCGTTGTCTGCTCGATGACTCCGTCACTGGCGAGATGCCTGTGCTCGTGTGCAATCGCGGTGAAATCGGCATCGGGAATGCGCCGCTGCAGTCGCAGGTACAGCCGGTCATCAACGAACCTAATCGAGTGGTAGTTGGCGTAGAAGCCGATGACCTCGTCGACGGCGACCGACACGTCATCGGTGATCCTGTAGAGAGAGACGTCGCTCGGCGAGATGAGCCCGTGCGCGAGCAACAACGGTTCCATCGTCTCCATGAGCGGGGTCCAGAACGGGTCACCGGGAACCTCGAGGAAGACGATCGGAACGGGAACCGACTTTGCCGTCTGTGCGAGGGTCAGGAGCTCAAAGGTCTCGTCGAGTGTGCCGAAGCCACCGGGGAGGCACAGGAACGCATGGGATTCCTTCACCAGCATGAGCTTCCTCGTGAAGAAGTACCGCATGCTCACGTACTTCTCGTCACCCGCGATCACCGAGTTCGCACCCGTCTCGAAGGGGAGCCGGATCGAGACGCCGATCGAACGTTCCCGGCCGGCGCCGAGCATGCCGGCCTCCATGATTCCCGGGCCCGCCCCTGTGACCACCATGTAGCCGGAATCGGCGAGTCGCCGGGCGACATCGACCGTCACCGAGTAGATCGGGTTGTCGGGTGTGGTCCGGGCCGAGCCGAAGATGGACACCTTGCGCACGTCCCGGTAGGGCGCGAACATCTCGAATGCACGGGACATCTCATCAAGTGCAGTGCTCGCGATCTTCACGTCGAGCGACGATGCATCGCCCTCGAACATGGATGCCGCAGAGGCAAGGAGGCGCTGCAAGAAGCGACGATCTGCTGCCGAGCGGCTCTCCGAGCCGATGGCACCCTCGATGCTCCTGAGGGCCTCTCGAATGTCATCATTGATGCCCATGTGGGCATCGTACTTCAGCCCGCCGTCGGGGCCTTTGCAGCCAGAGCAGCGATCAGGTCGTCGAAACTCTGGATGAACGAAGCGACGCCGTCCTCCTCGAGACGCAACGCGACGTTGTCAACGTCGATGCCGAGTGACGCGAGCGCATCCCACTCCGATCGCGCCACATCCGTGTCGCGGGTGATCGTTCTCGACACTGTTCCGTGGTCTGCGAAGGCATGAAGGGTGGCCTCGGGAAGCGTGTTGACCGTCATCGGCCCGATGAGTTCGTCCACGTAGAGGGTGTCCGGGTAGGCAGGGTTCTTCGTGGAGGTCGACGCCCACAACGGCCGCTGCACCGACGCACCGGCATCGGCAAGTCGCGACCAGCGGGGTCCGCTGAAGGCGGCCTCGAAGGCCTCGTACGCAAGACGCGCCTGGTTCACGGCAGACCTGCCGCGCAGTGCGAGTGCCTCGGGTGAGCCGACCGCCTCGAGCAGGGGATCGATTGCGTTGTCCACTCGACTTATGAAGAAGCTGGCGACGCTCTGCACCCCGTCGACACGGCGCCCCGCTGCGAGAGCGTCCTCGAGGCCAGCGATGTAGGCCTCCATGACCTCGATGTGCCTCTCGACGCTGAAGATGAGGGTGACGTTCACGCTCCGGCCCTCGGCGATCATCGACCGGATCGCCCCGAGACCGGCACGGGTGGCAGGGATCTTGATCATCACGTTCGGCCTGTTGATTCTCTGGTGCAGCGCCCTTGCCTCGCTCAACGTCCGTTCGCCGTCGTGGGCGAGGGACGGATTGACCTCGACGCTGACGAAGCCGTCGACGCCGCCCGAGGATCCGTGCAGATCCGCGAACTCATCGAGCGCACCGTTGATGTCGGTGATGACCATCTCCCAGTAGGCATCAACCACGGAACGGCCTGTCCGCATCAATGACGCGAACTGGTCGTCGTACTCGGCCGAGCCCTGGATTGCCTTCTGGAAGATCGTGGGGTTCGATGTGAGGCCGCGAACGCCGTCTGCGATCAGGGCCCTCAGCGTTCCGTCGTTCAGGTAACTGCGTTGCAGGTTGTCGAGCCAGGGGCTCTGGCCGCCCACGGAGTGCAGACTCTTCAGCAGTTCGCTCACTGGCTGACGGCTCGCTTGGTCTCTTCGACGACCGCATCAACCGTGATGCCGAGTTTCTCCATCACAACGGAGCCGGGCGCACTCGCACCGAAGCGGTCGATGCCGACACAGTGGTCGGCATGACGGTGCCAGCCGAAGGTGGATCCGGCCTCGACGCTGATTCGTGGCAGGTCCCGTCGGATTATGGCGTCCTGCTCCGGGCGCGACAGCGCAGCGAACCTCTCCCACGACGGGAACGACACCACATCAACCTCGATGCCGTCAGACGCGAGCACCCGCGATGCCTCGAGCGCCACGGCGACCTCGCTGCCGGTGGCGAGCAACACGGCCTGTGCCTTGGCCGAGGATGAAATACGCCCAGCGCCCGGATTCACCGCAGAGCCGTCCGTGATGCTGGGCACGTTCTGTCGCGACAGGATGATGGCCGTGGGCCCGTTGTGAGTGACGGCGGCGAGCCATGCGTGGGCGGTTTCGTTCGGGTCCGCCGGCCGGATGACCTGGAGACCCGGGATTGCGCGCAGCGATGCGAGGTGCTCGACGGGCTGGTGGGTGGGTCCGTCCTCACCCACGCCGACGGAGTCGTGGCTGAACACGAACACACACCGCGCACCCGAGAGCGCGGCGAGCCTGATGCTCGGGCGCATGTAGTCGGCGAACACGAAGAACGTTCCACCGACAGGAACCACGCCACCATGAAGAGCCATGCCCACGAGTGCGGCACCCATGGCATGTTCACGGATGCCGTAGTACACCTGCTTGCCCTCCGGGTGGGCGGACGAGAACGCGACTGTCGCTGCGAGCTTTGCACCGGTGTTGCCCGTCAGGTCGGCGGCACCCGCAAGGACGTTCGGCAGGACATCTGCCGTCGCCTCGAGAACCTTCTGGAAGGCCTGTCGAGTCGCCAGATTCGTGTCGGGTCCGAAGACCGGCAGCGCACCGCGAACCAGATCGGCAGCAGGGACGCCGAGGCGGGACGCCAGAAGAGCCCGTGACGCGGGATCGGTGGCCGATTCCCACTCTGCGACCGCGACCTCACCACGGCTCTTCATGTGCGAGCGGTACGCATTCACCAGTTCGTCAGGCGCCCAGAACGGTTCGTCGGGGATGCCCATGACCTTCTTTGTCGCGGTGACGTGCTCGGCCGTGAACGGATTGCCGTGCGCCTCGTGCTTGTCCGTCAGGTCAGGGGAGGGGTACCCGATGTGCGTGCGCAGGACCACGAGTGTCGGCGCCCCGCGCGAGTCCCTGGCTTGCAGCAGGACTTCCTCGATGGCATCGCAGTCATCACCGGGTTCGCCTGCATCGATCACGTTCCACCCATAGGCGCGGAACCTTGCCGGCACATCGTCGGAGCAGGTGAGATCGGTCGATCCGTCGATGGTGATCTTGTTGTCGTCGAAGATGCACACGAGCCGGTCGAGCTTCAGGTGACCGGCAAGCGATGCCGCCTCGTGGCTGATGCCCTCCATGAGGCAGCCGTCACCGGCAATGACGTAGGTGTGGTGGTCCACGAGAGCCTCGCCATGAAGTGCCCGCAGATGCGCCTCGGCGATTGCCATGCCGACGGCGTTGGCAAATCCCTGACCGAGAGGACCGGTTGTCACCTCGACGCCGGCCGTGTGACCGACCTCAGGGTGACCGGGAGTCGCGGAATCCCACTGGCGGAAACTCTTGATGTCATCGAGCGAGAGGCCCCATCCGCCCAGGTACAACATCGCGTACTGGAGGATCGATGCATGTCCGTTCGACAGGATCACGCGGTCACGGTTCTCCCACGCCGGGCTGCCCGGGTGATGCTTCATGATGCGCGAATAGAGCACGTGCGCCAGCGGCGCAAGCGACATCGCAGTGCCCTGGTGTCCGCTCTTTGCCTTGAGAGGTGCGTCCATCGCGAGACCCCGGATGAGGGCAATCGCCTGGCGGTCTTGTTCGCTAGTCAGTTTGTGAGCCACGTTGAGACACTAATCGGCGGTGCACTTCGCTCACGTGGAGATGTTCGTCGAAGCACACCAGGTCTGCTGTCTCGCCGACACGGCACCGCCCCAGCTGTGGATAACCCACAACACGGGCCGGGGTCGATGTGGCCGCCATGAGTGCGTCAGCAAGGGTCACTCCTGCGTGTCCGACAAGCCACGACACACACTCGGCCATGGTCGTCGATGACCCGGCAAGGGTGCCATCGGGTAACCGCGGAGCTCCATCGCGCACCTGAACGTTCAGTTTCTGTGCCCACTGACCCTGCCAGCCGATCGAGTCCGACACGAGGCAAACTCCACCGCTCCATTTTGACCGGAAGAGAAGACCTGCAGCCATCGCCGACACATGCACGCCGTCGCCGATCAGCCCTGTCGTGACTCGATCCTCGGTGAGCGCAGAGAGCGCAACGCCGTCCTCGCGGTGGTGCACTCCCGACATCCCGTTGAACACGTGGGTGACCATCGACGCACCGAGGTCGACTGCGGAGGTGAACTGAGCGGCAGTGCACCGCGTGTGCCCGATGGACACCGTGATGCCCTTCTGCTTCAGTTCGCGCACGGCCTGCGCGCTGTGCTGCTGCTCCGGGGCCAAGGTGACGACCCTGACGGATGACGGAAGGGTCCTGATCCAGTCGAGGTCGGCCGCGATGATCCACTTCGGGTTGTGGGCACCCGGGGCAGCGCCGAGGAACGGACCTTCGATGTGGATACCCACACACCCGGTGTCGCCCTCTGTGATCCACCCGTGGAGACGTGCGATGACCTCCGTGAGTCGGGGCAGAGGCGCAGTGACGATCGTGGCAAGCCACGAAGTGGTGCCCGCCGAGGAGAGACGAGCGTCAAGACGACGGAACTCGTCGCGAGTGCAGGTCGCGATGTCGACATCGTCGTACCCGTTCATCTGGAGATCGACAAGACCGGGCGACACAAGCGCATGCGCGGGCTCACCGTCATGGTGCGACAGGCTCTCGATCCTGCCGCCGACGATCTCGATCAGCGACGGACCGTGAAACCGTTCTCCGTCAAAAAACTCGCGGGTCGTGAGGGTGTGCCGCACGACGCCAAACCTAGTTGGTGCGGCTGACTCCCGAGCCGTGGGCATTCTGGGCCAGACGTATTCCGTCGAACCTCAGTCGTGCGAGACGCGCCACCTGCAGCACCCGGATGACCCACCAACCGAAATCGATCTGCCCTCGCTCGTGCGAGAGCCTGGGCGAGGAGGGAGCGGCGTGGTGGTTGTTGTGGAGACCCTCACCCATCGTGAGGAACGCGAGCCACTGAAGGTTGGTCGCCTCGTTCGCATAGGGCCGCTTGCCGAAGTGATGTCCGAGAGCGTTCACCGCGGCGTTGCCTGCGAGATACACGTTCGCATGGATGAAAGCTGCCAGCAGTCCCGTCCAGGGCCCGAGTATCAACATCAACAACACGATGCCGAGACCGAGCCCCGTCTTGTGATGGCCGAAGAACCATCTGTCCCACTTGTCGTCCGGAAGATCGCGCGCATAACGATTCACGAGTTCCGGGTCGCTCAGTGCCCTGCGGTACAGGGCCACGTTGTTGCGCTGCACATTCCACCACCCGAGAAGCACAGGGGAGTGCGGGTCGCCGTCGACATCGGTGAAGGCGTGATGCTTCCTGTGCACCGCCACCCATTCCTTCGCCTTGATCCCGGTGGTCAACCAGATCGTCAAACGGAAGAACCACGCCACCGCCGGGTGCACGCTGAGGGCACGATGACTCAGAGCACGGTGCAGGTACACGGTCGTGCCCGTGTTGGCGAGCGTTGTCACGATTACCGCAGCGATGGCGGCTGTGAGGAGAGACCCGAGGAATGCGTTCATGACAGGTACCATAGTTCCGCTACCTACTGGTAGGTAGGCAGTTCGGTGGATAACCTTTCGGACGTGTCGGAAGCCCCTCTTGTCGATTCCTCGCGTTCAACCCGCGACCAGATCCTTGATGAGGCGCTCCGATGCTTCGCTGAGCGTGGCTACGAGGGCACATCGCTGAATGACATTGCCGCCGGCGTGGGCATCCGCCGTCCGTCGTTGTTGCACCATTTCCCGAGCAAGGAAGCCCTGTACGGGGACGTGTTCGAGCGGCTGTTGTCCGAATGGCTCGAAAGGCTCGAGGCGGCGATCTCGACACCTGCTGACGGGTGGGACAAGGCAGAGCTTGTTCTTCGCGCCGGACTCGATCTCTTCGCCGACACACCGGACTACGTGCGCATCATGCGTCGCGAGGCACTCGACGGTGGCGTGCATCTCGGCATCGACCTGTCCGGTGTGCTGCGACCGCTCTTCGACGGTGCCGCCGCCTATCTCGATGCGCAGATGGACGCCGGGGTCTTCCGCCGGCTCGATTCACGGCAGCTCCTGATCACGGGATACGGCGCCATCCTGAGCTACTTCTCGGATGCTCCGTTCATCGACGGGTTACTCGATGCCGATGCCATGAACAGGCACAACGTCGAGCGCCACAGGGAACACGTGATTGCCTTCTTCAGAGCCGCCCTTCTCGGCTGACACCACGCTCACTGCCTCGTTCGGGCGCCCTGTTGGTCTACGGTGCCTCCATGGCAGTCCTGCAGCTCGAACACACACGCGTCGGATACCTGACCGAGGGCCAAGGGGTCCCGATTCTCGCCTTTCACGGCACGACACAGGCAGCGAATGCATGGGACCAGGTCCGTGCCGCGTGCGAAGAGCAGAGAACATGGGTCGTTCGTGAGTTCCCCGGTTCGGGAGAGTCATCCATGCCGGATGGACCCATTGATCTCGCGCAGGTTGTCGATGATTCTGTCGATTTGATGTCGAGGCTGGGGCACGACTCGTTCCACGTGGTCGGCTATTCGCTGGGTGCTGTCGCGGCACTCAAGACTGCTGCAATGCACCCCGGTCGGGTCCTGTCGGTGACTTCGCTCTGCGGGTGGTCGCAGAGCGATGCGCGGATGCGGGTGACCTTTGATCTCTGGAGGCGGCTTCTCGCCATCGGCCCCGACCTGTTCATGCGGTACGCAGTTGCCGACGGCTACTCCCCGGACACGATCGCAATGCTCGAGCCGATGATGGACACGGTCGCTGCGATGGCAACAACGGCAATCCAGCCCGGCTCGGACGCCCATCTCGAGCTCGATCTGCGGGTGGACATAGAGGAGGACCTGTCGCTGGTCCGTTGCCCGACACTGGTCATCGGTGGGCGCGATGACCGTTGGGTCGACATCTCGAAGTCCCGGCACATCGCCGCCACCGTGCCCGGTGCGGAACTGGTGGAACTGCCCGCCGGACACCTGTGCATCAGCGAGCTCCCGGGGGACATCGCCCGGCTCATCATCAGACACACTGCCTGAACACACTTCGTCGGGGCGACCCACTGAGTACCGTATAGAGCCGTGTCCCAGTCTTCTTCCCGCACTCTCTCCGAATCCGACTCGAAGGAACTCCTCGCGCCCTACGGCGTGCCCTTTGCCGCCGAGCACCGCGTGACCAGCGCTGCCGCAGCCGTGGACGCCGCACGACAGACGGGGTACCCGGTTGTCGTCAAACTCGGAGGCGACGCGATTGCCCACAAGACAGAGCGCGGACTCGTGAGACTGCGGCTCCAGAACGATGACGATGTCATGTCTGCCGCCACGGATCTTCTCGCAGCAGCCAGACCGGAGGACGGCGAGGTGCACCTCCTCGTTGCCCCCATGATCCAGGGCACCCGTGAGTTGATTGCAGGGGTTCTCGTGGACCCGCAGTTCGGGCCGACAGTGATGCTCGGTGTCGGCGGCATCATGGCCGAGGTTCTGAGGGACGTGACCTTCAGACCCGCACCCATCGACGAGGCGCAGGCCCGGTCGATGGTTGCTTCGCTGCGCACCCAGGGGCTCATCGAGGAGTTCCGCGGCGAGAGCGCAGTGAACATCGACGACGTTGTGTCGTGCCTGCTCGGACTCTCCCGGTGCGCAATCGAGAGACACGACATCGTCTCGATCGACATCAACCCGTTGATCATCACCCGTGACGGACGAGTCGTCGCCGTCGACGCGCTGGTGGAGACCGGGGAGAGACAGAGCGTGTCCACTTCCGCTCGGGCCCCTTACACCGACGAACAGTTCCGCGCGCTCTTCGAGCCGAGGGGAGTGTTGGTGACGGGTGCATCCACCCATCCGGGCAAGTTCGGATTCGTGTCACTGCACAACATCCTCGCCAGCGGCTACGCAGGCGGTGTCTTCGGCACGAATCTCCAGGGCGAGGAGGTGCTCGGCGTGCGCACGGTTGCAGACATCGACCAACTGCCCGACGGCGAGATCGACCTTGTGTTCGTCTGCACACCGGCCACGGCGAACCCGGATCTGCTGCGTGCATGCGCGAAGAAGGGCGTGAAGGCCGCCTTCCTCACGTCTGCCGGGTACGGGGAAGCCGGGGAAGAGGGCAAGAAACTCGAGGAAGAACTGATCGCACTCGCCGATGAACTGGGGATCCTCCTCGCAGGCCCGAACGGACAGGGCGTCGTGTCGACGCCGGCGCGGCTGTGCGCACAGATCGTGGCTCCGTACCCGCCCGAGGGTGCCATCGGTGTCGCCAGCCAGAGCGGCAACTTCGTGTCGAGCTTCATGAACTATGCGCGCCAGACCGGTGTGGGGATCAGCCGTGCGGTCTCTGCAGGCAACGCCGCTGCACTCGGTGTGGCCGACCTGATCGAGTGGTACGGACGCGACGATGCAACAAGAGTCTCCCTTGCGTACGTCGAGGGAATCAGTGACGGCGCCGGACTCATGAGTCGACTGTCCGCCGTGGCTTCACGGAAGCCAGTGGTCGTGGTCAAGGGAGGTGCCACCGAGAAGGGCGCGCGTGCCGCGGCCAGTCACACCGGTGCACTCGCAGCAAACGATGCGATCTTCGACGGCGCATGCCGCGCCGGCGGGATCACCCGGGCGGCAACGGTCGAGGAGGCCTTCGAGGCAGCCGCGACCTTCGCAACACAGCCGCTTCCCAAGGGCCCGAATGTCGTCGTGCTCACCACCGCAGGCGGCTGGGGCGTGGTGACGAGCGATGCGATCGCCAACGACGGATTGCTCCAGCTCATGCAGCTGCCCGAGGACCTGAAGGCTCTCATCGACACGAAGCTGCCGCCACGTTGGAGCCGGAACAACCCCGTCGACTGTGCCGGCGGCGAGACCCGTGACACGATCCCCGAGGTGATGGAGATGATCGCATCGCACCCGGGCGTCGATGCAGTCGTGTATCTCGGGCTCGGCATCCAGGCCAACCAGGCCCGTCTCATGCGTGAGGGACGTTTCTATCCTGACAACGGACTCGAGAGAATCGTGGAGTACCACGAGCGCCAGGACTCTCGTTTCGCCCAGGCGGCACATGATCTGTCCGTGTCCACCGGCAAGCCGATCCTCGTGGCGACCGAACTCGCGGTGGCCGACCCCGACAACCCGGGCGTGCGGACGGTGCGCGAGACGGGTCGCCTCTGCTACGCCAGCGGAAACCGGGCGATCACCGCGCTCGGACATCTCTACCGGTACGCGGTGCACTCGGGTGTCGCGCACTAATCCTTCGCCCAGGAGAGCGAAGGACCCGGTCAGGTTCGTTGCGATCGCCGGTCTGGTCGGCGCAGCGGTGCTGTCTGCGGGGTACTTCGCAACCGACGCTGTCGCGGAGCGGGTGACCCCTCGTGCCGCACAGGGCAAACCGCCTGCGCCCGCGACCAAGGTGCTGTCCGTGCGGCGCGCACCGGAGACTCTGTCGACTGTCACGCGACTGGGGATTCTCCGGCGCTCTGTCACCTCGTTCACCCGGCAGGTGCCGTCGGGTGCATGTTTCGGGGTGAACTGGCTCGGAGCCGACGTTGCGGCAACTCGAATGTCCGACCCGTTCATCCCCGCATCAGCACAGAAGATCGTCACGGCGGCAGTTGCCCTCGAGACACTCGGAGCCACGCACACCTACACCACCTCGGTGCTGGCCACCGGGCGCAACGGCGCGACCGTGCAGGACCTGTACTTCGTGGGTGGCGGCGACCCGGTTCTCGTGCGCAAGGAGTACGTCGCCACGGAGAAGTACCCGACGCTGAACGGAACATCGCTGGAGACACTCGCGGATTCGATCGTGCAGGCGGGCATCACGAGCGTGACCGGCACGATCGTCGGCGTTGACTCGCGCTACGACGCAGTCCGCTTCATCGACGCATGGCCGGCCGAATTCAATGTGGTGGAGGCGGGCCCGCTCGGGGCACTGCTCGTGAACGACGGCGCGGTGGTCGGGCAGCCCATGAAGCCCGAGAATCCGGCCGTGGGTGCCGCCATGGAACTGCGTTCGCTGCTCGGGGCACGCGGCGTCTTCGTGGCACAGGAGCCGCGTTACGAGACCACGTTGCCGAACGGCGCTATCGACATCGCATCGATCACATCGGCCCCGCTGTCGACGATCGTGCGGGAGATGCTCGTGAACAGCGACAACAACACAGCCGAGATGATCATCAAGGAGATCGGCTTTGCCCGCAAGAAGTCGGGTTCGACCGTTGCCGGTCTGTCCGTCGTGCAGGAGCAACTGGCTGCATGGAAACTGCCGACGGCGTCGACGGTTGCGGACGGTTCGGGCCTTTCGTCGAACAACCGCACGAGTTGTGCCAACTTCATGCAGATTCTCGGTTCACTCGAGAGCGTGCTGCCCAACCTGCTTCCGGTGGCGGGAAGCACAGGAACACTCCGCTCTGTGCTCGGGGACTCGCCGGTGAAGGACAGGCTCGTGGCAAAGACGGGCACCCTGACCGGCGTGAAGGCACTGGTGGGTTACCTGCCCCTGCAGGGCAACCCAGCCGTGCGCTTTGCACTGATCATGAACTCGGACGGCATCGACAACCAGGGCGAGTACCGCCCGGTGTGGAACGCACTCGGCAGTGCACTCGACAGGGCACGCGCGATGCCGACAGCACAAGACCTCCTGCCGTGACCCTCACGCCTGCGTTCCCGCTCGGCACTGCGTACCTTCCGGGCGAGGCGGTGGTTCTCCGTGTGTTCGAGGCCCGGTACGTGAGGCTCCTCAGTGATGTCGAGGCAGCAGACCGCACCTTCGTGTCGGTGCTCATCGAAGCCGGGTCAGAGGTCGGGGGCGGGGAGAAGCGTTTCAGCACGGGCGTCACTGTGGTCATCGACAATGTTGCAGCGTCCGACACAGGATTCCTGGTCCATGCACACGCACAGGACGTGGTCGACGTCGTCGAGTGGGACGATGACCTCGACTATGCGCGTGCGCGGGTGGTTGTGCGGCCTGAGCCCACTGTCGTGGATGACTCTCACAGGGATGCTCTCGCGAAGGTTGCGGCGAGGATCGACCGGTTGATCGAACGATCGGTGTCTCTCGGGGTCGCCGGCGGAGACCTCGTGCACGTCACTGCGTTCCTCAGGTCGGACTTCTCCGCGACTGCTGCAGAAGACCTGTCGCCCATGTTCTGGAGGTGTGCCTCGTTGATCCCGTGCACACCTCTCGACCGGTACGAACTGCTCAGGGAGACCGACTTGCGCTCCAGGGCCGACCGTGCATGCGCGATTGTCGACCATGTCGAGGATCTCCTGACCTTCAGGTACGGGTGAGGGCTCTGTGGATAACGCGCCCGACCGGGCGTAGGATTCTTCTCCCATGACCGACTCCACCTCTCGATTCCGCCGCCGTCCGGCCCCGGGCGACCAGGTTGCCGACCTGGTCGACTCGGTCAAGGCCTATGCGCGCCAGGAGACCATCGAGCCCTTGAGGGGTGCAGCACGATGGGTGGCCGTCGGCACTCTGGCGGCCACGTGCCTCGGGTTGTCGATGGTCTTTGTCGCGCTTGCTGTTCTTCGGCTCAGCCAGGACCTCGGTGGCGACACTCTCGACGGGTCATGGTCTTTCGTGCATTACCTGATCACACTTGTCGTCGTGGGCTCGCTCGTCGGTGTGTCGATCAGTCGTATCTCTCAGAGAAGTCTGGCGAAGGGGGAGTGACATGACCGAGGAGAATCCGCGCATCACGAGGGGTGACCTCGAATCGAAGTTCCGGGCACTGCAGGCCGACATCCAGGGAAGGGCCTCCGACAAGAAGCAGTCGCTCATCGCCGCGGGGTCAGCGGCCGCGACCGTGGTCGTCATCCTTGCGTACCTTTTCGGACGCCGCAGCGGTCGCCGTCGTGGCGGTCGCGTCGAGTTCCGCAGGTTCTGAACCGGTGGCCACTCTGCTCCGGGTTCTCGGTGTCCGCGTGATCGGTAGGGTGCTCCGCAGGCACCCATTGGTGCGCCGTGCACTGTTCGTCGGCACTGTTCTGCGTTGGTTCGGTCGGCGGTACGCCAACAAGAGCCAGCGAGTGACCCTCCGTCGCGGCGAAACACTGCGCGTCGAGGTTGTTTCCCGCGGTCAGGGCCGGGCGTGAGCGCGCCCTTCGCCGACGGCGAGAAGGCTCTCTTCATCGACTCGAAGAAGCGTCGCTATCTGGTGACCCTCAACCCCGAGGGCGAGTTCCACAGCCATGCGGGCTTTGTCCCGCATGCGAACGTGATCGGCACCCAGCCGGGCATCGTCGCCGAGTCGACCAAGGGTGCCAAGTACACCGTGCTGCGGCCCACACTCGAGGACTTCGTCGTCGAGATGCCCCGCGGCGCACAGGTCATCTACCCGAAGGATCTCGCCCCCATGTGCATGCTCGGGGACATCCACCCGGGTGTGCGGGTCTTCGAGACAGGCATCGGCTCGGGCGCTCTGTCGATGACCATGTTGCGCTGGGGAGCCCACATCACGGGAATCGAGCTTCGGGAGGACTTCCTCAACAGGGCGCGGGCAAACGTGAGGTCGTTCCTCGGCGAGAGCGCGCTCGATCGCTACGACGTGTCGCTCGGCGACAGCTACGAGGACACGCCCGAGGGTTCGTTCGACAGGGTCATGCTCGATCTGCCCGAGCCGTGGAGGGTGACGGCGACAGCCGAGAAGATCCTGGTTCCCGGCGGGCTTCTCGTGGCCTACACGCCATCAATCACACAGGCTGCACAGGTGCGCGAGTCGCTCGGCAAGGCGTGGGTGGACCAGCGCACGCTCGAGGTACTGCACCGCACATGGCACATTGAGGGAATGGCGGTCCGGCCGGATCACCGCATGGTTGCCCACACGGCCTTTCTCACAGTGGCGCGCTACATCGGCTGAGTCGACCATCACCGGCCTTGGCCGGTGGGATTAGCGATGGATCAGGGCTCGATGAAGATGCACTCGCCGGGGCACTCCTCGGCGGACTCAACGACCGCATCGAGGCGGCTGTCGGGGAAGTTGGCGAGACCGTCGGCACCCTGGGCGTTGCCCTTTGCGGTTGCGAAGACCTTGTCGCCCTCTTTCACATACGCAAGGCCGTCATCGAGGAGAGTGAACACGTCGGGCGCGATCTCTTCGCAGAGTCCGTCGCCTGTGCACAAATCCTGGTCGATCCATACCTTCATGTGGGGAGTCCCTTCATCGCGACGCCGGTGGCGCCTATGCCTGAGCCCGTTTTGGGTTCACGGCAGATAATACACAGGCCACCGCCGTTCGACCCGAAAATGACAACTCTTCACGGGGCCGAGGAGGGGAGACGGCCAGAACGCCAATAAGGTTCAGTCGTGGCAGACATCGAGAGAGATGCACTCCTGGCCGAGGTGGAGCAACTCCGTGCCCGCCTGTCCGAGCTTCCCAAGCGAACCCGGGAACTCGAGGAGCAGCTGCTGACGCTGAAGGGCCGGTTGTCGACCAGCGAGATGCAGCGTGACCGCATGACGGCGGCCCTCAGGGAGACCCGGGAACAACTCGAGTCACTGCGCAATGAGGTCGCCCAACTGTCGGCACCCCCGTCCGGCTACGGGGTGTTGCTCGACAGCAACGACGACGGCACGTACGACATCATGGCAGGTGGTCGCAAGCTGCGCGTGCAGGCCACGCCGGATCTCGCGTCTGACGACCTGATGCGGGGTGCCGAGGTTCTGCTGAACGACAGCATGAACATCATCATGGCGCGCCGGTCGGATTCGGTGGGCGAGGTCGTCACGGTTGTCGAGACCCTCGACGACGGTGTCAGGGCGATCGTCACGACCCGCGGTGACGAGAACCGGGTCGTCGAGTTGAGCGATGCCCTGCGGGGCACGCACATCAGGTCAGGCGACACGTACAGACTCGACTCACGCTCCAACCTCCTGCTCGAGCGTCTCCCGCAGCCCGAGGTCGAGGACCTGCTGCTCGAGGAGGTGCCGGATGTGCGTTACGGCGACATCGGCGGACTCGACTCCCAGATCGAGCAGATCGCAGACGCAGTGGAGCTGCCCTTCCTGCACCAGGACCTGTTCGGCGAGTTCCGCCTGCCCGCACCGAAGGGAATCCTTCTCTACGGGCCGCCCGGATGCGGCAAGACACTGATCGCAAAGGCGGTTGCGAACAGTCTCGCCCAGAAAGTGGCCCAGCGCACGGGTGCGGACAAGGGGCGCTCGTACTTCATCAACATCAAGGGACCGGAACTGCTCAACAAGTACGTGGGCGAGACCGAGCGACAGATCCGGCTCGTGTTCCAGCGTGCGCGCGAGAAGAGCGAAGAGGGCTGGCCCGTGATCGTGTTCTTCGACGAGATGGACTCGATGTTCCGCGCCCGCGGCACCGGCGTGTCGTCCGACATGGAGTCGACCATCGTTCCCCAGTTGCTGGCCGAGCTCGACGGCGTGGAGCGGCTGTCGAACGTCATCGTCATCGGCGCCACGAACAGGGAGGACCTGATCGACCCGGCGATCCTGCGCCCGGGGCGACTCGACGTGAAGATCAAGATCGACCGGCCCAGTCGCGACGCGGCCGAGAGGATCATGGCGATGTACGTGACGACGGACATTCCCATCGACGGGTCAGAGATCGAAGCGGCTGACGGCTCGGTCGACGAGTGCATTGCCCGGATGGTCCGCACGGCCACCGACGCGATGTACGAGCCGTCCGAGCAGAACGAGTTCCTCGAGGTCACGTACCAGAACGGCGACAAGGAAGTGCTGTTCTACAAGGACTTCGCCAGCGGCGCGATGATCGAGAACATCGTGCGCCGCGCGAAGAAATCGGCCATCAAACGGATTCTCGCCGGGGGACCGCACGGGTTGCGCACCTCCGACCTGCTCGAGGCCATCCGTCTCGAGTTCCACGAGAACGACGATCTCCCCAACACGACCAACCCTGACGACTGGGCCCGGATCTCGGGTCGAAAGGGAGAACGCATCGTCTTCATCCGCACGCTCGTGCGCCCCGCAGACGGATCAAACGACGCGACCGGTTCGAAGGCGATCGAGCGCACCGTGTCGGGCCAGTACCTCTAGCGATGCCCACTCCGAAGATCTGCGGCATAGAGACCGAGTACGGGATCTTCGTGCGGGGGGCGGACATGACCCCGATGATGGCGTCGTCGTTCATCGTGAATGCATTCTCCGACGAGGGTCTCGCCCTTCGGGCGTGGGACTTCACCGGCGAGCACCCTGACCATGATGCGAGGGATGGATGGAGACCCGAAGCCGACTATCCCGAGGTCGAGGTGCTGATGGCGAACACGGTCCTGCCGAACGGCTCCCGCTTCTACGTGGACCATGCACACCCGGAACTCTCGACACCCGAGTGCAGGTCGATCTCCGACGTGCTGCTCTACGACCGCGCGGGCGAGGAGATCATCCGGCGCTCGATGGAGAGGGCCAACACGCGCCTGCCCGACGGGGTCGAGATCGTTCTGCACAAGAACAACTCGGACGGCAAGGGGAATAGCTACGGCTGTCATGAGAACTACCTGGTCTCACGCGAGACGCCCTTCGGCCTGCTTGCATCGAGCATCACGGCCCACTTCGTCACACGCCAGGTGTTCACGGGGTCGGGCAAGGTCGGCGTCGAGTGCCCGCGCGAGGGCGAGGAACGTGTTGCTTTCCAGATCTCACAGCGCGCCGATTTCTTCGAGGAGGAGATCGGACTGGAGACCACAGTGCGACGGCCGATCGTGAACACACGCGACGAGCCGCACTGTGACCCGTCGCGGTGGAGACGCCTGCACGTCATTGCGGGTGACGCGAACATGTCGGAGTGTGCAACGTTCCTCAAGGCGGGCACGACAGCTCTCGTTCTCGGCCTGATCGAGGATTCACGTTTTCCGGAGGACCTGCGCATTGCTGACCCGGTGACAGAGATCCGCCGCGTGAGCCATGACCCCTCGCTGCGACGTGCTGTGACCCTCGCATCGGGGGCCACCATCCGTGCAGTTGACCTCCAGCACCGACTGCTCGACACGACCCGGCACTGGTTCGCCGGGCTCGACGAGGACCCGACCAACGGTGACGGCGAGTCAGTGCTTGCGATGTGGGCGCTCGTGCTCGAGTGCCTCGAGACGGACCGGGAGACGGCAGCCACGATGGTCGACTGGGTCGCCAAGAAGCGCGTGTTCGACGCACTGGCCGAGCGGGCCGTGGCACAGGAAACCAACATTGCCGTGAACATGCTCACAGACCGCATGCGGGCCATCGACCTCCAGTACCACGACATGCACCCGGACCGCTGCCTGGCGCGGCGCATGGGTCTGCGCACGCTCGTCGACACAGCAGATGTCGAACGTGCAGTGATCGAGCCGCCGAACGACACACGGGCCTACTTCCGGGGAGAGTGCATACGCAAGTGGCCGCGACAGGTGTCGGCCGCGAACTGGGACAGCCTGGTGTTCGACACCGGTGGACCCATGATGCAACGCGTGCCCATGATGGACCCGCTGAAGGGGACCAGGGAGCACGTGTCGAACCTCATTTCATCTGTCGACACGGTGAACGACCTGCTCGACGCCCTGGGGCGCGACAACGTGGAACCCATTGCCGACGACCCTGGCTGGTAGAGCAAGCACCCCCGGGCGTCGGTACCGTATGGGACATGCAGGAACGGGTTCGCCAGCAGAAGTCCTCCACCTCTGATTCGACGGCGGCGGTCGATGCCGAGCCGGTCGCGGCCTCGGTCGCAGCGGAGAAGATCAAGTCCGACATCGACGATCTGCTCGATGAGATTGACGAGGTTCTCGAGTCGAACGCCGAGGAATTCGTGAAGAACTACGTGCAGAAGGGCGGTCAGTGACCATGACCATGCCGCTGTTCACGCCCCAGAACGATCCGGGCTCGAACTTCTTCGAGTTGGTCCGACGCATGGGGCTCGCTCCGGACGTGAGCCAGTGGAGCGATGCGCTCGGGGTGCCGCACGCGACCACCTGCGTTGCACTGCGCTACAAGGGCGGTGTTCTCATTGCTGGCGACCGTCGCGCAACCTCCGGAAACTGGATCAGTCACCGCGGCATGGAAAAGGTCGTACAGACCGACCGCTTCAGCGCAGTCGCGATCTCCGGCGCAGCCGGACCGGCCATGGAGATGATCAAGCTCTTCTCACTGCAGCTCGAACACTTCGAGAAGATGGAGGGCCGGGCGCTGACGCTCGAGGGCAAGGCCAACCAGCTGTCCGCCATGGTCAGGGGCAACCTGCCGGCTGCCATGCAAGGGATGGTCGTGATGCCCCTCTTCGCCGGGTACGACACGACCACCTCCGAGGGACGCCTCTGGGACTACGACGCAACCGGGGGCCGCTACGAGGAACGCGAGTACGTCGCGATCGGCAGCGGCAGCCTTCACGCCGGGACCGTGGTCAAGGTCGGATGGCGGTCCGACCTCAGCGCCGAGTCGGCTGTGGCACTTGCCTGCAGATCACTGTGGGAGGCCGCCGACGCAGACTCAGCCACCGGCGGTCCGGATGCCCTGCGGGGCGTGTACCCGATCGTGGCGACCATCGATTCCGACGGATGGTCGCGTGTCCCCGACAACGAACTTGCGTCGCACTTTGATGCGATCACCCAGGAGGTCCGTTCGCGATGAGCATGCCCTTCTACGTTCCGCCCGAACAGATGATGAAGGAGAAGGCGGACTTCGCGCGCAAGGGAATCGCCCGTGGACGCGCACTCGTGGCCCTGCAGTACGACAACGGCATCGTGCTCGTCACCGAGAACCCGTCGAACAACCTGCGGAAGATCTCCGAGATATACGACCGCATCGCATTCGCCGGCGTCGGCAAGTACAACGAGTTCGACCAGCTGCGACAGGCCGGCGTGCGCGCGGCCGACCTCACCGGCTACCAGTTCTCACGCCGCGACGTCGAGGGACGGAGCCTGGCCAACCAGTACGCACAGATCATGGGCCAGGCGTTCACCCATGAGTCCAAGCCTCTCGAGGTCGAGATCCTCATCGCGGAAGTCGGCAACGACGCGACCGCGGACCGCCTGTACCACGTGACCTACGACGGCACAGTCGTGGATGAGTCACGCAGCTGCGTTCTCGGGGGCGATGCCGATGCGATCACGGCACGTCTTGCGCCCGCTCTTGACCCCTCCGCACCTCTCGCGAAGGCTGTTGCCCTCGCGGCATCTGCACTGGGCGGCCCGGATCGATCGCTCACGGCAGACGAGCTCGAGGTCGCGGTGCTTGCCCGGGGCGAGGAACGTCGCTGCTTCAGCCGGATCAGCGACGAAGCGGTCGCCCTGTTCCTCCAGGGCTGAGAGATGCAGCGCCGCATCTTCGGCCTCGAGACCGAGTACGGCATCACATGCACCTTGAAGGGTCAGCGTCGGCTCACACCCGATGAGGTCGCAAGGTACCTGTTCCGGAGCGTGGTCTCATGGGGCCGCAGCTCGAATGTGTTTCTCGAGAACGGAGGGCGCCTGTACCTCGACGTGGGATCGCACCCCGAGTTCGCGACACCCGAGTGCGACTCGGTATCGGACGTTGTCACCTTCGACAGGGCAGGCGACCGCATCCTGAACGACCTGGTTGCAAACGCCGAGCGACGGTTGAGGGATGAAGGCATCAGGGGCACCATCTACCTCTTCAAGAACAACACCGATTCTGCAGGGAACAGTTACGGCTGTCACGAGAACTACCTCGTGCGACGGAACACCGAGCCGGAGGACTACCAGACCTCGTTCATTCCGTTCCTCGTGAGCAGGCAGATCTATGCAGGCGCCGGCAAGATCCTGACCACACCGAAGGGCCCCCTGTACGCGCTGTCACAGCGGGCCGAGCACATCTGGGAGGACGTGTCGTCTGCAACGACGCGTTCACGGCCGATCATCAACACCCGCGACGAACCGCACGCCGATGCAGAGGAGTACCGCAGGCTCCACGTGATAGTCGGCGACTCGAACATGTCGGAGTACGCGACATTCCTCAAGGTCGGCGCCGGGGCATGCATGCTCCGGATGCTCGAGGAACCCGGTGTGCCGTTCAGGGACCTCACGCTCGAGAACCCGATCCGTGCGATCCGCGAGATATCGAGCGACATCTCGTGCCGTCGGCCGGTTCGCCTCCGCAACGGACAGGAGATGTCCGCTCTCGACATACAGGCCTACTGCCTCGAGCAGGCTCTTCGATTTGCCGATTCCCACGGGTTCGACGAGACAGAGACGCGGGCGCTCAGGGAGTGGGAGACCGTCATGACCGCCCTCGAGACCGACGCCTCGGTGCTCAAGGACAGAATCGACTGGGTCACGAAGAAGGACCTGCTCGATCGTTACTGCGAGAAGAACGGGATCGATCTCGATTCGCCGAGGGCACATGCAATCGACCTTCAGTACCACGACATCGACGAGGAACGGGGCCTGTACCACAAACTTGCATCGCGCGGACTCGTGCGTCGGATGGTCGACAACGCACGCATCGACTCCGCAAAGGAGCATGCACCGGACACGACACGCGCGCGCCTGCGCGGCGAGTTCATCAAGCACGCCAAGGCGAAATCCCGTGACTTCACGGTCGATTGGGTGCACCTGAAGCTCAACGAACAGATCCAGCGCACCGTGGTATGCAAGGACCCCTTTGCAAGTACGGATGAACGCGTGGAGCGACTGATCGCAAGCCTTTGACCCGGACCACGGGGGAGCCGTACTAGGTTGGAGCGGTCATGAACGACCCATTGATGCAGGAGATGATCGACGAGCCGGAGCGCTCGGCGGGCAGGTTGCTGCGTGACTGGATCGTGGTCATCCTCCTGGCGCTCGGCGCCGCCATGCTCGTGCGCGTCTACGTGCTGCAGCAGTTCTACATCAGCGGTCCGTCGATGGAGATGACCCTTCTGGAGAACGACCGGGTTCTCGTCAACAAGCTCAGCTACCGGCTGCACGACATCCGCCGCGGTGACGTGGTGGTGTTCGACCGCGTCACCACCAACGGCGGTGTCGTCGCCCACGACGATCTCATCAAACGCGTGATCGGGATCGAGAGCGACACCGTCGAGGTCAAGAAGTGCAAGGTGATCGTGAACGGTCAGCCGATTGCAGAGCCGTACCTCGACAAGGATGTGCTTGCGCTGCCGTCCCTGCAGGAGGTCTGCCGTATCGTCGACATGGCTGCCGTGACCGTTCCCGTTGGCCACGTGTTCGTGATGGGCGACAACCGTGCCCAGTCCTTCGACAGCCGCAGCTTCGGCACGATCCCCGCCGACCTGGTCGTCGGACGCGCGTTCGCCGTCGTGTGGCCGATCGGCAGCATCCGCGGCCTCTAGGCGAGCAACGGTCCGCGACCGAACTCGGCAGTGAACGCATCGGTCATACGATCGACGTGGTCGCTGTACACCGCATCGAGCCCCATCCGGAATGCAGTTGTCAGTGCCGGGGGGAACTGGACGTCCCACGCGAACGCGTGGAGACCGAACCGGTGTGCGAGCGTCACGAGCCCGCCGTTCCAGTCCGTGTGGTGCATGTTCAGTGCATCGACACCGCGCTCCGACAGGAGAGCAGCCCTCTTCTCCGGGCCCTCCTTGATCCTGCTCAAGCGGGTCGAGTCGACGATGCGGACCCTGTCGAACTCGTTGCGGAACTGCAGCACGGTCCCGATCTCGTGGTGGCAGAGCCACAGACGCTCGAGCGGGAATCCGTGCCGTTCGGCACAGGACACGATGGCAGTTGCCGCAGAAGCATCCTTGACATCGATGCTCAGGTCTGCGACAAGCGAGACCTGTGCGAAGTACTCATCGAGTGACGGGACATGACCGGGCAGGTCGAGCCGGTCGACATCGCTGAACGGAACCCGGCGGAGACCCCGCCTGAGCACGCCGTCGTGGTCGAGAACGACAGCCCCGTCCTTCGTCAACCATGCATCGGTTTCGATGCCGTTCGCCCCGAGACGGAGAGCCAACTGGAAGGCCTCGATCGTGTTCTCGGTCGCATGCGCCCTCGCCCCGCGATGGGCGAAGGCGATCGGGGATTCCCTGAGCGTGGGCAGACGTTGTTGCACGCAGGAAGGTTAGAGGGACAGTTCTATGCTGGAGGAGTGTTCAACCTGTCCGGGAGCGAGATCGTGTTTCTCCTGCTTGCGGGGCTCGTTGTTCTCGGTCCCGAGCGCCTGCCGGGGGTGATCCGGTCCGTCGGTCGCGTGTACGGCCAGGTTCGGGGCATGGCCCAGGGTCTCGAGAGGGAGATCAAGGACACGTTCGCAGAACCCGTGTCCGACCTTCGACAGACCGCAGAACAGATCAGGTCGGGTTTCGGCGAGGTTGACACGGAGCCATCCCCGCCGATGAGACCCGAGAGGTCCGCAACGCCCGAGGAGATCGAGGCGCAGAATCACCAGTCACCGGACACCGCACCGGCGCCCGACGAACGGACGGAGCAGCAGTGACCGACACCGCGACAGAGGGCGCGATGACGATGATGGACCACCTGCGCGAGCTGCGCCAGCGCGTGATCCGCGCCTTGCTCGCCGTGGCGGTCGGGACCATGGTGATGCTGGCCTTCTACGACCCCGTCAAGAACTGGCTCACCCGCCCCTACAGGTCCCTGTGCGAGGCCCGGCCCGAGTTCAAGTGTGACGGTTCGTTGTTCGCTCTCGGACCCCTCGAGGGGTTCTCGGCGCGTCTTCGTGTGTGCGCCTACGGCGGGCTCGTGCTCGCACTGCCTGTGGTTCTCTGGCAGATCTGGCGCTTCATCGTGCCCGCACTCAACAAGCGCGAGAAGCGCTATGCGGTTCCCTTCATCGTCTCCTCGGTGGTGCTCTTCGTGGCGGGCTGTTCGATTGCCTACTGGACGCTCGACAAGGCACTCGAGTTCCTGATCAACTTCGCCGGCACCGACATCACCGAGGCCTACCGCATCACCGACTACATCATGCTCGTCGTCATGATGATGCTCGCCTTCGGCGTGGGGTTCCTCAGCCCCGTGCTCCTTGTCTTCCTGCAGCTCGTCGGGGCCGTGAGACCGGGCACCCTGATCCGGCAGTGGCGATTCGCGATCATGGGCATCTTCGTCGTCGCAGCCGTGATCACGCCGTCGGGTGACCCGATCAGCCTGCTCGCCCTGGCGGTACCGCTCAGCGTTCTGTTCCTGCTCGCCGTGCTGGTGGGCTGGCTGCTCACCCGCAAGCGGGTCGCTGTCGCGTCATGACCTTCACACGGGAACACTTCCTCTCCGGCCTCGACTACGCACCCGATGATTTCCAGATCCGTGCAATGGACTCGCTCGACTCCGATGCCTCCGTGCTGGTGGCCGCGCCCACCGGCTCGGGAAAGACCCTGATCGCCGAGTACGGCATCGCCCGGGCGAGGTCACAGAACAAGAGGGCCTTCTACACGACCCCGATCAAGGCATTGTCGAACCAGAAGTTCCGTGACCTGGGGGCGATGTACGGCGCACACAACGTCGGCCTGGTGACCGGTGACAACGCAGTCAATGCCGACGCTCCGGTGGTCGTGATGACGACTGAGGTTCTGCGCAACATGATCTATGCCTCCTCGCACCGGCTCGACGGACTCGGCGTGGTGATCCTGGATGAGGTTCATTACCTGCAGGACGCATACCGGGGCCCCGTGTGGGAAGAGGTCATCATCCAGCTCGACCAGGAGGTGCAGTTCGTGTGCCTCTCCGCCACGGTGTCGAATGCGGCGGAGGTGGGCGAGTGGCTCACCACTGTTCGCGGACGGACCGACGTGGTGGTCGAGACGACCCGACCGATCGAACTCGTGCACCATTTTGCCTTCCACGACAAGTCCACGCACCGGACAGAGATGCACAACACGATCGTGTCGGGCGAACCCAACCGCCATGTCCAGCGCGTGCTCGCCGGCGGGCGGAACCATGAGCCGCGCCAGAACGGAGGCAAGAAGGCACGGCGTTTCTCGGTCCCGACACGCACCGAGATCGTCGAGCTTCTCGAGTCGAACGACATGCTGCCCGCAATCGTGTTCATCTTCAGCCGCGCCCAGTGCGAGGACGCGGTCTCGTCATGCATGCGGGACGGCATGGTGCTCACCACGGCGGAAGAGGAGTCCCGGATCATCGAGATAGTGGAACGCCACTGCGATTCGCTCACTGACGACGACCGCACGGCGCTTGAGTACCACCGGTTCCTCGACGACATCGGCACGGGTATCGCCTGCCACCATGCCGGCATGATCCCCATGTTCAAGGAGGCGGTGGAGGAGTGCTTCGTCGAGGGCCTCGTCAAGGTGGTGTTCGCGACGGAGACACTCGCGGTCGGCATCAACATGCCCGCTCGAGCAGTGGTCATCGAGAAGCTGACCAAGTACACCGGCGAGCACCACCAGCTCCTCAGGGCCTCGGAGTTCACACAGCTGACGGGAAGGGCCGGTCGACGCGGTCTGGACGACATCGGTCACGCCATCTCGGTGTGGAACCCCTTCGTCACGTTCGACCAGGCGGCAAGCCTCGCGTTGAGCAAGAGCTTCAGGCTCACCTCGGCATTCCGACCCACGTTCAACATGGCCGTGAACATGGTGAGACGCCACTCCGAGTCGGGCACACATCACATCCTGAACCTCTCCTTCGCCCAGTTCCAGGCCGACCGCGACGTGGTGACATCCGAGGCAACCCTCGAGCGCAGGAAGAAGGAGCTCGCCCTGCTCGAACGGACCCACCCCCTCGAGTACGCAGAGACTCCGTCGTCAGAGGATGCATCGACGGTCGAGGCAGAGATCGCCCTGCGCGCACTGCGCCCGGGTGACGTGGTCGTGTTCGACGCATCGAACATCCGTGGCCGCGGACTCGTGGTCTCCACCGCCGCACGCCGTGCGGGCATCCGTGTGACCGTGCTGACACCGTCGCGCAAGATGCTCGATGTGATGGCCAAGGATCTTCGGTCACTGCCGGAACGCGGCGCACGCGTCGATCTGCCCGTTCCCTTCGAGCCCACCCGCACCGAGTTCGTGCGCGAGGCCGTGGCGAGACTCGTCAAGGCAAAGGTCGACGACACCGTCACCCGTTCGATCAACAGACGCGACGAGGACCGGGTCTCCGACTCCCCGGTGAGCGCCAGGAACATCAAGCGTCTGCGCAAGGAGATCGAACAGATGGAGGCACGCTCACGCAACCGATCGGGATCGGTGAGCGCACGTTTCTCCGATGTCATCGAGTTGCTCGAGGATCTCGGCTACGTGGATGACTGGAGTCTCACGGACAAGGGCGAGACACTGTCGGGCATCTTCCACGAGAGCGACCTGTTGGTGGTCGAGGTCATGAACCGGGGCATCCTCAACGGTCTCTCCACCAACGACCTGGTGGCGGTGCTGTCGACGCTCGTGTACGAACCGCGCGGCGGCGACACCGGTGGACCGACACGCTGGCCGTCCGACCTCGTGCGCCAGAGGTTCCGTCGCATCGAGAAGGTGAGCCAGCAGCTGCAGGATGCCCAACGTTCGCGCGGACTGCATGTTCATCGGCCCCCGAACGGGGGTCTTGCGTTCGAGACCGCATCATGGGCAGCAGGGCGCCCACTCTCGCGGATTCTCGACCCGGACCTGACGCCCGGAGATTTCGTCCGTTCGATGCGCCAGTTGATCGACTTGCTCCGCCAGATCGCGAACACGGCCACCGACAGCGAACTGAGTGCGAGCGCTGAACGCGCAATCGACGCCATCGACCGCGGGGTTGTGGCCGCGGCACAGGGTCCGCTGTCATGACCATCCGGCCCGGTGAAGAGTGGGGCACACGGGTGCCCTCGCCGGACACTCTCGTCGTTGCAGAGGACGACCACGATGCGGCGACACACGCGCCCGGAGAGCCCTTCGCTCTCGTGCGCGGAGACATGCACCGGGCACTCGGCCACCCCGGGCTTCCCCGGCGGAACAGCGAGTGCACCCGGGTGAGCATTGATGCCCTCGAGTGCACCGTGCACACCAATGACGGCACCGTGACCGTGCGTCTGGCTTTCTCCTCGGTGACCGTCGGGTCGTGGTGGAGGGGAGAACACACAGTCGTGTCGAACAGCGGCTTCCTCGGCGACCTGAACATCGCCCCACGGTCGCACCCGAACGACGGAGTTGCAGAGGTCTTCCGCATGGACGGACGGATGTCGTTCAAACAGAGACTCATCGCCAGACGCCGCGCCAGGACCGGCACTCATCTGCCGCACCCCTTGCTCTCGGTGAGCCGCGGTTCCTCCGTGTCCCTCGAGCGACGGGGCCCGCGGGAACGGCTCAGCCTTGACGGACGGGCGGTCACGAACTGGTCGCGCGTCGATGTGAAGGTGATACCCGACCACTGGATGGTTCTCCTGTGACACAGTGGAAGACACCGCGCGCAACACCTCCCGGAAAGGCAGGAAAGTCATGACACTCGATGTGACCCGTATCAAGGAACGCGCGTGCAGACGGATCGACGAGGTGGCCGACATGCTCGTCGAGGTGAGTCATGCGATCCACGACCGCCCGGAACAGAACTTCGCGGAGCATTTCGCCAGTGAACTGCTGACCCGGTCGGCATCGCGCAGCGGCCTCGACACAGAGCTGGGTGCATTCGGCTGCGACACCGGGTTCGTGGCGGAGACCGGCACCGGACCCACCGTCTGCGTCATGAGCGAGTACGACGCACTGCCCGACATCGGACACGGCTGTGGTCACAACGTGATCGCAGCCGCAGGGCTCGGTGCCGCGATCGGGCTTGCGCTCGTCGCCGGCGACGCCGGGGGAAGACTGCGGTACCTCGGCACCCCTGCCGAGGAGGGTGGCGGCGGCAAGCTCGTGATGGCGCGCAACGGCGCACTTGACGGGGTCGACATGGCGATGATGGTGCACTCCGCAGACGCAGACCTCACCTCGATCGACGCAATCGCCCTTCAACAGTTGATCGTCGAGTACCACGGTGAATCGGCCCACGCAGCGGCTGCACCACACAAGGGGCGCAATGCGCTCGACGCAGCGGTACTCGGCTACATGGCGGTCTCTGCACTGCGGCAGCACATCCTGCCCACCGAGCGTGTGCACGGGATCTTCCTGAAAGCAGGGGAGAAGCCCAACATCGTGCCCCGAGAGGCATCGATGGAATGGTACGTGCGCTCCGACACCGTCACCACCCTTGCCGAACTGAAGCCGCGGGTGTTGAGCGCGCTGCAGTCGGGCGCTGTCGCCTGCGGCTGCTCCTTCTCCCACGAATGGGTCGACACTCCGTACGCGGACATGGTCACCAACAACAACCTGTCGGCGATGTACGTGGCGAACGCCGCGACAGTGGGGCGCCACGTCCGCGTGCCGGGTTCGGATGGTCACCGCGTGGTGGGCAGCACGGACATGGGCAACGTGAGCCACCTCGTGCCCTCGATCCACCCGATGATCGCATCGGCACCGAGCGGAACCTCCATCCACACCCTCGACTTCGCCCGGGAGTCGGTGACCGCCACCGCGGACAGGGCGATCATCGACGGCGCAAAGGCAATGGCCATGACCGCCATCGACTTCTGGGTCTCGGCCGAGCTGCGCGATGCCGTGGCCCGCGAGTTTGCCGAGACCAACCCGGACAAGGACGTGCTGTAACCAGTATCCACGGGCCCAACTCCGCCAACTCCTAGTGTTGTCGCTTGTGACGGTGTACGTTCCCGAGGAATTCACGCAGGCGGAGTCCGACATCCTGCGGCGCTATTTCACCAACCTCGACCAGCCCGTGTTCGCGCTCGTGAACCTTCCCGAGGTCGTGAAGGGGGCCCTGTTCGCCAGGTACAGCCGCAGCCCGCGAAGCCTGCGTCGTCTCTTCCTCGATGAGTTCGTGAATGACCTCGAGATCGCGGGCGATGTCGCAGTCGATGCCACGGTCGGAGTCGACCGGGCCGAGTCGCTCTACGAGAAGGTGTTCGTCGAGTACGGCGACGACTCTGTCGCACAGCTGGGCGGCGTGCATCTCGCCTGTGAGCAGGCCTCGAACATCCTCACGAAGATTCTCGAGTGGGGCCGCCTGATGAGCTACCTCGAGCAGAGCACCCGCTACATCGCCTACGACGAGCGCCTGGGCGGACGGTACCGCTACTACCGTGACCCCGACCTGCTGGCAGGCAAGTACGGCACGCGCTACGTGGGCGACATGGACCGCATGTTCGATTCCTACAGCGCGGTCGCCGAGACCGTCACCCAGCATGTGCGTGCGACCGTGCCGAAGCAGGCAGGGGACAGCGATTTCATCTACCGGCAGGCAACACGAGCCAAGGCCCTCGACGCCGTGCGCGGGATGCTCCCGGCCTCCTCGCTCTCGAACGTCGGCATCTACGGCAGCGGCCAGGCTTTCGAGGCGTTGCTGCTTCGCATGCGTGCACACCCTCTTCCCGAGGCCCGGGTGTACGCCGACATGATGCTGACAGAACTGCGCAAGGTGATTCCCTCGTTCCTCCGTCGCGTCGATGTGGCCGAGCGGGGCGGACAATGGTCGAGGTACCTGGCGACGAACGCCGCGAACATGAACGCGCTCGTCGACGACGTGTTCGGTGACGCAATCGCATCGGATGTCGACGAGGTCACGCTCGTCGACTTCGACCCTGACGGCGAGAACAAGATCGTCGCCGCGGCCTGCTACGCCTACTCGCACCTGTCTGAATCACAGATCATGTCCCGCGTCGAGAAGATGACCGTGGAACAGAAGGCCGACATCCTGCGCACCTACGTCGGCGAACGCGAGAACCGCCGGCACAGGCCGGGCCGCGCATTCGAGCGCACGGACTACCGGTTCGACGTGCTCTCGGACTACGGCGCCTTCCGCGACATGCAGCGGCACCGCCTCCTCACGATCGAGTGGCAGCCGCTCACCCCGTACCACGGCTACGCACGTCCCGACCTCGTCGACGCAGCCGGCGCCACCGACGCCTTCGACGAGACGATGGACCGGGCTGCGGCCCTCTACGACGCCCTTGTCGGTGATCACCCGAGCCAGGCCTCGTATGCGGTGTCGATGGCATACCGAATCCGCTACTCCATGCAGTTCAACGCACGAGAGGCAATGCACATGCTCGAGCTTCGCTCGAGCCCGCAGGGCCACCCGTCGTACCGTCGCGTGGCCCTCGAGATGCACCGTCTGATCGCGGAGAAGGCCGGCCACAGGGCGATCGCAGCCGCGATGTCCCACATGACGACAGAGGCACCCGAGCTCGAACGACTCGAGTCGGAGCGACGCGCCGAGGCCCGGCGTCAGGGAAACTGACGCTTTTCCACAAGAGTGACGCAGGTCACTTTTTGTCCTCAATTCGCGAGCATTCGCCCCTAGGGCCCCGATTGTGCCTAGTATCCCGCCCCGAGCCTTGAGGTAAATGGAGGGCAGCCACGTGGCCAAAGACGACATAGATCCGGAAGACATCGAAGCAGAAATCGATCTTGACGCCGACGAAGATCTGGACATTCTCGAAGATGACCTCGCGGACGACCTTGTCGACGACGACCTGGCCGACGAGGACGAGGAGGAAGACGACACTCTCGGAACGCCGGTGCCCCGACGCAAGGGCGAAGAAGAGGACGACGATGACGACATGGTCGCGCCCGACGACGTTGAGGAGGACCTTGCCGAGATCCTGAAGGACCGACTCGCATCAGAGGACCTGCCGGCAGAGGAGGACGAGGTTGTCGAGTCTGATGACCGTGCCTCGGGCGACGAAGCTCTCCAGCCCAAGCGTGCAGACGAGACACTCTGCAGCTCATGCTTCATGCTGGTGCGCAAGAACGCGCCCGTGTGCCCCATGGGCGACGATGAGTGCCCGATCGTGGTGAAGAAGAAGTCGAAGAAGTGACCAACCCGCTCGTGTCCATCCACCGTGCCGTGTGGAGAACCGTGTCGCACAGGCTTGCGTCGGTGAGGCAACAGGCCCCCGGGGCAAGGATGGTGGGGGAGTTCACAGTCCGGCACCTCGTGAAAGAGGCACAAAAAAGGGTTGCACCCCCGGTGCCGCGCCCCTCGGGAACCCCTGCGGCCGACCACACGCCACAGCCCGCCGGGACCCGGGACACGGATGACTCATCCTCTTGACATGTTCGTGCGGGAGGCATCGGCCGGCGATGCAGCCACAGTCGAGGGTCATCTTGCGTCAGCTGTCGAGGAGTCCTCGGCCTACCGCGGTTCCACCGTCCCTGTGGGGCCGTTCGGAAGGACGCTGACGTTCGTTGCCGGGGTGGGCGAGACGGTGTTCGGTTCACTCGGTGCCGGCACCAACGACGGCGCCACATGGACGATCACGCACGTGTTCGTGGAGGCCGAGGCACGCGAGATCGGTCTCGGTGATTCCCTCGTGCTCGCTCTGCTCGCTGACCTCACCCATCGAGGCGGACAATGGGTGTCAGCCCAGGCTCAGCCGGGTGACAGGGCAATGAAGAACCTGTTCGAGCGTCACGGGCTCGTGGCCCGCACGATCCTCGTCGGACGCGCCCTCAGCGACCCTTCCACTGAGGGGCACGCTTCTCGATGAAGGCCATCAGGCCTTCCTTCGTGTCCTCTGACTGAAGAATCGGGGCGAACTCCTCGTTCGTCATGCGCTTCAGGTTCTCATCGGACTCGTACGCCGATGCGAGAACGACGCGACGGCTAGCCGCAACGGCCAACGGTGCGGAAGTGGCAATCTTCTCCCCGAGAGCGATTGCAGCCTCGAGCGCTGCACCGGGCTCGACGACGTGGTTCACGAGACCGAGCTGGTACGCACGGTCAGCACTCAGCGGATCACCGGTGAGGATGACCTCCATCGCCACCGACTTGCCGATGGCACGGGGGAGCCTGAACAAACCGCCGGCACCGGCGATGAGATTGCGCTTCACCTCTGCAAGACCGAAGGCCGACCGCGTGGTTGCGATCACCATGTCGGCTGCAAGAACGATCTCGCATCCACCTGCGGTTGCGAGACCATCGACAGCGGCAATGATCGGCTTGCTGCGCTCGCGATAGACGAAACCTGCGAAGCCACCGCGCTTGGTGCCGAGGGTCTGTCCACCGGCGTTCAGCGCCTTCAGGTCCGCACCGGCGCAAAAGACCGGGGACTTGTGCCCCTCGGTGTTGGCAGTGAGCACGCCGACCCACACGCCGTCCTCTGATTCGAGACGGTCAATGGCGGCTTCCATCGCCTGCGCGAGATCATCGTTGACGGCATTGCGCGCCTCGGGGCGGTTCAGGGTGATGACGGCCACGTGGCCGCGAACTTCATAGGTGACCATGTCTGACATGGACTTCACCGTACCGTCACGGGGACGACACCCGGTAACCCACGGGGCAACCGGCGATCACTCGGCTGCTGCGGCCTCGGACGTCTCTGTGGTGTCGGTTGTCGGGGCGTCAGGCTCGACAACCGTGTCGGCCTTCTGCTCGACCGGCTTCGCGTCGGCCTTTGGACCGGAGTCCGGGGAACCAGTGCGCGCCGGCTTCGGGGATCCGGATTTGTTGATGTCCGAGGCCTTCTTCTTCGCATTGCGATCAGGGCGTGGCTGCTGCAACGGGCGCGGTGCACGGGCCTTCGGGTCCACTGCCACGCCGAAGAGCGCCGCCAGCTGCGGCATCAACGGGGCCAGGCGCACGACCGTCTTCAGAAGTTCCTCGGAGACGACCGGGGGAATCGCGGGCGGCAACACCTTGCCGTGCACCGGCGAGAACGCCGCTGCCTCGAGAAGGGTGATCCAGCGCTCTGCAGGTGCATCAGGTGTCATTCCCGACACGGTGGCGTCAACCAACCGGACCGCAAGGGGAGCGGGGAACGGCACGCCCGCCTTGGGCGGCTGCGACGACAGACGCAACGCACGCACGACACGGCCAACCTTGGTTGCTGCCTCGATGTCCTCGAGCCAGTTGCGGATCTCGGTCTCCTGGCGCACCACGAGTGCCTGCTTCATCTTTGCCACCAATGCACGGGTCGGCTCGTCAATGGCGACCAACTGGTCTGCCGCAACGACGATGGACCTCAGGTCACGCAGATCGACTTCCTCGATGATTGTCTCGGCTGCAAGAGCACGATCGCGCCACTCGGCGACACGCAGACGCGGGAGGAGCTGCTCTGCCATCTGCAAGAGACCCTCGGCGGGCACCTTCTCGCGGCCCTCGGCCACGGCCTTCTTGTTCTGCTCCTCGATTGCAGCGCGCACGGCGGGCACCCCGCCGTTCAGCACCTTCTCTGCGATTGCGCGCTGCGCCTCGGGCAACTCGGCCAGCACCGCATCGACATTCACCCGGCGCGCCTTCACTCGCTTCGGCTTGGGGCGCTGCGGCAGCTCGGGCGGTGCCTCGAAGAACGGACGACGCGGACGGTCGGGCCTGCCCTCGGCTCCCTCGCGGCGCTTGTCGCCGTCTCGACGCTCACCACGCGGGCCCTTGTCACCGTCACGTCGTGGACCACGGCGCTTGTCACCGTCGCGGCCGCCCTTCTTGCGCAGCTGCTGCGTCACGGGCTCGAAGGGCTTGTCGGAGGGCAGCAACTGCAACAGGCCGGTGCGCTCTGCCTTCTGCTTCGGCGGCGTGATCGACAGCACGCGCGTGCCGTCGAGATCGGTCTCGACCTCTGCGCGCAGCACATCCTTCACCGATGCGCCTGACGGAACGACTGCATCCGCGACCACACCCTTGGGCTGCTGGGCACCGGCTGCGCGCCAGGTCCACGTTCCATCTTCGCGCTTGCTGGTGAGTTCGATCTCGATACGGCGTGACATAGGGGCTCTACGGTATCCCGAAAATGCCCCGAACCGCAGGGGTCACACCCACCGTCACTAGCCTTGCGGGCATGGCCATCTACGCACTCGGCGACCAAGTCCCCACGATTCACCCCGGCGCCTACGTGCACCCCGACGCCATCGTCATCGGGTCGGTGACGATCGGAGCAGACAGCAGCATCTGGCCCTGCGCCGTTCTGCGCGGGGACGACGGTGCAATCGTGATCGGGGAGCGCACGAGCATCCAGGACGGAACCGTCGTGCACACGACCCCGTTCGACCACACCACTGTCGGCGATGACTGCGTGATCGGCCACATCGTGCACCTCGAGGGCTGCATCATCGAGAACAAGGCGCAGGTGTCCACCGGGTCGATCGTGCTCCACCGGGCCGTTGTCAGCACGGGTGCCATCGTGGCTGCGAACGCGGTGGTCCTGAACGACATGGTCGTGCCGCCGGGGGCCCTCGCCGTGGGCGCCCCGGCGACCATCAAGGAGAACCGCGCCCGTGCCGAGGACATCCAGATGGGCGTGCAGGCCTACATCCACAAATCGCGCCGCTTCGCCGAGCAACTTCGACGCATCGACTGATGCCGCAGGACTCGTGGTCGCTCGTCGACGTTGTGGTCCCGACCCCCGAGGTCGAACTCGTCTCTGATGCGCTGTGGGGAATGGGCGTGGTGGCCATCGAGGAGACGGCAGGACCGGAGGGTCAGGTGACGCTGCGGACCAGCATGGGGGAGACGCCCGATGATTTCGTCGCGCGCGTTCACGAGATGTTCCCGGCCCTCACGGTCTCGGTTGCAACCGTGGATCGCTCGGTTGCCGACACATGGAGACAGCATGCAGAGCCGACACAGGTGACAGACGATGTCTGGCTCGTGCCTGCGTGGTGCGACCCGCCGCCCGGCACGACGGCGATTCTCGTGGAACCACTCGACACCTTCGGGCTGGGGAACCACCCGACGACGGTTCTCGCACTTCGTCTTGCCCTCAGGCACGTGCCGCGGGGGTCACGGATTTTCGACCTCGGCAGCGGATCAGGTGTGCTTGCGGTCGCCATGGCGAAGGTGGCGGGTTGCCGCGCGTTTGCGCACGACATCGCAGAGTCGGCGCGCCTCGCCCTGACGACGAACGCAGAGCTGAACTCGGTCACGACATGCGAGTGGATCGACGGCCACCCGGCGACACAGGTTGATGCGGTGCTGGCGAACATCCTCGCACCGGTGCTCGAGGCTGAGGCCGAGAGGGTCACTGCAAGCGTGGGAGCGAACGGACTCGTCGTGCTGTCGGGAATCCGCGACGACCAGGTCAACCGCGTGCTTGCGCGTTACGACTCGTTCGACGAAGTGGAGAGAACGAGCACGGACGGATGGTGCGCCATCGCGCTGCGCAAACGCAACGTCAAGAAATGACGCGGGCGCGCACACCGATCGGAGCGATCAGCCTGTAACCGGCTGCGTGGCGCTCCTCCTCGGACTCGCCACCCCAGAAACCGTACTCACGGTTGCGACGTGCGAACTCTCGGCATTCGAACATGACCGCACACGAGTTGCACACCTCGCGTGCCTGCGCCTCGCGCCGTTCGCGCGCCTGCGGACGCTCTGCCGCCGGAGGGAAGAAGACAGCAGAAAGACCCTTGCATTCGGCAAGTGACGACCAGGACGTGTCGTCCCACTCTCGGTATGCGAACAGTTCACCGATGGCCATGGTTGATCCCCCAACTCCGCTGTGCCTGGCGCCACATTAGCGGAATTTACTGAGGAGTCAATTCTGAACTTTTTGTCAAAGAGAGCCCACGGAGAGAGCCTGGCGGACCCCGGCGGCAAAGGCATCCACATCAGCCGCCGTCGTGTCCCACGAGGTCATCCAGCGCACCTGGGAGCGACTCAGGTCCCAGTCCCAGAAGAAGCTCCAGTCCTGAAGGGCCGCCTTGGCAGCGGGGGGGAGGACGGGGTACAGGCTGTTCACAGCAGGAGGGGAGATGCCGAGTTCGGTGAGGTCCGCCACCGCGTCGTACAGACGGCGGGCCATGGCGTTTGACTGCGCCGCAGTCGAGATCCACAGCCCGGTCGACAGGGCCTCGACGAACTGGGCGGCCACGTAACGCTGTTTCGAGGGCAACTGGGTTGCCTGCTTGCGAAGGTACGCCGCGCGGGGAGACGCAACTCCGCGACGCAACAGCACTGCCTCGGCACCGAGCATGCCGTTCTTCGTCCCGCCGAAGGACACCGCATCAACGCCGGCATCGAACGTGACCGCACGGAAGGTGGCTGCATCGCCACCGAGAGCTGCGACAGCATTGGCGATGCGCGCACCGTCCAGATGAACCCGCATCCCGTGGAAGTGTGCGCGGTCGCACAGATCAGCAATCTCATCGACCGAGTACAGGCCGCCGAGTTCGGTCGCCTGCGTGATGGACACGACACCGGGCTGAACATGGTGCACATTGCCGAGCGCAGTCGCGAAAAGGTCGAGATCCGCGGGACGCAACTTTGCGTCGTCTGCCTGCACATCATGCAGCTTCGCCCCCAGGAACTTCTCCGGGGCACCGGTCTCGTCGACGTTGATGTGCGACCAGTTCGTGCACACGACAGACTCTGCGGGCCCGAGCAGGCTTGCCAAAGCAACAACGTTCGACCCCGTGCCGCCGAAGGTGAAGAGAACATCGACATCGCACCCGCACAACTCGCGGAAGAGATCAATTGCCTCCAGCGACCAGGGGTCAGCACCGTAGGCGCGATGGTGGCCCTCGTTCGCCCGCGCAATTGCATCGATGTACGCCGGGTGAGCACCACTGAAGTTGTCGCTTGCAAAGAGTCGCTCGGGTGCAGTCGGAAAATCCACGACCCGAACGCTATCTGTACTTACAATTACGTCATGACGAAACCACCCGATGAAGCAGGGGTGCGGGGGAAGGACCGCCGGTGCAGATGGTGCCGGCATGTTCTCGCCACCCAGGACGGCCCGGGGCGACCGCGTGAGTTCTGCAGCCAGAGATGCCGCCAATGGGACTGGGTTGCACGCCAACGTGCGACCGACCTTCAGCTCAGCGAGAACGAACTCGTCATGACACGCGAGGAACTCGACTCACTCAAGGACCAGATCTACGTGCTGCACTGTGCGCTGGCTGACGCACGCCGAGACCTGCTGAGCCCGCGCCACACGAAGGACAGCCTGCGCGAGATTCTCGACTGGCTGATCGAGGCAGCCGAGCCGGTGGCGGCCGCTTCCCTGGCTCCGTCCGTCTTACGCCCATAATGTCCGTTATGTAATTTCTGTTTTTCTCAATGAACACAGGGTTCTGCGGGCCTTGGTCCCCCGGGCCGACACCTAAGGTGCTCTCCATGGGCATACGACGACTCACGGACGGCGTCACAGCCGATCAGGTCATGAACGAACTGGAGTCGTTCCGCGCGAACGACGTGCGCTGGAGGGACGGTCGGGCCTTCACTCTCGCCTACTCGGCCGGTGACGACGTGCTGGCGGTCGCCGAGGAGGCCTACAGACGGTTCTCGGGCGAGAACGCACTGAACACCGCAGCGTTCCCCTCCCTGCGGCACATGCAGAACGAAGTCGTGGACACGGTCGCCGGCTGGATGCACGGGGACGACAACACCGCCGGCTTCATGACCTCGGGCGGCACGGAGAGCCTGGTGCTCGTGGTGAGGGCCGCGGTGAAGCGCGCACTGCGCGAGGGCCGGTCGGTCTCGCGGCCGAACATGGTGCTGCCCACCTCGGCCCATGCCGCATTCGAGAAGGGCGCCGACTACTTCGGCGTGGAAGCACGCCGTGTGCCGGTCGGTGAGGACTGGCGCGCCGACGTTGATGCCATGGCCGCAGCAATCGATGACAACACCGTGTTGGTCGTCGGCTCCGCCCCGCAGTACCCACAGGGCGTCGTTGACGACATCGCCGGCATCGCTGCGCTCGGCAAGGCCCGCGACATCAACTGCCATGTCGATGCATGCATGGGCGGCGTCACGCTTCCCTATCTCGAGCGCGCCGGATTGGCGGTTGAACCGTGGGACTTCCGCGTCGACGGCGTGACCTCCGTGTCGGTGGATCTGCACAAGTACGGATACGCGTCGAAGGGCGCGGGCGTGTTGCTGCACCGCAACAAGGCGCTGCGCAGCGACCAGACGTTCGTGACGGACAACTGGCTCGGAGGCATGTACGGGTCCTCGGGCATCCTCGGCACGAAATCAGGTGGTTCGATTGCATCGTCCTGGGCCGTGATGCGCTATCTCGGGGATGACGGGTACACGCGAGCTGCGACATCTGCACGAACCACTGCTCTTGCGATCGCAGACCACATCGACGCACACCCCGATCTTGTGCTCCGCGCCCGGCCCGACACCACCCTGCTCGCTTTCGGTACCGCCGACGAGAATCGTCATGACGTATTTGCCCTCGCAGACATGCTCATTGCGCGGGGCTGGTACATGGACCGCCAGAATCCCCCACGGTCGATCCACCTCACGGTCAACGCCGTGCATGCGGCGACCCACCGAGAGTTCCTGAGCGACCTTGACGCCTGCCTCGAGAGCCTCGGGTCTGCCCGGGGAAGCGACGGAAGTTACGCCTCGGTGGAGTGAACGAGACCCCTTCCCCACCCTGCAGCCGACTACGGTGAGGGACACATACCTGCCTGGGAGAGAGTGCCCCGGCACCGCCGAAGGAGCAACCACCCCGGAATCTCTCAGGCAAAGCGGACCAGACAGGTAACACAACGCTGGAAAGCGAGGGTTCGCCCTCCGCCGACGGGGAAAGCCCCGGTGGGAAACCACCGGCGGTGAAGCTCTCAGGCAAAGTCGACAGCGGGGGTCATTCGAGTCATTGGAGACCCCATGAACACGCCGACCCGTTCGCTCACGACACCTGCGTTCACCCCTGATGAGTTCGCGTACCGCCACCTCGGCCTCTCCGACGCGGATCGCCGTCACATGCTCTCTGCGATCGGCGCGGACTCTGTCGAGTCCCTCCTCGAGCAGACGATTCCGGCGAGCATCCGACTGAGAACTCTCATGTCGCTCGGCGATGCGGTGCCGGAGCACCTGGTTCTCGATGAGCTCCGCGCGCGGTTCGCAGCCGACGTCAAGCGTCGTTCCTTCATCGGCCAGGGCTACTACGGAACCATCACGCCACCTGTGGTGAAGCGCAACGTTCTCGAGAACCCAGCGTGGTACACCGCCTACACGCCGTACCAGCCCGAGATCAGCCAGGGCCGCCTCGAGGCGCTCCTCAATTTCCAGACCATGATCTCCGAGCTGACCGGCCTGCCGCTCGCCAACGCATCACTCCTCGACGAGGGAACCGCGGTCGCAGAGGCAGTTGCGATGGCCCACCGCATCAGCAAGTCCGGTTCCGACACCGTGCTGGTCGACGAGAACACGCACCCGCAGACCCTGTCGGTCCTGCGCACGCGCATGGAACCGATCGGCATCACGGTGCGTCTCTCCGCCGTCGAGCAGATGGACCCCACAGGGTGCTTCGCAATCGTTGTGTCGTGGCCCGGGAGCAACGGCGCACTCCCCTCGCCCGGTGTGGTGCGTTCGCTCACAGGTCGCGCGCACGACAACAAGGCGATTGCCATCGCAGCGACCGATCTCCTTGCGTGCTCGTTGGTGTTGCCGCCCGGACAGCTCGGCTTCGACGTGGCAGTGGGTTCCTCACAGAGGTTCGGCGTGCCCATGGGTTTCGGCGGGCCGCACGCAGCGTTCATGGCCACTCTCGAGTCGCATGCGCGGGCACTGCCCGGCAGGCTCGTCGGGGTGAGCACCGACACAGCGGGCCGACCTGCGCTGCGTCTCACACTGCAGACCCGCGAACAGCACATCAGGCGCGAGAAGGCCACCTCGAACATCTGCACCGCACAGGTTCTGCTCGCGAACATCGCGGGCATGTACGGCGTGTGGCACGGGCCGGACGGCATCAGACGGATTGCCACGCGCGTCAATGACCTCGCTGCCCGGGCACGCGACGGCCTGCGCTCGGCCGGGCACACGGTCGTGTGCAATGACGTCTTCGACACGGTGGCAATCGCCGTCGCGGATGCCGACTCGGTGATTCGGGACGTCAGAGCTGCGGGGTTCAACGTGCGCCGCATCGATGCGACGACGGTCTCGTTCAGCATCGACGAGACAACCGACGAGACTGTCCTGTCTGACCTGCTCGCGGTTCTCGGAGCATCGCTGGTCACAACAGCCGAAGGTCTCGCGCCGTCCCTCGCCCGCACTGATGAGTTCATGACGCAGTCCGTCTTCCACCGCCACCGCACCGAACACGAGATGCTGCGTTACCTGCGCGGACTCGCCGACAAGGACCTTGCTCTCGACCGCACGATGATCCCGCTCGGTTCGTGCACGATGAAGCTGAACTCGACCACCGAGATGGAACCGGTCACATGGGCCGAGTTCTCCTCCCTGCACCCGTTCGTGCCCGATGACGAGTCGGTCGGCATCCGACGTGTCGTCGAGGAGCTTGAGGCGATGCTGGTCGAGATCACGGGATACGACGCCGTCAGCCTGCAGCCGAACGCGGGCAGCCAGGGCGAGTTCGCCGGGCTGATGGCGATCCGTGCGTACCACCGCTCGCGCGGGGACCACCAACGCACGGTGTGCCTCATCCCGTCGAGCGCGCACGGCACGAACGCCGCGAGCGCAGTCATGGCCGGCATGAGTGTCGTCGTCGTCAAGTGCGACGACAACGGCAACATCGACGTCGACGACCTGCGCATGCAGGCCGAGAAGGCCGGCAACACCCTCGCAGCCACGATGGTCACCTACCCATCGACCCACGGCGTGTTCGAGGAGGCCATTGCCGAGGTGTGCGCGATCATCCACGACAACGGCGGGCAGGTCTACGTCGACGGGGCGAACATGAATGCACTCGTCGGTACGGCACAACCGGGCAAGTTCGGTGCCGACGTGAGTCACCTGAACCTCCACAAGACGTTCTGCATCCCTCACGGGGGTGGCGGACCGGGCGTTGGCCCCGTTGCAGTGCGGTCGCACCTTGCACCTTTCCTGCCCGGGAACCCGCTCGATGACTCCTCGCCCGTGGGACCCATCTCTGCGGCGATGTACGGCTCGGCGAGCATCCTTGCCATCCCGTGGACCTACATCAAGATGATGGGCGCAGAGGGTCTTTTGCAGGCGACTGCAGACGCGATCCTGTCGGCGAACTACGTGGCATCACGTCTCGATTCTTCTTACCCCGTTCTCTACCGCGGCACGAACCAGCGGGTGGCCCACGAGTGCATCCTCGACGTCGGATCGGTGCTGAGGTCGACGGAACTCACCATCGACGATGTCGCCAAGCGACTCATGGACTACGGGCTGCATGCCCCGACGATGAGCTTCCCCGTTGCCAACACGTTGATGGTCGAGCCGACCGAGAGCGAATCCCTCGCCGAGATCAACAGGTTCTGTGAGGCCATGCTGTCGATCCGCCACGAGATCGAGCAGGTCCGCAGCGGTTCGGTGGCTGCGCACGAGTCGGTCCTCAGGTTCGCACCCCACACCATCGAGGACATCGCCGGCGACTGGAACCGCACCTACACCCGGGACACCGCGTTCTTTCCCGTGCCGGGCCTGCGCACCAGGGGCTACCACCCCCCGGTGTCACGCATCGATGCAGCATTCGGCGACCGCAACCTCGTGTGCACCTGTGCACCGATCGAGGCATACGCACAATCCCTCGAGACCGCTACCGTGTGAGCGTGAGCGACGACAACCAGGACAACAACAACTCATCGTCGGGTTCGTCGTCCCAGGCCACCAACCCGATCGAACAACTGTTGATGCTCCTCGCGGCCGTCGACCCCATCGACCTCGCATCGCGCGCGGTCGACGCGTCGCGACGCACCACGGAGTCGTTGATAACGATTCTCGAGAACCTTGCCTCGACAGTGGACAACCTGAACCGCACAACGACCCGCGTGAACTCCCTGCTCGACGAGATCGAGGAACCATTGAGGCGCCTCATGCCGCAGGTCGGCACGGCAATGGGCGCCATGGCAACCATGGGCGAGGCGGCGCAGCAACTTGCCGAGCTCTCGAAGCGTCTGGGACCGCTCGCGAGCCTTGCAGAGAACGCAGGAGGTCTCTTCGGGTTGCGCGCCAACAAGCCTGCACCCGCACCGGCCGACCCGACTCCCCCGACGCAGGGCTAGTCGCAGCAGGCCCCGGTCTGCCTACTTCTTCTTGGCGACGAACGGCGTCTTGACGATGACGCCCGGGATCAACGTGCCGCGCACATCGAGCGACACACTGTCGCCCGGGTTGACGGTTCCCGACACGAAGGCAAGCGCAACGCAGTGACCGAGCGTGGGCGAGAAGTTGCCGCTCGACACGTATCCGATGTCGGTTCCGTCGGCCGAGACCACCCGTGATCCGTCCCGCGCGGGGCGACGGCCCTCGATCGAGATGCCGACCATCCGTCGCCGCACCCCCTCCTGCTTCTCGCGCGCCAGGGCATCGCGGCCCCGGAAGGAGTCCTTCGCCCAGGCCACGACCCACTCGAGGTTTGCCTGCAGGGGCGTGATGCCGGCCCCGAGTTCGTGACCGTGCAGCGGCAGAGCAGCCTCGAGACGGAGCGTGTCGCGCGCGCCGAGGCCGGCCGGCTGCACACCCGCGCCGAGCAGTACCCGCCACACGAGCGCTGCAGAGTCGACGGGCACCGCGATCTCGATGCCGTCCTCCCCCGTGTATCCCGTGCCAGCCACGATGCACTCGATGCCGTTGATCACCACACGCTGCACCGCGAAACGCGCCACGCCTGCAGCCTCCGGGCTGACCACGGCGACCCTGGAACGGGCGGAGGGACCCTGCACCGCGATCACAGCGCGTGCGGCGGTGGTGTCGACGCCTCCGATGGCCGACACGACACGGTCGGTGTTCGAGGCGTTGGGCATCACGTCGAAGACGCTCTCGTCGACCCACCACACGATGATGTCATCGAGCACCGACGCATCGGCCTCATCGAGCAGATGCGTGTACTGCGCACGTCCGACCGAGATCTTGTTCAGGTCGTTCGTCAGTGCCTGCTGCAACCGCTCGAACGCGCCCTCCCCCTCGACGCGCACGGTGCCGAGATGCGACACATCGAACATCACTGCATCATTGCGGCATGCGGCATGCTCGGCGAGTGTCCCGGCCGGGTAGTTGAGAGGCATCTCCCAACCGCCGAACGGAACCATCTTCGCCCCGAGGGCGCGGTGCTCAGCGTCGAGCGGCGAGAACTTCATCAGACCGCGACCACGACGCCGTCGTCGTCCCCGCGGTCCTCGTCGTTCTTGGATGCCGGGGCAACGTCTGCATCGTCCTGCTGCGGGACGAAGGAGATGATGCGGCGGTCGACCTCGTCACGGACACCCGACATCGGGAGCACGTTGAGCACGCCCTGGCCGTGTCGCAGCACGTCGATCAACTCGTCGCCGTCGCAGAGGATGACGCTCGAGCCGTTGATCACGAGGTGCGCGGCAGAGATGTCGGTGTTCACGTGCTCGCGCATGTACGCGAAGACATCGCGGATCGACTCGAGGCGGATGCCCGCATCGAGGAGCTTCTTGATGACCTTCAGCTCCAGAAGGTCGCGGTACGTGTACTCGCGCCTGCTGCCGCTTCCGTTGGCATCGGCACCCGAGGGACGCACGAGATCCGTTCGCGCCCAGTAATCGAGTCGACGGTAGGTGATACCCACGATCTCGGCGGCCTGTGTCCCACTGAATGACTGCATTGTGATGTCCGATCGTCCTGTTCCTGTCCGCGACACGCTGGTAACTACGCGGGTGTAAGACGCTACGAGACGAAATCGGGAATCGTCAAGGGGTCAGTCGGAGAAATCCTCCGGGGAGATGTTCTCGATGAATTCCTTGAATTCGTCGAGAATCTCGGTCTCCGAGACCGTCTCCTCCTCCTCCACGGCCTCGCCCACCAGGTCGAGCAGGTCATCCTGGGCATAAATGGGGCACGAGGCCCGCAACGCGATGGCAATGGCATCAGAAGGACGGGCCGAGACTGCCACCTCGTCATCGGTCTCGTGACGAAGGACGATGTCTGCGTGATAGGTGCCGGACGACACGTGGGTCAGGACGACCCGCACCACCGCCACATGGATCCGCTCGAGCGCAAGAACGAACAGATCGTGCGTGAGGGGCCGCGGCGTGACCTCGCCGTCGAGTGCCGTCTTGATCGCGGCCGCCTCGGGACCACCGATGAAGATCTCGAACTGACGACGCGGCTGGTCCTCCTCACGCAGGGTCACCACGGGAGTGTTCGAGAGGCGGTCGATGCGCACTCCCCTGACAGACAGAGACTTCATGATCAGCGTTGTTCGGTCAATCGGATGATGTCGCGGAGGATCAGTGCTGCACGGAGATCCGCACCGAGGTTCGCGAACTCGCTCAGCATATTGAGAGCCTCTTCCCTCGAAGCAGGGTTCCGCTGGCGCAGCAACGGAAGTATGCGCTGTTCGTACAGATCTACCTCGCGGTCGGCGGCGGTCTTCCATGCGCGAAGATGCCTGATCTCGATTCCGAGTGCCTGGAAGCGCGATGCAGCCTTGGCCACCTCAATCGATGCCCCGTCGAAGAATGTCGTGTCACCGACCTCATGACCCGAGATGAGACCGGCAGCCTCCAGTTCCTTGAGGAACACAGGATCGATCTGGTGCTGCTGGACCAACTGGTCGCGCGGGATCGACTCGGTGTTGTCGCGGTGCCGCAGCGCCTCACGACGCTGGTCGCGCTGCACGGACTGGGGAACCATCGGGTCCTGCTCGGGTGCCTGCCCCTGTGCGTCCCGGCGCATCTCCGTCGTCTCGTCCCGCGGTCGCGGCACGCTGCCGCGCGCCGCCGGGTGACCCGATGTCGACACGACCTGGTTGGGCAGTGTGAAGTCGCGACTGATGTCAGTGCTCTCGTCGTCGAGCTTGTCCTTGATGATCCGCAGCGGCAGGTAGTTGGTGCGTTGTTCCCTCAGGATGAACCTGAGTCGATCGACCTCTGACTCCGTGAACTTGCGGTACCCGGAGGGTGTGCGCTCGGGCTCGATCAGGCCCTGGCTCTCGAGGAAACGGATCTTCGAGATGGTGACATCGGGGAACTCCTCGAGAAGCTGCGCGAGAACCTCGCCGATCGACAGGTAGTCACGGTCGGCCATCATGCACCCTCTGCGCTCTCGAGGAACACCAGACGGAACTTGCCCACCTGCAGTTCGTCACCCTGGGTCAGTTCCACGACATCGATGCGTCGCTGGTTCACGTACGTTCCGTTCAGCGATCCGGCGTCACGCACGATGTACCGGCCGGCGGAATGGTGGATCTCGCTGTGACGGCGGGACACGGTGATGTCATCGAGCGAGATGTCCGAATCCTCGTTGCGGCCGATCGTCGTGACGGACGACGACAACGTGAAGTGCGTGCCCTCTTCCTCGCCACCGCGGACAACGAGGATCGCCGAACCCGGCTCGATGTCGCCGAGATCGACGCGCACGTCGTCAGAGACACCCGGGGCATCCTGCAGGGGGTCGACTTTCGCGATCGTGATGGTTCGGTCCTCCGTCACGTCGAGCACCGAACCACAGGCAGAGCAGAAAGCCGAGCCGGGCGGGTTGCGGTGCCCGCACTTGTTGCAGAAGACGTACGACATTGCGCTCCGTCAGGCGCCGATGAGCGCCGAGTACTCCTCTGCGGTCATGAGAGCAGCGTCGTTCACCACCGACAGTTCGATCTCGCAGATCCAGCCCTCACCGTAGGGGTCGGTGTTCAGCAGCTCGGGGGTTCCCGAGAGGGCATCGTTCACGGCCGTGACCACACCGGAGACCGGCGCGTACACGTCGTTCACGCTCTTTGTGCTCTCGATCTCGCCCAGCCCCTGGTGCACCTCGACGGTCGACCCGGTGTCAGGCAACTGGATGAACACGATGTCACCGAGGGCATCCTGCGCGTAGTCGGTGATGCCGATGCGGGCGGTCGAGCCGGTGATCAGGACCCACTCATGGTCCTTGGTGTACTTGAGGTTCGAAGGGACGTTCACGGGACCAACGGTACTCGCTAGGCGCCGCGGCCCGATGCCATATGTGCCCGCACCGTGGGGATGTACCGGAAGAACGACACGTAGGACACCACCACACCCGGGACACCGACGGCCCACCCGAGGTACGTGAAGGCCGCCCACCATCCGCCCGCCGAGCCGATCGTGATCCAAGGGACCGCTGACATCAGGGCGAATGTGGCCCACTTCCCCAGCCTCGTGACGGGGAATCTCTCCATTCCGAGCAGAGTTGCGCCCACCATCAGAGCTGCGATGGACACCTCGCGGACCAGGATCACGACACCGAACCACAGCGGGAAGTGACCGTAGTAGAGCACTGCCCCGATGCCCACGAAGAACACGAGTCGGTCGGCAACCGGGTCGATGATCTTGCCGAGTTCGCTCACCTGGTTGAAGCGCCGCGCAATCCAGCCGTCGATCCAGTCCGTGAATGCGAGAGCACCGAAGAACCAGCTGCCGGCCACGACCCGACCGTCGGCCATCAGGCCCACGTAGGTCGGGAGCATCGCAAGACGCACCAGCGTGATCACGTTCGGGACGGTGAGAACTGAGCGCCACGACACGGAGTCAGACTAGCCACGGTGGCACAGGCGAACGGGTGAACGGCATAGTCTGCAGCCATGGCACTTCCACTCCAGGGCAACGTTGCTTTCATCACGGGCGCAGGCTCGGGACTCGGGGCGGAAACGGCCCGCAGACTCGCGCGCGACGGCGCCGTGGTCGCCGTCAACGACCTCAACAAGGACGCCGCAGAGTCAGTTGCGGCGGAACTCGGCGGCATCGCATTCGCATTCGATGTGACCGACTCTGCGGCGATGGATGCCGCGGTCGACTCGTGCGCGTCACAACTCGGGCGCCTCGACATCATGGTGAACAATGCAGGAATCGCACCGGCCGCACCGGGAGACAAGCTCGAGATCGCCGTGGCCAACCAGATGAAGCGCATGGAGGGCAGGGTCGATGCCCTCGAGCCCTACAACTACCTGGTCGACATGAGCGACGAGGAATGGGACCGCATGATCCGCGTGCACCTGTACGGCGCCTTCTACGGCACACGTGCTGCCCTGAGGCACATGCAACCCGCTCGCTCCGGACGGATCATCAACATCTCTTCGATACTGGGACAGAAGCCCTCGGCCGGTGCGCCGCACTACTCGGTCGCAAAGGCCGCCATCATCACCCTCACGAAGACCACTGCGGAGGAGGTCGCCGGTCTCGGCATCAACGTGAATGCGGTGTGCCCCGGCTACATCGACACTCCGCTCCTCACCCCCTTCAGCGAGACCCTGAAGGCCGGCATCGTGATGCGGATCGGCAAGGGCCGCATGGGCGTGCCGAACGACATCGCCGAGATGATCAGGTTCCTTGCCGGACCGGAGTCGTCGTACTGCACGGGCGACGTGTTCACGGTCTCAGGGGGTTACCTGGGGTGACCACGATCTTCACACGCATCATCAGGGGCGAGATCCCGGGAACCTTTGTCTTCAAGGACGAAGCCTGCGTCGCGTTCATGTCGATCAACCCGATGGCCGACGGACACGTGCTTGTTGTCCCCCGCGACGAGGTCGACCACTGGGTCGATCTGTCGCCGTACATGGCAAGTCACCTCTTCGAGGTGTCGCACCGCATCTCCAGGGCCCTGCAGCGGGCTTTCCCGTGCGAACGCGTGGGACTCATCATCGCGGGCTACGAGGTGAACCACTGCCACATTCACCTGATCCCGACCGACAACATGGGGCAGTTGAGCTTTGCGAACGCAGCGGCAAGCGTCGAGCGGTCCACACTCGAGAACCACGCCGAACGCATCATCAAGGAACTGAACGTCTGACAGCTGTCAGAACAGCGTGGGTTCACCTTCATCCTCACCGTCAACGGCATCGATGAGTGAAGCGTCGTTGTTGCGCACACTGTTGACCCGTGTCGACACGCGCTGCACACGGAAACGCGGCTGATCGTCGGGAGAGAAGAGACCGAGCGGCGGCTCACCCGGCATCATCCACTCGATTGCCTCTTCTGCACGGAACTCGACCGGACTCCGGTCATGGATTCCCGACAGGTCGCTGACGCTGTCCCTGGTGATCAAGGCGCACGAGCGTCCCGCCGCAATGATCGGCGAGTCACTCCAGATGCCTGCACCGAGCATCAACCTGCCGTCACTGCGTGTCACGTAGTACGGCACCTTTGCCTTCGGGTTCGTGCGGTCCCATTCGTAGAAGCCCGACATGGGGATGATGCAACGATGGCCGGGAACGAGCCCGCGGAACGACGGCTTCTCGGTGATCGTCTCGGACCGGGCGTTGATCATGCCCGACGCCTTGGACGCATCCTTCGACCACACGGGCAGCAGACCCCACTGCACCACATCGACAACCACTGCACCGTCGACCACCCGCAGAACGGGTACGGCCGTGGTGGGAGCCACGTTGAAGTTGCGCATGAGAACCGAGTCCGGGTCCGGGAGATCGAGACGGAGGCCTGCACCGGTGGCAGCATCGGACAGCTCGTCGAGAATGTCCTGGGTCGAGAATGACCCCACGAAACGGCCGCACACAGGTGAAACCGTAATGGTCGGGCTGGCGGGATTTGAACCCACGACCTCTTGTCCCCCAGACAAGCGCGCTAACCAAGCTGCGCCACAGCCCGAATGGGACTAGATGCTACCGCCGCAGGGGCCACGAACCCCTGTTACCGGCGCGGGCTAGAGGAAGATGTCGACGACGCGCCAGCCGAGATAGAGAAACAGGAGCACCACGAGCAACTTGAAGTGCCACGGCAGTTTCTCGTCCTCGACACCTGCGAGCTTCTTCAGGTCCAGATTGTCGGCCGTGACGGTTCCCGACAGGTTCGGCGTCTCCACCTCGCCCTTGCACTCCGGGCATGTGCCGTCCTCCGACATCGCCGACGGGGCGAAGTACCTTGCACACGGTTCACACCACGGCACGGTCAGTCCCCCTTGCGACGCACACGCAGCTTGAGTGGCGTGGAGCCGAACTGGAACGCCTCACGGATGGATCGCTCGAGATAGCGGATGTAGGGCTGGGGCAACTCACGGTTCACGAACAACGTGAACGTCGGCGGGTCGGCGGCTCCCTGCACGGCAAACAGCACCCGCGCACCGCCTCCCGCAGGCTGCTTCTGCTGCGCTTCTGCGATCACCTTGTTCACATCGCGCGTCGGGATCTTCCGGTGGTACTGGTCGATGGCATCCTGCAGGACAGGGCGCAGCTTGTGCACCCCCTTGCCGGTCAGCGCAGAGATCTTCAGGACCGGCGCGTCATCGATGAAGTACAGCATGCGGGCGAGGTCAGCCTCGACCTGCCTGCGCTGCTCTGACTCGAGCAGTTCCCACTTGTTCAGAACGATCAGAATCGGGCAACCGGCGACATCGACACGCTCGGCGAGCCTTTGGTCCTGGCTCGTCACACCGACGGTGGCGTCGATCACCAGCATCGCCACGTCGGCCTCGTCGATCGCCTTCAGCGCACGCACGAGCGAGTAGTACTCGGCGGAGTCGTCGACCTTGCTTCGCTTGCGCATGCCGGCGGTGTCCACGAAGATCAGCGGTCCATCCTCGGTCTCGACCATGGTGTCGATCGCATCCCGGGTGGTTCCCGGCATGTCGTGCACCACCGAACGCTCCTCGCCCACCAACCTGTTGAACAAGGTGCTCTTGCCCACGTTCGGCCGTCCCACGAGGGCGACCCTCGGCACCCCGTCTGCGGCGATCGGCTCGGGTCTGTTCGACGGTCGCGCCACGTGCGGGATGCGGGCGATCACCTCGTCGAGGAAATCACCCGCACGGCGACCGTGGAGAGCAGAGACGGAGAAGGGCTCACCCAGACCGAGCGACATGAACTCCCACCGCTCCTGCTCACGACGCTCGTTGTCGGCCTTGTTCGCCACGAGCAGCACCTCGACGCCGCTGCGGCGCAACCATGCCGCGATCAGTTCGTCCTCGTCGGTGACGCCGACCGATGCATCGACCATGAAGATCACGAGCTCGGCCTCGCGCACGGCTTCCTCGACCTGTCTGCTCACCTTGTCATCGAGTTCGGACCCGCTCGGCATCCATCCGCCCGTGTCGACGATCCAGAACTCGATGCCGAGCCACTGCGCGAGGCGGCGGTGCCGGTCGCGGGTGACACCGGGGCGGTCCTCCACGATCGCCGCACGCTCCCCGATGACGCGGTTGAACCAGGTGCTCTTGCCGACGTTCGGACGCCCCACGATGACGACCGTCGGGAACTCTGTCTCTGTTGTCTCGTCGATGTCAGTCATGGTCTCTCGCCTCCAGTGCCCCCTCGAGACGGCGTCTCAGTTCGCGCCCGTTGGTCGGCACGACCTCCACGTCGAACTCTCTCGACAGTTCCTCGATGGATGCCCCGTCAAGGAACACACCGTCGTTCAGGCACACGTCGGGAAGGAGGTACACATTCTCGCTGTTCCGGGACCGCAAAGTGCGGACAATGTCGGAATACGTCAGCAGCCCGGCGACGGCCGTGTTCCCCCCGAAGTGTTCGTTGGCAACCGCCACGACCGGGATCTTCTCGAAGGGCGTTCCCGCAAACAGCGTGCGGAACATGATCGCCCCGTACTCCCCTGTCACAACGGCAGGAGTTCTCGCCCCAGCGGGGCGCACCCGCCGCCCGAGCGACACCGGAACGGCCCTTGTCGCCCTCAGCGACGTGTCGCCGGCCGGGTTCGCAGGCATCTGCGCATACGCGGTGGGGTTCTTCACATCGACCGCAGAGAAGAAGCCATCGGACCGGCCCGACAGGTCAGGGCCGCGGCCGGCGAAACCCTCGACGAACGAACGCACGAGACCCACCCCGTCCTCGAGCATCGGGTACCCGCCGTAGTGGACGGCATCGGGGACATCCACGCCCGCCACCATGTAGAACTCGTCGGCCAGGTGCAACGGCTGGCGACCGAGAACCGATTCGAACCGGCGCTGCCACGTGGTCACCACATTGATCGTGTCGAGAGCCTCTGCCTGCGTCTGCACGCGCATCCGCTGCTCAGTGTTGAACCGCGACAGACCGAGCGGCACGATCGCGATCGACTCGAGTTCCGGGAACTGCTCCAGCATCGCGCACAATGTGTCGTCCAGGACGACCCCGTCGTTCACCCCGGGGCACAGCACGATCTGTGCGCGGACGTCGATGCCGTTGTCGAGCATGAGGCGCAGCCAGCGCAGACTGAACCCACCGCGCACATTGCGCAGCATCTCTGACCGTGTGTGGGGGTCGACAGCATGGATGCTCACGTACAGCGGAGAGAGGCGCTCATCGAGCACACGCTCGAGGTCTGCCTCGGTGAACCTCGTCAGTGTGGTGAAGTTGCCGAAGAGGAAACTGAGCCGGTAGTCGTCATCCTTCAGGTAGAGGCTCTTTCGCATGCCCTTCGGCAGCTGGTAGATGAAACAGAACTCACAGTGGTTGTCGCACGTGTGGATCCGGTCGAACACCGCACTCGACACCGAGGCACCCAGGGGTTCACCGACCGAGCGCTCGATCACCACATCGAAGGCCTCCCGACCACGCAGCACCGAGATGTCGAGATACTGGTCGTCCACAAGGCGGTGCCACTCGAGAATGTCGCGCGGCGAGACACCGTTCACCGACACGATGTTGTCCCCCGGAACGAGCCCTGCACGGGCCGCCGCAGACCCCGCCTCGACGGCGGCGATCTCGGGGAGGGAATCAACTCGCGCGTTCACCCGTCACAGGCTACCTGCGTGCCTTCTCGCTAGTCTGAAGGTGCTCTATGGCTGTTGACAAGGTGCTGCTTGCGTCTCCGCGAGGTTTCTGTGCCGGGGTGGAGATGGCGATCAAGGCCCTCGCGTGGATGGTGCGGTCCTTTGATGAGCCGGTGTACTGCTACCACGAGATCGTCCACAACAAGATCGTCGTCGACAGATTCGTCGAGAAGGGCGTCGTGTTCGTCGACTCCATCGACGATGTTCCCGAGGGTTCGCCGATCATGCTGTCGGCCCACGGTTCTGCACCCGAGGTCGTGGCGGCCGCGCGCAGGCGCGGCAGTTACGTCGTCGACGCTGTGTGCCCTCTCGTCACGAAGGTGCACCACGAGGTCAAGACCCGCGCCGGCAAGGGGTTCCACATCGTGTACGTCGGGCACGAAGGCCACGAAGAGGCGGTCGGAACCATGGCGGTTGCTCCCGATGCCATCACGCGCGTCGAGTCGGTCGACGAGGTGCGGGCACTCCCCGACTTCGACCAGCCCGTCGCAATGCTCGCCCAGACCACCCTCTCGCACCGCGAATGGAACGAGGTCGCAGTCGAGGTCAAACAGCGGTTCCCCGACGTGTGGACGCCGGGGCGCAGTGATCTCTGCTTTGCCACCACCAACCGCCAGAGCGCACTCATGTCCATTGCCCCTCGAGTGGATGCGTTCGTCGTGATCGGGTCGTCGAACAGCTCGAACACCCGGGCACTCGAGCGGCTCGCGCTCGAGTCCGGGTGCGCCCGGGTGCTCCGCGTGAACTCTGCCGACGAACTCCCGGGTGATCTTGCGGGAACCGTCGGGGTCACCGCGGGTGCATCGGCCCCGGAGGAACTGGTGCTGGGTGTCCTGCGTGCACTCGACCCACGCGACGGGGTCGAAGAGGTGTTCGTGACCGACGAGGACGAGTACTTCCCGCCCCCGCGCAACATCCGCGACCTGCAGTCGGCCATTGACCTTGCAGTCACGGCGATGCTCGGGGCCTCCGTGATGGCGACCCCGCGGATGGACGACCGTTCACTTGCAGCGAGCACCGTTCTTGAGGCACTCTCAGAGCCATGATTTCCCCCACCCTCGACTCCATCCGCGTCTTCCTCCACATCATTGCCGTTGCAGTGTGGGTCGGCGGCCAGATCGTTCTTGCCGGCATCGTGCCTGCGGTGCGCAAGGTTGCTCCGCAGGCGATGCAGCCCCTCGCACAGGGGTTCGCGCGCATCGCATGGCCCGCGTTCGTGATCATCATCTTCACCGGCGTCTGGGGACTCGCGGTCGAGGACATGGCGAACCAGAGCAGCTCCTACCACGCCACTCTCGGCATCAAGATGCTGTTGGTCGGTGCGGCGGTCATTGCCACACTGATTCACTCGCAGGGCACCAGCAAGGCATCAAAGGCAGTCGGGGGCGCCGTCGGGCTCCTGACATCCTTGCTTGCCGCCTTCGCAGGCGTGCTGATGGCCCACGTGGGCTAGTTGCGCGGAACCTTGCTCCAGGCCACGTCGCGGTCGACGCGCACGTCGCCGGGCAGACCGAGAATTCGCTCACCGAGGATGTTCTTCATCACCTCTGTGGTGCCGCCCTCGATCGAGTTGGCACGCGAGCGCAGGAAGGCCTTCTGAATGCCGTCGAAGCTCATGGCGGTCTCCGGACGCACCATCTCGTACGAGCCGTAGAGCATTCCCTCTGCACCCATCAGACCCACGGTGAACTCGTAGACCGCCTTGTTGAGGTTCGCGCTCTCCATCTTGCCGATTGATCCCTCGGGGCCGGGGGCACCCATACGGCGGTTCGCATTTGCGCGGATGTTCGTGAGACGGTGCACCTCGGCGCGGATCCACAGCTTCATCAGCTCGTCACGCGATGCGGGGTCCTTGCGGTCGTCCGACAACGACTTCCACGTCTTGACGGCATGCGAGATCGAGCCCGAGCCCTTCTGGGGAATCGAACCACCGATGGACACACGCTCGTTCATGAGGGTGGTGAGACTCACGCGCCAGCCGTCACCGGGCTTCCCGAGCATCTCCTTCTCGGAGATGCGAACGTCGGTGAAGTACACCTCGTTGAATTCGGCCTCGCCCGTCATCTGGCGCAGCGGTCGTACCTCGACGCCGGGTGCCTGCATGTCGACCACGAATGCGGTCAGACCGGCATGCTTCACGGCATCAGAGTCTGTGCGCACGACGAGAAGACCCCAGCGCGACAGGTGCGCGAGAGTGGTCCACACCTTCTGTCCGTTGCAGATCCACTCGTCGCCGTCCTTGACACCCTTGGCCGACAGGCCGGCAAAGTCGGAGCCCGATCCGGGCTCCGAGAAAAGCTGGCACCAGACCTCCTCGCCGGTGAAGAGAGGGCGCAGGTAACGCTTCTTCTGCTCTTCGCTGCCCCACTCGACCACGGTCGGCCCGCACATGCCGTGCCCGATCGGGTTGCGCATCATGGGGTTCGGTGCACCCGCTGCGTAGATGGTCTCGTTCACCACCTTCTGCAACTTGGCGTTCGCCCCGAGTCCACCGTGGCCCACGGGGAAATGGACCCACGCAAGGCCCTTGTCGAACTGCGCGCCGAGGAACTCCACGGCAGACACCTTGTTGGGCGGGAACTCTCGCAGGAGTTCCTGTGCGAGTTCGAGAACCCTTGCCTCATCGACGGTTGATGTTGCGACGCTCATGTCAATCCCCTTGTTCACATGCGAGATGAGCGAATGTTAGAGGTGTAAACACCTCACTCACGAACCACTCGTGTCCCGAGCCGACTGTGACCTGCGTCATTCACTAGTTTGGGGACATGTACCCAGGTGTTCACGCAGAAACCAGCCCCGACCGCCCGGCGATCATCCTCGCCGAGACCGGTGAAGTCATCACCTATGCCCAGTTGCACGAGGGGGCCGTGCGGCTCTCCAACGTGCTCCGCGCGGCCGGCCTGCAGCCCGGCGACCACATCGCACTCTGCATGGAGAACCACCCGCGCTATCTCGAGGTCATCTGGGGTTGCCATTATGCAGGGCTCGTCTACACGGCATGCTCGAGCCGCCTCACGCGAGCCGAGCTCGCGTACATCATCAACGACTGCGGAGCAAAGGCCTACATCACCTCCAAGTACAAGGCCGACCAGGCTCTCGAGATCGCCGACGAGATCCCGAACGTCACGTTGCGCCTGATGCTGAGCGGGACAGTCGACGGGTACGACGCATACGAGAGCGTCGTGGAGGGTGCATCCACGACCCCGCTCGAGAACATGGTCGACGGCACCGACATGCTCTACTCGAGCGGAACAACCGGCATGCCCAAGGGCATCACACGCCCCTTTCCCGGCACCCCGATCGGGACCGCCGCGGGTGTCGGCGGGGCGGTCGTCGATTTCCTGTTCGGGTTCCGCGAGGACATGGTGTACCTGTCCCCCGCACCGCTGTACCACGCAGCGCCGTTGCGCTTCAATCTCGCCGTGCACGTCAAGGGCGGCACGACGGTCATCATGGAGCACTTCGATGCAGAGAACTACATCAAGTTCGTGGAGCAGTACAAGGTGACGCACACCCAGCTCGTGCCAACGATGTTCATCCGCATGCTCAAGCTCGACGACGATGTCCGCCGCAGGTACGACGTGTCGTCACTCGAGGTTGCGATCCACGCCGCGGCCCCCTGCCCCGCAGAGACGAAGAAGGCGATGATCGACTGGTGGGGCCCGGTCATCCATGAGTACTACGCCGGCACCGAGGGCAACGGCTTCGTGTATTGCAACAGCGACATGTGGCTCGCCCACCCCGGGTCCGTCGGCACGGCCATCCAGGGCGTGGTGCACATCTGCGACGAGGACGGCAACGAACTGCCCACCGGCGAACCGGGAACCGTCTACTTCGAGGGCACCGCAGAATTCGAGTACCACAATGACCCCGAGAAGACGAAGTCATCGCGCGACCCCAAGGGCCGCGGCTGGACCACCCTCGGCGACGTGGGCTATCTCGACGCCGACAACTTCCTCTATCTCACAGACCGCAAGGCGTTCATGATCATCTCGGGTGGCGTCAACATCTACCCGCAGGAGTCGGAGAACGTGCTCATAAACCACCCCGCCGTGGTCGATGTCGCCGTGTTCGGCATCCCGAACGACGACTTCGGCGAGGAGGTGAAGGGTGTCGTGCAGCCGAAGGAGATGCCGTCCTCGCCCGAGGCGGCCGCCGCGCTCGAGAAGGAACTCATCGCCTACTGCCGCAGCAACCTCGCCGACATCAAGTGCCCGCGCAGCATCGACTTCAGGCCCGAGCTGCCCCGTCACCCGACAGGAAAGCTGTACAAGCGCCTGCTGAAGGACGAGTACTGGAAAGCAGCCGGGCGATCCATCTGATGCCCGTTCGTCACCCCTATCTCGACAACGACCGGCCCATCGCGTTCGCACACCGGGGCGGAACCTCTGCTGCGCCCGAGAACACGTTGCGCTCGTTCGCCGATGCGGTCGCTCTCGGCTACACCTACATCGAGACCGACGTCCACGCAACGTCCGACGGCATCCTCGTGGCCTTCCACGACAATGACCTGAAGCGAACATGCGGGGAGGACCGCACCATCGCCGGCAGCACCTGGGCCGAACTCTCATCGGCACGCGTCGACGGCACGGACCCCATCCCGTTGCTCGACGACCTTCTCGATGAATGGCCCGCCATCCGCATCAACATCGACTGCAAGGCCGACTCGGCGCTGCAGCCCCTCCTCGACACCCTGCGTGCCCGCGACATCCTCGACCGGGTCTGCATCGGCAGCTTCAGCGACGCCCGGCTCGAACGTGTCCGTGCCGAATTCGGGGACAGGGTCTGCACATCGATGGGACCGAAAGAGGTCGCCAAACTCGTTGCCCGTGCGACCACCGGGGTTCCCTTCACACCGAGCCGCCATGCGCTGGCCGCCCAGGTGCCCGTGAAGCAGGGACCGATACCTGTCACCACTCAACGCCTGGTCTCGGTTGCACACGACCTGGGTCTGCAGGTGCATGTGTGGACCGTCGACGACCCGGTCGAGATTGCACGGCTGCTGGACCTCGGCGTCGATGGTGTGATGAGTGACGACACCCGCGCACTCCGGGATGTGTTCCAGTCGCGGGGGCACTGGTCCTGATTCAGTGACTGCTGGCGCCGGAATCCTGTCGTTCGGACCCCACCAGCACGCCCGTCCGACTAGCGTGTGAGAGACGATCCCGATGGGGCCCCCCGACAGCAATGTCGTATATGGCGGCGTCGTGGTCGGCGAAACGAACCGAAACCCACATCACACCTTCCCGCGCCACGTGCGTCCGGTTGCCGCACTGCGGTGACCGGACACAACAGCCGGGTTCGTGCGAGACGCAGACAGGCTCCAACATGACCACAACGTCCGGCAATGCATTGCTCGACTTCTCGAACGTGTCCATGACCTTCGCCGATGGCACACGCGCACTCGAGGATGTCTCGCTGTCCGTGCGCGCCGGGGAGTTCGTGACGGTCGTCGGCCCTTCCGGCTGCGGCAAGTCCACGCTGCTGCGCATCGCATCGAATCTCGAGTCGAACACGGGCGGAGTCTGCACTGTCGACCGAGACAGCATCGGGTACGTCTTCCAGGACGCCACCTTGATGCCCTGGCGCACCGTGCGGCGCAACGTCGAACTCATCGCCGAGCTCCACAGGGTCGACAAGAGCGAACGCCGTCGACTTGCCGACGAGGCGATCGACCTCGTCGGTCTGGCCGGGTTCGAGGACAAGTACCCGCGTCAACTGTCGGGCGGCATGCGCATGCGCGCATCGCTTGCGCGTTCACTCGTGATGAAGCCCAAGGTCTTCCTCTTCGACGAACCTTTTGGTGCCCTCGACGAGATCACGCGCGAGCGACTGAACGACGAGGTGCTGGAGCTCTTCCGGCGCGAGGGCTTCGCAGGCATGTTCATCACCCACTCGATCACGGAGGCCGTGTACATGTCGACACGGGTGCTCGTGATGTCGGCGAGGCCGGGCCGCATCGTCGCCTCGTTCGACGTGCCCTTCTCGTACCCGCGCAGCCATGACCTTCGATACGAACCCGGGTTCGCCGAACTGTGCGGCAAGATCTCCCACGCACTGAGGGGGGCACACCAATGAGCACTGACAGCCGCGAGACCCCCGTCGTCGACGGGATCGTGCACGAACGCAAGGAGAGGGCACGGTTCGCCGATTTCTCCGGCCCCGTTTTCATCTTCGGCCTTTTCATCGGTGCGTGGTACCTGCTCTCCACGACACTGTTGCCACCCCACAAGAGGTTCCTGCTGCCGACACCGCACAAGGTCATCAACGAGGGATTCCTTGTGTGGCGCACGGGCGAGGAGCGGGGGCTGCAGCCCATCCTCGTCTCGGTGTGGGACTCGGCAAAGGTCGCCCTCATCGGTCTCGCCGTGACCATCGTGGTGGGAATGGCACTCGCAGTCCTCATGAGCACGAGCAGATGGGTCGAGCGTGCGACATGGCCCTATCTCGTTGCCATCCAGAGCGCTCCGATCCTCGCCCTCACGCCACTGATCCGTGCCCTCATCGACGGCTCACAGAAACAGCGTGTTCTCGTCGTGGTCCTCATCGCGATCTTCCCGATCGTGAGCAACACCCTGTTCGGGCTTCTGTCCGCAGAGAAGAGCCAGCACGAACTGTTCACGCTCCAGGGTGCATCGCGCTGGACCCGGCTCACCAAGCTGCAGTTCCCGGCGGCACTGCCCAACATCTTCGTGGGACTGCGCATCTCTGCCGGACTCGCCGTCATCGGGGCGGTCGTCGGCGACTTTTACTTCCTGCAGGGCGGCGTGATCGGCATCGGCGCCCAGATCGAGGTCTACCGCAACCGTCTGTGGGGCCCCGAACTCATCGCTTCCATCATCATGGCAAGCACACTCGGTCTGGTTGTGTTCCTCTTCTTCGGATGGCTGTCACGCGTGGCCATCGGGAAGTGGCACACCACCACAAGGGGTCAGTGACCCGCCACCAACAACCAGGAGAACCACCACCAATGAAGACAAGACCACTCATCGGAATCGCGATGGCGGCCTCACTCACGCTCGCAGCGTGCGGTGGCGGCGAGTCATCCCCGGACACGACTTCTGCACCCGCCGAGATCGGCATTGATCTCGCTGCAGCAGGATGCCCAGAGACCATCGTCCTCCAGACGGACTGGTTCCCGGAGGCCGAGCACGGCAACCTGTACCAGATGGTCGGCGACAACTACGAGATCGATGCAAAGAAGATGCGCGTCAGCGGCGACCTCGTGTCGGGCGGCAAGTCGACCGGCGTGAAGATCGAGATCCGCGCGGGCGGACCTGCTCTCGGCGACGCCAATGTCACATCGGCCCTGTACAGCGACCCCGACATCCTTCTCGGCTTCATCAGCACGGATGTCTCGGTGGCCAATTCGGGCAGCGAGTTCCCGACAGTGGCCGTCGTGGCACCCTTCAACATCAACCCGCAGATCATCATGTGGGACCCCGCCACTCACCCCGACGTCAAGACCATTGCGGACCTGAAGGACAAGGGCGTGAAGGTCCGTTACTTCAACGGCGCGTCATACATGAAGTTCCTGACCGCAACGGGGATTCTCGACGAGAAGCAGATTGACGGGAACTACGACGGTTCACCGGCGTCGTTCGTCGCTTCCGCCGGGCAGGATGCCCAGCAGGGATTCGGCACGATGGAGCCCTTCTTCTACGAGAACATCGTGAAGGAATGGCGCAAGCCCGTGGCCTACCAGTACATCCACGATGCCGGCTGGACCGCGTACGCACAGTCGCTCGGCGGCACCCCCGCCCAGATCGAGAAGTACGACTCCTGCCTCAAGGCCTTCGTGCCCGTCGTGCAGACCGCGATGATCGAGTACGTGGACGCCCCGAGCGAGACCAACGCCCTGATCGTCGAGTTGGTGAAGACCTACAACACCTTCTGGACCTACTCGGCCGACCAGGCCCAGGCCGGAGCCGAGAAGATGCTCGCCGACAAGCTGGTCGCGAACAGCCCCGACGGCACGCTCGGGTCCTTCGACATCGCACGGGTGAACGACTTCATCAAGGTCGCAGCACCGGTGTTCACGTCGACCGGCGCAAAGGTGACCGAGGGCCTCACTGCCGAGGACATCGTGACGAACAAGTACATCGACCCGTCCATCAAGCTGGACTGACCGACGGGTTCGCGAGAACCGGGGAGGGGCCGCCGGCTCCTCCCCTTTTCGCATTCCCGGCTCGGTTGCCCGGATCGCGGGATGCATGCATCAGGAAGCCGTGCGCCCCGCCGGACCCAATGGGAGAATGGGACGATGAAGCGCGGCAATCACGATTTCGATGCGATTGTCATCGGCGCCGGGCACAACGGCTTGGTCACCGCCGCGTACCTCGCCCGCCACGGAATCTCGACCCTGCTCATCGAGGCACGGTCGGAGGTGGGCGGCATCACTTCGAGCGAGCATTTTGCGGGGGCCCGGGTCAACATCTGCAACTGCGATCATCTCGCGATCCGCACGACCCCCGTCGCAGAGGAACTCTCGCTTGCGTCGTACGGGCTTAGGTACGTTGACATCGAACCCCCTCAGATCAATGTTGACTGGACAAGCCGGAACCCATGGAGCCTGTGGAACGACATCGACAGGACTCTCGAGTCGATCGCGCGGCATAATCCGCACGCCGTCGACGGGTACCGCAGGTATGCACGCACGATGGTCCCGGCAGCGCGCCTGATGCTCGACGTTGCATCGCGACCACCCGGGAGGGCATCCATGCTCGCCACCGCAGCCCGGCGCGGCGGATCCGGAGTTGCCACCCTGCTGAAGATGAGCCGAATGTCGGCAGCCGACGTGATGCGCGGGTTCTTCGATGATGAATCGATCATCGGTCCCGCGATGGTCGAGGGGCCGGTCGTGTGGGGGCTCTCGCCCGAGACACCCGGCACGGGTCTTGCAGCACTCACTTTCGCGATGCGGCATGTCGCCACCGTCGGGCGACCAGTTGGCGGGAGCGGTGCACTTCCCGAGGCACTGAAGCAGTCATTCCTGCAGGCCGGTGGCCTGTTGCGAACAGGAACCAGGGTGGTCGGCATCGTGTGCGAGGGAACCTCGGTACGGGCCGTTCAGACGAGCGACGGGGCAACCGTGACGGCGCCGATCGTCGTGTCGGCCTGCGACCCGCACCGCACGTTCGTTCAGTGGCTGAAGAACCCGCCCGCACGGGCCGAGTCGTTGGTGAGGCGGTGGCGGTCCACGAATGCCGCCGAAGGATACGAGTCGAAGATCGATGCCGTGTTGAAAGAGGCCCCGTCGATTCTCGGGGAGGCACCGACCGCATCGACCGTCGTGGTGAGCCCGTCGTTGGCCGAACTGCACCGCGGAGTGCAGCTGACGGGAGAAGGGCGCACGATGCCGCGCATGGCGATGCTGGTCAACACGCCGTCGGTTGCGGACACCACCCTTGCACCACAGGACCGCCACGTGTTCAGTCTCGAGGCGCTGTACACCCCGTATTCGTTCACCGATGGCTGGCAATCAACTGCAGAGCCGGAGCGCTGGCTGCGGCAGTTCGCCGGCATTGCACAACCGGGGTTCATGGATTCTGTGACCGACTGGAGAGTCGTCACGCCCGTCGACTACGAGTCGAGGTTCTTCCTGCCGCGCGGCCACGCCACCAGCTTCGCCGGGGGCCCACTGGCAGCCTTCCTCGGCACGACGCCGGAGCTCACCCGTTATCACACACCGGTGAGAGGGCTCTTTCTCACCGGGGCAGCAACATTCCCGGGTGCGGGGGTGTGGGGCGCGAGCGGGCGCAACGCCGCACTCACGATCATCAGGGAGATGAGCTGATCAGGCGTCTTTCACGGCTCCGTCGCGCTTCACGACGGGGTCCTTGTCGCTCCAGGGGAAGTTGATCCACTGGTCGGTGTGCTTCCACACGTAGTCGCACTGCACCACTGAGTGGGACTTCTCGTAGAGAACGGCGGAGCGCACTTCCTTCACGCGACCCTTGAAGAAGTCGAGCACGATCTTCAGCGTGTGCCCGGTGTCGGCCACATCGTCCACCACCAGCACGCGCGCAAAGCGCAGTTCCACGAGGTCGGGCACCGGGGGGAGGATCATGGGAACGGGCAGACGCTCGTCGACACCTGTGTAGAACTCGACGTTCATGGTGTACAGGTTCTTCACGGCGAGCGCATACCCGAGCGCGCCGGCTGCCAACAGACCACCGCGCGCGATCGCAAGGATGATGTCAGGCTCGTAGCCCGACTTCGCGACGCTCGTCGCCAGTTCGCGACTGGCCACTCCGAAACTGTCCCAGGTCATGATCTCGCGCTCGCTCACGACAACAAACTAGTCGCCCGCCCCGCACGTGCCCCATTCCGGCACGTGAACGAATTGTCAAGGCGTCACGCGGTGAAGCGGGGAGGTCGCCCCTCGGCCCGCGCCCGGCGCATCTCACGTGCGTCGTCAGAGAAACTCGCCATGATCTGCTGCCGGTTCTCCATGTCGATTGCAGCCTGCAGACCCGGGATCTCGAGTGCGGACCACATCCCCTCTTTCGTCAGCGCCACGCCGAGGGGGGTGTTCGACATGATCTCGGCAGCCTTTGTGTATGCGGTGTCGAGCAGGGCATCGTCCGGGACGCTCTCCACCACCAACCCGATCCGCTCGGCCTCGACCGAGTCGAACAAACGCCCCGTCAGCATCAGTTCCTGGGCACGCGATGCACCGATCAGCCGCGGCAACAGCCAGCTCGTGCCGATGTCACAGGCGGACAACCCGATGCGGATGAATGCGGCATTGAAGCGTGCCGATGAACCGCACAGACGCACGTCCGAGCCGAGCACGAGAGCGAACCCACCACCCGATGCAGGCCCGTTCACGGCAGCGATGATCGGCTGGGGCAACGAGCGCATCCGCGGGATCAACGATGCGATGTGCTTCTGGATCGCGAGCCCCTTCTCGACCGCCCCGTTCCATTCGAACCCCGGCGCGTCGCCGTATCCGCCCAGGTCAAGACCCGCACAGAAGCCACGCCCGGCGCCCGTCAACACGATGACGCGGGTCTCACGGTCGCGGCCCACCTGGTCGAAGGTCGCATGCAGTTGTTCGACCATCGAAGACGTCATCGCGTTCAGCTTGTCCGGCCGGTTCATCGTGATCTGAGTGATGCCCGGCCGTGGGCGGGATGTCTCGACTTCTGCCATGCCCCATCGTGGCACGACTACTGTCAGGGCATCGACACTCGAGGCGCACACACCCACACCCGACTGACGGTGCTCTCGTTCATGCAGGGGCGCAACGACCCCACGATGAGTATGACGGGGGCCGAACTCTGGCGGGCCACCCAGACCCCGGAGGGCCCTGCCAGCCTGTGCATCAGGAACTGGAACACGGCTGCTCCGGTCGTCGAGACGCACGGCCCTGGTGCCGCATGGCTCGAGCCGAGGGCTCTCGACCTGCTCGGTGCGGGCGACACCGTCCCCGAGGTGACTCCGCATCACGACGCGGTCCGTGAGGCACAGCGCCGCTTTGGCACCCTCCTCATCGGTAGCAGCCATGTGGCGTACCACGAACTGCTGCCTGCCGTCATCGGACAACGCATCACAGGGATAGAGGCACACCGTCAGTGGCGCGACCTTGTCCGCACGTACGGGCACCCCGCTCCGGGGCCGCAGAACGGTCTCTATGTGCCGCCGCCACCGGACACCCTCGCGTCGCTTCCGTACGCGCGTCTGCACCCGATCGGCATCGAACGAAAACGTGCCGATGCTCTGCGCCAGGTCGCCAGACACTTCGACTATCTGACACGGCTCGGGGACTCCCCTTCGAGCGCACATGACAAATCCGAACGCCTGCAGGTGATCCCGGGCGTCGGGGTGTGGACCTCTGCGGTGGCCGGTGGGCTCGCCTTCGGGGACCCTGATGCCCTGCTCGTCGGGGACTTCCACGTGAAGAACACCGTGGCCTATGCCCTCACCGGACGGATACGGGGCACCGACGAGGAGATGATTGCGACCATGGCCCCGTACGCGGGCCAACGCCACCGGGTGGTGCGATGGCTGCAACTGTCAGGGGCAAGAGCCCCGGCCCGGGGACCCCGTCGGCGTATTGTTTCCATTGCCCGCCTGTAGGGCCCCTATGACGACGACTCTTCGATCACGCATCACCTCTGCCCTGCCCCCCGCCCACGACCCATGGGGGCGCGCCGTGCGCCGGGGCATGGTTGCCTACGTTCTCTCGCGTCTGTTCTGTGTGATGGGTGCCGCTGTTGCGGTCGCCGCACAGGCCGTGTGGGCCCGCGTGAACGAGGAGGAGCCGGTCGACGGACTCACCGGTCTCGTCCAGGTCTTCGACAGTTGGGACGGCCACTGGTACCTCGATGTCGTGCGCGAGGGGTACCCGCACCACATCATGCCGAACGTCACCTACTTCGTGTCCGACGCGCGGGCGGCATTCTTCCCGTTGTACCCGCGCACCGTGCATTATCTCGACAACGTGATCCCGGGCGGGCCGGTCACGGTTGCGCTGCTCATAAACCTGATCCTCGGCGCGGTCTTCGTGTATCTCGTGGGCCTGATCGCACGGTCGCTGCACGACGTGAAGACGGCCGAGAAGGCGATGTTCATCGCGGCATTCTTCCCGGGCAGTTTCGTGCTCAGCTGGGCCTATTCCGAGGCGATGCTCCTCACGATCGCCGCACTCTGCTTCATGGCACTGTCACGGAAGATGTGGTTCTGGGCAGGCGTCCTCGCGGCCCTGGGCACGGCCAGCCGCCCGAACGGCATCGCACTCGTTGCTGCATGCTCGGTCGCCGCGCTGATCGCCATCAAGAACGACCGCGAATGGAAGGCACTGATCGCCCCCGCGCTCTCACCTCTCGGCTTCGTGGGCTTCATGCTGTTCCTCGCCCACCACACGGACGAGAACTTTGCCTGGTTCCGCGTCCAGAGCGAGGCGTGGAAGGAGGGAACGAGCTTCGGCGCAACTGCCGTCAGCCGTACCTTCGATTTCTTCCTGAACCCCACCGGCTCCCCCACCAGCGTTCTGACGGCTGCATCGATGATCGCGATGATCCTCGCGCTCGTGGCCCTCTGGAAGTTCAGGCCGCCCGCGATGTACACCGCCTACGTTGCTGTGGTCCTCGCGCTCATGCTCATCCCGGCGACTGTCACGGCGAGACCGCGTTTCCTGTTCACTGCCTTCCCGCTGATCTTCCCCGTTGCCCGTGCGCTGCGCGATGACGACGACAAGTGGTGGCCGATCGTTCTGGCGCTGTTCGCCACCGGCCTGGTCACGGTGACCGGCATGTACGGGGTGCGCGCGGCGATTCCCTGATCCGTCGCCGTCAGAGCGGCAGTCGACGCCACACGGGGAGCGGAAGGTTCTTCAGCACGAGGAAGAGCCAGCGCAGCACACCGGGCGCCCACACGAGTTTCTTGTCGGCGGCGATTGCGCGCTCCACGATCGCTGCCACCGAGTCAGCATCGGTCGAGAACGGGGCCTTCTTCATCCCGATCGTCATCTTCGTCGACACGAAACCGGGACGCACCACCAGAACCGAGGCCCCGGTACCGACCAACTCGTGATCGAGCGCCAGGGCGAACCCGTCAATGCCCGCCTTGGTCGCGCCGTAGGCGGGGTTGCCGCGACGCACGCGCTCGCCCGCCACGGATGACAACAGCACGATCTTCCCGTAGCCCTGCGACTTCATGCGCGCGGCGAGCGCGTACATGAGGACCATCGTCCCCGTGAAGTTCACGTCGGCCATCGGGATGAGATCGGCGGGACGCGAGTAGTAGTCGAGTCCCTCGTTCAGCAACCCGTGCGCAACCACGGCGATGTCGATGTCACCGATCTCGTCGACGATTGTCGACACGACGTCCGCGAGGGATTCAGCATCAGCGGCGTCGAAGCGCACGTGATGCACGTCGATGTCGGGAAAGCCGTCGAACAGCGCGGTGGACCGTGCCTCGGCCGCATCAATGTCGCGGCTCACTATCACGACCCGCGACACCCCCGGCTTCACCACACGGCGCAGGATCGCCTGTCCGATGTCGCTCGTTCCTCCGAAGAGCACGATGTTCTGGGCAACGCCCACGCCGTTTTTCATGAAACCCTCCCAGGGTGAACAAGACCGAGACGCCGGGCAAGATCGCTGCGCCAGACCCCGGCAGGGTCCATCTCGTCGCGCGTCGACATCCACTCGTCGAATCGCGGATAGCCGCGGCGCACCGCGCTCGGCGCGACATGCGAATCCTTGGCCAGATAGTGACGGCCACCCGCATCGAGCACCATGTCGTCCACACGCGACAACAGCTCGGGCAGTCCTCGGATCCCTGCGGCCATGTCAAGGGTGAGCGTCCACCCCTCGGTTGGGAAAGACAGGGGTGCGGGGTTCTGCGGGCCCATGCGCTTCAGCACGGCCAGGAACGATGCGACACCCTCGCCGGAGAAGGTCTCGATCACGCGACGAAGCACCTCTGTGCGGTCGAGCGGAACGATGAACTGGTACTGCAGAAAACCCTGGGGACCGTAGAGGCGGTTCCACTTGTTCACCCCGTCGAGGGGATGAAAAAAGGCCGGGATCGACTCGAGGCCCACATGGCGCTTCGCAGGAGCCTTGCGGTACCAGGCCTCGTTGAAGGCCTTGATGGTGAACTTGTTGAGCAGGCCGTTCGGCACCCACCCCGGCGCCGACACCGACAGCCTGGGGTCGTAAGCGAGCGGGTCATCGCCCTTGACCTCGTCAGCACGTGCATGATCACCGCGCGTGAGGACACCGCGCCCCATGGACGACCCCGTCGCCAACAGGTCGACCCAACAGACCGAGTAGCGGTAGCTGGCGTCATCGCCGTCCGAGGACATTGCAGCACAGACCTCGTCGAAACTGCCGAGCCGTTCCGTCTCCACGCGCACCCTGGACGAGGCAATCGGGAGCATGGCAACGGTGGCCCGCAGAATCACGCCGGTGAGGCCCATTCCGCCGACAGTTGCCCAGAACCACTCCGGCCGGTTCTCGGGCGAGAGCTCGACGATCTCCCCGTTCGACAGCATCAGAGTCAACGAACGCACGTGCTGGCCGAAGCTGCCGTCGAAGTGATGGTTCTTGCCGTGCACATCTGAGGCGATGGCGCCACCGATGGTCACGAACCGCGTGCCCGGCGTGACCGGGATGAACCATCCGCGGGGGACGCACAGCCTGAGAACCGAATCGATGCTGACGCTCGACGCCACATCGAGAAGACCGCTCACCGGGTCGAGGACCGCATCAACCCCGAGTGGGTCGTGCTCGCTCGTGAGCTCGATCACGTGTCCGCCGGCGTTCTGTGCAGCCGCACCGTAGGAACGGCCGAGACCGCGGGCGATCACGCCACGATCGGTCGAGTCGGCCAGCGTGGAACGGACGGTGTCGGGGTCGGTTGTCCGCACGACATCGGCCACGGTCCAGGCGGTACGCCCCCAACCGGACAGTCGTTCACGCGTCATTCGACGATTCTAGACGGGCAACGCCACCGCAGGTCGCCACCCGCTCTAGGCGGCGTACACGGCGAGCGCATACACAACCACCCACACAGCGCCGTAGAACTGAATGGCACGGTCACGGAAGAAGACCTCCTCCGGTGCGCCACCCCCGCCGTTCTCGAGAACCATGAGATAGCGCAGGAGCGCGAGCACCATGGGCACGATGGAGAGTCCGTGGAACGGGATGATCTCGTCGGCTTTCGAGGCGTTCTCGAAGGCCCACATGCAGTACGTGACAACCGTTGCGGTGCACGAGACGACCAACAGCTGACGCAGGTACGGAACCGTGTAGGAGCGCAACGAGGCTCGGGTGGTGGCTGCGTTGTCGCCCATCTCCACGAGCTCGGCGAAACGCTTCCCCGTCACGATGAAGAAGGACCCGAAGGTGGTGCACAGCACGAACCAGTTGGACATCGGCGTCTCCGTGCCCACGGCGCCGGACATCGCCCGCAGGACGAACCCGCTCGCGACGATCGCGAGATCGAGGAGCGCCACGTGCTTCAGGCGCGTGCTGTACGAGATAGTCAGCACCGCATACAGAGCGATGATGCCGCCGGCCTCGAGCCTGACCGACGCCGCGAGTGCCGGCCCGCCGAACAAGAGCACGGTTCCCACAACCCTCGCAACCGGGAGCGGGATGGCGCCACTGGCAATCGGACGGAACCTCTTCTTCGGGTGCAGTCGGTCCTGCTCGACATCCTTGATGTCGTTCCAGTAGTAGGTACCGCTCGCGACGAGACAGAACGCGACGAAGATGACCGAGGTCTTCCACAACGGAGTCCACTCATCGAGAACACCGAGCGCGCCCGGCGCTGCGAACACGAGCACGTTCTTCAGCCACTGTGACGGGCGCGCCTCCTTGACAAGTGCGCGGATCATGCGGGTGCACCGGCCAGCTCGGTCTTGCGGACGTTCAGACCCGTCTCGGCCGCAGCAAGGAGTGCAGTGTCTCCGGAGGAGTCCCCGTACGCGAACTTCAGGGCACCGTGCGGTATCCCCGCACCCGTCATCCACTCATGCAGCCTCAGCACCTTCTCCCCGGCCCGGCAGTTGCGCCCGACGAGACGACCGGTGTAGGTGTCGCCTTCCGACTCGAGGGTCGTGCACACGACGGCGTCAACCTCGCACAGGTCGCCCAGCGGCTCGAGGTACGGGTGCAGAGAGGCGGACACGAACACGACAACGTGCCCCATCGACTGGTGCCAGCGAAGTCGTGCGGCCACGTCCTCGCGAATCCATCCATCGGCAACGACCTCGGCGAAGCGCACCCCTTCTTCGTTGACGGCATCAACCGACCTGCCGCGGAAGACCCTCTCGACGATGTGCTCCTTCAACCCGTCGCGGTCCCGGGCAGCCAGCAACGCAGCCACACGCAAGGGAGAGGACAGGACCGCACGCGCGAGCCCGGCCCGGCCTGCCACGCGCCGCATGAACGGCACGACACAGTCGCGGACCGTGACGGTGCCGTCGACATCGAACGCTGCGACAACCACTTCCATGACCAAACCCTAGTTTCCGTTGGATTCCGTGGTGAGCATGTCGGCCATGTCATCAAAGTACGACGGCCAGCTCTTCGTCACGACCTCGTGGTCACGCACACGCACAGAATCATTGACGAGAGCCATGAGAGCAAGAGCCATGGCGAGTCGATGGTCATGGTGCGTGTCGACCGCACACTCCCCGACCCGTTCGAACCCGCTGATCGTCAGGCCGTCATCATCGGCCTCGACAAGAACACCACACCTGCGCATCTCCGCAGCGAGATCATCGAGACGGTCACTCTCCTTCTTCTTTATGAAGCCGACCCCCGAGATGCGGCTCACACCGTCGACCGCCGACAGCGCAACCGCGACGGCCGGGACGAGGTCGGAACAATCCGTCATGACCAGGTCGACCGGGCTGGTCCTGTGGGATGCAGTGCGCTCGACGACAATGTCGTCGCCCGTCTCGGACACGGTGCATCCGATGCGCGAGAGGATCCGGAGGATCTCCGAGTCACCCTGGAGCCTGCCGCGTGCAAGCCCGGGAACCCGCACGCGCCCGGGCACGAGAACCGGCACGACCAACGGGAAGGCAGCAGACGAGAAATCGGGTTCCACGGAGTACTCGCGTGCCGTGTACGCACCTTGTTCCACAACGATGAGCGCATCGCCCACGGTCACGGCGGCACCGAAGTCACGCATCACAGCCGCGGTCATCTCCACGTACGAGCGAGACACGAGCTCCCCGGAGACCTCGATGACGAGACCGCCGGGCAGGACGGGGGCGACCAACATGAGGGCAGAGATGAACTGGCTCGACACGTCACCCCGGATCGCCACGGAGCCCCCGGTGAGGGAACCACGCGACACTGCAACGGGCAGATGACCGGGCTGCCCGAGCGGGTCGACCGACGCACCGAGCCCCACCAGGGCATCGTGCAGATCGGCCATCGGGCGCTGTCGGAGGGGCTCGTCACCGTCGATCACGGTCGACGACTGCGACAATGCGGCGAGAGCCGTCAGGAATCTCGACGAGGTGCCCGCGAGCTTTGCATCGACGATCCCGGGCAGGGCGATTCCCCCGCCGCCCGTGATCCGCAAGGCACCATCAGGCTCGACCACCACCCGGCCGAGCTGGCGCAGAACATCGACGATCACCGTGGCGTCATCACCATCGGGAACACCGGCCACCACCGACACACCCTCGGCTAGCAGCGCGCACACCAACGCACGGTTCGCCACGCTCTTCGACCCGGGCACCCTGACGACCGCATCGATCGAGCCCTTCGCCCTCACGGTCACCTCGCTCATCGGCCCGTCCCCGCATCGACGGCCTCGGACAACCGCCTGACCTCATCGCTCGTCAGCGTCCTCCAGCGACCGGGTGGCAGCCGTGTGTCGCGGATCGGGCCGATACGGGTGCGGGCGAGCCGCACCACAGGGTGCCCCACCGCCTCGCACATGCGTCGCACCTGCCTGTTGCGCCCTTCGTGGATCACGATGCGCAGCACACCGGGATCGGGTTGGCTCACCTCTGCGGGTGCCGTCATGCCGTCGTCGAGCTCGACACCCTCACGCAGTTCCCTGACGGCCCCGGCGCTCACGCCGCGTGGTCCGCACTCGACCTCTGCCATGTACTCCTTCTCCACGCCGTGACTCGGGTGCGTGAGGTGCTGGGCGAACCTGCCGTCATTGGTCACGATGATGAGCCCCGTGGTGTCGCGATCGAGCCGACCGACCGGGAACACGCGGGGCTCCTCGGGCACGAGCTCAAGAACCGTCTGCCGGCCGTGCTCGTCGGAAGCCGTGGTGATGACACCCTCGGGCTTGTTCAGCAGGTAGTACACGAACCCGGGGAGTGCACCGACCGGCGCGCCGTCCACGCGGATGTCATCGGTCGACACGTCGACGCGACGACCCAGCACGGCCACGTCACCGTTCACGGTCACCCGACCGTCGATGATCAGGTCCTCGCACACACGTCGCGACCCGTAGCCGGCGCGCGCGAGCACCTTCTGGAGGCGGTCGCCCTCCTCCGCAGCACGACGGGCATTGTCGGCCAACTGCTCCCACAGCGGCGGCTCGGGCACCGCGCCTCCCGGCGGGGTCTCACGAGGCACTAGTTCGCCCCGAGCGATTCTTCTTCGGGGGGTCCGGACACCGCGCCGGGGTCAGCCTCGATGCGCAGGGTCTTCTCGAGCGCCTCGACCAGCGATGCGTCGGGAACGAAGGACGCGATCGGCGGCATGTCGGCGAGCGAAGCAAGTCCGAGCTTCTCGAGGAACAACTGCGTGGTGCCCCAGAGCACGGCCTGGCCCGGTCCGTTGTCCCGTCCGACGGGCGCAATGTAACCGCGACCGTGGAGAGTGCGCATGACAGCGTCCGGGTCGACGCCGCGGATCGACGCAATCTGCAGTCGCGAGATCGGCTGCTTGTAGGCGATGATCGCAAGCGTCTCGAGCGCGGCACCCGAAAGGCGCGCACGTTGGCCATCAAGGATGAAACGCTCGACGTACGGAGCAAGATCAGGATGCGTCTGGAAGCGCCAGCCGCCTGCGACCTTGGCGATCTGGAAGCCGTGGCCGGCCGATTCGTAGGTCTCTGCGAGGCGCTCGCACACCTGTTCGATGGTGGCGCTGGGAACCTCGACCAACTGGGCGATCAGATCGGTCGGCACGGGCTCCTGGGCCACGAGCAGGATCGCCTCGACGGCACGCACGGTCTCTGCAGTCACTTCGTTGCTCATGTTCCTCAGCCTTCGTACACGTCGATCTCGAGCGGGCCGGCGTGACCCGGACCGACGCCGGTCCACTCCACGGTGATGTCCCCGAACCTGTCGATCTGGTCGATCTCGATGAAGCCCTGCTTGTACATCTCGAGCAGCGCGAGGAACCGCACCACGATCTCGAGTCGCTCGACGAGACCGCTCGTGAGAGCGCGGAACGACGTGTTGCGCACTCGCGGCAGCTCGTCCATCAACTCGACGACGGCCTCGGCGACGGTGAACCGGATGGGAGACACGTGGTAGAGGTTGATCTCGTCACGCGGGCGCGGCGTGATCGCGCGCACGAAACCGTTCTGCAGCTTCTCCATGGTCATTCCCTCGAGGAGATCAGGCACCACGTTCGCGAACCGCTCGTCGGTTCCGACATGCCTGGCGTAGACCCGGTCGGCGTCGTCGACGAAGGTGGCGAGGATCCGGGCGACGTCCTTGAAGGTCTTGCACTCGAGGAGGCGGGCGAGAAGCAGGTCGCGCTCCTCCCACAGGGCCAGCTCCTCGTCCAGGTCGACGTTCTCCTTGCCCGGCAGCAGACGCCGGGCCTTCAGCTCGATCAGGGTGGCCGCGATCAGCAGGAACTCCGTGGCGATCTCCAGGTCGAGCTCCTGCATCTTGGCGAGCTCCGCCAGGTAGGCATCCACGATCGTGGAGAGCGAGATCTCGTGGATGTCCACTTCTTCTCTCATGATGAGATGCAGCAGCAGGTCGAAAGGGCCCTCATAGACCGGGGTTGCCACTTCAATCGCCACGGACCCATCGTAGTTCTCCGCCGCTTCTCGCGGGGCAATCAATCATGGCGGAATCGCCCCGAACAAGTAGCGTTTCGGCGTGACTCGCGTGCTCTCCTGCATCCAACCCACCGGTTCGGTTCACCTCGGCAACCATCTGGGCGCCCTCGTCAACTGGGTGTCGGGTCAGCACGACGGCAACGTGTTCCACGGCATCGTCGACCTTCACGCCCTCACCGTCACCGACACACCCGGCGTGGTCGGTCGCCAGACCATCGAGCTCGCCGCCATGCTGTTCGCGGTCGGACTCGACCCGAACGTGGCCACGGTCTTCGTGCAGAGCCACATCCACGAGCACACCGAACTCGCCTGGATCATGGAGTGCACAGTCTCGTTCGGCGAACTGAGCCGCATGACCCAGTTCAAGGACAAATCAGCCAAGCGCGAGGGAGACTTCGTCTCGGCCGGGCTGTTCACGTACCCGGCCCTGCAGGCAGCGGACATTCTTCTCTACGATGCCGACGAGGTGCCCGTGGGCGAGGACCAGCGCCAGCACATCGAGATCACCCGCGACATCGCCATCAGGTTCAACCACCGGTTCGGTGACACGTTCGTGCTGCCCAAGGCAACACACCCGAAAGCCGGCGCCCGCGTCATGGACCTGCAGGACCCGACCTCGAAGATGTCGAAGTCGGCGACCACCGACAACGGGATCATCTACATGCTCGACGACAACGCGACGATCGAGAAGAAGTTCAAGCGTGCCGTGACCGACTCGGACAACGTGGTCGCCTACGACCGCGAGACCAAGCCCGGCGTCAGCAACCTTCTCGACATCCTCTCGGCGGCCACGGGAACACCCGTTCAGTCACTCGTGGGCAACTACACCCAGTACGGACCGCTGAAGAGGGACACGGGCGATGCAGTCGTGGCCCTGGTGGAGCCGATCAGGAACAGGTACCACGAGCTGATGGGCGACCCGGCAGAGCTCACGCGCCTGCTGCACATCGGCAACGAACGCGCCCGTGAGGTTGCGGCGCGGACACTCGACCGGGCTCACCGCGCAATCGGTCTCCTGCCCCGCATCTGAACCTCACACGTTGTCGGCTGCGCGCAGGGCCTCGACGCTCGCGTCTGCCGCAGTGCCGTCCAGGACCGCGATGGTGCGCGGGGTCGACACCCCCTGCAACACACCGACGCCGATTGCTTCGTGGTCCAGGTACGCACGCATGGCAGCAGTGCGAGGGCCTGCGACCGTGGCGATGATCCTGCCCCACCACCCGAGCGGGGACGAGGCCTTCCCCACATCGTGCAGGAGCGCAGCTGCGCGGTCTTCACGATCGGCCCCCGGCGCGAGCCGATCGAACCGTCGGAGCACGTCGAGCGAGTGACGCCGGTCGCGGTTCTGCATCTGCAACCAGAGATCGAACTCACCGGGCAACAACACCGACCGCGCAACCCCCGTCTCCCCTGTCGTCAAAGGGTTGTTGCGGAAGGAGCCGACAGCCCGCCGCACGAGGTGCCCCGGGCTCACACTGAACCCCGTGCGCGCGGATGCGCCTCGCGGTACACCGAGAACAGGCGTTCCTGTGAGACCTTCGTGTAGATCTGCGTGGTCGAGATCGTGGCGTGACCGAGCATCTCCTGCACGATACGCAGATCCGCACCGTGCTCGAGCATGTGTGTGGCGCAGCTGTGCCGAAGCACGTGCGGCGAGAGCTCCCGCGTGATGCCTGCGGCGCGCCCTGCGTCACGCACGATCGACCATGCCTTCTGACGGTTCAGGCGGCGACCCCGGTTCGTGAGGAACACCGCATCGCGGTCGCCGGACTTGGCCCACGACCCGGGCACCAGCATCGCCCTGCCGCCGGCACCGAGATAGTCCCTCAGACGACCCTCGGCCGCACGACCGAACGGCACCACCCTCTCTTTCGAACCCTTGCCGAACAGGCGCACCACCCGCGATGACATGTCGAGATCGTCCAGGTTCAGATCGCAAGCCTCCGAGATGCGCGCACCTGTCGCGTACAGGAACTCGAGCAGAGCCCTGTCACGCAGGTCAGCCGATTCCTCGCCGGTGACCGCGGACAGAAGTGCATCAACTTCAGCGGTCGACAGCGGCTTGGGCACACCGGTCGGCACGCGCACTCCCTCCACGCGCGAAGCGGGGTTGTCGGCGCGCACGCTCTCCGCAACCAGATGGGAATGGAGCATGCGCACCGCAGCCAGGCGCCGTGCCACCGATGACACCGCGTCACCTGCTTCCTGCATCGATCTCACGAACGACTCCACGTCGTCCTCGGTGGCCCCAACGACAGAGTTCCTGCGTGCACGGAGGAACTCTTCGTACCTGCGAAGGTCGCGGCGGTACGACGACACGGTGTTGGCTGCACGGCCGCGCTCCACGGTCATCCAACGGAGGAAGGACTCGACCTCGTGCGAATCGTCACCGGCACCCATGATCGGGATTCAGCGTACGAGGTGGGGGTACCTGCGCGCTGCCATCAACAGACCGAAAGCGGACTTCGCATCGGTGATCGCACCTTCGTCCAGGCGCTCGAGGGCCTCGGCAAACGGGACCAACTCGAGCGTCATCGAGTCCTCCTCGGGTCCGTGGGGTTCGGGAGTGCCTGATGCGAGACCGGTGGCCAGGTACACGTCGACGGACGAGTCAGTCACGCCCGGCGACGAGAGGCACGTACCGAGGAACTCGATGCGTGTGGCCACGAACCCGGTCTCTTCCTTCAGCTCCCGCACTGCGGTCACAGCCGGGTCCTCACCGGCAATGTCGCGCATGCCAGCCGGGATCTCGACCACTGTCCCGCCGAGTGCAGCGCGGTACTGGGACACGAGAAGCACTTTCCCGTCGTCCGTCACCGCGACGGTTGCGACAGCGCCCGGCGTGGACACATACGTGCGCTCGAACGTCTCACCGCGGGGCGACCGCACCATCCGGCGCACCAGCCGGAACATCGCCCACGAATGAACGACCGAATCGTTCTCGACCTCGAAATCACCCGTCGGCACGGCAGATCACGCAGTGCGCGAGACGGCGGCACCCTCGCGGGCGAGTCGAACCTCACGGTTCGCCAGCGATGCCGCGATGAGCTCGCGGAACAACGGGTGCGGACGGTCAGGCCGGCTCTTGAACTCCGGATGGGCCTGCGTCGCGACCCAGTACGGGTGGTCCCGCAGCTCGATGAACTCGACGAGCCTCTTGTCGGGGGATGTTCCGCTGATCACGAAACCGGCCTCCTCGAACCTGGTGCGGTAGTTGTTGTTGAATTCCCAACGGTGACGGTGGCGCTCGCTCACGACGGACTCACCGTACGCATCCGCCACGCGAGTGCCGGGCTCGAGCACGGCCAGGTACGCACCGAGGCGCATCGTGCCGCCCTTGTCGGTCACGTCGCGCTGGTCGTTCATGATGTCGATGACGGGATGGTTCGAGGCCGGGTCGAACTCGGTGCTGTTCGCATCGGCAAGCCCCAGCACGTGGCGCGCGAACTCGATCGTCATCACCTGCATGCCGAGACACAGCCCCAGGCAGGGCACCGCGTTCTCGCGCGAGTACGCCGCCGCTGCGATCTTGCCCTCGATCCCGCGTTGGCCGAACCCGCCGGGGATCACCATGCCGTCGAGACCGTCGAGACGTCCGCCCGCGAGCAGACCCTCGACATCCTCGGCCTGGATCCAGTCGATCTCGACCTTCGCCCCGTGATGGAAACCGGCGTGCTTCAGGCTCTCGACAACGGACAGATAGGCGTCCTGCAGCTCCACGTACTTGCCGATGAGACCGATGCGCACGGGCCTCACTGCGGCATCGACCCGGTTCACGAGAGACTCCCACGACGAGAGGTCGACTTCCCCGTCGATGCGCAGCACGTCGCACACCACGGTGTCGAGTCCCTCCTCGTGCAGGATCAACGGCAGTTCGTAGATGTTGCGGGCGTCGGCTGCGTTCACCACCGCGTTCAGGTCCACGTCGCACATGTGCGAGATCTTGCGCTTCAGCCCAGTGCTCAGGGGCTCCTCGCTCCGGCACACGATGACGTCGGGCTGAATGCCCCGCGAACGGAGTTCGGTGACGCTGTGCTGCGTCGGCTTGGTCTTCTGCTCGCCGCTCGGGCCGATGAACGGCACGAGGGTCACGTGCAGGTAGCACACGTTGTCGCGACCAGCCTCGTTGCGGAACTGCCGGATCGCCTCGAGGAACGGCAGGATCTCGATGTCGCCGACGGTTCCCCCCACCTCGGTGATCACCACGTCGGTGTCCTCGGTGGCGATTCGCCGGATCCGACGCTTGATCTCGTCCGTGATGTGCGGGATGACCTGGACGGTCTTGCCGAGGTAGTCACCCCGGCGCTCGGCGGCCAGAACGGCCTGGTAGATCGAACCCGTGGTGGCGTTGGAGGAACGCGTGAGGTTCTCGTCGATGAAGCGCTCGTAGTGGCCGAGGTCGAGGTCCGTCTCGGCGCCGTCGTCGGTGACGAACACCTCTCCGTGCTGGAAGGGGTTCATGGTCCCCGGATCGACGTTGATGTACGGGTCGAG